>JBDSZL010000045.1:0-40478 GCA_039925145.1 Vicinamibacterales bacterium | reverse complement strand
CTTCTGGGTGACCACGAAGGGCTACTGAGACATCACCGGGATTCTCGCGCTTTGCACGATATGAAGCCGGGGTTGCCCATCGGGCGGCCCCGGCTTTTTTGTCGTCAGCGGGTCAGCCTGGCGTCGACACGGTGGCCCTGCCACACCCACTCGAGCGCCTGCGGCAGAGTCTGCAGCCGGACCGCCCGGTCGCAGTGTCCGGCGTTGCGGCTGAAGGTGAACTGATGGACAGGTTGTCGCGGTCGCTCACCTGCATCCAGATCCGGAGGGGCTTTGCCGGACTGTTAGGAATCAGCGAGCGATGGAACTCCCACGCGCCTCCCGGGATCTCAGGGTTGTACGGCCACTGGTTATTGACGGAGCGCTGGGGCGCGCCCCTGAAGGCTCCGGCGGCCATCGATTGCGAATGCTCCTGCTCCGAGAATCGCGATCGCCACGGCCACGATCAGGTAGAGGGCAGGCAGCTCAGGCGTTCCCCCCGTGGACCACTGCGTCGCTTCGTTGTAAAAGGCGACGCCCATATTGAACGCGATGACCGCCGCCGCAACGCGCGTGTAGAAACCAGCTGCGACCATCAGCGCGGCCACCGATTCGGCCAGGGCGGAGAGCACGGCAAACGTCGCCGGGTAGGGAAAGCCCAACCTCGCCACAAGGTTCACAAAGGGCCACGGCGTGCCGTGCACAACCAGGTCGAGCGCCCGAAAGAAACGCGTCCAGCCGTGAAACCCGATGAGGCACGCGGCATAGCCCAGCCGCAACACGAGCAGACCCGAATCCATCGTGGCAAACCGCGTTTTCACAAGTCCTCCATGGGAAGGTGCAGAACCGTGGACCTCACGCGCGCCTCGCCCTTCAGCACGCGGATATGTTCATCGACATTCCTGCCAAGCACATCGAGCGGAACGTTGCCGCCTAGGACGACTGTATCGTTGAACGCCTGCAGGTCGAATTTCAGCCCAAGCGCCGTCCTCGCGTGCTCCCGTTGGCGATTGATTTCGGTGTGGCCGACCTTGTATCCGCACGCCTGTCCTGGCCAGGCGCAGTAGCGATCGACCTCGCTCGCGACTTCCTCGGGGTTCGATCCGTTCACATCCACGAAAAAGCGCACAGCCTCTTCGCGTGTCCAGCGCTTGGCGTGAAGACCGGTGTCGACGACGAGGCGGCAGGCGCGAAACGCAATGGATTGCAAGTACCCCAGTCGGCCCACATGGTCGTCGTCGTAGGCGCCGAGCTCGTCGGCAAGCTGCTCGGCGTAGAGTCCCCAGCCTTCCGAATAGGCATTGAAGGCGAGCAACTGGCGAATCAGCGGCATGCCGTGCGTGTACTCGCCCTGCCAGATGTGCCCGGGGATCGATTCGTGAAATGTCAGGTCGGCGAGACTGTACCTGCTGTGGAGGTCCGTCGTTCTCAGGTTGATCCAGAACCTTCCTGGAATCGTGCCGTCGATCGATCCGGCGCCGCCATACGCCGCGGGCGCCCCGGGCTCTTCTTCTGGGGGTAGCCGCTTCACCTCCATGTTCGGGTGGACCACCGTGTGAAAGGCGCGCGGCATCTGAGCGCGGATCCAGTCCAGGCGACCATTGATGAACGCGAGGATCTCGGAGCGCCCTCCATCCCCTTCGGAGAACCTGTAACGGCGATCGGTCGCCAGGGCTTTCATCCGCTCGCCAACCGTGCCCTGCGAGTAGCCAATGCTCTTCAGGATGAGGTCCATCTGTGCGCCGAGCCGTTGCAGCTCGCGTCGCCCGCTCTCGTGAACCTCGTCGGGCGACATGTTCGTGGTGGTCGACGCCTTCAGCGCCCATTGGTAGAACTCGTCGCCGCGCGGCCGCGCCCACATCCCGGCCTCACCGGTCGCGACGAGGCGGTGCGCGTCGAGTTCGCGCACCTGCCGATCGAGCGCAGGAGCAATCTCCTCTGTCGCAATCCTTTGCGCGCGCACGCGCCACGTCCCTCCGATGTGCGCCGCGCGCCGACCGAGCGAATCGACCAGGGATCCACCGTCGCGCGCACTCTTCGCCGACGCACGCAGTTGCCCGAGGGCCTTGTCGATCAGGAACGTCGGCGGCACAAGCCCTGCCCCGCGGGCCGCCTGCAGACGCCCGAGCTCGCCGTCGAGCTGCCTGGCGTACGACTGCATTCTCTCCAGGTAGGCCTCGGCGTCTGCCGCAGTCTCGATCCGGTGATCGCTATCGAGAAAACGCGGCACGTCGAGATAGGCGCCCACGTTCTGAATGACGACGTACGGCGTGTTCCGCCATCCGCCCACCGTGATGTCGCCGTATGGCAGCGCGAGGCCTTCGAGCGCGGTCACGTAGGCACTGCGAACCACCTCCACGCTGGTGCGCGTCTGGTGCGAGAGGCCGGTGGTGCGGAGCGCTTGAATCCGCGCCAGGTCTGCGCGCACCTGCGCGGCGACGCGCGACTGGCCGTCGGCCGATCGGTCCGAGAGCTGCGATCGCAGCACCGCGCGCGTGCCCGTGTCGATGCCGAGCGACGTGGCACTCTCGGGGAAGAGGCGAAGGAGGGTGCCGGCACAGTCATCGAGCAGAGCGAGCGCCTCGGCGTCGCCCGCGGCTGGCGGCGGCGTCCCGTGCTCGCGCATGCAGCCGCACACCATTGGCATCACGGATGCCGACGCGAGTGCGCCAATCAATTCGCGGCGGCTCAACAACTGATCAACCAGCGACACGTCGCCTCCACCATTCGCCCTGTGCACTCCCCGCCGTCAGTGTAGTCGTCCGGATCCAAAGGGCATGGACGCGCCCAGCCGCTTCATCTCCAGCAGCTCGACGAGGGACGCGGCACGCCGACAGAGGCTCTCGCGTTCTAGCAGTGCCTGCTTTTCGAGGGGCTCGAGATCGAGGCCGAAAGAGAGCGTGTGCACGAGTTCCTCGTCGGGCATCGAGGGCGGCAGCGTGTGCCGTGCATCGGAGGCGGTCGAGAGCGTGCTGCCAGACTCGCGCAGGATGGCCTCGAGCCGGTCCCGCAGACCGCCTAGTGCCTGACGATCAACGCCGGTGACCGCAGGATCAGGTACGGGCTCCACGATCGCGCGACGATACGCCCGCGCGTGGTCCTCTTCCAGAATCCTGATCCGCTCGAGACCCTGCAGCACGATGTAGTAGCGACCATCCTCGAGTGGCATCGAGTGGGCAATCACGCCGCTGCAACCTACCGGGTAGACAGGGGGCCGCTCTTCGTACGCCCCTTCCCACCCTGGCCGCAACAGCACCATGCCAATTCGGCGATCGTCGTCGAGCGCGTCGGCCACCATCGCGCGGTAGCGCGGCTCGAAGATGTGCAGCGGCAGAATCACGCCCGGGAACAGCACGACGTTCGGCAGCGGAAAGAGCGGCAGCAGCTTCATCGCTGAGGTGCTCCACCAGCGGCTGGCAGGACGGTGGCGATCTCTGCCATGCGCTCGCTCTCCACCAAACGTCCCCCATCGTCCTTCAGCACCCCGACGATCCGCTTCTGGGAGACGTCCACGACTTCACCCGTCGACGCGTACGCATACCGGCCGTCAGCGCCCATGGTGATCCACCGCGGCTGCCGCGCGAGCTGGATCGAGACTTTCTCCACCGGCGGGTACGGGACGGAATCGAAGACGCGCAGCCGGTTGCCGACGCCATCCGCAACCCAGAGCTCTTTCTCATCCGGGGTGAACGCGATGCCATGACTGGGACACTCGAACTGCTGAAGCTCGTCTGGTTGGTAATCATCAATCTGCACGCGATCGAGCAGAAGGCCAGTGAGCAGGTCGACAACTTCGAAGCCGACAAGCCCATCCACATTCGCAAAAGCCATCGACGCCTTGCGATTGATCGTGAATGGACACATGAAACCCGTAAAGGGCCCTGCTTCCGCCGTAATCGCCTTCGATGCGGCGTCGACGACGGAGAGCGACCGCGACTCCCAGGCCGCGAGATACACGTGGCGGCCGTCCCGCGCGTAGGCTGTGCTGCGGGGCCAGCCGACAACGGGAATGGTGGTCGTCACCGTGCCCGTTGCGGCATCGATGACGTACCAAACCGGACTGCCCAATGCGGGCGCGTAGATCGAACGCCCGTCTGGTGAGACGGCCGGCCGTTCGCAGCAATGGCCTTCGTACTCGTGCTCCCAGATGACGCGTCCATCCATCGGATCGATCGCAGCGAGCCGCCGTGTCGTGCTCATGTAGAGACGGGAGGCGCCAGGGGTGGGTGACCCAGCGGTCCCTCCGGGTGCGGACGCCACCGTCAGACCGCGAACGCGCTCTGGTTCCTGGGCACGGGGCCAGAGGGGCATCCGTCTGACGAACTTATGTCCTTGGGCGATGTCGAAGACGAGAAGGCTGACGCCCGCGGACTCGGGCTCTGGCGAGGTCGGCGTCCCTGCGCTCGTGGGCGAGGAGTCGCTGTCCACGCCCGGCACGGCCACGTAGAGGTATTGGCGTTGCTGAAGCGATGCAGCCGGTGCTGCCAGCCTCAGGAGGACGACGACAAGCGTGAGACAAACCACGCGGTGCGCGAAGGGAGTATTGGGCACAGGTCCGAGCAGTCCCACACGCGCAGCGAGGCCGGCCGATCAGTGCTTGCCAGGAACCTTCGGCTTCAGACCGCGGTCTGCGAGCAGCTTGGTGATCAGGTTGATGGCCTGATCGACCGGGATGACATCGGCGCGCACAATCGGCGTTCGGCCGCCGGCGTCGAGCTCGTCCAGGGCGGCGCCATGATCGGCGAGAAACTGCACGATCTCGCATACCTCCGGCTGGCTTCGATTGCCGCCGAGTCCGACGGCGGCGTGCATGATCGTCGACTTGCCGTCAGCGACCACGTCGACATGCGGATCGAGCTCGTAGGCGTATTTGACGGTGTCGATCTTGGCACCGCCTGCCGCGACCATCAGCAGATTCTTGCCGTCCTGGGTACGCAGGGACGGATCGGCGCCGGCGGCGACCAGCACGCGCATGGCGTCCGCGCGGTCGCCGGCGGCTGCCATCATCAACGGTGTCTGCTCGCCCGACGCACCGCCCCGAAATCCACCGCCACCTCCGCGACCCGGAGCCGCAACCGTTCGGGACGTCCGCGCGTTCGGATCAGCTTTTCGCTCGAGCAGCGCCTTCATAACCGTGACGTCGCCGACTTGCGCTGCGATGTGGAGCGGCGTATTGCCCGTGCGTCCATCGCGGACGGTAGCATTTGCGCCCCCTTCGAGCAGGGCGAGTGCGGCCGCCGTGTTCTGATGCGACACGGCGACCATCAACGGAGTGTTACCGGTCGGGAGCGTGTAATTGGGATCGGCGCCCGCGCCCAAAAGGACCTTGATTGAGGGAGCGTCACCTTTGACGACCGCAAAAAGCAGAGCCGTAAATCCCCCGCTGGAGAGGGCATCAACCTTGGCGCCGGCTTTCACGAGGCCGCCGATCACGTCGCTGTGGCCCTCGGCGGCCGCCCACATCAATGCCGTCTGATGCTGGCGTGGTTCTGCACCATTGGCGTCCACGCCATGACGGAGCAGCGCGTTGACGCCGTCCAGACTGCCGGCGCCGGCCGCCAGCATCAGCGCCGTCTCGCCGTTCCATCGGGCGATGTCGGGTTTGGCGTCGGCGGCGAGCAGGCGCTCGATGAGCGCCCCGTCACCGTTCGCGCACGCGAGGGTCAACGGCGTCTCGCCATACGAATCGGCCACGTTGACTTTGGCACCCGCGCGGAGCAGCGCATCGGCCATGGCTCGCTGGCCGAGATGAACAGCCCATGACAGCGCGGTCGCTCCGTCCGCTTCGGCGGCGTTGACGTCTGCCTTGGCGCGCAGCAAGACGTCCAACGCCTTCTGGTCGCGCCGCCGGACCGACTCGAGGACGCGCAAATCAGACCCGTCTGCCCGGAGGGAGGCCATCACGGCCAACCCCAAGCCCACGCAGATCCCCAGGAATGCGTACCTTCGTTGTCTTCGCATGCTGTGCTCTCCCACGCCCCGCAGCCTGTTGACCTCTGGCGCCCGGTACGCTCGTTAGATGCCGGTCAAACGCCCCGTGCTGTCGCCGAAGCCCTGCACACCAGGGACACTCGCCACATCGAGCATGTTCAGCAGGAGGTTGTTGAGCGGCGTCGACGAGGGGTACACGAGGTGGCGGTTGCCCTTGACGCGTCCGTCGCCGTTGCCCGCGAGCACAATCGGCAGGTCGTCGTGCGAGTGGATATTGGACTCGCTGAGGCTGCTGCCGAAGAGCACCAGGGAGTGGTCGAGGAGCGTGCCGTCCCCATCTGGCGTCGCCTTCATCTTCTCCAGCAGATAGGCGAACATCTGCACCTGCAGCTGGTCGATCTTGACGAGCTTGTCGACTTTCTCGGGATCACTTTGGTGGTGCGAGATGGAGTGGTGACCGTCTGGAATACCGATCTCCGGGAACGGCCGGTTGCTGCCGTCGCGCCCAAACATGAACGAGGCGACGCGCGTCATGTCCGACTGCCACGCGACCACCATGAGGTCCATCATCAGCTTGGAGTAATCGGCGTAGTCGTGGGGCACGGCCGCTGGCTTGTCCATGACCGGCAGTTCCACCGACGTGCTCTGCGCCTCGGCGAGCTGGATCCGGCGCTCGATGTCGCGCACGGAATCGAGATACTCGTCCAGCTTGCGCTTGTCGCTCGTGCCGAGACGTCCCTCCAGCCGCGAAAGCGACCCGGTGACGTAGTCGAGCACGCTCTTGTCGTTGGCGAGCCGCGCCTTCCGCACCGCGGGATCGGTGCTTTCGCTGTCGCCAAACAGCCGCTCGAACGCCGCACGCGGGTTGATCTCGGCGGGCGCCGGCTGGTTGGCCGAACGCCAGGACATCGACATGTACGCGCAGGTGTAGCCGGAGTCGCACGTGCCAGCCAGCGGCTGCGACTCGAGGCCGAGCTCGAGCGACGACAACTGCGTGAACTTGCCGAGTTCTTTCGCCGCGAGCTGGTCGGCGGAAATGCCGAGCTTGAAGTCCGCGCCACCGGTCTTATACGGATGAACGCCGGTGAGATACGTGGCCGTGGCCCGGGCGTGGTCTCCGCCACCGTCGCCCAGCGCCCAGCCCTGGTTCTGCGCCAGTCCGCTGAACGCGTTGATGTGATCGCGGAATGGCTCGAGCGGCTTCATGGCGGGACTGAACTCAAAGCCAGCGCCGGGCGTCTTCGGCGTCCACAGGTAGGGACGCGGACTCTTCAGCGAAGCGCCAATCATCCCATTCGGCTTGTACAGGTAGCCCAAGCGGACCGGCCGTGCCGCCGCGCCATGCGCGACGGTCGAGAACGCCGGCAACATGGAGTCGAGCAATGGCAGCGCGACAGTTGCACCTAATCCGCGAAGGAACGTCCGACGTGGCAGCGGCTTGTGAAGAATGTTCATGGCTCCGAGACCTTCCGCATCTGAAAAGGCGTGCTGTGTACGACACCGGCAATGAGTGAGGATATACGGTAGTTGTCTTTCGACGCCTCGCGGGCGATCCCGCGAACCGTCGGATAGTCGTAGAACTCGAGGCCGCGGCCGAGCCCGTACGTCAGGAGCTTCTCGGTCGCGGTGCGAACGAAGTCTTCCTTGTACTTGGTCAGCAGCAACTGCCGCAGACCGGCGGGACCCGTGAACTCGGTGCCGTCCGGCAACTTGCCACTCGCGTCGATCTTGCCGCCCGCGTCGGCTTCTCGCCAGCGGCCGACACCGTCGTAATTTTCGAGCGCGAACCCCAGTGGGTCCATCCGGCTGTGGCACGACGAGCACACCGGGTTGGCGCGATGTGCCTGCATCTGCTCTCGCATCGAGAGGATCTTGCCATGCGGCGCCGCCTTCAGGTCTGGCACATTGGGCGGTGGCGGGGGGGGCGGCGTGCCCAGCAGATTCTCGAGCACCCACTTGCCGCGTTGGACGACGGATGTCCGATTCGGATAGGAGGTCACCGTGAGGATGCTGCCTTGACCGAGCAGCCCACGTCGATTGGGATC
Source organism: Vicinamibacterales bacterium (assembly GCA_039925145.1). Taxonomy (GTDB): domain Bacteria; phylum Acidobacteriota; class Vicinamibacteria; order Vicinamibacterales; family SCN-69-37; genus JBDSZL01. The sequence continues at coordinate 32,523 of JBDSZL010000045.1, read as the reverse complement.
GGTGACCGGGACGCGCCGAAACTGTGACCCGTACACCTTCGGCACCCCGTAGTGCTCGGCCAGGCGCTGATTGAGGAACGTGTAATCGGCGTCGAGCAGGTCGAGCAGGCTGCGATTCTCACGCACGATACTCTCGACGAGCAGCGTCGTCTCTTCCATCAACGCCCGCCTCAACGGTTCGTCGAACGGGAAGATGCCGGCGTCGGGACGCACCTGATCGACGCTTCGGATCTGCAGCCACTGGCCCGCGAAATTCTCCACCAGTGCGCGCGATCGCGGGTCGGCCAGCATCCGCTCGATTTGGCGATCGAGAATGGCGGGTTGTTTGAGCTGCCCTCGCTCTGCCAGGCCGAGCAGCTCCTCGTCGGGGATGCTGCTCCACATGAAGAACGACAAGCGCGAGGCCAGGTCGAGGTCGCTGACACGCACCACCTGTCCCGGCTTGGCGTTCGCCGGCGCGCGCTCAACTCGGAACAGGAACTCCGGCGAGACCAGAAGCGCCCGCAGCGCCGTCTCGATGCCGGCGTCGAAATCACCAGCGGCGCGACCAGTCTTGTAGAAGGCCAGCAGTGGATCGATATCCGCAGGGGTCACCGGCCGGCGAAACGCTTTGTGCGCGAGGTTCGTCAGAATCCGCTGTGCACACGCGGCTTCGCCACTCGCGGCTGCCGGACGGCAGGTGAAGATCTTGGTGCGGCTCGGCGTATTGCCACGATCCGTGATGTTGAAGGGGCCACGGATGATAATCCGCCGCGCCGCCGCACCCCCGCCGCCCGCTTCGTCCTCGGGAAGTAATTCGAACCGCTCCAATCTCATGCCATCGAGCAGGAGATCGACCGGAACCCCGGCGGCAGCGCCACGGCCACCACGACCAGGCGCACCGCCTGCGCCACCGCCTCGCCGTCCGCCGCCGCCTTCGACTTCCGGTTTCAGATTCTCGCGCGGGGACGTTGCTCCGACCACGTGCAACCCCGCAGACACGAACTTCTTCACTGAATACGGGTCTGCACCCGTGTGCGGGTCCGTGTTGAAACGAAGAACAAACGTGTACTCGGCATCGACCGGAAAGTAATGCTCGATTGCCATGCCGCCGCGCGAACCAAACGGCAGCTGGTCGCTCAGTTGTTCGTTGCGAGGCTGCCCTCGATCGAACCTGGCGTCGTAAGTATCTTCGGCAGATTTCAGCGTCAAGTCTCCAACAGCCAGCCGGCTGATGCGGCGCGCGGCCGACATGTACCGCTCGAGCAGAGCCGGCGACGTCGAGAGGACCGCGGCGATGTTGTCGAATCCATAGCCCGAGTCGTCGACGGGCAGCCATTCGCCCGGCTTCACGTCGACGGCGAGCAGGTCGCGAATGGCATTGCTGTATTCGGCGCGATTGAGCCGGTGCGCGGGAGAGACGCCAGGATTCGGATGAACTGCCGCCTCGCGATCGAGCGTGGTTTCTACATACGAGGCAAACTGCGACGCGGCCTGAGGGGCAGGGCGCACGTGCGCCGTGACAGGCGGCATGTCGCCGGACCGAACCTTGCCGAGCACTTTCTCCCAGACCGGACCGTGTGCCGGAATATCTGTGAGCGCGAGCCCCTGAAGCGACAGGCCGCCGGTCTTGGCTCGATCGTTGTGACAGCCCACGCAGTAGCGTTCCGTGAACGTCCGATCCCTCGACCCGCCGGACAGACTCTTGACATAGGCCACGAGCTGCCAGGTCTGCTGGTCGTCGAACTCCGGATGCGCCTCCATCTCGGTGCCTTCGACGCCCGTCCGAATCGTATGGAACACTTCCGCATCGTCGCCGCCGTGCATGAAGCCGCCGCTCGTCAGCGCCGGTCCACGGTCATCTCCGACGCCGTTGTTGCCGTGGCACTCCGAGCAGGTCGCGTTGAACATGCGGGCGCCGGCCTCGACGGCCGCGGCGTTGCCCGCCACCGGGTTGGCCACACCGGCGGGCTTAATCGGCGCCGGCGGCGCGACAATGGCGGGCTGCTGGGCGGCCAAAAGCAGACTCGTACCCAGGGCGGCAGCCAGCGAAATCGTAAGCCCGAACAAAGACTTGGACATGAACTCTCTGACCCCTACAGACGACACGAGGCAGCTTCTAGTTTACCTGATCTCGTGGCCGGTGGAGACGGCGAGCCAGTTCGAGGGGAGCGCCCGGCTGTCGCGCCCGGCAAGAGACACCCTTGATCCCCCCAGACGCCACAGCGCCGTCCGTCGATCGACCGCCCCCCCTCGGCCCCTACCAGCGATCCTCGCGACCTAGGCTTCCGGTACAAAGGAAAACGGCCGCACACCCCGTGAAGGGCATGCGGCCGTGTGTGTAGAGCGAACGAATCAGCTTAGAAGTTGAATCGCAGCTGCACCTGAGCCGTGCGCGGCCCCTGTGAGCCGGTCGCCGCGCCAAAGCCCGCGTTACGTGGCGTCAGGCGCGCCTGGTTGAGCGTGCCGTCCGCGTTGTACTGCGAAGATCCGGAGAGGGGCGTCGGATTCGTGGGGCTGTTCAAGGTCAACGACGTATTTCGACCGTTGATGACGACCTCGTTGAAGGCGTTGAACAGCTCAACCCGGATCTGTGCTTCCTTGGAACCCCAGAACCGGATGTTGCGCGCAATGGCAAGGTCCGTCGTGTGCTCGAAACAACCGCGCATCAGGCCCGACCCCGATTCGAGGCCGTCGCTGCCGAAGTTCGGTCCCGCGAAGGCTGCTGTGTTGAATTGCTGGTACTGGTTGCCGGAACAGCCACCGCCCGGATCTCCGACGACCCGGATGCGTGCCGCGTAACTCGGCGATCCCGTCAGGTTCACGTTGCCGAGGCCCTGGTAGGAGAAGCTCGCGTCGTAGGTGCTGCCGGAGGTGGCCGTCAAGACACCGGATAGCTGCCAGTCGTTGGCCACCCACCCGACTGCCCTGAGCAGCGCCTTGTCACTCTTGAGATCCGGCAGATCCCACACGAAATTTCCGCGAATGACGTGGGGGCGGTTGCCTTGGTCCCGCAGCTTTTTCTCGTACTCCTTCTGGTCGTCCCGGACCTGGTAGGTTCCGTCCGGATTGTGCTGAAGGCGGAGCTGCGCGTTCGTGTTGCCGATGGTCCGGATCGAGTACGTGTAGTTCAGGGTGCCCTGGACACCGTTGCGGAACCGGCGGTTGAAGCTCATCTGGATCGAGTCGTAGCCATTCCAGTTCTTGCCCCACGTCGTATTGATGTTCGCCAGTCCACGGTAGGGCCGTAACAGGTCGGTCGTAAACGCGGTGGCCCCGGGGTTCGCACTGACGGCCAGTGTCGGATCCTGGTTCTGCTGCAGGTAGGCCACCCCGATATCGGGCGCGTTCAGATCGGGGTTGCTGCCAAGGATGTGGCTCGAGTGGCTGCCGACATACGAGATGTCGAGAGACGAGGTAAATGGCAGCGCCATTTGCATCCCGACGTTCCACTGGTACGAGGTCGGCAGCTTGGAGTCGTAGTAGAAGACCGTCATCGTCGACGGCGTCTGCAACACGAGCCCGCTCTGTCCGATAGTCTGGAGCTGGCCATTGCGGAGCTGGGTCGAGTTGGCGGACGGCGGGTTGCCGACCTGGTTGTAGACCGTGTTGCCGTTCAGGCGATCGAAGAAGACGCCAACACTGCCGCGCACCACATAGCGCTGCTGGCCGGTGAGGTCATAGGCTGCGCCAAATCGTGGCGCGAAGCCGATATCGGGCCACTTGTAGTTCTCCTTCGCGATGCCATCGCCGGCGGCGATGATGCCGTTGAGCTTGTTGCCGCTGTTGGGCACAATCGCGCCGATGGCCACGGCCGTATTCGCGCCCAGCGAGGCGCCTGTCGTCGGATGCACGGCCACGCGGCTCGCGGTCGGGCATCCGGTAGGCGTGAGCGCCACGGCGCAGCCGGGCTTGTAGAGCAGCGGTGCGGCGCTGGGGCTCCACTTGTCGGGGAAGAAGTTCGCCGTCTGCAGCTTCGTGTCGTAGTTCTCGCCCTGGTGCGTGATGCGCAGGCCGTAGTCGAGCGTCAGTTTGTTCGTCGTCTTCCAGTTGTCCTGGATGTACCACTCGTGGCTGTTATAGATGAAGTTGCCTTCGAGGAGCCTGTCGACCTGCGAGTACGACTGGAACACGCCGACTGCGGCGTTCGAGAAACCGAACTGGGTATCGAGCGGGTTGTTTCCGCCGTCGCCAAAGTTCAGCGTGCCCTGGAAGGGCTTCGGATTGTTGAGTTGCTCCTGCAGCTTCAAGCTGTGGTCGAGCTGGTAGCCGACCTTGAGCGAGTGACGGCCCATCACGCGCGTCAGGCTCAACGCGACGTTGTTGGTCCGCACCAAGTCGAGGAATCCGCCCGTGTTGTACAGGAGGTTGGGTGGAGCGTTGCTGATTTTGCCGCCCCAGCTGAAGCTCGGCAGCAAATAGACCTTGCCATCGACGTAGTAGGGGATCTTGGCGTCTTTCAGGATTTTTTCCTGAAAGCTGCCAACCGGCACGGGAAGGCCCTCGCCGTTTGGCTGATACGGCAACGGGAAGTTGCACAGGCCGCTGCCCGCGTTGCAGCGATTGGCCGCAGCGGTGGACGTCACACTTCCCTGCTCGTAGGCCTGGTACCACCCGTACGTGCCCTCGAAGAATGTGGTCGGGTTGAGAGTGTAGGCCAGCGTGCCCGAGTAGATGGCCGTCGTGGGATGCGGATTGACGGAGTCGTTGAAGCCGGGAATGGAGCCGTTCGTTGGCCGGTTGGTCGCCAGCTGCCCCGCGTACTTGCCGCTCAGCCGGATCCTCCCTGATGGCTGCCAGTCGACACGCACCGTCGGTTGTTGCGTGAGCCGATGGTCGCGCGGCGTGACGCTCACGAAGTTGGTGCTCAACTGTCCTGTCTCGTTCGGTTCGGGCCAGAGCTTCAGCAGGTTGATGCCGATCGGGTACAGACGATTCTGCGGAATCTTGTTGACCACACCGTTGTCTTTAAAGCACGAGGTGGTATTGGCGGCCGAGCAGGTACCGCTGATGAGCGGATCCTTGATGAAGACCTGGTTGCCGTTGTTGTCCTTGCTGCTCGAGAAGTCGCCGCTGCGCTCGGCCAGCGTCGGCACGCGGAACCGATTGGTGCCGCCCCCGCTCGTCCGCGGGCGATACTCATGGCCATAGAAGAAGAAGAGGGTGTTCTGTCCACCTGGCTTGCCGATCGGTCCGCCAATCGTATAGCCCCAGTCCTGATCTCTCCGGAAGGTCTTCGGGTCGCCGTTGAGTTTCTGAGCCCAGCTGTACGAGTCCCAGCGCGAATCGCGCCGGATGTCATAGACGGAGCCGCGGTACCGGTTCGTGCCGCTCTTGGTGACGCCCGTGACCTGCAGCCCGATGGACCGGCCGTACTCGGCCTGATAGCCCGACGAGACGACTTTCACTTCGGCGATGGCGTCGACGTTGAGCGCCAGGGCCTGCCCGCCAGCGCCAGTGTCGATAGTGGAAACGCCGTCGATTTGGTAGTTCGTGGTGGAGCCTGGGGCCCCGATGCGTGTCGTGCCGATGACGCCGGGCGTCAGCGCCGCGAGGCCGCCAAAGTTGCGGTTCGAGAGGGGAAGATTCGCGACCGATTCGGTCGTGACCGTGAACGATCGCTCGCCGGTCTGCGCCTGGATGATCGGCGCCTCCCCGGAGACGGTGACCGTTTCGGCCAACGCGCCAACTTCGATGGTGAGCGTGCCGACGACCACGCGGTCGCCTGGGCTGGCCGCGATGCCCTTCCGCTCGGATGTCTTGAATCCGTCCATGGTGACGCGGACGGTGTAGGTGTCCCCAGCGACGTTCGAGAAAGTGAAATCGCCAGTGGGTGCCGTGATGGTGTTCTGACTCGTGCCGCGTCTTTCGCTAAGCAGTGTGACGGTGGCACCGGGTACCGTGCCGCCCTGACCGTCTTTGACTGTGCCGGTAATCGTCGCTGACGTCTGCGCGGACGCGGGCAGGACCATAGCGAGGAGCACTATGGGAATCCAGCCGAGTCCGAGGACTTTCTTCGTGAACTTCATGTAACCCTCTCAGGGAAGCCTTACCCCAACAGTTTGATGGAAGCCGGAGTTATAGCAGGACGTGCGCCCATGGCGCAAGTAGGTCTTGCCCTGAGGACTGGTCAAAATTACACGGGCGCACCCATTTCCCGAGGGGCGTCCGGCGCCTGAAAGAGACCCTGGGGCTACTTCGGAGTGACCCGAAACAACCCGCCGGTGCTGGTGTTTTCGAGCATCCACAGGGCGCCGTCGGGACCGACCGCCACGTCACGAACGCGGTGGTTGACCGCCCAGCGCTCCGCCGGGGTGGCACCGCCCTTCCCGTCGAACGTGATGCGGGTCAGCGTCATGCTGGCCATGCCGCCGATCAACGCCGAGCCTTGCCACTGTGGGAACATCGCGCCTTTGTAGAAGACCATGTTGCCGGGTGCGATCACGGGCGTCCAATAGATCACGGGTTTGGTCAGGTCGGGCCGTGTGTCCGGACTTGGAATGGGGACCCCGTTGTAGTTGGTCGCGTAGGAAACGAGCGGCCAACCATAATTTTTGCCGGGTTCGATCAAGTTCAACTCATCGCCGCCCCGGGGTCCGTGCTCCACCTCCCACAGGCGACCGTCCGGGGCAAAGGCGAGACCGTAGGGCGTCCGATGCCCGGTGGTCCACGTTTCGGCCGGCGCCAGGTTGGGACCAGGGAACGTATAGGTACGCACGACGGCGGCCGTTTTCGCGGCTTCCGTGTCTGCTGGCGGCGCAATCAACGGCACGGTCGGCGCGCCGGTCTTCCCCGCCGCCGGATTGCCCGGCGCCGGTTTCGCGTCGAGCGTCAGCCGCAGGATCTTCCCAAGGGCCTGGTCCGGATCCTGCGCCGGCGTCATGCGCTGCCGGTCGCCCACGGTCAGGAACAAGTACTGGCCATCAGGTGAGAAGGCGATCTGGGCACCGAACTGTCCACCGTTCCCCTTGGGCATCTGCCGCCACAGCACTTCCAACGCATCGAGACTTGCGGTCCCCTGCCCAATCGACAGGCGTGCCCGCGCGAGCGCCAGGCCCGATCCGCCCTCGCCAGGCTCTGAATAGGTGAGATACACGGAGTGGTCGGTCGCGTAGTGAGGCGACACGAACACCCCGAGCATCCCGCCCTGGCCGCCGTACAGGACGGCCGGCACGTTGGAGACGGGTGTCTTCTCGCCTTGCTGCGTGACCAGCCAGACCGGGCCCACCTTCTCGGTGACCACCATCCGGCCGTCGGGCAGGAACGCGATGCGCCACGGGAGGTTGAACGTCGCCACCTGGGTCATCGTGAACGGCAGCGCCGCCTCGGGCGCCTGTGTGCCCGCGTTGACCTGAGCTCGGGTGCCGCCGGGCAGCAGAGCGAGAGTGAGCGCCGCGATCGCCAGCCTGTTCATATGCATCCGTCTCCTGTGGTTGCTCGTCATGGAGCTTAAGCCAGGCGCCGTCGAACGACAACTCTGGCCAGGGGTGGGCTCACGGTCGCAGCGGAGCCACGTGGCCTTATACTTTCGCGTGCCCTGTTTGATACACCGCACCTGGTAACCGCATCGAACTCATGATCCCGCATCGCTCGATGCTCGGCGTGCTGCTCGTTGCCGCCCTGACGCCGGTCCTCGCGCTTCCCAGTACGCCCGCTCAGGCGCCTCCTCTCCGCACACCCGCTCCCTCTGCGGCCACGCCAGTCTCTGCGAAGCAGGCGCGCGCACGCACGAGCGCCGCCAAGGTCTACGACACGTCCGTCCTGCACCGCATCGACATCACCATGTCGGACTCAGACGCCAGGAGCATCGTCAAGCGGACGAAAACGCGTGTGAGAGCCCGTTTTGTGTTCGATGGGGTGACCCTCGACGACGTCGGAATACGGCAGGCTGGCGGCGTGTACTTCCCGTACGTCTCGATCGGACAGAAGCCGTCGCTCAGTATCAAGTTCGACGAGTTCGTCAGCACGCGGACGCTCTTTGGCCTCGACAAGATCGTGCTGAAGAACGAGCGGCAGGATTACAGCCTGGTGAACGAGCACCTGACCTACGAAGTCTTTCGACGAGCCGGCCTCGCGGCATCGCTGACCGCTCACGCACGCGTCACCCTGAACGGGATCGACGACGGGATCTACCTGATGCGCGAGCCCGTCGACGGGGCCTTTCTCATGAGGAACTTCGGCGAGAACGACGGCGATCTGTACGAAATCGAGAACAAGCGCGAGTTCGTCACCGACCCGGGCTATCCCAGCCTGCGCAACGACGGACGGAACGGTCGCAACAGGAACAATCTGTTGCGCCTGGCGGCTGCGGTCAGATCGACGGGCCCCAAGACGTTCGTGGCCGACTTGGCACCCCTGGTCGACATCGACCGTCTCATCACGCACGTGGCCGCCGAAATGGCGACGGGGCATTGGGACGGCCTGACGTTCCGGAACAACAACACTTATCTGTACGTGCGCGAATCGGATGGACGATTCATTTTCATTCCGTACGGGGCCGATCAGGCGTTTGGTGGACCGAGCGCCGACCCGTCGCCGTCGCAGGAGCCGCCAATGTCCATGCTCGTGAAGAGACTGGTGGCGGCGCCGGGACTCCTGCAACGGGTGCAAACGGAGGCATCTCGGATGCGGCGCGAGCCAGTCTGGAACCAGCGGGCGCTGCTGCAACGACTCAAGCAGGTCGGAGAGATTCTTGCCGGGGCAGGGACGACGGGTCGGACCGGGAGCGACGTGGAGCGGTTTCTGCGCAATCGCGGAACAATGGTCGCGCTCATCCGCTCCGGCGGTGGGTAACGGATCACCGGACAAACACCCCGTGTCCGGAGGTGTCTGCCCTGATGGTTGTCGTTTTGCGTTCTGCTACTGCGTCTTGAACACCAGAACGTTCAGGTGGGAATGTAGGCGGCTGGTCTAGACCGCTCGGACGTTCTCGCCTCGGGGGCCCTTGGGTCCGTCGCCCTTTTCGAATGTCACGGCCTGTCCTTCACGCAGCCCATCGAAAGGCACACCGTTGCAGGCTGACTGGTGGAAGAAATACTCGTGACCGTCGTCGGCCAAAATGAACCCAAAACCTTTTTCACTGACGAGGCGCTTGACCGTTCCGTTGAGAGCTGGCATCGAATCTCCTGTGTGCGTCCTTGCTGAGGCGCGACTGTTGAACCTCCACTCTACTGGCAGCGGGGCGCCAGCGGCAAAAAAAAGCGTAGATCGGCGCGCGGGGGGTCGCTGGGCCCCGGCCCAGCGAGGTAGCGCTCGTGACCGAATGGCGTCGTCGACGCAGACCGGATGCGGGAGACCGGTGAGCAATACCATAGGGGAGGTGATCCCCGGGGACGGCCTTCTGACGTCCCGTCCCTGATACAATCCGCAGCCATCATGAGTTTGAGAACCAGATCCTCACTGGTGGCCTTCTGGCTCCCTGCGTTTCTGAGCATGGGCACCGCGCTCGCCTGGACGGCACCGGGCGACGCGCAGGGCAATGCGGCCCCCAATGATAGTTTCCGGCCGCGGGCCCGGCATCTGGTTTATGTCGCGCTCCCCGGTACGCTGGAACTGCCGGGATGGGCGAATGGCGTGGGTGTCGTGGCACTCGATGCGGACGACAACTACCGATTCGTGAAACGGATTCCCGTGTGGGAGTACGCTGCCAGCATGAGCCCTGAGCAGGTGTCGGGCGTAGCCGCCAGTCCCGTCACAAACTACCTGTACGTCGCGGCACGGGGGCGTTTGGCAGCGATCGACATGGGAACCGACAAGGTGGTCTGGTCCGTCACGCTGGACGGGAAATGCTGTGAGCGGCCTCAGGTCACACCGGACGGAACGATTGTGGTGGTCGGGGGCGATCTGCAGAACTATTGGTACGAGGTGGACGCCAAGACGGGTGCACTGATCGGAAAACTCGACGCACCGGCCAGCCGGAATTCCCACAATTTGAACTTGAGCGGGGACGGAAAAACTGCATTCATGTCCCCCAACAACAAGGTGATGACCATTTCAGACGTGCTCACGCGACAGGTCATCAAGACCATTGCATTCCCAGATAATATTCGTGTCTTCGTGTTGAACAAGGACTCAACCACCATCTACTCGAACACGAATAATCTCCTCGGGTATGTCATCGCAGACGTCGCGAGCGGAAAAGTTATCAAAACCGTCGAGGTGACGAGCGTCGACTGGAAGTCGATATGGAATTCGGCATCCCGTCCGCGTATTCCGCACGCCTGTCCGAGTCACGGCATTGCGTTGACGCCGGATGAAAAGGAGGTGTGGGTTGCTGACGGCATCTTCAAGAAGATCCACGTCTTCTCGAACACCGAGGACCCAAAGGAAATCCACACCATCGACGCACCAGCAGGCCCCTATTGGATCATGTTCGGTCTGGATGGAAAATACGCATTTGCTTCGTCGGGCGAAGTCATCGAGGTCGCCACGCACAAGGTGCTGGCCACCTTGAAAGACGAATACGGACGACCGATGTACAGCGAAAAGATGCTCGACATCACCTTCATCAACGGGCACGCGCAGCGTGTCTCGAACCAGTTTGCCAATGCGTTTGGCGACTACGTGACCGCCGAGAAGCTTGGCGTGGGTCCCCATGTGACGCCAATGCCTGGCAGCGCGCCACTCACCCTGACGGACACAGCGATTCCCAAGTGACCTCTCATGGGCATCACCCTCGAGAGCATGGCTCATCGTGCGGTCGTCTGCTTGATAGCAATCGGGGGGGCTGTCGTTGCCAGGGGTGTCGGAAACGCCAACGCCGGTTCGCAGGCTCACAACATGACGCCCCAGGAGCGTTCGCTCCAGACCGTCTGTGGCGCCTGCCACGATCTGGATCTGGTTCGAGACGCCCCGAGGAGTTATGAGTCGTGGCTCGGTACCGTGCGGACCATGGTAAACCTGGGCGCGACAGGCACCGATGAGCAGTTTGACGACGTGACCGACTATCTTCACCGAACGGTGTCCACGATCGACGTCAACAAGGCAGACGTCGATGAGCTCCAGATTGTGCTCGGTGTTTCCGGGAACATCGCCCGCGCCGTCGCGGCGAGACGGACGGCGAAACCGTTCAAGGACCTTGCTGACCTCAAGTCGGTTCAGGGTGTTGATGCTGCAGCCCTCGACCAGAGAGCCAGTGTGATTTTCTTCCAATAAAAAGAAGGGCAGGTTGCATTGGTCAATTCCGCTCGTTACAGCCGTCGTCACTTCGTCGGGACGCTCTCAATGGCGGCGGCCGCGTTGGCGATGCCGCGGCTCTCGATGGCGCAGGCGGCAACGAAACGCCTGGCCGGGGTGTTCCCCATTGCATTTACGCCCGTGCGCTCCGACAACGTCGTCGACTTTGACGGACTGGTCGCTCAGCTCCAGTTCTGCCAGCGCGGCGGGGTCCACGGCCTGGCATGGCCGCAAATCGCGAGCGGCTGGACGACGCTGTCCGAGCAGGAGCGGCTGCAGGGCGCCGAGGCGCTTTGTTCAGCCGCGCGAGGCGGCAAGACATCTCTCGTCATCGGAGTGCAAAGCCGCACCGGCGATTTCAAGGAAACTGAACGGTATGCGGTGCACGCCGAGAAGTTTGGCGCGACTGCCGTAATCTGCATCCCACCACCCGGCCTGACCGCGCCCGGCGACATCCTCGGCTACTACCAGAAGCTTGGGCAGGCTACGTCCTTACCGTTGTTCGCGCAGACCGGCGGCGATTTCAGCGTGGATTTGCTCGTCGAGATGTTCAAGACGATTCCCTCCTTCCGTTACGTCAAAGACGAGGCGGGCAATCCACTCGAGCGGGTCGCGGAGATCAGAAAGCGCACGGACGATCAGCTCAAGTGCTTTTCCGGAAAAGGCGTCACGACGATGGTCACGGAAATGGAACGCGGATTCGCGGGGCATTGCCCTTACGTCAGCCTTGCTGACCTCTACGCGTCCTCCTATGACCTGTTTCACGCCGGAAAGGTCCAGGCGGCATTCGATCAGTTCGGGCGCATTCAGGCCGCCAGTTCCATGTTGACGCAGAGCGACATGAGCATCCCGATCGCTCGTGGCATTTTCCGTCCGGGCACAACCAAACGTGGTACGCCAGGTGGCAATGGCCCGCGCAACGGCCCCACTACCAACGAAATCAAGCAGATTCTCGACAAGTATCTGAAGTCGTTCCTGAAGGCATAGCCGAGCGGTGCCGAGTGACAGGCTTCGGCTCACGCCGAGGAGACCCTGAATGACCATGCAATCAGTGCTTGTCGGTGTGCTGGCGGCTCTGCTGCTCGCTCCAGTGTCAGCGCAGGTCCGCCGCGACGTCACGTACAAGATTTTTCAGTTCCCAGCCGCGCAAATTCCGCGCGTCGACGGCAAGACGCAGGACTGGTCGATGGTCCCGGACAGTTACGCGATTGGCACGGACCAGTTGATGGACACGCTGCGCGGCCGCGGCATGAACCACGACCTGAAGGACCTGGACGTGAAGGTGAAGGTCGGCTGGGTCAAAGGCTTGAACCGCCTGTACTTCCTGTACGAGGCGACGGACAATTTCTGGAACGTATCAGCCAATGACCTGCACAACGACATCTTCGAGGTCGTGGTCGACGGCGACATGTCCGGAGGTCCCCTGATCGATGCATATCATCCAGCAGTGTGGACACCCGAGATGGTGGGTGCGGCGCGTGCGGTGCGCGATCCGCGCATCGACGAGGCGACGGCCCACTGGATGACGCACGGCGTGCACGCGCAGAACTACCACATCTTCACGCCGCCCGGCGACAAGGATTGGACCATGGCCTGGGGATGCGCGCAGTACATCAAGGATCTGCCGTACGCGAATGCCGCGTACGACACGGCCGTCAAGGCAGGAGAGGGAGGCAAACTGACCCTCGAATTCTGGATCACGCCGTTCGACTACGCGCCCTGCGACGGCCCCCAGCGCGCCGTCGAATCACTGCTGACCGAGAACAAACTGATTGGCCTCTCGTGGAGCGTCATCGATTACGACGCGGAGACCGGGCCGCAGAGCGGTTTCTGGAATCTTTCACACAAGCACACGATGTACGGCAACGCCAGCGAGCTCGTCGGCTTCCGACTCATGCCGATCGAGCCCTCGCTGCTGCCCACCCTGCAAGCGCAGTGGTCGTACGTCGTCGCCGACATGGCACGCCGGTTGGTGCAGTTTCGCGACGAGTCGATCGGTCAGGTTACAGCTTGGAAGTGGGACTTCGGGGATAACACGACGAGCACCGAACAGCACCCCAGTCACGCCTATCGAGCTGGACGTGACTACACGGTCAGCCTCGAGGTGACGAGCGCCACGGGCACCTCGCGCAAGGTCAAGGTCTGGAACGTCGCGGTGAGGTAGCCGACATAACCAACCACCGCCCCCCGGACAGCAGCAGCCCTCAGCTGGTGTACCCTTCAATTCCAAAATGTCACCATCTCGAACACGCGCCGCGGGAGTACTGTCGCAGACTGCAAAGGTGCTGCTGGGCGTGGCCTTGGCCTGCGGGTCCGCATCGGCGCAGACCATCGCAGCCGGCGGCCGTCCGCCAGCGTCGTCGTCGTCGCGCCCTTTTGAGATCCTCGACAATTCCTTTCTCGTCGAGGAGGCCTTCAACCAGGAATCGGGAATCTTTCAAAACATTTTCAGCATGATGCGAGTTGGCCATGAATGGGAAGCCGTATTTACACAGGAGTGGCCACTCGGCAGCCAGAGCCATCAACTGTCATACAGCTTGCCTGTTTCCGGATCGCGCGGTGGTTCCAGCGGCTTGGGCGATGTCATGATTCACTATCGTTTCCAGGCGCTGAGGGAAGAGGGCGGTCGACCTGCCTTCTCGCCTCGAGCGAGCCTTATCTTGCCAACGGGCAGCGCGGCGGAAGGGCTCGGCGCTGGGGTGGCCGGCCTGCAGATCAATCTACCGGTGAGCCGGCAGTTCAACGATTGGTACTTGCACGGGAACGGCGGATTCACGTGGCAGCCTGGTGTCAGGTCCGCGGCTCGCGATGAGAAGGTGCCGTTGACGTCACCGCACCTGGGAGCCAGCGCCATCTACCGCCTGCGGCCGATGCTGAACCTGATGCTCGAAACGACGATCCTGTGGGAGGAGTCGGTTGGAGCCATCGGCGCAACCAACCGCGCGCGGATCGTGACGTTGTCACCAGGCGTCCGGCGTGGATGGAACCTCGCCGATCGACAGGTCGTGCTGGGCCTGGCGATCCCGACCACCGTCGTCGACGGTGCAACCGACACAGGCTTGTTCGTCTACGCGTCCTACGAGCTGCCCTTTCACCGACGATGAGTTAGAGGGGCACTCACGAACGGCCGCACGCCTTCCCGGCGTGCGGCCGTTGTTCGTTGACCGACGGTGTGCCCGTCAGCGATGTTCTGGCTGAGCCGATTTCCTTCCGACAACCACAAACGTCTTGAGGTTGGCCGCTCCGTTGCGCTTGAGCGCGTGACCGGATGTCACCCTGAGACCGGCGCGTTCCTGCACGATCTCGATGGGTCTGCCCCCAGCGACCAGCTCATCGAAGTCCTGTTGCATCATTACGCACAGCTTCTGGTCGTCGTCCATGAAACCGTCGAAGTCGTCCGGTCCGGCCAGCTCATCCACGAACCGGTCCACGTAGAAGCGCCAGCTGGTGTTCCAGCGGTCGATACGATAGGCACCCACTCTGGCGTCGGCTGGGACGGAGGTGGCCACCCAGCGTGCCAGATCCTTCACGGGCTTCACCCGCTCGAATTCAGGGAGCACCGCGACGAGCACGACTGAGTACGTGACGAGTAACGCCGCGACGCCACCCAGGGGCAGAGCCGGGGGACGCAGCCGCGCGCGGAGGAGACGAACCACCGTCCAGCCGCCAGCAGCAAGCAGCACGATCGGAACGAGGTCGATGCTGGGAGCCATGGAGACCGGCACGTCCCGGACGAGTGGGACAAGTGCCAGGCCCGACACCGCCACGGTGACCCCGGAGAGAAGGACCCCGATGGCGGTGCCCAGGTGCGGTCTCAGTCGCGGAGCCGCCCGAAGATCTCGCCACGCGTGAGCGGCGAGCATGCACAGCGCAGGGGCCACGGGATAGAGGTAGTGATCGAGCTTGAAGTGGGAGAACGAAAAGAACAGCGTGACTGCTCCTGCCCAGGCCCACAGCAGGCGCTCCTCCGAGGATGGACGAAGGCCGCGAGCGAGGTCACAGAGACGGCCGATCAGCACCGGTGTCCACGGGAGCAGGCCGACAAGCAGTACGCGCGTATACGAGAGCCGGGGGGCGCCCGCCGCCGGTGCTGTCGCGGACAAACCGCGGGTATAGAGCCAGACATTCTCGCGAAACGCGTAGCCGTTGACGAATGCGTCACCGAACTGCCACCACATGTAGATGAACCAGGGCAGCGTCACGATTGCAATCATCGAGAGACCCAGCACCCAGCGCAGCCTGAACACGCGAGCTCGCAGCACGGGCGTGACCACAAGTGCCAGGCCCATGCCCAATGCAACGAGAACGAGCCCGAGCGGCCCCTTGGTGAGGATCGCCAGCGCCACACACGCGTATCCTCCGTACTGCAGGCGTGGCCTGGCGTGCAGTGCGGCAACAGTCAGCAGCGCAAAGCCGGTGAACACGAATGCCGTGAACGTCATGTCCAGGATGCCGTACGACGACAATGCGAACGTCGCGGGCAGGACCGCAAGCATCAACGCACCGAGCGTTCCGGTCCGGGGACCAAAGAGGCGTCGTTCGAACCAGATCACGCCAACGAAGAGGCCGACCGCCGAGAGGGCCGGCACGAGGCGCGCGGCGAACTCCGTCGGGCCCAATGCGCAGTAGGCCAGAATCTGCAGCAGGTAGAACAACGGCGGTTTATCAGGAAAGAGGCGACCGTTGTACGTCGGCACCAGCCAGTTGCCGTTGGCCAGCATTTCCCGGCTCGCCTGCGCATACTGCGCCTCGTCGCCCGGATCCCAGAAGCTGGGAAAACCGAGACGCCAGAAGACGACCACCCAGACGACCAGCGCCCAGCCCAACCACGGCATGGACGCCCGGACCCATCTGGAGGCCAAAGCGCGATAGAGAGCGGGCGCTGTTGGCATTCAGAGACTGGGTATGAGTATAAGAGAGAGCGGGACTGTAGGACGACGACGGAGTTGTGTCAGTGGGGACGATAGGGTGTTGCGCCCGCTAAAATCCCGGACCGGTGCGCCGCATGTAGGCCCCACCTGCGGGGTGCGCGTTCAGAGAAGTCGAAAGAACAGTGCGGCGAGGATGGTCGCCGGCAAAGCGGCGAGCAGCAGGCCGAAGGGCGAGATCGCGCCTCCGAAGAAGCGCCCCAGGAGCGCCTGGCCCGCGGGGTTCGGCGCATTCGCAATGACTGTGAGCCCGCCGCCGGTAACGGCACCCTGCACCACCGCGATTTTGAGCGAGTCGGTGAGATCGGGCACGAGCGTCGCGAGATACGTGATGAGTGCGTTGTCGTTGAACGCCGTCAGGACGGCGGCGCTCAGGAAGAGCGGTGCCGCCGCAAGTCTCGCGAGCACTGGCGCGATCCACCAGCCCTGAAGGCCCCCATGAATCACCAGACCGGCGAGAAAGAATCCGACGAGGAGCGGTGTCCTGAGCTCGGTCTGACTCTGGTATGCACTGGTGGCCTTGGCGAAGCCGAGGAAGATGAGAAACCCGCCGATGAACAGAGCCGGATAGTGAGCCGTCAGCACGGTCCACACCATGAAGCCCGCGT
Source organism: Vicinamibacterales bacterium (assembly GCA_039925145.1). GTDB lineage: Bacteria > Acidobacteriota > Vicinamibacteria > Vicinamibacterales > SCN-69-37 > JBDSZL01. Next base: position 15,833 of record JBDSZL010000045.1, on the reverse strand, counting down.
GGGTCACCGTAATCCAGGCCGGCACTGGAAGCAGACCACGTACCTCCGACGACGTCTCGTCCGGCTCCTCCGTATCCGGTGCGGCGGGTTGTTTCGCCAGGGCGCTCAACTCTCGCCTGAAGACGAGGAAGTATCCGAGCGTCGCCATGAGAATCGCCAGACACGCGCGCCACCCGAAGTGCGCAAGCATGAACGGCAGATCCCAATCCCACGGCCGCGCCACCATGAGCACGGGGGGCGCCGCAAAGTGCGTGAGGGTGCCCCCGATCGACACGTTGACGAACAGCAGGCCCAGCGTGGCGTACTTCAGCCGTGAACTAGGCTCCAGATCGTAGAACTGACGCCCGAGCAGCAGCGCAGAGATCGTCATCGCGGCCGGCTCGGTGATGAAAGACCCGAGCAGTGGCCCGACAATCAGGATGGCCATCCACCAGGCAGCTGGGGTGCCCCGCCCAAGACTGGCGACACGGCGAAGCGCGGCTTCAGCGAACCCGACGATTGGACGCGTCGCAGCCAATCCCATCACGACCACCACGAACAGCGGCTCGGTGTAATTCACGCCATCGTTGAAGTAGTGCCGCGCCGGCTCCCACCCCACGTAGGCCACCGCCACGACGAGCAGGACGATGGCCCAGAGACCGAACACCACCTCCACTTCCCCGAGAAAGTGCAGCAGTTCGGCCGAGACGCTCGGCCGGCTCTGCAGACCCGCCGCGCGTGCGCGCGCGTCGGCGGCGTGCTGGCGAGCGTGGGCCCGCTTCGTGAATCGGGCGGCCGAAAATGTGTGAGCGATCGCCAGGAGAAAGATGAGCGTAGCGACGACATTGAACGGCTCCAGGCGCGCCCGCTCAATCAACAGACCGATCAGGGTGTCGCCGCTTGGATCCGGGTAGCTCGACAGGGCCCGAGGGAACGATGCAGCGACTTCCGCCGTGGCAGACATCAGGACACTTTATCGAAGGGCGGCGTCGAACCGCGAAAACCATCGAGTTCGATCTGGTGCTCGCATCTCGATGGGTCGCCGGGCAGACCTGCTACCGGTTCATCACGAAGGCGGCCAGCCTGTTGCCAAGACCGACGATGACGTACTGCATACCGTCGAGCTCGTAGGTGATCGGCGCGTTGGTCACATTGCCCACGCGCGAGTGCCACAACGGTTCGCCCGTCGTCGCGTTGAGCGCTTCGAGCCCACCCGAGCCGCCGGTGAAGAGGACGTTGCCTGCCGTGCTCAACAGGCCCGAGCGTCCGCTGCCGCCCGTCCACGGGTGGCTCCACCGGATCTTGCCGGTCTTGTAATCGATCGCCTGGAGCATCGACTCTGACCATCCGCCCTGGTCGATGCCGCCCCAGCCGGCGGGATTGTCGCTGGGATCGTAGATGTAGTACACGCTGAATCCGCGCGTGGCGTTGATGTAGAAGAGTCCCGTCTGCGGACTCAACGACGGGGAATTCCAGTTCGTGCCCCCGCCCTGCGCCGGCGACGTCAGGCTGCCATCCACCTGCGGCTTCTTGGCCGGATTGGGGACGGGCTGTCCGGTCTTCTCGTCGTAGCCCATCGCCCAGTTCGTCTTCACGAACTCGGTCGAGACCAGTGCCTTGCCGTTCGTGCGATCGAGAATGAAGAAGTGCCCGTTGCGGGCCGCCTGCGCGATGAGCTTGCGCGGCTGGCCGTTGATCGTCGCGTCGTAGACCACCGCCGGCTGCGTGGAATCCCAGTCGTGCGTGTCGTGTGGCGAGGACTGGAAGTACCAGGCCATCTTGCCGGTGTCGGCGTTGAGGGCCACGATCGAGCCTGTGAACAAATTGTCGCCGAGCCGGTTCTTATAGGCGATGACCGGCTGCGGATTGCCCGTTGTGACAAACACCAGATTCAGCTGTGGATCGTAGGTGACCGGCTGCCACGTCATGCCGCCGCCACGCTTGGCCGCTTCGAGGTTCGGCCACGTCTCGATGCCGGGATCGTCTTTGCTCTGCGGCACCGCATACCAGCGCCACTGCATCTCTCCGGTCACGGGATCGTTGGCCTGCAGATATCCCGGGTTGTCGATGTCGTCACCACTCACGCCCACCATGATGTGGTTTTTGATGATGGTCGGCGCGACCGACGCGTAGTAGAACAGATCACCGTTGCAGATGCTCTTGTTCCACTTCTCCGTGCCGTCCTTCATGTTGAGCGCCACGAGATGGCAATCCGGCGTCTCGAAATACAACGTGTCGCCGAGGGCAGCCATGCCGCGGTTGCCGATCGGGTTGCCGCCCTTGGTCGCCCACGTGTAGTGCCACAGCTGTTCGCCGGTGCGCGCCTCGACGGCAAACGCGTGGTTCGGAACCGAGAAGTAGAGCACGCCATCGATGGAGAGCGGCGTGGCTTTGATCGAGCCACCGCCATCGGTCATCTCATACAGCCAGGCCAGGCTCAGCCCTTTGACGTTGGCGGCGGTGATTTGCGTCAGCGGGCTGTACCGGCGGCCCGAATAGTCGCCGTTGAACATGGGCCACGAGTCGGGCCCTGGGTTGAGCAGCCTGGCCGCGGGCAATCCGCCCTGACCCGCGAGCGTTGCGAGCGACACGGTCGCGACGAGCAGAGCCGTCAGCAGAGTTTTCATTTCAGTGTCACCAGGTAGGCCGTCAGATCGTGAATGTTCTTGTCGGTGATGCGGTCGAGCAGATCGTGATGGGCCTTCATCGGATCGTTGACCACCACCCGCAGGGTCGGCGTGCGGCGAACGACCCGGAGCTGGCCGGCGGCGTCACTGAACCTGACGTAGAAATCGTCGAGGCCCACGAGCGCGCCCGACATCGGCGCCCCGGTCGCGGGCGTCAGCGTGACGGTGACGGCTGTCGGGGAGGGTGCGCCCCCCGGGCCAGCACCTCGGGCGCCTCGACCGCCGAACCCGCGGCCGCCCGACGGGAACAACATCCGCTGCTGGAGCGCCACCGCTGTGGGGACGCGGGTCCCGATGCCGGCGAGCGTGTTGGTCGTGGATGTGTGACAGGTCGCACACCCACCCGGTCCATTGAAGTAGTCAGCACCCGCCTTCGCATCGCCCGTCAGGACGTCTTTCGGGTTGAACAACGCGCCGCCCCGCAGCGTCTCGTTTCTGCGCTGCAGCACGAAATGCACGAGGTCGACAACCTGCGCATCGGTTATGACGGCGCTGGGCCGGCCGCTCCGCGTGGGGTGCCCCTTCTCGAGGAAGGGACCCAGCCGGTTACCGTTCCGGTCTTCGAACACCACGGCGGAGCTCAGCAGACTCGGTCCCTCGTTCGTGCCGCGAGCCTGGGCGCCGTGGCACGAGACGCATTCGGTGCCCCACAGCGTGCGACCGCGTTCGGCAGCCGCCACGTCAACCCGGGGGCGGTCGGATGGCCCCACGTTGGCGCGCGGGTCGCCGGCAGGTCCTCGGGCGCCGGCAGGAGGCTCGCCCTGTGCGGGCGCCGCGCCGGCGCCTCCGCGCCCGCCTTGAGCCACTGCCGCTTCTGGGGCCGGCGCGCCCGTCGGTCGGGCCACGAGTCGAGTCGCCGATGATCCGACGCCGACAACCGCCAGGATCGGCACGAGCACCGAGGCCCGCAGGAGCCCGTCAATCGATCGCTTCACCGCACGCCGCATCAGACGCACCTCGTAATCAAGGAGCACGCGAGCGACATGCCCGCCTTTCACGCCGCGTCTTCTATCGTCGCGGATCGCACCACCGCGCGGTATAGCCGAGGCAAGACTTATAGCTGCTATCGGGCCGCTGGGCAACAGCGGCGCGCCGCTGAGGCGGACAAGCCGGTCCGCGGCCGCCTTATCCTGTGCAGCCGTATCACTCCGCGTCATATCCGCTTCGGGCGCGGACCGTGTACTTTCGCTCCTTCGTGCGGACGACGATGTTGTGCCAGCCTGATCGGCTGACGCCTCGCGGCGTGTACGTCAACACGTAGCTGGTGCGGAAATCGGTCAAAGCCCGCTCGAACCCTTCGGGCAAGCCGGCTGTCACGTCGCCCGTATAGAGCGCTCCACCGGATCGTTCCGCGGCGTCGCGCAGAACCTTCTCAGCCTCTCTCCCCGGGGCTGACCGGCTTTGGCCCATCTGCAGGTACAGGGCATTGCCCGAACGCAGAACGAGCGAACGGACCTGACCCGGTTGCTCGAAACTCATATTGTCGGCGCCATCGCTGAAGCCGAAGATGAACTGTGGCCGCTCAGCGAGTGGAAATGCCACAACCGCAGCCGCCAGCGCGGTATAGAACGACGTGGCGCCGCCAGCCTCGATGCGTTCGACGTCGAGCGCAACACCGCCTGACTGAAGTCCCGAAGCATCCGACACATTGGCAGCAAATGTCAGCAGCCGCAGGCGATCGTTCACCTGCAGCGTCTCCGCAATTCGCCGCACGTTGCCCTTGAACTGCTCGAGCGCCCGACCGCGCACGCTGCCGCTCGTGTCGACGACGAGTGTCACATCGATGGGCAGCGTCTCGACCATTCGCAACGTGACGTCCTGGACGATGCCTTCGTCGAGTAACTCGAAATCGACAGCAGTCAGCCCGGGTACCACCCGGGTCCCACTCTTCACGGAGACCGGCACAATTACGACGTCGGTGGTCGCCCGGAACTGAGAAGCGTTCTGCCGGCCAGCGACCCCGGAGACGCCGGAGGCGAGAACACCCAGGACGGTGACGCACGCGATGATGTGTCCGGACTTCATGGCTTGATGGCTGATCGCAGCTCGCGTCTGAGGTCGGGCCAATGTCGGTAGAGCGGCGTCCTGTATGCAAACCAGGGATCGGAGGGCGGCGGCCGCAGCAGCAACATCCGGCTCACGAGAGCCGACGCTTCAGTGCTCTGGTGGTCAGTGACGAGCGCGGCGCCCAGGGCAGTCGTCGCCGCCTGCGCGTAAGGGTAGGCCGCGAACGCAATGCGGTAGGCCGCCACAGCATCGGCCGATCGTTCGGCCGTTTCGAGCGCGCGCCCCTTGAACAACCCGTACCAATACCGCAGAGCGGGATCGTCGGGCGTCCCCGCCTGGTCCAGCAGCCGCAGCGCCGCCTCCGAGTTGCCGAACACCAATTCGACCAGCGCCATTCGCACGCGGGCCTCCTGCTGCACGAGGCTGACAGACGTGAACTGTCCGTCGGTCCCGAACACCGTTGGCCGTGACAAAACGTTCTCATACCCCTTGATTCGGCTGGCTCTCTGTCCTGCCCGGGTCTCAGCGAATTCTGGCAGCGCATCCGCCACGATGGCGCGAGCAAGCCCCCACAACGGCTCCTCTGGGTATCGCTCCTCGCCGTGCCGCACATGAGCCGTGAACCGATTCTTCGCTGGCAGAGAAATCGGAACGTCCGGTTGTAGCGCGCCAATCGGGGACCCAGCGCGCGGCATGACCGTCACACGTTCGAGCAGGGCGGTACTGGCGAGCTGCCATGAACGTTCGGCAGGCGAGGCCGGCGTGCCACGCACCATCGAGCAGGCCCACTCGACAAAGTCGTAGGGGGTGATGGGCTCCGGCCAGTCGACGCGGCTGTTTTGATCAACCAAGTCGAGCGCGTAGGTCGCGACAGCCAATGTCCGCCTCGCCACGGCCTCGGTGCCGCCCGCGCGAATCCAGGCCGGCGCCATGCGTCGCAGCCCCTGAACTGCCGCGAACAGATCCATCGGCGCGAGGCTCAAACCGCTGGCCTCGATAGCCTCGCCACGTTCATACGCGTCGAGACGGCTGAACGACACGGCGCCGAGGGCCGCATCGCCCAGGCGCGGGGCATCGACTGACTCCTCCGATGCGGTCGGGACCGGCGAGTTCGGTATCGACGTGGCCACCATCACCGGCGGGGCGCTGTGCACGCTGACTCGTCTCGCGCGAGTGCTCAGGCCGGGTCGGCGGACCCGCACCTCGAACGTCCTGGCGGAGACATCCGCGCCGCCCGCCGTAAAACCAAAGATGTATTGATGACGCAGCTCCTCGCCTACGCGCGCGAACATCTCAGGCAGGTCGTCCCGATTGGTCAATTGGGCGTATCCCCCGCCGGTGTTGGCTGCGAGCTTCGCGAGCTGCTCGCGACTCGAAGAAGGTTCTGGCCCGCGAATGCCAATGGCGTACACCATGATTCCGTATTGCGCAGCAAGCTTTGTCAGGACCGCAGCGGCATCCTGCGGGGCTCCGCCCGGCGGCCCTAAACCCATCGTGTCCTCGCCGTCACTCACGACGAGGACGACTCGCCGAGGCGTCTCACTGTCCACGGCGGCCGTTTCTATGCCGCACTCGATCGCGTTCCACAACGCGGTCACCCCGCCCTTACCTGCCGCCTCCGGCGGCAGCAGCGGCCTGTAAGCCCACTGCCGGCATGAGCCTGCGATCCGATCGACGCTCACCCAGCCAAGAATCGTCTGCAGGTTCGCGCTGAAGCGCGGCGCAACCGTGGGAATCCCCGCAAACAAGCCGACGTTCGCGCGATCTCCCGGCATGAACGTGGTCACGAGCTCGGACACCGCACGCCGAGCCAGGGGGAGCGCCCCGAGCATGCTGCCGCTCATGTCGATCATGACGACAATCGAGAAAGGAACAGCGTCATTGCGGAAGAAGCTCACGTCACGGGACTGTCCGTTGTCGAGGACCTCGAAGTCATCCTTCGTCAGGTCGGTCACGAGCCGACCGGCTTCGTCGAGCACTGTCGCGGCCATCCAGACGGCATCTGACTCGGCATGAAAGGCCGGTCTCACACCCCCTGCCGTGCCGGACTGCGGGGCACCCGCCGGCACATGACTGGCGGAGGCCGCCACCATAGCGGCGACGACCAGCCACAGGACCAGCCCGGGCAGGCGACGGTCAGCGAACGGGACCATTGTCAGACGCCCAGTAGTTGCGACGAGCACGCACTGTCACTCCAGACCGCTTCACGCGGACGTCGATTCGATGCATCTTGCCGTCGAGCACGCGAGGCGCGAAGCCGAGGACGTATTGGCGATGCAACTCCTCGGCAATCTTCTGCCCGGCACGCATAGGGTCGTCGTTCGGACCGAGGGCAAAGTACCAGCCTCCGGTCGCGCGAGCGATTCCGGTGACATCGCGCGCCTGCAGCCCGTTCCGGCCGCGCACGCCGACGCCGTACACCATGACTCCCTCGCGCTCGAGACGGGTGCGGATATCGGGGATGTCCGACGCACTGCTGTTGTCGACGGCATCGGTCAACACGAGAACGACCCGCCGCCCGCCTTCGCTCGTGACGGTGGCTCGTCCGACGTCAATGGCGTCCCACAACGCCGTGCCCGCAGGAAACGGCGCATCATCGCCCAGTCGCCTCAGCAGCGTCTCAGCGTCGTTCGAGAGCTGCCGGTTCAACGTCACGACGTGGCTGAACGTCCCTACGGCCGCCCGATCGTCTGGCAGCAGGCTTCGCACGAACGCCCCGACGAGGGTCTGCATGCGGGCGGTTGTTTCGAAGAGGCTGGGGCTCGTGTCGAGCAGGACCGCGACCGTCAACGGCTGCACGTCGCTTTTGAAGAGGTTGACCTGCTGATGCTTCCCCTCGTCCAGGACTTCGAAGTCCTCGAGTCGCAAGTTGGTGACGAGTGCGCCGCCCTCGTCGGTCACGGTTGCATAGATGGGCACGACATTAACGGGAACTTTGAATCGGTCCTGTTCGCGCGCGGTCACCATACCAGTAACGACCAGGACGGTCAGGGTACACGCCACGCGTGACTTGCGGTACGACCATGCGGTCATCGACATGAGTAAGCAGATTATGTGGCCGCCAAGGATGCCGTTACTGACAATTTATACAAACCACTGCTTACCAATGCGGCTGCAGTTCTGATCACGGTCGCTTCTGCTGCGACCCCTGTTGCTGCTCGGTGAGCAGGTTGCGGAACGCGTCCTCCGCGGCGTCGAGCGACTCGGCATAACCCTTGGGATCGATGAAGGGGGTTATCGCACCGGCCGAGCGCCGGCTGTCGTCGTACTTCCGGAACCGGCCGTAGTCGCGCCCGTGCGAGGTCAGCCAGATGTCGACGTCGAGGGCGCGGAGGGTGCGGAGACCACGCTCGAAGTCGTCGCGCACTCCCATTGGATGCTCGGGCTCCACCAGCGATGCACCGTACGGCACTCCTACCTGGCAGCGATGCACCACACGCAGATCGCGATCGCCCTCACGAACGGTGAACGTCCACGTCGTGCAGCCAGGGGCGTGACCGGGCGTGATGTGCGCCGTCAGCGCGAGCACGCCGGCACGCACGGTGTCGCCGTCCTTCACGATGTGGTCCACTCGCGCGGCCGGGTACCCCGTCACACCAGCCAGCGCCAGCAGCGTGTAGGGGGTGTAGACGATGCTGGGATCATCCTTGCCGCCGGTCACAATCACGGCCGCATTGGCCTCACTGGCCCACAATTGCGCACCCGAAGCGCGTTGCAGCTCGGCAAACCCACCAGCCTCGTCCTCGTGAGGGTCGGTGGCAAGGAGCACCTTGACGTCGCGGATATGGAAGCCCAGGTGCTCGACACTGTCGATGATCTTGCGCGCCGTCTTCTGGTCGCCGCTCCCGATCAATACGTGTCCCTCCGTTCCGACCAGGAGGAACGCAGCGAGATCGGGTGCGCCCACGAAGTAGAGACCGCCGGCGATGTGATGCGGATCGGCGCGCGCATCGCGATTGCGGTCGACCTCCTGTTGCCACCTGGGATAGACAACCAGCGCCACCACCATGACCACACCGAAGAGCGCGAACGGCCAGAAGTCCTTCACCAGTTTTCGCATGGCATGGTCTCCACCGTCGTTCGCGTGTCCGTCGGCGCGGGCACATCAGGCCGGCGGCGGCCGAACTCGCTGAGAATCGCCTCGAGCGCGGGCAACATGGTGCCCGCACGCCTCGCGCGGATCACGAAATCCCACAGCGGCTCGAACTTCTTCCATCCTGCCGCATAGGCAGCATGCCGCAACCCGGCCAGCACGTCGTCGTGCGCCCAGGCGCCGCGGGCGATGCTCGACCAACGGTAGAACTCGCGATAGGCCCATTCATACCCCGCCTCCAGTTCCGCGCCCGTCATCTTCGCCGGCTGAAAGACGGCGTGCCGCGTGTCATACAGATCCCAGTCGTGAACGGTCAGCCGTTGCTGCGCGGCCATGCGCTGATAGAGCGCCGTACCAGGGTAGGGCGTCAGGACATGGAACGTCGCGGTTTCGATTCCCTGACCGATTGCCCACTCCACCGTGCGCTCGAACACGGTCGTGTCGTCGCCATCCATTCCGAAGACGAAGCTGCCGTTGATCATCACTCCGTTCTCGTGCAGGCGCCGAACAGCCGCGGCGTAGTCGCGCTTCAGGTTCTGGTGCTTGTGCTGCTCGAGGAGATTACCGTGGTCCAACGTCTCGAAGCCGACGAACAGACTCCGCAGCCCGGCGGCGGCCGCGAGCTCGATGATGCCCGGTGCGAGAATCGCGTTGACGGTGCCCGCCGCCTGCCACAGCCGGCCCATGCCGCGCATGCCTTCGAAGAGCGCGGTCGCGAAGCGGCGATCGCCGAACAGGTGATCGTCGAGGAAGTAGAGATGCCGTCCCGGGAGCCGCTCGATCTCGGCCAGCGCGGCGTCCACGGTCTGGGTGTAGAACGACCGGCCCCCCTCGAAGAACGCTTCCTTGTAGCAGAAGTCGCACACGTGCGGGCAGCCGCGCGACACCACGATGGAGTTCGGGACGAGATAGAGATGACGTGCGATCAGGTCGCGGCGGATCGGAGGCAGGCCCGCCAGCGTGCGCTCGGACGACTGGTAGATTCGCTTCGGGTGGCCCGCCTTGAAGTCCGCGAGAAATCGCGGCCATGTGGCCTCGCCGGGCCCGAGGAAGATCGCGTCAGCGTGCTGCGACGCCTCGTCGGGCAAGGACGTCACGTGGAGTCCACCGAGGGCGACGTAGCTGCCCCGCCGGCGGTAGTGGTCGGCCAGTTCGTACGCCCGTCGCGCAGAGGTGATGTAGACCTGAATCACCACCAGATCCGGCTCATCGTCGAGCGTCAGCGGCTGCACGTGCTCGTCCTGAATCTCGACTTCGGTGTCGTCATCCAGGTAGCCGGCGAGCGTCGCCAGGCCGAGCGGGGGAAAGAGCGAGTACTTGATGGGGCGCCAGTAGGGGCCAGTGGCCTCGGTGAGCGCCGGCAGGATCATCTTCACACGCATGTTGCGATGATCGATGACGCGGCGCCGAAAGTCCTCAGCACCGCGTGAGCATTGCCTGGTTTTCGAGGCATTCACTTGAATCTCATCCGCTGCTCACCTTTCGGTGAGGACTCCGCAGAAGGCATCCGCCACACTGCATGCATGACATCCACTGCGCTGAACCCCGTGAAGGCATTCGCTCTTATCACCCTCAGCCTGGCCATCGGAACCATGGGAGTCTATGTGGCCAACGCCGACGACGCGCCAGGCGCCGCCGGGATGGGCATGCTGCTGATGGTGGTCGGCGTCGTGCTCGGTGTAAGAGCAGCCCGCAACCGGCTCCCCAAGTGGGCTGCCCGAACCGCGCTGGCCGTCGGCGTCATTGTCGCCGCGTTCGCGGCATTTCTCACTCACGGGGTTGTCGTGAGCGCGCCTCTCTTCCCGCAGTCACGGAATGTGCCCTCGGTCGTTGGCTCGCCGTCGTCGCCGCAGCATGCGGCAGCCGTCGAACGCGCGCGAGAGCTCGTGCTCTCAGCCGTGCTGGAGCAGAACCTGCCCGGGGTGTCCGCCGCGGTTGGTGCTGGCAGTACGTTCATCTGGGCCGAAGGGTTCGGATGGAGAGACGTCGCGACGCGGGCGCCAGTTACGGCGGACACGCGATTCAACATCGGAACGGCGGCGTCCGTGGTCACCGGCGTCGTCGCGGCGCTCGGCCTGACCAACACCGGCACCGACTCAGCGGCAGAATGGAGTCCCGAGCACGTCGGCGAGCCCGAGGAGGACTTCCCGCTCTTCACAATCATCCGCCATGTCATCTTCAGACCGATCGGTCTTGCTCCGGCGCAGCCGTTGCCTGGCGATCGCGCGACGTTCTATGTCCCTCGGTCGGGCGGTAGTCCTGCGGGTGGACGACGGCTGATGCGCATGCGCGACCTGGCCTGTTGCGCCAACGGGATGGCGTTCTATTCCACGCCATCCGATCTCGTGCGCTTCGCGCTGGCGACCAATCCAGGCAGCATCAACGGTGAGCTGGCCGGCGGGATGGTGATGTCGCTGGTGACGAGCCGCGACAGAAGCATGGTCGTCGCTGTCACGTCAAACATTTCGCATGCGGACACTTCCACGCTGGCGAGGCGGGTCGGCGATGTGTTCGCGGAACAGAGGCGATGAACGCGCAGCACGGTGGCCGGCGTTGTGAGATCGCCGCCGGTTGAACCTCAGCAGTCCGCGGTTCTCAAAAGACTCCTGAGACCGAGATCGAAGCAAGAGGAGAAGCTTTCAGCGGCTGCGAGCTCATGTAGCCGCGGGTCTTGTAGCCAATGCTCCCGACGATACCCAGTCTCGCAGCGCCGACCGCGACGCGGCCCCTCGCACCGATCTCCACACTACCGCCAATCGAGGAGGCGTCCTGCTGCCAGAGCGATGCTCGGACCTCGGGCATCGGCCTCGTGTCCAAGCGTGAATGCAATGAGCCCGCGGCCCGCCATAGCCTTGTTCCTGTGGCTGTGTCGACGGCGCCGAGGCTGAGAGTCGTGAGATGGGCTCGGGTGACCAGGCGAAGGTCCGCGCCTCGCTCCGGTCCATCCGGGGTCAGGTCGGCATACGCACCCGGAACGAGGCCGACTGGTCCGAGCCGCAGCACTGGATTCGGGGTGTGCCGTTGCCCAGTGACCAGGTAGCGACCCACGCTGTTGAGCGCCGAGACCAGGGAGTAGTCGGCCAGACTCCAGAGTGCCGCATGACGTAGCTGACTGACGTAGAACGCGTACCGGCGGTCTGGCTCTCGCGATTCCTCGAGCCACACGCGCTGCCACGTATACGCGCTGAAGTCACCATCGATGCGGTCGTTGCTCAGATCAGTCAACCCGTAAGTGGAGAAGTCGATTTTCGCGTAGCCGAACAACACCCAGTCAAAATAGTTGGCTTGTTCACCGCGATAGATCCTGTCGAGCATCCTGTCAGCCAGCGCTCGTGCGGCTCCTTCACCGGCGGCCTGTATCGCAACCTCCTGCTCCAGGCTCAGCGGCGCGTTCTCGTCGATGCGCTCAATCGAAATGGTCACTGGAATCGGCCAAGGCCACGAGGTGATGTCCTTATCAAAGGACGGCACGCCGAATTCTCTGAGTCGCGCAAGATGACCCGCGTCGTGGATGTAGTTATGTGCCAGCGAGGCCACGGGCAGATTCACGAACCAGAGTCGCGCAAGGCGCGTCCAAGCGCCGCGGGCTGATCGGTCACTCGATCTCGGGAGCAGCGCGTCGAGGCCCAGGTCAGCCATTCTGTTCGCCGCCTGCCCCACTCCCGCCACCGGGTCGATACGGGTGTCGAGCTCGGAGGCGGACGCGCCGATGGTGATGGTCGCCTGTGAGTCAGAGCCCGCCTGCCCCGTCGCAGATGCCGGAATCATCAGCGCAAGAAGAAGGATGAGAAGTCGACGATAAGCCAGAGGCACTTCTATCCTGCCTCGCCCTCAGGCATGGCCGCGCCCGTCAAGATGTCGTACAGCCGTGTATTGATGTAGTAGTTCGAGCGACCGACCTTCTGCTTCTGAAGAATCCCTCCGGCCGCGAGTGCGTCGAGATACTTCGTGGCGGTCGGGCGCGAAACATTGAGGTCGTGCTGAACGAACTCGATCTTGGTGTACGGATGCACGAAGAGGTTGTTGATGAGGTCCTGGCTGTAAAAAGGGTACCTGTCGCGAATCCGGTGTTTGACGTCGAAGATGGCGGCCTTGATCGCCTGGGTGGTTGCGATACCCTGCCGCGCCGTGTGCTCGACGGCCGAGAGCATGTAGAGCACCCACGATTCCCAGGCGTCCTCGTCTCGCACGGCCTGCAGGAGCCGGTAGTAGCTGGCTTTGTTCTGGACGATGAACCGGCTGAGGTAAAGCACCGGGATGTCGAGAAGCCTTTGCTTGACGAGGTACAACACGCACACGATGCGGCCTGTGCGCCCGTTGCCGTCGTAGAACGGATGGATGCTCTCGAACTGATGGTGGACGAGCGCCATCTTGATCAACGGATCCGCCGGATACAGGGCATCGTCATTGATAAACCGCTCGAGGTCGGTCATGAGCGCGATGATGTCGGTGGGATCCTGTGGCGGCGTGTACACGACCTCCCCCGCATCGGTCTTGAGGACCGTCCCAGGTAAGCGGCGAAATCCGGCGTCGTTCTGCTCCAGCTCGCGCTGAATACTCAGAATGTGGGCATTGGTGAGCAGCCCGTCCCCCGCAACCGCGTCGAAGCCGACGCGGATCGCCTGGCGGTAGCCCGCCACCGCCTTAGTCGGCGGGCTGGTCACAGCCTCGGGAAACGCCGCCGCCCTGAACAACTCGTCGTGAGTCGTGACGATGTTTTCGATGGCGGAACTGTCCTTGGCTTCCTGCAGCCCGAGGGTATTGATGAGGAGATCCTGGTTCGGTATCGAGAGGACAACACCTTTAAATTCAGCGAGTTGACGGCTCGCAGCCGCCAGGGCCTTGAGCACGGCAGGCGTCTCGAAACGCTCCGGCGCCAACTGGTGCAGGGCAACCATAGAAGCCATTGTGGGCTTTGGTAGCTCCTGATGTGTAAAGAAAATGAGCTTTTCTTTGCATGTCCGCCAGGACGTGTAAAGATTCTTGGCACTTCTATGTCTTCGCGCCAGAGTCCCTGGCGTGCGACCTGGCCTGGCCGACTGTCACACCCGCCACCCTCACCGGCTTTAACCCAGTAACGGGCTTCGGGCCCAGACTGGGGAGCAGCGCATGACCATACGCGAGATCATCAGACAAGGGCTTCACTACGCACGCACGTGCAAGTGGCTCTGGCTTTTTGGATTCTTCATCGGCATCACGAGCGGTGGAAGCGGGGCGGGTGGCGGGAGCCACAACGGAGGAGGCGGCGGGGTCACCGTGGGCGTTGGGCCGGTCCGCCTTCCGATACCGACAGGCGCGACTCAGGAGCTCGTCGGGCGTGATGTCATCACGCACATCGCACCCATCATCATCGCCGTCCTCGTCGCAATCGTGATCGCATTCGTCATGCGCTTCGTCAGCGAAGGCGCGCTCATCGTGGGCATCGCGCGGGCTCGCCAGGGCGGCACGATGACGAACCGCGAAGGGTGGCGCGCCGGTTGGACGCATTGGGGTGTGCTCCTCCGAATCGCGCTGCTTTACGTGGGCGCTACGATCGGAACCCTCGTGCTCGTCGCGGCGGCATGCGGGATCGGAATGCTGGCCTTTGGGACCATCGGTGCGGTTCTGACCGGTATTGTCGCGTTCCTGATCGCAGTACCATGGCTCGTCACGCTGTATCTCGTGCAGGCATTCGCGTTACGAATCGCCGTACTCGAAAACCGCGGTGCGCTCGACGCCATGCGTAAGGCCCGGCTCTTCGTGCACGGCCGGTTGATGCACGGGCTCAAGCTCATCGTGGCGATGTTCGTCGGAACGCTCGTGATCTCGGGTCTGGGGCTTCTTGCAATGGCGCCCGTGGCGTTGCTGCTCGCGGCCCTGATCCCGGTGCTTCACATTGTCCCGGTCATCGTGCTCGGGTGTGTTGTCCTAGTGCCCGCGCTCTGCGTCCTGTCGGCCATCGTCGGGACATTTCGATCCTCGGTCTGGACGATCGGCTACGTGACACAGGTGGGCGGGTGATCGACGCCGCATCGATGCGGCTATTCGCGATTTTCAGCTCGCGGTTCGGTGGGGATGCCGAGCCGCTGCCGGAGGACGCGATAACTCGCCTCGTCGAACGGGCCCGACGAGGCGACCCCGAGGCGCGCCGCGCGCTCTACCTGCAGCTCGTCGATCGTGTCTTCCGTACGGTACGCGGGATGCTGCAATCGGACGAGGACGCCGAAGACGTGACGCAGGACGCGCTGCTGAAGGTGCTGACGTCGCTCCACCGATACACCCCGCGCACCGATGCGCGATTTGCGACCTGGGCAACGACCATTGCCCTCAACACGCTGCGCCGCCGGTTTCGGCGGCGCAGGCCCGAACTGACGACCACCGGTGAGCTGCCCGAAATCGCCGCCGATGCCATCGACCCGACCGACGATCTCGATCGCGCGCGACAGCGACGCGCGCTCCTTATCGCACTGAGCGAGCTCACCGAGCGCGAGCGCGCAATCGTCAGCCTGCGCTACGGGGCCGAGCTGAACGCGAGCGAGATCGCGACGACGTTGGGTATCGAGTCTGCCGCGGTCCGTAAAACTCTCGAGCGCGCACGCGCGCGCCTCGGCAGCCGCATTGAAACTCTCTTGCGTCCCAATGGAGGCACCATATGAATGACGAACAACTCACCGAGGCGTGGGCGACACTCGAGCCCCGCGCCGACCAGCGCCGACGAATCAACGCGCGCGTGTTCGCCTGGCTCGAGGCGCACGACACGTCACTCGCATCTGAGTGGATCTCCCTCTTCAGGATTGCGCCGTTTTCCGCAGTGGGGCTCGCCACCGTGAGCACAGTCTCCATCGTCACCGCGGCGCCGCTCGCCTGGCTGGTGCGCGCGCTGATCTGAAGCGTTCCGCGATTCCATCATTTAGCCAACCGCCAGGCACCTCGGGCCGTCTACCGTCTGATGGAATTGCTCTCTAGAGCCTGTTATGAAGTTACGACGACCGGGACGGCGTTGGCCAGCATGAGACAGACAAACGCGAGATAGTGCAGGCCCGCGAGCGTCTGCGGGAGGCGTTCGTAGTCGCGCGCCAGGCGGCGAA
>JBDSZL010000044.1:0-8042 GCA_039925145.1 Vicinamibacterales bacterium | reverse complement strand
GCGGCTCACCTCGTTCCAGCATCAGTAGCACTGTCGGCCAGGCCGTTTCGAGGACCTGTCGCAGATGGGCGTTCGAGGTGTTCCCGCAAGTGACGAGCACGATCTGGGGCGGTGCGCCGAACTGGTTCACGAGCGCGGCAAAATCCGCATCTTTGGTCATGACCAGTGCGTCGGCGTCGCGGGCGGCGTAGAAGATGTCCAGGTCGCAGCTCGTTGCAGCGCCAAGTCGCGGACGCTTGTGCACTCGACGCCCAAGGTAGTGAGCACCCACGCCGTGAGCGCCGGCGGCAGTTGGTTGTCAAGCCAGATCGTCACGTCACGCCGCGACGATCGGATGGGCCAAACGCCGGCTGGCGAACCGGAGGCAGGCCGACACGTCCTCGAGCTCCAGATCGGGCAGTTCCTGGATGACCGCTTCAGGCGTCAGGCCCGACGCCAGCAGGTCGAGGACATCCGTCACCCGGATGCGGAGGCCCCGAACGCACGGACGTCCGCCGCACTGAGCGGGATCAACGGTGATGCGATCGGCGAGCGTGGTCATGAGCGTCCGCCCCAGATTACCACCGTCGACTTATGGCGCAGTCTCTTGCCCACGCCGAACAACGCCCGCCGGTCGCGACCTTGGCCAGACGTCGACGTTCGCGTCGTGAGGCCTCGTCTGAAAGCCCGTGCCTGAGCGCGGGTGTCGGGTGCAATCAGGTGCAAGGCGCCGCGGCAACGCTGGCATTTGGGCCAACGGCTTTTCCTCCCGCTTGGTTTCGCTTACGGTCGCGCAGAATCGCGCGGGACGTTCGATCGCCCGATTCCCGCCCCCGGTGGCCGGCGGGCTATCCTTTGGCGACCTTCGCGAATCGGCGGCGTCCCATGCTCTATGAAGCCAAGCTCGCTCCGAACGAAATAGACCTCCTCGCCAGCCTCATCGGCGAGCGGTTCGACGTTGTTTCCTCGAACGTTTGGTCCGCTGACATACATGCGGCCATGAAGGTTGTGACATTCATTCCGAAAGACGTCGCGACGCAGGATGCCGACCATCCTGCAGGCGATGTCGACCGGCCATTGGTGAAGCTAGGGGGCGCTGCCCCTCTCTCCCAAAACGATGAGGTCGTTCTCCAGAGTCTTGGCGTCATACGCGCCGTCAACGTGGTGTCTACGTTGACTGGATTTTCAGCCGTCGAAGACTGTCCGGAAGAAGAGGTTGGCCCGGGCCTCGTGCTTCCGGCTGGCCGAGCTTACGGTCAAGTCTACTTCCCTGTTCGGCTGCTCGACGACGACCGGGCGCGGCTGCACGCGTCGAACGGCGCGATGGTCGACTTCGACTGCGCCATCGAGATCGTGGCCGACGGGTGCTCATCGCTGGTGATGTACACGCAGCTCTATTCCATTTCGGTCAGTCTCAGCGGGCTGCCGATCAGCGAGGTATGGACCGAGCCTGGTCTGCACAAGCGCCGAGCTGTGTCGCGGTCCGCCAGCGACTGAGGAAGCGCAGCAATCAGCATCATGCGCGACGACTCCGTGCTCTTCACCCGCGTCGAAAGGCAAACAGCGTGATGTTGCCGTCGCGCACGGCAATATGGAATCTCGCGCGGTCCGGCAGCGAGTTCAGGATGGCGGTTGAAGAGGCTGCGCGCTGTTCCTCTTCACGTTCTCCCGGAGCATGATTGCGGAATCGGCCCGACCGTTGACCGGAGAGTCGTTCGTGTTCACTGACTTCTCCGGCCAGCCGCAGTGCTTTTTGACCGCGGAACAGATCGTTACTCGCAACGCACGGCTTCGAGTCCGACCCATCGCTGCCCCGGGAACTCAATCGGCCGCCCAAACCATTGCGATGCACGAGCTCGGCGCCGGTGATCTATGAGGGCCTGGTCCGCTGCGTCCGTTGACCTCCGTGCCCTGCGGCGGCCGACCGCTGCCAATAGCGAAGACACCCATGCGCTCACGTGCGGCGCAACGCGAGGGCGACCACTTCTTCCATCCTGCGAGTCATTCCTTCGACCTCGAACGGTGCGCGTCCGCCAATTTGAAGCGGCAGGAAGTTCTTCCAGTCCGGCCCGTACGATAAGAGCGCATACAGGTCCCAATACGGATCGACGGCGCGTCCGGACTCGGCTTCGTACAACTCGCGGAACCGTTCTGCGACGTGCACGGAGAAGAGCAGCGTGAGGTTCAGGCGGCAGTGGCCGACGTCGATGTCCGGGGGCCCTGAGCCCGCGCCGCCCCAGTCGACCACGCCCGTCAGCCGCCCGCGAGACCACAACAGGTTGAAGTGCTGATAGTCCCGATGGATGAAGCAGGTACGAGTGGGCGTGCGCTGCTGGGCAACCAGTGCAAACGCGTTGCGCCAAGTCTCCGCGCGTGATGCGTCGTTCGGCGTCGTGAGCGCGCTGGTGTCAAGCCAGGACTCGAACTCGGCGCCCGGTGGGCTGAGCGCGTGAATACGCGCGAGCATCTGAGCCATCTGGCGGAGCCAGTGCTCCCGGTCGCGCGGCATCAGGAACACGCGCCCAGGCACGCGCGTCATGAGCAGGGCAGGGCCGCCGGCCGACACGTCGCTCGTGAACGCAACGATCCGCGGCGCCGGCACATCGGTCCGCTCCAGTGTGGTGAGGACCGCGGCCTCCGCGGCTACGGCGCGCAGAGTCCAGTCCATATACTTGTTGTCGGACGCCCATGAGCGCAGCACGTAGCGGCTACGGCGGAGGTTCTGCACGACCGTCAGTTCGCGGACGAGCGACGTGAGTCCGCCAGTGAGCCGGCGTGTGGCGACCACGCGGGCGCCTGAGCCCAGAGTCTGCTCAACCCACGTCAGTGATTGCGATCGTCTTCGCGGCGCGCGCACGGGCGAAGTGTAATAGCGAACGCGCGGGAGCGGATCGGTGGCCTCGGGTGCGTCTGTTGGGGCGCCGATGCACCGGCTGCCACTGGCCGCCGAGTCATTCGCTTTCATCGTCGCGCACGGGATCAGGAATCTCGCGCGGTCCGGCAGCGATTCTCCGGCCAGCCGCAGTGCTTTTTGACCGCGGACCAGATCGTCAGTGAACTCGCAACGCACGGCTTCGAGTCCGACCCATCGCTGCCGCTCCGGGAACTCAATCGGCCGCCCAAACCATCGCTATGCACGAGATCGGCGCCGGTGATCTATGAGGGCCTGTTCCGCTGCGTCCGTTGACCTCCGTGCCCTGCATCGTGATGGCTTGCTGGCCTCTTCCCGCAATACGCATGACTTCTTGCGAGGGCAATCGCAGAAGGCGGGTCTATACTCATTGCGGATGGCCCTCCTTCGGCAACCACCAGGGCGACGGCGACTCGAGCGAACCTTCTCGGTCGTGCTTCTGCTCTCTGCCGTTCTCCTCGCCCCGCTCGCCGCCTGCGCGTCCGGGATGATGGTGGCGCAGCCCGATCAAATGACGTGCCCGATGGCCGTTGACGAGGGCAGCGCCGCGCTGATGAGCGCGGCGCCGATGAATTCGGCGAGCTGCTGCAAGGTCTTCAAGGACCTCGGCGCGTCCAAGGTTGAAGCGGTGAGGAACTTGTCCGCCCCCGTGGCGGCCTGGGTACATCCCTCACTCAAGACAGCGGGGCAGTTGAACGTGCCGTACTCCACAGCGGCCCGACTGATCGACCCGTTCCAGATCGACAGTAGTCCGCCCGACCGTTCCGCATTTTCCGTTCTGCTTATTTGATCCGCTTCTGACGTGTGGCGACACGCGTGGGGCCGTGGTGTGTCTCGTGACACGCCACGCGCCCACGCACGGCCGAATCATCTCGTGTGAAAGGGATCATGAAGGCTCTTCTCTGCGCGCTGCTCAGCGTTTGTCTTGTTCTTTCCGGTGGTGTCGCCAATGCCCAGTCGCATCTGATCGGTGGCCAAGCCTCCGGTCGGTCCATCGCTCTTGCGGAAGCCGCGAGGGGCGTCCCACTCAGTCTTGCGGCTGCGATCGACGAGTCTCTTCGCCGCAACGCTGACTTGGAAGTGTCGCGTCGGCAGGTCGAGCCACTTCGTGTGCGTCCTACTCAGGCGCGCGCTCTGATGCCGCCACGCCTCGAGGCGCAGATCTGGCAATGGCCGGTCAACACCCTGAATCCGTCGAACACGAACATGTTCATGTTCATGGCCTCGCAGGATCTGCCAGGCAGGGGCAAACGAGCGGCCTCTACGGCGCTCGCCGAAGCGGAGATCCGTGTGGCGGAGGCCAATGTCAAGTCGCGCGAACGAGACGTGATCAAAGCCGTCACCGAGACCTACTGGGATCTGTTCGCCGCCCGCCGCGCGATCAGCACGCACATCGAGAGCGTTGATTTTCTGAATCAGATGGCGGACATGGCACAGGCCAAGTATGCCGCCGGGCGCGCGGCACAGAAGGACGTCCTCAAGACGATCGTCGAGGCGACCAAGGTCCACGAGGAGCTCGTGGACCTCGAGCGGGCCGCAAAACAGGCGTCGATTCACCTGAACGCGCTGCTGAATCGGTCAAGCGACAGCCCTGTCGGAGCGGTAGCCGAACCTGAGGAAACGACACTGCAGGGCTCTCTCGATGACCTGCAGGCGATCGCCGCTCGCGAGCAGCCCGATCTCCGTGCGGTTCGCCTCGACGTTGACCGCGCCCGGGCCGAAAGCGTTGTAGCACAAAGCGCCACGGCACCGGACTGGTCGGTTGGTGCTGGCTACATGCTGCAGCCGCGGCAGACCGATGCCTGGCTGGCGCAGGTGAGCGTCTCGTGGCCGCGAGCCCCTTGGTCGCGGAAAGGTATCGAGGCCCGCGGTGCCGAAGCTCGAGCGGCCCTCAGCGTCACCGAAGCCGAGGCCGCTGCTCGCGTCGTGAGAGTTCGAACGGCCATCAGCGACGCGTACTCGAACGTGAAAGCGGCGGAAGAGCGCGCGGCGCTGCTTCGCACGGTCCTCATCCCACAATCGAGGCAGGCTGTAGACGTCGCCAGAATCGGCTACCAGACAGACCGCACAGATGTCCTGTCGCTCATTGACGACGAGCGGACGCTCCTTCAGGCGCAGCTCATGTATGCCCGCGCGCTTGTCGAGTGGCGCCGCGCGGTTGCCGACCTCGAGCGCGCGGTCGGCTCCTCGCTGGCTCCCGCCGTGTTCAAGGTCACTCTCGCCAACGAGGCTGCGCGATGACTCGAAGAAGAGTAGTGGCTGCGGTAATCGGGGTGCTGATGGGTGCCCTCGGACTAGGCGCAGTGTGGATGTGGCGCGCCCGCCAGGCGCCTCAGCCAACGAACACCGGGGCTCGGTCAAGCGGCACGTCGGCGCCTCTGGCTGCCCAGGATCCGATGCGTGGGCCCGTTGTCATCGACACGCGGCGACAGCAGCTGATCGGTGTTCGTACCGTGAAAGCGACCCGGTCGAACCTGGGCCAGACCATTCGGACGATTGGCGCCGTTCGCTACGACGAGACACGCGTCGTGGATGCCAACATCAAGCTCGACGGCTGGATCCGAGATCTCACGGCTGATTACACCGGTCGATTCGTCGAGCGCGGTGCGCCGCTCCTCACGCTCTACAGTCCGGACCTTCTGGCCGCCGAACACGAATACGTCCTCGCGATGGCGGCGCGCGACCGGATGGCGGCGTCGATTCTGAGTGATACGAAAATACGGGCCGACGCGCTGGTCTCCGCGGCTCGCGAACGCCTGGTCCGGGTGGACGTGAGCGCCGAGGAACTGCGAGAGCTGGATGAGAGTCGTCAGCCCATGGACGCACTGCTCCTGAGGGCGCCGGCGAGTGGCTTTGTTATTGAGAAACAGGCGGTCAAGGGCGCCCACGTCACTTCTGGTCAGACGCTCTACCGGATCGCGGACCTTTCCGTGGTCTGGGTCGAGGCCGACGTCTACGAGCAGGACATTCCGTTCGTGCACGTTGGCGGCCGCGCGACTGTCACGCTGGAAGCCTATCCGGGGGAAAGCGAGTCAGGGCGCGTGGCGTACATCTATCCGTACCTCGATGAGCAGACCCGGACCAACAAGGTGCGTTACGAGTTTCCCAACGTCCGCGGCCGTCTCAAACCTGGCATGTACGCCACGGTCGAGCTCTCCACAAGATCCATCACAGGCATCACCCTGCCGGCCGACGCCGTTCTCGACTCCGGACGCGAACAGGTCGTGTTCGTCGCGGAGGGCGGCGGACGGTTTGTGCCTCGGGCTGTGACGATCGGGCGCCGCGTGGGAGGGGACATCCAGATTACCAAGGGCGTTGACGAGGGCGAGGAGGTCGCGAGTGCGGCGGCGTTCTTCCTCGATTCGGAGAGTCAACTTCGTGGCGCCCTGCAGAGTTATGCGCCATCACCGACGACGTCGAGTCCCCCCAGCCGCGATGCCATACAGGTTGCCCTCCGCACCGTGCCCGATCCCGCAAGAATCGGCGAGAACCAATTCGAGGCGACCGTCGCCGACTCGCAGGGCAAGCCCCTCACGGATGCCGACGTCACGGTGCAACTCTTCATGCCCGCGATGCCGACGATGAACATGCCGGCGATGCGGAACGAGGTGACACTCTCCGCCGTGTCGGCTGGCGTCTACCGCGGCACCGGCCAGGTGCTCATGGCAGGCCGTTGGGATCTCACCGTCTCTGTCAGTCGCGCCGGGAAATCCCTCGGCAGTCGTCAACAACCGCTCGTGGCCAAGTAGACCCGTTCAAAGAAGGAGCAGAAATGACGTTGAATCGATCGACACATCACGTTCACCGGACCCTGTTCGGTGCCCTCGCATTGTTTTCCGTCGTGACCGCGTTCGTCGTGGCTGGACGACTTGATGCCGCTTCCCAGACGGCGGCGCCCAAGCCGAAGGAGCCGACGGTGGTCCTCTCGACCGATCCCAATCCACCAGTGGTTGGCGCGAACGACTTCACCGCGACGGTCACGAACATCGATGGCAAGCCCCTCGTCGGTGCAGACGTCGTGGTGTCGCTCGCGATGCCCGCGATGCCGGCGATGAAGATGGCGGAGATGAAGAACAGCGTCGCCCTGAAGGCCGTCAGCGACAAACCAGCCGACGCCGGCAAATACGTGGGCAAAGGCCAGATCATGATGGCCGGCACCTGGAACGTCACGGTCACGGTGAAGGTAAAGAACAAGGCGGTCGCGGAAAAGAAGCTGACGTTGACCGCGAAGTAGAGACGCGTGTGAGCCCCAGGAGGCCATCGTGATCGAGCGAATTCTGGAGTGGTGCGCCCGCAACCGCTTCCTGGTGTTCACCGGGACCATCGCGCTCACCCTTTGGGGCGTCTGGGCGATGACGCGGACACCACTCGACGCGGTGCCCGACATCTCCGACGTCCAAGTCATCATCGCGACCGAGTGGGCGGGACGCAGTCCCGATCTGATCGAAGACCAGATCACCTACCCGATCGTCACCGCCCTCGTGTCGTCCCCGAAGGTGCGGTCGGTTCGCGGCTTCACGGACTTCGGCGTGTCGTACGTGTACGTGATCTTTCAGGACGGCACGGACATCTACTGGGCTCGAAGCCGAGTGGTCGAGTACCTCCAGGGCCTCCGAGGACAGCTTCCACCGGAGGTCAGTCCGACGCTGGGTCCAGACGCCACTGGCGTCGGCTGGGTGTTTGAGTACGCCCTCATCGACGAGACGGGTGAACACAACCTTGCGGAGTTGCGAAGCTTTCAGGACTGGCATCTCCGGTACTGGCTCGCGTCGGTACCGGGTGTAGCCGAGGTCGCGAGCATCGGCGGTTTCGTGAAGCAGTACCAGGTGAACGTCGATCCGAACCGGCTGGCCGCGTATCGACTCGGCGTTCGTGACGTCATCCAGGCCATCAAATCCAGCAACAACGACGTGGAAGGGCGGCTGCTCGAGTTCTCAGGCCGGGAGTACATGGTGCGGGCCCAGGGGTACCTCTCGTCAATCGCCGACATCGAGAACGTCTCACTTGGCGCTGATGCGAAGGGGACGCCGATTCGAGTCAGAGACGTGGCCTCCGTCCGCCTGGGTCCCGATCTTCGCCGGGGCGTTGCCGAGCTAGACGGCAAGGGTGAGGTCGTCGGCGGCATCGTCGTCATGCGCTTTGGCGAAAACGC
>JBDSZL010000043.1:0-30004 GCA_039925145.1 Vicinamibacterales bacterium | reverse complement strand
CCGGCGATGCAATCTTGATGGGCCCTTTCAGATTGGTCGCCACACTCATCAGCCTGCCGTCGAGTGCCGTGTAGAACAGCGTGCGCCCATCGCGCGCCCAGAGCGGCTGCGACCCGCCCGCTGGCGTGACGAGGCGATTCGCAATACTGAGTTCCGCCCATCACGGGCGCTTAGTCATGACTATGCACATACGACTCGCCCTCATCGCCGCCGCGTGGCTCTTGCCGGGAGCCGCGCCGACGCTCGCGCAGCACTTCCCACTCGAATCGACCGACAGGCTTGAGCTCCACAACGTGACGGCAGAGCCGGCCACGCTGCACGGGAAGAAGGGCCTGCGGCTGACGCTTCCCGAGGAGGTTCGACAAAGAGTGAACAGGTTGGAGAGCTTGACGCCCGAGGAGCGGGAGAAGAGCATGACTCCCGAAGAGCGCGGGCGGGTTCGTCGCGGGCTCCCATTTCTTGTCGGTCAGCTTGCATTGGTTCAGGAACTGGAGTTTTCTAACGGCACAATCGAGGTGGAGCTCGCCGGCACACCAGAACCCGCCGCGGGAGAGAGCGCCCGCGGCTTCGTCGGCATCGCCTTTCGCCTGCAAGAAGACCTGCAGACCTACGACGCGTTTTACTTGCGCCCTACGAACGGTCGTGCTGAGGATCAAGAACGCCGCAATCATTCAGTGCAGTACATCTCGCATCCTCACTGGCCGTGGTTCCGCCTTCGCAAGGAGACACCAGGTAAGTACGAATCGTATGTCGATCTCGTTCCTGGAGAATGGACGCAGATCAGGATCGAGGTGGACGGCAAACAGGCACGGCTCTATGTCCACGGCAACGAACACGCGACGCTGATGGTCAACGACGTCAAATCGGCCGCAGACGCGAGCGGCGGTGTGGGACTGTGGCTTGAACCAGGAACGGTCGCTCACTTCCGGAATCTGACCGTGAAGCCGAGAAGTCCGGAACCAGGAGGGAAAAGATGAAACTCGGACGTAGTCGTGCGGCGGGCCTCTATGGGGCCATTCTGACCGTCTGGTGGGTGGTCGGCCCTTCGCTCACACGCGCGCAAACCACCGTCGGCTCGGCCGACCTCCATCTGCCCATTCAGAACGCCGCTGGATTACAGCTGCTTGTGGCAACCGAGCATACGTCGCCCGTTCTCCGCGTTGTGCTCCCTGGTCACCCGACGTCAGATCGATCGATCGAGATCCTCTTCCCCGAACACGTCACCGTCGTCGAACAAGGGCAGCGCTCTAGCCAGCAGCTCTATCTGTTCCAACCCGGACAGCGCAGCGACCAACCGCTGTGGCGTCGCTCCGGTAGCTTGCTCGAATACGAGCGTGACCTCCGAGATGGTGTCCATCTACTCTCGCGAGCCACGCTGGAGGACGACGGCGTGCGCTTCCGCTACGAGCTCACAAACGACTCTCGGATGGCGTACGACATGATCGACGTCGTCACGGATCCACGACTCACGTCGATCTTCCACGATGTACGCCTGGAGCGCACCTACGTCCATCACGCCGACGGCTTTGACCTGCTGGCGTCAGAGACGCCACGCCGGCTCACGCTCCCACTCGATCAGTGGCTCCCTTCTCGCTACCTCGCGTCGTTCACATGGCCGGTCCCCGCGCAGCGGGTCGAGCGTCGAGACGACGGGATTACGTACTACAACAAATCCCGAGCGGTCGATATGCCCTTCATCGCCACGGTTTCCGGCGATAAGGCATGGGTGATCGCGAGCTTCGCCCGCACAGCGGGCAACGTGTGGAGTAACCCTGAGCTGACGTGTCAGCACGTCGACTCGCAGACGTCGCTCCCACCGGGACAGCGCGCGACAATCGAGCTAAAGATGCTAGTCATCCGCGGCTCGCTGGACGATGCGCTAGAGCGGGCGAGCCGACAACGTGAGTCGTTGAGATAGACAGAACGCGCTAAATAATCTCATATTGCCTATCGTCCCAAGGGACTCGGGCGCTGGTGCACCCGCTTGTGATTCACGACCGGGCCTTCCGGCAGCTGGGATCCGATATCAAGATCGAGGTGTGGATGCCGCTGGCCAACTGGAACGGCAAGTTCCAGGGTGTGGGCAACGGCGGATTGGCGGGATTCATCACGTCCACGGCGGGCAGCGGTGGGCTTGAGCGTGGGATGGCTGAGGCCGTCAAACGGGGTTACGCGACCGCCTCCACCGATACCGGTCACACAGGGGACACAGCTGAGACGCTGCTCGGTCATCCCGAGAAGCTGGCGGATTTCGCGTATCGAGCCGTGCACGAAATGACGGTCGCGGCCAAAGCGATTATTGGCGCCTTCTACGACGCCAATCCGAAACTGTCCTACTGGAACGGATGTTCCTCCGGTGGTCGCCAGGGGCTGATCGAGGCCCAACGTTTTCCAGATGATTACGATGGCATCATCGCGGGCGCGCCGCCGATTTCGCAGACGCGGTTGGTCACCTGGAGTGCTCACGTTGGACAGGTCGTACTCAAGGATCCGCGAAACGTGATTCCGTCATCGAAGTACCCGATGATCCATCAGTCCGTCGTGAATGCGTGCGATGCGGTCGACGGAACGAAGGATGGCCTCATCGACGATCCTAGGCGTTGTCGTTTCGATTTCAAGACCATCGAATGCAAAGCCGAGGATTCCGCAAATTGTCTGACAGCCGCACAGGTGCAGTCGGCACAGGCGATCACGAATCCCGTGATTCATCCGGTGACCGGCGAGACGATCTTCCCCGGTCTGGCTCTGGGGACCGAACTCGGATGGGGCCTCAGGATCGGCGGGCCGACGCCGCAGCGCTTCGGAACCGACTACTTCAAGTACATCTTCCACAAGGATCCGAATTGGGATTGGCGGACTTTCGAGTTGGAGACCGCGGTCGCGATCGCTGACCGCGCCGACTTCCGCATGTTGAACGCGACCGATCCCGACCTGAGAAGGTTCCAGCAGCGGAGTGGCAAACTCCTCCTGTACCACGGATGGAGCGACGCGAACTTCTCCGCCCAATCCACAATCGATTACTACGAGAGCATGCGTGCCGTGGTTGGATCCGAACGGATTGGGGAGTGGGCTCGTCTGTTTCTTGCGCCGGGAATGGGGCATTGCGGCGGCGGGGAAGGGCCGAATGTGTTCGACCCGATGGCTGCGCTCGAACAGTGGGTCGAACACGGCCGCGCTCCAGGAACAATCATCGCGTCGCACTCGACTGACGGAAAGGTCGAGCGGACCAGACCCCTATGCCCTTATCCGCAGGTGGCAACGTACCGTGGGTACCGGGAGCCTCGACGAGGCAAGGAGTTTCACCTGCCAGCTGCCGTAGTTGGGCAGTCTTGCGGTCCGAAAACTTGTATACGGATTTCGGACGACCAGAACGTCGAGACCGTTGTGCTGTCCCGCCAAGTGCTTCTTGGACGTCGGGTTGGCAGCCTCGGGAGTCACGCAGCGAGCAGCAGCCAGTTGCGAATTCCGTCCCACACACCCAGCCAATCTCTTCCGTAAACTACGCCTCGCTTACAGCTGAGACCGCTACTGGTCTCGAAGGGCACGCGTCGGATCGATGCTCGCAGCCCGGCGCGCGGGCAAGTACCCGGCGACACCCGCAGCGAGTGTGAGAACGACGACGCCCACGACGGTTGCCAACGGGCTGCCAGCAGCGACCCCGAAAAACATCCCACGCGCTGCGCTGGTCACGGCGATTGACAACACGGCGCCGAGGGCCACGCCGATCAGCACGACGAGAGCCAAATCGCGCAGCATGAAGCGAATCACTTCTGATTGGCGTGCACCGAGCGCCATGCGGATCCCGATCTCGCGGGTACGCCTCGTGACGTCGAACGAGACGATCCCGTAAAGGCCCAGACACGCGAGCGCGAGACCCACGATACTGCACGCGCCGGTCACCGCCGCGAACGCGCGGGGTCGTGCAATGGTCTGCTGAATCTGTTCCGCCTGCGACTTCACCGCGCTGACCACGATCGAACGATCGACCCGTGTAATCGCTTGCCGAATTGCTGGAACGAGGGTCATCGGATCCGCCGCCGTTCTGATCTCCAGCGTCATAGGCGCCGGGCTGAGTTGGCGATGCGGCATGTAAAGCGTCGGCGGCGCCGCCTCCTGCAGCCTGGCGTAGGCGGCATTTCGCACCACGCCGACAACGTGCACCCCCACGCCACGGTCCGCGTCGCCCAGCATCTGGAACTCACGTCCAATCGGATCGGTGCTGCCAAACACAGTGCGCGCCATGGCTTCGTTCACCACGGCCACGCGTGGCGCCCCTTCCCGATCCGAGGGCGAGAGGTCGCGGCCGCGCTCCATCGGAATCTCCATGGTCTGAAAGAAATCGGGGGCGACGACCTGGATGTAGACGTCGGTTCCAGGCGTGGCGGGATCCGCGCTGACCATGGCGCTCCACTCCGCCTGCGCGAGGGGCGGCACGGCGGACATCGTTGCGCCACGCACACCCGGGACTTGCCGCACCTTGTCCAGCACCTCGTCGTAGAGCTGAAACGTTAGCCGTGAGTCGGCAGCCGGCCCGGCTGAACTAATGCGGGCGAGTAGCAGGTTGTCCGTAACGAAGCCGACATCGACGCGGGCCAAATTGTAGAGGGTCTGGAGAAACGCCGCTGCCGCCGCGAGCATCACCAGCGACAATGTCACTTGCGCGGCGACCAGTAAGCGGCGGACGACGCCTCGGCGCGGCAGCGCGACTGCTTTCATCGACAAGATGAGATCCATGCGGGTTGCGCGGAGGGCCGGTGCCAAGCCACAGAGGATGGCGGTCACGCCGCCCAGGCTCGTCGCAAACGCGATCGCTCGCCAATCGATCTTTGCATCGACAATCGCGCTCGACGTTGCCGGAAGCCAGGCGAGAAAGTTCCGACCCCAGAACGCGAACACGATTCCGAGCGCAGCACCCGCCAGCGCGAGGACCACGCTCTCGGTCAGCAGATGCCTCAGGACACGGCCGCGGCTCGCACCCAACGAGACACGAAGCGCGATCTCTTGGCGGCGGTCCAGGGTCCGCACCAGCATCAGATTCGCGATGTTGACGCACGCGATCAAGAGCACCCCGATGGTCACGCCGGCCATGGCCGTCAGCACGGGCATCGCGTCGCGCCTCGACGCTTCGGTGCCCTGACTACCGGACATGATCCCCAGGCGCGGCTCCGACGTGCCCGGCTTGGTCGAAGATGTCGGACGGGCGGCCCAGCTTTCGCGAGCGCTCTGGTCAAAGAGACGCTCGACGTCGGCCAGTGCCTGCTCGCGCCGCACGCCAGGCTTCAAACGGGCCATGATCTGCACCCACCACATCGACACGGGGCGGGTCGTGCCGCTTTCGAGACGCGATGCCATCGCCATCGGCATCGTGACGTCCGTGGTTTGTGTCATCCTGACGCCCTCGAAGCCTTCAGGTGTGACACCAACGATCGTGACCGGCACGCGATTGACTTGAATGGCCTTACCCAGAATCGCGGGATCGCCGTCGAAGCGACGCTGCCAGTAGCGATGGCTGATGACCGCGACCGGCTCTGCTTCGATCCGATCGTCCGCGCCCGTGAGCACCCGGCCGCGACCCGCCTGCACGCCGAGTCCCGCGAAGTAGCTGCCGCTTACGAGATCCGCGGTGACCGCGTCAGTCTGACCGTCGGCGCTGAGACCAGCCTCGCGCAGCGGCGCAATCGCGAATACCTGCGCCAGCGTACTGCTCTGATCGCGGAAACGCTCCAGCGTCAAAATGGAAAAAGACGTTCGCACGCCGGCACCATTTGGTCCCGGCCGGCCGTAGCCGGAATAACCATCGACCGTCGGGTCCGCCAGGCGGAGCCAATAGAACATCACGAGCTCGTCGGGCACGTTGACGGGCAAGGTACGAAGGAGTACCGCGTTGACGACGGCGAAGACCGATGTGTTGGCGCCGATGCTGAGGGCGAGCGTCATGATGACCGCAGCCGTGAAGGTCCTGTGGGCGGTGAGCGATCGCACCGCTAACCGGAGATCGTTCAGGAGAGACATGTTTGCTAGCGCTCCCGCCCGCTCACCGCGCGGACGATCAGGTGCGACAGGCCGACGCCCAGGAACCCGAGACCAATCCACTGCATGCCGTCGCGCACCGAGACGGCGATCCACATCGGATTGCCAAAACGGTCCAATCCCCAGTTGAAATGGAACGTCTGTCCGATGAGGGCGTTCAGCGCGAGATAGATGCTGACGCCGAGCGAAAACCAGACCAGGCCGGCAAACAGCAGGATTCGCTGAACGTTCCATCGGCCCTGGTGGATCTCCCGCTCGAGCGGTGGCAGCTCGACGCCCTTGTCGAGCGCCGCCATCCGCTCGCGATGGACCATCGCCCGCCGCTGGTGCCGGAGGTATTGTTGAAAGGCCGCGTAGGCGGTCAGGACGGTGATCGCGGCGACGAACAAGAACCCTGAGCCAAAATCCATGGTGCCTGTTTATACACGCGAGGCGGACGGCTGGTTGCAGCAGGCTTTTCTTTGATCCAGTGCAACCGGGCGGGTCTCTCGGGGGTATCAGATCGTTGGATGGCCGAGGATGTCGAGGATCTGCTCCAGCGGCGCCGGTATGACGAGGCACTGGAGCGGCTGCTCGACAGCCACGAGCAGAGAGTGTTCCGGATGGCCGTCGCCATGCTCCGCGATCGAGGGCGGGCGCAGGAAGTGACGCAGGACATCTTCCTCAAGCTATGGCGTGCGCTGCCCTCGTACGACGGCCGTGCGGCGCTCTCGACGTGGCTCTATACGATCGCGCGCAACACATGCTTGAACGCCGTGCGGGCCGAGACCTATCGGCGGTCGACTGCTGAGATCAGGACGCTCGAGCCGCGCGTCGAGTCCATACGCGCGGAGAACATCGCGTTGCACCGGGCGATCGACAAATTGCCGGAGGTTCAGCGAACGGTTCTCAGGCTGTTCTACTTCGAGGATCGGAACATCGCCGAGGTCGCGTCGCTGCTCGGCATGCCGGAAGGCACGATCAAGAACCATCTGCACCGCGCGAGGCGGACGCTGAGCGAGATGTTGGAGTGAACGATGGAGTGTCACGAGATTCAGGAATCGATCCTCGACGGGCTCGACCGTGAACCATCGCCCGACGAGCGCCACGCAATTGAAGCGCACGTCTCGATCTGCGCGACCTGCGCGGAGTTCGCGCGCAACCAGCAGGTCATCGACGTGCGCCTCGCGTCGGCGCTGGCGCCTCCGACGATGGCCCCCATGTCGCGGGCGGCACTGCGCGCGCGCGTTCGTCATGATGCAGTGACGGCACGGCGCGAGGCACTTCCTGAATGCGTGCACTTCGCCAGCTTCGGCGTCACAACGCTTACTCTGGCGTGGATTCTCCCGGTCAGCCCTTCGATCGTCGTCAGCGGTGGCCTGACGGTGGCGCTCCTGAGCTACGTCGTGCTCTCAGTGATTCGGAGCTCGTTCGAGGACCAACCGCTCGAGGCCTGAGCCCGGGCCCTTGGGAGGCAGAGGTCCCAGCCTGTGATGAGCCCGCGGGTCATGATCGCCTGAGACCTTGTCCGAAGTCTGTATACAAACTTCGGACGGCTGCATCGCAGCATCGCTCCGAAAACCTCGAAGCGACTAGACCGTGAATGGGGGAGCGGTGTTCACGCCGCCGTGATCAGGTAGTTGCGAATTCCGTCCCACACACCCAGCCAAATCTCCGCTGCGCTCCGATTTGACTGGAACGCACGTCTTCAGGCGCTCGCCGCCTCGCGGATCGCTCGGCGTCTCGGCCACGAATCCCTGCGTCCCAGCCAGTCTAGAATTTTTGAACCGTCGCGCCGTAGTCGTGGCCGGGCCCTTACTTGATCGGCCAGTTGGGCGAATCGGTGCGCGCGGTCTTCAGGTACGCCTCGATCTTTGCCACGACCGCGGGCTGAGCGGCCGCGACGTTGCGCTCTTCGTGCGGGTCGCCGGCCAAGTTGTAGAGCTCGAGAGGCTGGTCTTTTGCGAGGCGGACCGCCTTCCAGTCGCCCATGCGGACGGCCTGCTGGAATCCGCGCTCGTGGAATTCCCAGTAGAGGAAGTCGTGGGCGGGCTGACGCTGTCCCTTGAGCGCGCGCTGAATCGACAGGCCGTCAAGACCAGCCGGCATCTTGATGCCGGCGATGTCCGTGAGTGTCGGGAACAGGTCCCAGTGCGCGGCGGGATGATCGCTCACGCGGCCGGCGGGAATCGTGCCCACCCATCTGGCGATCATCGGCACGCGAATCCCGCCTTCGTACAGGTCGCGCTTGACGCCGCGCAATCCGCCCGAGCTGCCGAAGAACGCCGGGTCGGCCCCGCCTTCGACGTGCGGCCCGTTGTCGCTGACAAACATGATGAGGGTCCGGCCGTCCAGGCCGCGGGCGTGCACGGCATCAACGATCCGGCCGATGTCGCGATCCATGCGCGTGATCATCGCGGCAAAGGCCGCGTGCGGCGCCGGCTGCGAGCGATACCCGAGCGACGGATTCTCCGGGCCGGTCAGTTGCGCGTCGGCCGTGGCGTTGACGAACGGCTTCTCGGGGAATCTGCCGAGGAACGGCCGGAGTGCATCCTCCGGCACCCGCAGTTCGGCGTGCGGGACGGTGTAGTTCAAGTAGAGAAACAACGGGCGGGGATCGCCGGCCTCGACAAACGCCAGCGACTCCTGCGTGAACAGATCGTTCGAATAGTCCTGGACCACGTCGGTCTTGACCAGTTGCCCGTTGCGATAGAGGTGATCGGTGAATTGCCGGTGCGCGTGCGTCTGATCGAGGACGCCAAACGAGTACTCAAAGCCTTTCTGGTTGGGCTCGCCGGTCGTGCCTTGGTTGCCGAGTCCCCACTTGCCGATCATCGCGGTACGGTAGCCGGCGTTGTGCAGCGCCATCGCCACCGTGAGGTCCTCGGGGCGCAGCGCCAGCTTCGCGTTGCCGCGAATCCACGTGTGCCCGGTGTGCTGGCCCGTCATCAAGCTGCTGCGCGACGGCGCGCACACCGTGTCGCCGGCGTAATAGTTCGTGAACCTGATTCCTTCGCGCGCCAGCCGGTCCAGGTTGGGTGTCTGAAACTTCGTCTGGCCGAACGCGCTGAGGTCGCCGTACCCCAGATCGTCGGCCTGAATGAGGATGATGTTCAGGCGGGTCGTCTGCGCCTGCGGCACACCACCGCCAGGAACGGCCAGGACCGCCGCCATCATCACGAGTGCCAGTCGGTTCACACTGCCCTCTGCCAGGAGGCCCACGCCCAGGATGACACGCGAGACGCGCTTGCGCTGTGCCCCATTTGCGGCCATTCTAGCGCCAATCTGATGGTCACGAAAAGAGCCGAGGGTACAGGTTAATGAACAGGCCCAGGTCTTTCATCGTCGCGCTGACTGGGTTCACGATCGGCGCGGCGGCCTTCTGGTCGGCGTCCTCGCCGTCGGCGCAAACCCGGCCGCCGAACTTCGTCGCGAGTGCGCAGACGCGCCCGAACTTCGTGTTCATCCTCAGCGAGGACAACTCTTCCTCTTACCTGCGTCTCTACGACCCCACAGGCGCGGCGACGCCGAACATCGAGAAACTCGCCGGGCATGGTCTCGTGTTCAACCACGCGTTCTCCGTTGCCCCGGTCTGCTCGGTCGCCCGGACCATGCTCGCGACCGGCGTCTCCGCCCCGCGGATCGGTACGCAGTTCCACCGACCACTCGAGCCCGCGTCGCTGCCGGACGGGTGGCGCCTGTTCCACGAATACCTCCGCGACGCGGGGTACTACGCGACCAACAACTCCAAGACCGACTACAACGTCGACGTCTCGGTCAAGGATTCGTGGAACGAGTCGTCGCCAACGGCGTCGTGGCGGAATCGCAAAGATCAGACGCAGCCGTTCTTCCACATGGAAACGCACATGGAGTCGCACGAGAGTTCGCTGCAGTTTACGGAAGCGCAGTGGCTCGACGACCGCCCGAAGACCGACCCGGCATCGGTGAGCGTGTGGCCGTATCTCCCCGACACCAGCCTGTTCCGCTACACCGTCGCCCGCTACCACGACCGGATCGCGACGATCGACAACATCGTCGGTGGGGTGGTCGACAAACTCGAGAAGGACGGCCTGATCGACGACACGTTCGTCTTTTACTTCGGCGACAACGGCGGCGTATTGCCCGGGTCGAAAGGCTACGTCTGGGAGCGAGGCCTCCAGATCCCGCTCGTCGTCTACACCCCGAAACACTTTCAGCACCTGCTCGACCCCGCGATGACGCCCGGCTCACGCGTCGGCGGGTTCGTCAACTTCCTCGACTTCGGCCCCACGCTGCTCCACCTGGCGGGCATCGGCGTGCCTGCACACATGGACGGCAGGCCGATCCTCGGCAAGGGCATCACCCTCAGGGCGCTCAACCAGCGTGACGAGACCTTCGGGTACGCCGACCGCATGGATGAACGGTACGAGATGGTCCGATCGCTGCGCCAGGGCAAGTGGAAGTACATACGGTTCTACCAGGGCTACTATCCCGACGGCCTGCAGAACAACTACCGCTACCTGCAGCTCGGGTATCAGCAGTGGCGCGAGATGTACACGGCCGGCACGCTCAACGCCGAGCAGCGCCAGTTCTTCGAGTCGAAGCCCGCCGAGGGGCTGTACGACATCGAGGCCGACCCACACGAGCTGCGCAACCGTGCGGGCGATCCGAGATTCGGCGGAACGCTGAAGTCGATGCGCCGCACACTCACCGATCGCGTGTCATCGATGCCTGACTCGAGTTTCTTCCCGGAGAGTTACCTCATCGAGGCGGCGCTGGCGGACACTCAGAAGTTCGTCCGGGAACACCGTGAGGAAATCGTGAGACTGGTGACCGTGGCGGATTTTGCGCTGCTGCCGTTCGAGGAGGCGAAGCCGCACCTGATCGAGGCGATGCGGTCGGCCGACCGCTGGGAGCGGTACTGGGGCGTGACGGACTGCGCGGTATTCGGCGACCTCGCCAAGTCGCTGGCCGATGAAGCCAAGGCGCTGCTGAACGACCGTGAGCCGCTGGTGCGTGTGCGCGCTGCGGAGTTCCTCGGGCGTGTCCACGCGGCCGACCCGGTGCCGACGCTCATGCGCGTATTGAAGAACTCACAGTCGCCCGTCGAGTCGCTAATCGCGCTCAACGCCGTGGTGTACCTGCGCGACTCGCTGGGTTACGCGTTCCACATCACCAAGGCGGACGTCAACGCGGGTGGCGTCCCCGTGTCGAACCGGCTCGAGTATCTGGCGAAGTGATTCAGGCGACGCCAAACCTGCCGGACGCGAAGATCCGGTAGCGCCGTTGAAAGGCCGCCGTTCCTATGCGACGTCGCCCGTCTTCAAAGGTCGCCGCGGTGGGCGGGGTCACCGTGCTCGCAGTGCTGCTGGCAGCGGCGCTCGGTCGCAGATGGATGTCTTCCGATGACACGCGGCCGCCGCCCGTCCCCCAGCCTGCCTCGGTTCAAGCGGCGTTCGTCGGCAGCGGCGCGTGCGCGGAATGTCATCGCGAACAGCGCGACCGCTGGCGCGAATCGCAGCATGCGGCGGCCATGGCGCTTGCCACGCCGAAGACCGTGCTGGCCCGGTTCGACGATCGGGTCGTCACCAACGGCGGCATCAAGTCCAGATTCTTCCGTCAGAGTGACAAGTTCCTGCTTCAGACTGACGGACCCGACGGCCGGCTCGCCACGTTCGAAGTCGGCCATACCTTTGGCCTTTCACCGTTGCAGCAGTACCTGATCGCGCTGCCGGGCGGCCGGCTCCAGGCTCTCGGACTGGCCTGGGACACGCGGCCTGTCTCTCTCGGGGGACAACGCTGGTTTCCGATGTATCCGCCCCCGGTCCCCAAGGCGGGCGACCCCGTGCATTGGACAGGGTTCCAGCAGAACTGGAACTTCATGTGCGCGGACTGCCATTCGACCAACGTGCGCAAGGGCTACTCCGCGGCCACGCACCAGTTTCAAACCCAGTCGACGGAGATGGGCGTGGGGTGCGAGGCCTGTCATGGCCCCGGGTCCGCTCATGTCGCCGCGGCGCGTGCGCCGAGTACCGGCCCCTCGACGCAGGCGGCGAACGGACTGACGGTGCGCCTGAACGAACGATCCGACATCACTTGGACCTTCGATGGCGCGACCGGTGTTCCCGTGCGCAGCCGTCCTCTCACGTCGGAGCGCGAGATCGAAGTGTGCGCACGGTGCCACGCGCGACGGTCGCAGCTCACCGACAACGCCAAGGCCGGCGATCGACTCGACGATGGTTTTCGAATCAGCCTGCTCGAGCCAGGGCTATACCACCCCGACGGCCAGCAGTTCGATGAGGTCTACACGTACGGCTCGTTTCTCCAGAGCAAGATGTACGCGAAAGGCGTCACCTGCAGCGACTGCCATGAGCCCCACACCGCGGCGATCCGCATGAAGGACAACGCGATCTGCACGCGGTGCCACGCGGGAGCCGCCTTTGAGGCGCCGGTCCACTCGCGCCACGCGGCAGGGACACCGGGATCCCTGTGCGTGTCCTGCCACATGCCGACGAAGGTCTACATGCAGATCGATGCGCGGCACGATCATAGCTTCCGTATCCCACGTCCCGATCGATCCGTGACCCTCGGCGTGCCGAACGCCTGCACCGCGGCCTGTCACGCCAACAAGACCGCGGCTTGGGCGGCAGCATCGCTCGCCTCCAGGGCGCCGCGTGCGGGAGGCGGCTTTCAGTCCTTCGCAGAGACGTTCGCCACGGCGGATCGAGGCGATCCCGCAGCGGTCCCGGGACTGGTCGGTGTTCTACGGGATCCGATGCAGTCGGCCATCGCTCGTGCAAGCGCGGCCGATCGGCTCGCGCGGCTGGGCTGGGCCGCTGACCCATCGTCCATTGGCCCCGCATTGCGCGACCCGAGCCCGCTCGTGCGACGAGCGACGCTGCAGATTCTGGCGCAGGCCGATGTCAGCCTCCGGTTGGAGCTCGTGCCGGCCCTGCTCACCGATCCGATCCGGACAGTCAGGACCGAGGCGGCGCTGGCGCTCGTCGATCTTCCCGACGACCGGCTGTCAGGATCCTTTCGGGCGGCCTTCGAGGAGTATCTGGCGGAGCTGCGGTTCAACGCGGATCGTCCCGAAGCACAGTCAAGCCTGGGCACCGCGCTCGCGGCGCGCGGGCGACTGGCCGACGCGGCGACCGCGTTCCGTGAAGCGATCGCGATCGATCGCACCTTCGTGCCCGCAATCGTCAACCTTGCCGACACGCTGCGTCGCTCAGGAGACGACCAGGCTGCAGCGACGACTTTGCGCGAAGCGATTGCGCTGAACCCGCGCGCCGCCGCGCTGCATCACGCACTCGGGCTGGCTCTCGTTCGCCAGAACCGAGGCGACGATGGCCTCGCCGAACTGGCCGCCGCCACGCGGCTCGATCCCAGGGCCCCTCGGTTCGCGTACGTCTATGCCGTCGCCCTTCACGACACGGGCCGCCCCGCTGAGGCGATGACCCTTCTGACGAAGACGCTCGCAGCCTTCCCGTACGATCGCGATACGCTCCTGACGCTGGCGACCTACGCCGCCGATGCGGGTCAGATCGATGAGGCGACCACGCTCGCAAAAAGGCTGCTTGCAGGCAACGCGTCCGATCCCGAGGCCCAGGCGCTGTGGGAGCGCCTCAGATCGTCTCGGCGGCCGTCATGATGTTGGGTGTTCGCTTTCGAAGGCGGTCCACGATTTCCACCGGCGGGTCGAACTTGACGACGCGCGAGTTGCCGTAACCGTCCGCGACATAGATTTCGCCGGCCTTGCCGAACGCGACGTCAGCTGGCTTGTTCAAGAGCCAATCTGCCTCGGCGCCCCAATCCTTGCGCCCGAGAACAAGGAGAACACGACCCGATGGACTCAACTCGAGGACGACATGATTGCCATCGTCAGTCGTCCAGATGTTGTCTTCGGCGTCGATGCGCAGGCCGTGTGGGTGATCGAACAGCCCATCGCCGATGCTCCGGAGGAATTTCCCACGTTCATCGAACTCGGCCAGCATTGGGTGCGCGCGCTGAAACAGGAAGATGTGGCCTTTCGAATTCAGCGCAACTCCAGACGTTTCCCCGTACTGGACCGGCGATGGGTAAGTAAAGAAATCGGGTACGAGTCGGTAACCCAGTTCGGGCACGGGGAGAAAAGTGACCGTCCTCGAGGTTTGCGGCGCTGCTCCAACGGCCAACAACAGAACGATGGACAACAGGCCCAGGACCCTTGTCATCAGTTTCTCCTTCAGCAGCGAAATGTTCGGCTCGGGGCTGCGACGCGCCGCCGCTCGAAGTCTACTGTGAGGACGGCCCACAGCGCACAGGTTGGGGCGCGCGTCGTCGCGAGGGTATCCCGACGTGACATGCCAGATATGGCATGATAGTCAGCGATGCCAGCGTCGCCTTTGAAGGCCGTGATCTGGCTCGGCGATTCGCTTCGGGAGCTGAAGACGTTCCCGGCCGGTGTGCAGGACGAGATGGGCTACGCGATCTATCTGGCACAGCGTGGCGACAAGCACGTGTCAGCCAAGCCGCTGAAGGGACTGGGATCCGGCATCCTGGAGGTCGTGTCGGATCACCGCGGGGACACGTTTCGCTCGGTGTACTCCGTTCGATTTGCCGATTGCGTCTTCGTGCTGCACGCGTTCCAGAAGAAATCGAAGAGCGGGATCGCCACACCGAAGGTGGACGTCGAGCTGATCAAGCGACGGCTGAAACAGGCCGTCGAGATCAGCCAGAAGAAGGAGTAGACCGATGGCGCGCAAGGACTACATCGTCGGGAGCGGCAATGTCTTCGAGGACCTCGGCCATCCGCGTCCGGCCGAGGCGCTGGCCAAGGCGGAGCTCGCACGCAAGGTTGGGGTGCTCATCGCCAAGCGGGGATTGACTCAAGCCGCCGCCGCAGAACTTCTGAAGATCGACCAGCCGAAGGTCTCGGCTCTGGTCCGAGGGCGACTGGCCGGGTTTTCGCTCGATCGACTCGTGCGGTTCCTCGTGCTGCTGGGCAGCGACGTGGAGATTGTCGTGAAGCCACGCGCGCGCGCAACTGGTCGTGCGAGGGTTCTGGTGGCCTGAAATCCTGTCCGAAATCTGTATACAAATTGCGGACGGCTTGCGAGGGCCTGCGCCGACTGGCCCCGCGCGTCTTCCCCGTGGTCAAAACACGCGCCTGGTCGGCCGTGTGGACTGCCGGGCATTTCAGAGACGTCCCCCCCCTCGCCGTCGTCATCGGCGTATCGCACAGATCTGGGTACTGCATTACAGAACCGTCATTCATGGGCGTGTAGGGCCCCCGAGTGGGGAATTGTCCGGACTTCTTGCCTGGCTCGCGATCTGCAGCCTTGTGGCTTCTACAGCCCATGACGAAGACAATTTTGCTCGCGCTCCTACTTTCCGGCGTGATGATCGGCTCGGCCACACCTGCCGGGGCCCAGAGTACGCCCGCTGATTCGCTGCTCCCGAGTCTCGAAGACTTGATGGACGTCCACGTGACGTCGGTCGCGCGCAGGAGCCAGCGCGCCGAGGACGCGCCGGCCGCGATCTACGTGATCACCCGTCATGACATCCGCCAGTCCGGGCTGACGTTGCTGCCCGAGATTCTGAGGCTAGCCCCGGGCGTTCAGGTCGCGAGACTTGGTGCCAGCCAGTGGGCGGTTTCGATTCGCGGATTTAATTTCCAATACAGCAACAAGCTGCTCGTGCTAATCGACGGTCGCTCGGTGTACACGCGAGGCTTTTCCGGTGTGTTCTGGGACATGCAGGACCTGATGGTTCAGGACATCGACCGGATCGAGATCATCCGGGGCCCTGGCGGCGCCATGTGGGGGGCCAACGCCGTCAACGGGGTGATCAACATCGTCACCCGGCCAGCCAGCGACACACAGGGAGTCGTGGCCGAGGTCGCCGCCGGCACCTTTGAGCACGAACGTACGAGCGTCCGTTATGGGGGAACACGAGGCAACACTGCGTATCGCGTGTTTTCTCAATGGTCCGGTTTCGGCGGGACCAAGCAGGTCGAGTCGACCGTACCGTCCGACCGCTGGCACTCGATGATGGGTGGAGCGAGGGTCGACTGGTCCCGCGGCACCGATGCGCTCCTGGTGCAGGGGCTGGTTACCACCGCCCGGACACGGCCGGGAGTGAAGCTGCTCACGAGTCTGGATCCGGCGGCCTTGCCGTTCAGGGATGGCGTCTCGAGAGGCGAGAGTGGCAGCGTGCAAGGTCGTTGGACCCGCACGAGCGCGGCCGGAACGGTACTGCAGATACAGGGATTTCACTCCACCTTCTCCCGCGACGAAACGGTTATCACGGCACTCGATCACACGAATGATATCGATGTGCAGTACGAAACGGCCGTCGGCTCCCGACAGGGCGTCATATTCGGAGGCGGGTTTCGCCAAGCGGACATCTCGACTGACTCCACGCTCACCCTGCAGATGGGCACGTCTCGACTCCGGACTTTCAACCTGTTTCTTCAGGACGAGATCGCAGCGGTGAGCGACGTCTCCCTGACGCTCGGCGCGAAAGTGGAGCACGACACGTTTGCCGGCTGGGGCCTGATGCCATCGGCGCGCGTCCTCTGGACGGTGTCGCCCGCCCAGCGTTTGTGGGCGGCGGCGTCGCGAACGCGCCGCACGCCAGCAA
This sequence comes from Vicinamibacterales bacterium, assembly GCA_039925145.1. Lineage (GTDB taxonomy): Bacteria > Acidobacteriota > Vicinamibacteria > Vicinamibacterales > SCN-69-37 > JBDSZL01. Next base: position 13,390 of record JBDSZL010000043.1, on the reverse strand, counting down.
TGGGGGACCGCGAACTGCGTCTCAACGCTGAGGTCCTGCCCGGGCCAGGTCTGCCGATCGTCGTGGCATTCGTGGCTAATCCTGACTCCGCATCCGAACAATTTACTCAATTGGAGGGAGGCTATCGCATCCGGCTCGCGTCGAAGGCATCGGTCGAGGCGACGGTCTTCACCGGTGCGTATGATGGGTTACCAACGCTCGAGCCGTTCGAGCCGTCGCTCGAAATGACACCCGCGCCAATGCACCTGCTCGCAGGTGCCACGGTATCGAACCTCCTCCGGGCTTGGGCAAGCGGGATCGAAGTGAACGGGCAGTGGCAGCCGCTGCCCCAGTGGCAACTTGACGGGTCCTACACCCGCCTGCACCTGACCGGTGAGACGGATCCGGCCAGCCAAGACACCAACGCGGCGAACACCGACGGCAGTGCTCCGGGGCACCAGTGGCAGGTCCGTTCCACGTTCTCTGTTCGCCCGGGAGTGCACGTTGGCGCCTGGGTGTCACGCGTCGGGCGCCTCCGGGTCTTCAACATCCCCGCCTACACCCGGCTGGATGCCAGAGCCGAGTTCAGACTGAGCAGCCGTCTGACCGCGGCCGCCGTCGCTCAGAATCTTCTCACCGCACATCACGGCGAGTTTTTCGGGCAACCCCCAGGCCCAAGCCTGGCGACGCCAGGCGTGCCTCGCAGCCTGCGCGTCGAGCTGCGATGGACCAACTAATTCGGTCGTGTGTCCTGGTAGTTCTGACCGTTGGCGGCTGTGCAGCGGGGCTTGGCGCTGCCCGGCTGCAGGCGCAGGACGTATCGGCTCACCAACTGGCAGCGGCATACCTGGTCAATTTCGTGAAGTACACCAGCTGGCCGTTCGACGCCCTGTCGGACGGCACCACCATCGTGGTGTGCGTGGCGGGCAACGGTTTGGTGGCCGATGCGCTTGGACAACTGACGCAGAACCACCCGATCAACGGCCACCCGTTGACGGTTCGTCGCGCGACTTTGGACGGTCCGTTAGACGGCTGCCATGTGATCTACGCAGCGGAGCCCGACCGCAACCGCGCGGCACGGCTGATACAAACGACCTCGAGACTTCCCATCCTGACCGTCAGTGATGCCACGGATTTCGCCGAGCATGGTGGTATCGCGAACTTCTTCCTCGATAACGGGAGGCTGCGGTTTGCGGTCAATGCCGGAGCAGCAAGCCGCGCGCGAATGCAAATCAGTTCCAAGCTGCTGAGCTTGGCCAAAATCGTGGGGCCGTGAGACTTCGCGAGCAGATCCGTCACCCGAACGACACAACCGTAACTTGGAAGGCTCTGACCGGTGCTGAACGATGTCCCCCGCGACCGTCGCAATCCGAACCCATCAACGAATCCGGCCTCCCCTGCCCTCGGTCTCGGAGACGAGGGACGGCCGATGTACGGTTCGGCACCTGCACTGTCCAGAACCGAATGGCGAGGATCATGCCTCGAGCTCTCGGGATGGCTACCCTGATCCGCGCACGCGCGGAGCTGCGATGGGTGCCCTAACCCGATCGGCCGCCTTGGTGGCCCTCGCTTTCGTTGGGATCACCACGGGTGCGGCTGCGCCCGCGCTCCAGGTTCAGTCAGTGCCCGAAGTGACAGCTGGGTACCTCGTGAATTTCGTGAAGTTCACGACATGGCCGCTCGAGGTCCTGCCGGAGGGCGCCACCATCGTCGTCTGCGTGGCTGGAGACAGCGGCAGGGTCGCCAAAGCGCTTACTGGGTTGACGCAGGGTGCGATCAACGGCCGCAGCATCTCGGTCCGAAAGGTGACTCTCACCGGAAACTTCGATGACTGCGCCCTGTTGTACGGAGCGGACCTCAACGCCGACAGCGCGCAACTTCTGATTCGCGCGACCTCGAATCGCCCCATCTTCACCGTGGGCGCCCTGTCAGATTTCGCCGAGCGTGGTGGCATCGCGAATCTGTTTGTCGACGACGGGAGGTTGCGGTTTGCCGTCAACCCGACGGCGGCGGCTCGCGCACGGCTGCAGATCAGCTCCAAGCTGCTGAGCATGGCAAGGATTGTGGGATTATGACCAGAGTATCCGCGTTCGTTGGAAGGTTCTCGCTGGCGCGAAAGTTGACCGCGCTCGGTGTCATCACGAGCGCCGCGTCCCTTGTGGTCGCCGGCGCGATCATTCTGGTCTATGACGTGTCCAGTTCGCGTGAGCGTCTGGATCTCGAAACCGGGATGCTCGCCGAGAGCATCGCGCGAGACACCACCGCCGCCGTCTCGTTCTCGGATCCGGCCGCCGCGGTCGAAGTCCTTTCGTCGCTATCGACTCAGCACGACATCGAATCGGCCATCGTCTACGGCGCGGATGCCCAGCCCTTTGCGCGGTACGATCGCGGTACGGGCGCCTCGGCCGCGGGGCGTGGCACGACTGGACCAGTGCCGGCACCGCAGCAGCCCCGCCCGGACGCCGACGAGATATCCGCGATAAGGACCAGTGTCACCTCCAGTCGGTTCGCCGCTGACGGTCTGGTCGTCACGCGGCCGATACGGCTCAATGAGGAAGCCCTCGGCGGTGTCTGGGTGCGGTCGGCCACCACTGCCGTCCGTCAACGGGCTGTCTCCTTCGCGCGCACCATTGGACTGGTGACCGTCGGCTCATCGGTCGTGGCCTTCCTGCTGGCGTTCCTGCTACAGCGTGTGATCTCGCGCCCGCTGCTGAACTTGACCGCCATCACGCGCCAGGTCACACAGGAAAGCCGGTACGACCTGCGCGCCGCGGGGCAAGGCGCCGATGAAATCGGGGAGCTCGTTGGAGGGTTCAACGACATGCTGACGCAGATTCAGCAGCGGGACCGGCAGTTGCTTGCCCAGCAAGCCGATCTCGAGCGAACCGTCGATGCGCGCACGGTTGAGCTCCGCGACGCCAACACCGGTCTCGAGGCCGCTCGCGATAAGGCCATGGAGGGCAGCCGCGCCAAGAGCGAGTTCCTGGCGAACATGAGCCACGAGATCCGGACGCCGATGAACGGCATCATCGGCATGACCGATCTGGTGCTCGACGGCACGCTCCAGCCCGACCAGCGAGGTCATCTCGAAACGGTCCGTAACTCCGCTGACATCCTGCTGGCCATCCTCAACGACATCCTTGATTTCTCGAAAATCGAGTCGCGGCGGCTCGACCTCGAGACGGTCCCGTTTTCGCCCCGCACGACGATCGCGAACGCGCTCAAGGGCTTCGCTCTCGCGGCCAGCGACAAGGGATTAGAGCTCATCTGCGAGTGTGCGCCCGGCGTGCCGTCGACCGTGCTGGGCGATCCCACGCGGTTCCAGCAGATTCTCTCGAATCTGGTCGGCAACGCGCTGAAGTTCACGACCAAGGGCCACGTGTTCGTGGCCGCGCGTGAGGACTCTCGCGAAGGGAATCGCAGTCTCTTGCACATCAGCGTGTCCGATACGGGCATCGGCATTCCGGCGGACAAGCACGAAACCATCTTCGAGCCCTTCCGTCAGGCGGACGGGTCGACGACCCGCCGCTTTGGCGGCACAGGCCTGGGGCTGACGATCTCGTCGACGCTGGTGCAGTTGATGGGCGGGCGCATCTGGGTCGAGAGCGAGCCGGGCGCGGGCAGTACCTTCCACTTCACGGTCGTCCTCGAACTGGCAGACGAGGCTCAGGAAGTGGCGGCGCCGCCGCTCCCGCTCAATCTGAATGTCCTCATTGTCGACGACAACGACGTGAATCGCCGAATCCTGTCGGAGCAGGTCGCCCGGTGGGGCTTGACGGGGACGGCCGTCGGAAGTGGTCGCGATGCCATGCAGGCCATGACGGCGGCCGCGGAAGGCAAGCGGCCCTTCGATCTTGTCTTGCTCGATGCCAACATGCCGGACATGGACGGCTTCAGCGTCGCCTCCGAAATTTCGGCGCAACCGGTCCTCTCGCGTGCGACGGTGATGATGCTGACCTCCTCGGGGGAGTTTGGCGATTCATCCCGGTGCGCCGAGCTCGGCATCAAAGCCTATCTGGTCAAGCCGATCGACGCCGATGCCCTCCGCGCCGCCATCCAGCAGGCCATCAGCACGGTCACGCCTGGAAGCTCGGGGTCCAAGCTATCGCGATCGGATGCGGGCGGTCTGGCCAAGGGCAGCAGCGGCGTGCGCTGCCATGTCTTGCTCGTCGAAGACAACCGGATCAACCAGCGCGTCGCCGTCGGTCTGCTCAACCGGCGGGGTCACGACGTGGTCGTTGCTGAGAATGGACAAGAAGCGTTGACGCGGCTCGAACACGACACGTTCGACGTGGTGTTGATGGATTTGCAGATGCCCGTGATGGGTGGAATCGAGGCCACGGGCGCGATTCGGGAGCGCGAGCGCGGGTCGGGGCGTCACACACGGATCGTGGCCATGACAGCGCATGCCATGAGCAGCGATCGCGAACGCTGCCTGCAGGCGGGCATGGACGGATACCTGGCGAAGCCGATCAATCCCCGGCTGCTGTACGCGGCCGTGGAACAGGACGCGGTCACCCCCGAACCGTCAGCCGAACCCGAGCTGGCATCCTCAGCCACCACTCCTTGAAGGAACGAGAAGCGCACGATAGGTCCCGTCGGCGGTGGGCGCGGTTCATCGGGATGACAGCCGCGTTTTGGTGTATATACTCCAACGACTAACCAGCCCAGGATCAGAAAATGAGACTCGAACGCGGCTTTCTCACAAAGAATTAGTCCATGACTACATTCACTTCAACTTTCCGCCACCGTGGCAGGCTTTGGGCTGCCTGCCTTATCCCTCTTCTGTCGTTGCCGCTCGTGGGGGCGTCGCTGCCAACCGCCAAACCCGAGGACGTCGGTTTGTCCACCGAACGGCTGCAGCGTGTGCATCAGACGATCATGCGGCTCGTGGAGGAGAAGAACATCTCCGGCGCGGTGACCATCGTGGCGCGGCGTGGACGGATGGTCCACTTCGAGGCAAACGGGTTGATGGACATCGAATCCAAGAAGGCGATGACGAAGGACGCGCTGTTCCGGCTGGCATCGTCATCGAAGCCCATCACGGCCGCCGCCATCATGATCCTGTTGGACGACGGCAAGCTGAAACTGACCGACCCGGTTTCGAAGTACATTCCCGAGTTCAAGAACGCGAAGGTGGCGGTGGCGGCGGCGGCGCGCGCAGCGGTGCCCATGGCTGACGGAGGGCCCGAGAGCGGACCGCCGTACTACACGGTTCCCGCGAACCACGACATCACGATCATCGACCTGCTGACTCACACGTCCGGCCTCGCCAGCGGCGGCCTGACAAGCCCGGATGTTCAGAAATTGACCCAGGCCCGCACGCCGACCGACACCCTTGCGGATGTCATCCCTCGGCTGGGGGCGATCGCTCTTGATTTTCAGCCCGGCACGCAGTGGCGGTACAGCGGCGGGGTTGGGTTCGACACGCTGGGCCGCATTGTCGAGATCGCCTCAGGACTCCCGTTCGACCAATTTCTGCGGCAGCGTCTGTTCGAACCGCTGGGGATGAACAGCACCTGGTTCAACGTCCCGGAAAAAGAAGAATCACGGCTCGCCACGAGATACAACCGGACCCCGACGGGCTTGCAGAAGCCCGATGCAGTGGTCAGAGCTCGCTCGCAGGCCTACTTTTCCGGTGCTGCGGGCCTCACGTCGAGCGCGGAAGATTACCTCCAGTTCGCACAGATGCTGTGCAATGGAGGCGAACTGAACGGGAAGCGCATTCTGAGCCCCTGGACGGTCGACGTGATGTTGAGCAACAACGTGGGCGATCTCTTCAACGGTCAGAGTGGCCGTGCACCGAAGGGCGTCGGATTCGGCCTGGGCGGCGAGGTGATCCTCAATGCCACGGAGGCGCGGGTCCGCAAGCCAGACGGCAGCTACGGCTGGGACGGCGCCTTCGGCACCTATTGGTGGGTCAGCCGAAAGGAACAGATGGTTGCGGTTCTTTTCGTGCAGACCCCAAGCAGAGCTCGTCAGTACGACTTCGACAACGCAGTGGCACAGGCAGTAATGGAGTAGAAAGGCGCCGCCCGCCGAGGAGGCTGCCGGTTCGCTACTTCCCGCTCAAGCAACTGATCCTGTATGTGCTGCCGTTTCCCAAGGGAGCGCCGACGGCACCGGCGTTGATCCGCCGCGTGCCGACCGCGTGGAGAAGCGAGGTCACCGAGCTCGAGCTGGCGATCGACCGGTTCGTCGCCCAGCACGGCCGCGAGGAGTGGCCCGATCATCCGGCGTTCGGACCGCTGTCACGGAAGGCCTGGGGTATTCTGGTCTACCGCCACACCGACCATCACCTGCGCCAGTTCGGTGCCTGACCCGGTCCGCATCCGCACCACGCCGTCGCCGAAGCGCATCGCCGTGTGCGCGCCTACGTGAAGAACCAGGGGCTCGGCCTCCAGAGACCGCCAGACGCGCGCGCAAGTCGGCCGGCGATCGCAGAATCAGCAATGCCTGCCGGCCCGTGAGATCGCAGAGAATGCAACGGCCTTGCCCTAACACGGCCCTGCTCGATCGGTAAGCCGGTCGCGGCAAGCTGGGTTGATTCATCAGTACTCGCCGCACGCTCGCACTCCGACTGAGATGCCTGCACAAGTTCATCCCGGCGCTGTTCTTGCTACGCCTCCCCTCAGCCCGACCGCAGCTGCTTCAAATAGCAGGAAAACGGACGTCCGCCGTACTGGTGGCCAGGAGAATCCATGAAGAGTACGCACCCGTTGACACACTTTGTCGATCACCCTGCCATCGACAAGATCGCGAAACCTATAAGCAAAGCGGTTCGCGGGGGATTCGAAGCGGCGGGGCCGGTTGGACAGCAGGCGAAAAATGCGCTCCATGGGGTCTGGCTTGGCCACCCGCTGCATCCCGTCTTCACAGACATTCCTATCGGAGCGTGGACCACGGCGCTCGCGTTGGACGCAGCAGGCAAGAATGACGCGGGCATGCGGCGGGCCGCCACGTTCGCCATGGGGGTGGGTCTGCTCGGCGCCATGGGTGCGGCAGCGTCAGGCCTCACGGACTGGAGCGAAACAGGTGGCCGCTCGCGTCGCGTCGGTCTCGTTCACGGCCTCCTCAACATGACGGCAACCGCACTGTTCGCCGCGGCGTACGTCGCCCGGAAGAAGACGCGGTCACATAACAGAGGCCGCGCGAGCGCTTGGGCCGGTTACGGGTTGGTTCTGGGAGCGGCGTACCTCGGCGGAGATCTGGTCTACTCGAAGCGCGTGGGCGTGACGCACGCCGATGTCGAGGCGCCCGAAGAGTTCACCCCTGCGATCGAGAGCGCGTCAGTCGCTGAAGGCACGATGGCCCGCGGTCGAGCCGGTGACGCGGATGTGCTGGTGACCCGTCAGCATGGCCGCGTGTGTGCGCTCATCCATGCGTGCTCCCATCTGGGCGGACCGCTCTCCGAGGGCACGCTCAAGGACGACTCGGTCGTGTGCCCGTGGCACGGCTCCGAGTTCGCGCTCGAGTCCGGAGAAGTGCTGAACGGACCCGCGACGGAGCCGCAGCCATGTCTCGAAACGCGAGAGCGCGACGGGCACATCGAGGTGAAGCTGGCGCCCGGATCCACTGGCGCATGGTAAGCGCCGCCAGCTAGGAACTGGCGGCCCCAACCTCTTCCTGACCGTCGAGTTCCTTGAGCAACGCCTCCAGCCGGCGCTTGTGCGGCAACACCACATCCCGTCTCTGCTGGCGGAGTGACCAGACGCCGAGCGCCACCCCGTAGACCGGTAGTAAGCTCAGCCAAACAATCATGTAGCCGTCGTCGCTAATGGACTTCTCGTTGAGACGAAAGAGGGCGAGGCTAAGAGCCGTCGGACAGATTCCCGCCAGCAGCACAACGACCAGGATGAGTGTCCGGTGGAGTGTCGTCGCTTGGTGGTAGAGTTGCGCGATCCGCCGTTTGAGTTGATCGCGAAGCGACTCGCCAAAGCGTTGCTCGCTCAGCGCCTGCGCCCGGTGGCGTACATATATCGCCCGGCCACAAATCAAGGCGGCGACCGCGCCGACAATCGGCAGGGCGAGATCCCAACCGGTCAACCCATTCATATTGTTGCGGTAGAGCATCAGCCCGACCATGTTGACGAGGCAAAGCACCATGCCCGCGGCGAACACCGCGCTCATGACGTAGACGATCCATCGCTCGATGCGCCGCGCCTTCTGCTGCTTCGCCTCATCCTGTCGCAGCGCCAGATGGAGGAGAGTCTTGTCCACGCGATGCAGCGGCGCCGCGTCCTGCGACTTCCAGACCGACATCAATTCATCGAGATTCATGGTTGTGTTTCCTCTGCGCGCCTGCCGACCAGCACCGACTTGATTCGATTGATCTTCACGCCCACGTTGCTCTCGGTGAGGCCGACGATGGAGGCGATTTACTTGTAGCTGAAGCCATCGAGGAGCAGCAGGGCCACGGAGCGGTCGACGTCCTTGAGCTGCGCGATCTGGTGATACAGCCACTCGAGGCGCGGATCGGGACGATCCGAAGACGCCGTCGTCAGCAGGCCTTCCACCACCTCGAGCTCCTGCTTGCCCCGCTGGTGTCTGACCTCTTTACGCGTCCACGTGATCGCCGTGTTGAGGGCAACGCGATACATCCACGTGGGCACCGAGGAGTCGCCACGGAACGCGTCCACGGAGCGCCAGACCTGGATGACGATTTCCTGAAAGAGATCCTGGCGGTCCGCATGCTCGAACGCATACGCGTGGACCACTTTGAAGAGGATCCCTTTGTGGCCCGCCAGCCACTCATTGAGGATCCGTTCTCGCTCGCTGTCGCGCATGGCTCTACTTTCTTCGACCCAGCTCGGCGGACGACTGGAGCGTGAAGGCTTCGGAGGGGCGGCGCATGGTGACGCTGGTGGACGCCGCGGGAATGCGGCGCAGTCGCCCGTTCTGATTCTGTTAGTCGCGCCGCACGGGTCGTTTCTTACAGACTGGCGGTTGGAGTCTCAGGCGGACGCCGTTTGCCGAATCCAGTCATCTGTTCGAATGCATGCGCCAGCTGCAGGACGCTGAAGTCCTGGTTGGCGCGGCCGACGATCTGCACGCCCACCGGCAGCCCTTCCGGTGTGAAGCCTGCGGGGACTGAAGCCGCCGGATTTCCGGTGGCCGAGATGTACCAACAGGACTTCATCCAGTCGATGTAGTTGTCGAATCTGACGCCGGCGATCTCCGTGGGATACGGCGTGTTCACATCGAACGGCGGCAACTGCGTGGTAGGCAGCACGAAATAGTCATACCTCTGCAGGAACGCCTGAAAGCCTCGCCAGGTTCGCGCATGCGCTGCTTCCGCGCGAGCGACGTCCGGACCCGTGAGCCGCAGTCCTTCCTCGATCTCTCCCGCCAGAGTGTCCTTGAAGGCTTCCGGGTGAGCCCGGAAACGATCGCCGTACAGATTCGCGGTATTCCACGCACGCAGGACGCGGAAGGCGATTTCTGCGGACGTGAAATCCGGCTCAGCCTGCTCGACAATGCACCCCAGCGACTCGAACGACTTGCGATGAGGATCGATCACGGCTCGCACGCGTGGATCGAAGGGCACGCCGCCCAAATCCTTGTACCAAGCGACGCGAACCCCTTTGAAGCTGCGGCCAAGTGGTCTCGCGAGCCGTTCTCCAAGCTCATCGATGGAAAGAGGCGCGCGGGAATCGGGCCCGGCGATCGTGCTCAGTGCGAAGGCGAGGTCGGCCACAGAACGCCCCAGGCATCCCGCGGTGCTCAGCGTCCACCACGCGAACGCGGATCGTGGGTTCGGCACGCGGCCGGGGGACGGCCGAAAGCCCACCACGTTACAGAACGCTGCGGGGTTGCGGAGCGACCCGCCAGTATCCGATCCGCTCGCGACAGGCACTAGCCCGCACGCCAGCGCGACAGCGGCGCCGCCCGACGATCCCCCACACGTCTTCGTCAGGTCATACGGATTCTTCGTCGCGCCGAAGACCGTGTTGAACGTCTGCGAGCCCGAGCCGAACTCCGGCGTGTTGGTCTTGCCGATCGTGATGGCGCCCGCGCGCCGCATCCGTTCGACGACGATGTCGTCTTCGGTGGGCACGTTGTCTTTGTAGAGCGGAGATCCGAACGTCGTACGGATGCCGCGGGTGTCGAACAGATCTTTGTGGGCGACGGGCAGACCGTGCAGCGGTCCGAGCGTCTCGCCGCGCGCCTGCATCTCGTCGGCCCTCGCAGCAGCGGCGGCTGCCAGCTCCGGGACGAGCGTCACGATCGCGTTGACCTTCGGGTTGACCCGCTCGATCTGTGTCAGATGCGCCGCGAGCGCCTCTCGTGCTGAAAGCTTCTTCGCGCGAATCAACCGGGCCATCTCCACGGCGCTCATGAAACACACCGACGGCGCGGCGGCTTGGGCGTTCAGCGTGCTCGCCAGAAACGGTAACGCCGCCAGGCTCGTGAGGACGTCGCGGCGCGTGGGATGGTGCTCGTTCATGCGCAGCATCCTACAACGCGCCCCCATCCGGCGCTCATTCGTCGAGTGCTGTTCTCCTCGTTCGCTGCCAATGAGCCGGCTTCGGGCTGCTTCGCGCATATGAGAGCAAGGCCGCCACGCGCGCGCGCCCGAGTAGGAGAAGCTGATGTCCCGTGTCCAAACCGTCTTGCTCGTCATGGCCGCTCTTGTCTGTCCATCGATGTCCAGTGCTCAACTGTCTGGGACAGGTGCGGGCCTGGAGGTGGGAGCCGACCTGTCTGGCAGCCCGGATGGTTACGGTGGCTGGTGGTCGCTGAGTCCGAGAATTGCGATCCGCGCTGGTTCTCGGACGACGGTTGAAGTGTCCTTTGCACCGGAGCTGTCGCGCGCCGGGGTGTCGCACGTGGACTATCTGCTCGCGCACATGCGACGCACCGTGCACCAGTTCGACACCGGCCGCGTCGTCGCGTCCGCAGGACTTGCGCAATACCACTCGGTCTTCTATTCGCCGTACCGCGTGGGGTCGAGTCGTGACACCAATTGGGGGCCGACCATGGGGATCGGAACGGAGATCGACCTCGCAACGTATCTTCGACTCCGCCTGGATGTTCAGTACGTCATAACCGACCGGCAACTGCTGCGCTTCGGTGGCGGACTCACAGTCCCGATCGGAAGGGCGGTGTCAGCGGCACGCGACGATGCGCCGTCTGGGTGGCCGAGACTGCGGCGTGGACAAACCGTCTGGGTCACCGACGAGGCCGGGATTCGCACGAAGGGAGATCTCACGAGCCTGTCCGCGACCGAGTTGACGGTCACGCGCCGCGGCGGCGGGCGAACACTCGCCACAGCGAACGTCCGACGCATCGAGGTCCCAGACCGTGTGGTCGACGGCCTCGCGGCCGGCGGTATCACTGGGGGCGTGGCAGGCGGAGTGCTCGGTGCCCTCCTGTTTCACAGTCTCTGTGAGCAGGATGGCCCGTGCGCCGCACTCGGGGCGATGATCTTCGGGGGTCTCGGTGGAGGGATGGGGGCACTCACGGGAGTGCTCGTTGACAGTTTTCACGACGGCCGCCGCACTGTGTACGACGCTGCGGAACGGCCCACGCGGGCGGTCGTTGCAGTCTAACCGCTCCTCACACGGGAGCGCAGAGGCGTCCAGGCGTCGGTGCGTTGGTGAGCGGGTCCAGTCCACTCGGGCACCACCACGAGCAGGCTTCCGGGGAACCGCACCTCAGGGGGGACGAGTTGACCTTGTTAAGATGACGCACGTCCCGAGACGAGCTGCGATCAGCGATCCGTCACTGTTACTGGAAGGAAGCCTGACCGATGAATGTCCTGTTGTGGGTTCTGCAGATCGCGCTGGCCCTCCTTTACTTGTCGGGGGGCGCATACAAAGCGTTTATGTTCGACGAACTGGCGCGCGGCATGGACGCGCTCTCGCGCGGCGGCTGGGCCGCAGTCGGCGTCTTCGAGATGCTGGGTGGGGTTCTGCTGGTGCTGCCAGCGGTCGTCAAGTCGATGCGGGGCGTGACACCAATCGTGGCCGGTGCCCTCGCGCTCGAGACGTTCGCCTTGGTGGCGCTATACGCGAGTTATTCGCTCGAGTGGAGTGTGACAAATCCGTTGGTCTGGGCTGTGGTGATGGGGCTCCTGATCGCCTTCGTCGCATACGGCCGGCGCGCGCAGGCTGCCGGCAGGGCGCCGCATCGCCACGTGGTTGGCCCGAGGAACTGACGCCCGACTGGATCGGTCGTGACGGAGCGCGAGCCCCAGCGATAAATCGATGGTGTTCCGAAGGGGACAGACGCGGGTTGCGGGCGGCTCCTACTATCCCGCGGTAGGATGCCTGGCAGGCACTTCCGCATCACCGCGAGTCTTGGACTCGCCCTGATCCTCTCTGGGGCTTCGGCGGCGCTGGCCCAGACGGTGGGCGCCTCTGCCAGCTTCGCCGTCTCCGCGTCGGCCGGAGTCACGGCCGCCGGCGGCGTCGTCGTGAATGGTGATGTCGGTGCCTCACCCACGGCATCCATCACGGGCTTTCCCCCGGCGGTCGTCTTGCCACCGTTCGGTCTCCATCCGAACGACGCCGCCGCGATGGCGGCCCACTCTGCCAACCTTTCCCTGTATGCGCAGCTGAGTGCAGGATCCTGCAGCGACAACCCTGTGTCGACCATGGATGGGGTGGCGTTCGGCCCGGGGATTCATTGCTTTGCCTCCACAGCGGTCCTCGGCGCTGGGGGAAACATGATCCTCAGTGGCACAGGGATCTACATCTTCCGTGTGGGCAGCGCCCTGACGGCCGCTGCGGGATCGACTGTCACGACGCTGGCCGGTGCCAACCCCTGCAATGTCTATTGGCAGGTGACGAGCGCAGCAACGATTGACGGCGACAGCTTCGTCGGCAACGTGGTGGCGCAGGCCGGAGTGACCATGGCCGGTGGCGCGAGCCTCACGGGTCGCGCGCTGGCCACGGGCGCATCCGTGACGCTCGCGGCCAATGTCACCGTCGGCGGTTGCAGTGTGCCGGTGCCGCCCCCGTGTTCCGCCATCACGCTCGCACCCACGACGCTTGCCGGTGCTACCGTCGGGACTCTGTTCTCCCAGACCATCACTGGGAGCGGCGGGGCGTCGCCCTACGCGTTTGGCGTCACGACCGGCGGGTTGCCCGCCGGCCTGGCGCTCGACACCGCCGGCGTCCTTTCGGGCACGCCCTCAGCCGCCGGGTCCTCGTCGTTTACGGTGAGCGCCACCGATGCGAACGGCTGTTCAGGAACGCGCGCTTACACCATCGTCACGGCTGCGGCGCCACCGCCGGTTTGCGGCACGATCACGCTGACCCCCACGACGCTGCCAGGCGCGACGGTGGGGGTGGGGTTCAACCAGACATTCACTGGCAGCGGCGGCGCGTCGCCCTACGTGTTTGGCGTCACGACCGGCGGGTTGCCCGCCGGCCTGGCGCTCGACACCGCCGGCGTCCTCTCGGGC
>JBDSZL010000042.1:0-21736 GCA_039925145.1 Vicinamibacterales bacterium | reverse complement strand
ATGCCCACGCCGTAGATGAGGCTGTTGGCCCAGTGACTGTGACCGTGATCCTGCAGGCCCACGAACATGTTGGGCTCTGGCGCGTCGTAGAACCCGTCCTCCTGCGTGCCCGATGTGGCAGCACGCAGGACTGACTGCGGTGTCGCCAAGTGGAGGCCTACGTGACTCTTCAAGTGGATGGTAAACGTCTTGAATGTGCCCGCCGGCACGACGACTGTGCCTCCGCCGGCCGCGGCGGCGGCGGTAATCGCGGCGTCTACGGCGCGTTGATTGGCGACCGCCGGTCCGCCCGCTTTCGCACCATGCACGGTAATGTCGAAAAACGGCCCCTTGGGAGCGGGCAGCGTGCCGAGGCCGCTGCCGGTCGCGACGACCGGTGGCGCCGTCCGGGATTGGGCAGAGAGGGGTGTGGAGGCAGGCGTTCTGAACACCGGCAGCGCCGCTGTCGTCAGCGCGCACGCGAGCAGGGCGAAACGTGAAGTCGCGACCATCGTGAACACCTTGACTGAGCTAAGGCAAGCGTAAATCGGCCACTTCTTCAGGCGTCGAAAGGCTGTCCACCTCACGCCGGCCAGCCCAGGTAATAGCGCGCAGGAGGATGCCGCGGACGTGCGGCGACGCGAACGTGCTGAAGTGATGCCCCAGCAGTGACACGACGGCGCGGTACGGCGTGCCATCGCCAATCCGCCGCTCGTACGCCCACACCTGGGGAATCAGATTCGGAATGGGGATCGTTGCGCCAGCAACGGTTGGCGCGCCGCGCGTCGGCCCAGGGCGCGGCTGCATCGACGCCGCGAGAATCTGCGCGTCGGGCATCATGTGGAGATCCCAATAGACCTCGTCGACGATCGTGAAATTGACGGCGCCCTTCGTGATGGGGTGTTCGGTGTTCACGTAGTAGTACGTGTTCTCCCCTTCGAAGTATTTCGCGACGCGGTTCTCCCACGCGCCGCCCACGATCGTCTTGAACCACTGCGGATCCTGGGAGGCCACGACGCAGTCATGAAGACACACGATGCCGCCACCACGAGCGAGGAACCGCTCGAGGTTGGCGCGGTCTTCACCGACGATTGTGCCCGCGTCGGCCGCGAACATCACCAGCACATCGGTTGCGTCGAGCTCTGCCGCGGTGGGAAATCGAAGTGCCGCGACGACGCGCGCGCCGCGGCCGGTGAGCAACGGCTCCCATTCCTTGAGCCATTGCGGTCCGTCGTGCAAACCGTTTCCAACTGGGCCGTGCGTTTTCGGTCCACCGCGGAGGAACACCCGGAGGGGGCTCGGCACAGGCGGCGTCTGCACTCTCGCAGCGAGAGAGATCGCCGACGCGCAAAACAGCACGAGACACGCGACTCTCATGAACATGAATCAGCTACGCCTCAAAAAGTTGCGTTGAACGCCTAGAACTTAGCACGCCGCTGTAGGGCGCTCGCAGATGACGAGCCGCGACGCCGAGAGAGACCGCATTCTGTCGGCATGGCGACGCGGTACGGCGTCCGAAGGCAAACCGGGCATCCGACTTGCATTAACAGGCGGCGGAGGCTGAAATGCTTTATACACTCGCGGTTATCCTGCTCGTGGCGTGGTTGCTCGGCGTGGTCGGGACCTACACCATTGGGGCGTTCGTGCACGTGTTGCTCGTGATCGCCATCGTCCTGTTCCTCGTCGGTCTGGTGTCTGGCCGCCGGACTATTCCCTAGTCTGCGGTTTCACGAACGCTACGCGTTCAGGGCGCCCGTGGCGAAGGGTAACCTCGCCACGGGCATCGACACACGCGCACATTGCGGGGCTCCCTTCGCACGCGGTCTGGGAGCCCCCGTACAGCGTCTCGTCGCCCGCGTTCGCGTGCGCAGCGACGGCTGTTGCGCCAATTCAGTTCGTCCTGGCCCGGGGCACATCGAGTTCGATACACAACTCCGCGATGACGGCCACCACAGTGGCTGGGTCGTCAAGCGGGATCCAGTGTCCGCTGTTGTGAGCCAACACGTGCCGCCCGCGGGTCGACAACCGCGCCAGGGCTTCCTGCTGTCGCAGTCGGTAGTCCCCAGGGTTACTTGCTGAAATGGTGACGAGGGGCAAGTCGCCGTACCCGTCACTGCCCGCCTCGAGCGTCTCGGCCGCGCTCACCGGCATCATCTCAATCTGACTTCCCAACGCATCGAAGAACTTCTTCTGGCTCCAGAAGCGCCGCAGTGGTCTCCGCACCTCCGGCGGCAGCTTCCACATTGGTGCCAGCACGTTCTCATCCGCGCGTGCAAAGCGGCCGCGTGTGACCATGCGAGTCAGCAGCCGCGCGGGCCGCATCACACCTAACCCTACGAGCGCCGCAATCACACGCGCGACGCCATACTTGGCCAGAAAGGCACCCTGGCGGCAAAGCTGCACGCCTTTGTCGATCAGCACCTGCTCCTTCGGAGCAGGCGTGACCCAGTCTTCTGGCTGCGCCGGATCCACCAGCACGAGGGCTGCCGTGTCGTGTCGATAGCGATGCGCAAAGATGCGCATCACCAATCCGCCGTAGGAATGTCCCACCAGAACGAATGGGGGACGCTCCCCCGCCTTCTCGAGCAAGAGACGCAGCTCATCGGCGATTCGACCCGCCGTTCGTGGAAACGCTCCGCCTTCACTCCAGCCGAATCCCGCGCGATCGTAAGTGCACGCGCGGGCGAAGGCGATCACCTCGCGCTGGACGAACGTCCAGCTCACCGAGGAAGCACCGAGTGCGGCATCGAAGACGACCGTCGGTCCGGCCTTGCCCGTGGCGTGCAGGTGGAGACGAACACCGCCCACGTTCACGAGTCGGCCAGGCGGGGATAGAGCACGACCGTCACCCATGCGTCCATTGTGGCAGCCCGAGCCGAACGGCGAGCCGGGGAACGTGACTTGCACCACGCCAAGCGAGTGCGCCCCGACGTAAAAGCAGAAGAACCGCGGGATGGACCGCGACGACGTCTTGATGGTGGAAGTGGTCGTGGAGCGCCTCGAGCGAGACTGGTGGAGCGCGTACCGTGCGGATCTCGAACGGCGCTTCGGCCGGGAAGTCATTCACGCCAGGGCGATCCCAATCGAAAGATTTGACTCGGCGCTGGCGCGAACCGGGCTGAGCAATGAGCGCCCAGCCAGACCCCCCCGTCGCGCCCCCACCCTCAGTGATGCCGCTGCTGGCGACAGTCCTCTTCGGCTAGGAGCCAGTCTTCCTGATCGTGCCCGTGCTCGCACCCGCGCGCCAGAAACCGCTCGTAGGCCCGGCTCGCAATCCGGCGATTCAAATCGTCGGCACCATCTGCGGGCCCAACCACCGTGCCGCCAGCTGTACGCCCGCTGTTCGGTTGTTCCCGATCCTCGTCGGGCCACTGAGCTGGGCGCCCGTTGGATGATGCTTCCGGCTGAGGTGTCAGTGAGGATGCAGCGGCGTCTGGAAGTCCGCCGCCGCTACTCGCTATCTGCTTGTCGCGTCGTTTTTTTGCCATGTGCCCCTCTCGACCCACTAATGAGAGGCTCATGCATGGTCCATTCCCGCACACAGGTTGCAGCTGAAGCGGGCAAACCGCACCCGGTGGCAACCTGCTTCCACTTCTCGGCGGAAGAACGCCCACGACCGCGAGATCGTTCAGGAGAGTGCGCCGGCGGCCTGACGCTCAGGAGAACGGCGGCGAGCTTACTTATCGTTGACGCGGCTGGGCGCGGTCATGTTGACGTTCTTGCGCGAGGTCGAGACCGAAATCCGGTCCGATGGCTTCGTGCCCTCGGGCAGCACGTAGGTGATGGCGTACTGCGCCTCGAGGGCGCCAGCAACCTGCATTAGTGCAGACGGAATGCCGCGGCTGCTCACCACGTCGACCCGGGTCCCGCCCGACTGCCTGGGACCTTCGCCAATAACCTTGCTCCGCTCGCTCTGATCAGCCAGATTCGAGAGACTCGGCTTCGCCTGGTCCGGCATGGTGACACCCACCACGTTCATCATCGCGCGGCTCAGGCGGAGCTCGTTCAGCACCATGTCCGGACGATCGGCGCTCTCCTGATCGATTTCGAGGGCGACGGCGACGATGACGGGCCGCTCGGGCTTGCTCTTCTGAAAGTCGCGGGCCAGGTCCATGATGCCTTCGGCCATGTGGCTGCCCATGCGGCCATTCAGGAGGGTGAGCGAGTTCAACCCTTCGACCAGCTTGTTCACGTCTGTCGTGAAGTCGACCGCCATGGTGTTTTTGATGCCGGCCGCCACAATAGACACGTCGGCGATCGGCAGCAGGCGCCGGCCGAAGTCCAGGATGCCCTGACGGACGGCTGTGTCTGGCGACAGCGCTTCCTCGATCAGAATCGCGAGCTTCATGCGGCCCGCGGGCAGCTGCACGGAGGTAATCTCCCGTTCTTTCCCCCCGTCTTTGACCGTGAAGTCCTTGGGCGTCAACCCCGGGACTGCTTTGCCTTCCTTGTCGGTCACAGTGACGTAGAGCGTGCGGGAAAGAGGTGCCGTGGCAGGCGTGATGGCGCCGAGCGAAAGAGGCGTCGCGATTGCGCACGACAGCAGCATCACCAGTCCGAGAGGTCGTCGACTCATGGCACACCTCACGAAACCCCGCGGCAGGATGGCGCAGGATGTTATCGTGTGCGGGATGTTAGCAGGCAGGTGCTGCGCCGCACAAGCAGCCCTGGCACGGAAATCCGACCTCCCCGTCGAACGTCCATCCAGACTGTCGGCGACTGTCGCAGACTCCAACGCCCGCTCACCGGGCAGCAGCTATCATCTACTCGTAACTTGTCTTGTGCGCAGGGGACAGCCGATGCTTTCCTCGCGCGTGATCGGATTCGGAAGCAGAACGTAATGACGACGCCAAACACGAGTGCCCTGTGGCCTGCCGAGGAAGTGAACCAGCTCATCTCGGCGACCGGCAATCCCTCCGAGACCCTCATCAACGTCGTCCAGCTCGTCCGGCAGCGATTGGACACCGACGTCTGTTCGATCTATCTGCTGGAGCCCGACCGCACGATGCTCGTGCTTGCGGCGACGGTCGGACTGCGGCCCGAGAGCATCGGCCGCGTGCGAATGCGACTCACCGAAGGGCTGGTGGGACTGGTCGCGCAGGAGATGCGGCCGGTGGCCGTGGCCGACTCGGCGTCTCACCCGCGCTTTCGCTACTTCGAGGAGACGGGTGAAGAGGCGCTACGGTCGTTTCTCGGCGTACCGCTAATCGACAGGGCCGTATTGCAGGGGGTGATCGTCGTGCAGACGGTCGACCATCGCGAGTTCACGGCCGACGAGGTGTCGATGCTCGCTTCCGCGGCCCGTGAGGTCTCGCCCGTGGTGGCCGAGGCCCGGGCGCTCGGTCAGTTCGTCGCGCCGGCGCAACAGCGGCTCTGGGCGCTCGCCCGGAATCTCTGGTGGAGCTGGGACAACGACACCACCCGACTGTTCCGCGAGCTCGATCCCGTGCTGTGGCCCGAGGTCAACCACAACCCGATTGCGCTGCTGCAACAGATGCCCGTCGAAAAGCTGGAGGAACGCGCCTCGCAACTCGCCCTCCATAGCCGCATCAACTACGCCTATCGTCGTCTCCAGGAATATCTGTCCTCGACGCACACATGGGGCGCACGACACGCCGGCGTGCTCTGGGCCAATCCGGTCGCCTATTTCTCGGCGGAGTTCGGGCTGCACGAGTCGCTGCCGATTTACTCGGGCGGACTCGGCATCCTGGCTGGCGATCACATCAAGAGCGCCTCAGACCTCGGCATTCCTCTCGTGGGCGTCGGTCTGTTCTACGCGCAGGGTTATTTCCGTCAGAGGCTCGACCGCCAGGGCTGGCAGGGCGAGGAATATATCGAGGTCGACAGCCGGCTGCTCCCGGTGCAGCCGGCGATGGTCAACGGCATCCCGGTCACCGTCTCGATCGACACGCGATCGGGCACGATCGCGGCACGGGTGTGGACGGTCGCCGTCGGACGCAACACGCTGCTCCTGCTCGACTCGAACGTCGAGAGCAACGCGCCCGACGACAGGGAGCTCACGGCGCGGCTGTACGGCGGCGATTCGCGCGTCCGCATCCGGCAGGAGCTTCTGCTGGGCGTCGGGGGCGTGCGCGCGCTGCAGGCGCTCGGCATCTCGCCCGGGGTCGTCCATTTGAATGAGGGGCACAGCGCGTTTGCCAGCCTCGAGCTGGTGCGCCTGCGGATGGCTACCGAAGGCGTGGAGGTCCACGAAGCCATCCGGCGCGTGGCCGCCCGCATCGTGTTCACCACGCACACACCGGTGCCGGCCGGACACGACCGGTTCGCCCCGGACCTGGTCGAAGAACATCTCGGCCCCCTGCGGGAAACGCTCGGCCTCGACTACGGCGCACTGCTGGCGCTGGGCCGGGTCAACCCATCCGACGCCGCCGAGACCTTCTGCATGACCGTGCTGGCGCTGAAGCTCAGCCGGCGCGCCAACGCGGTGTCATCGCTCCACGGCCAGGTCTCGCGGGCGATGTGGCATCCGCTGTTCCCGAGCTACAGCGAGGAGCAGGTGCCGATTGGGCACATCACGAACGGTGTGCACGTGCAGACGTGGCTGGCCGAGCAGATGCGCCAAATCTACGATCGGCACTTCGGTCCCAGCTGGCCCGCGCGAGCCGGTGATCCCGGCTTCTGGGAAGGCATCGACGACATCAACGACGGCGAGCTGTGGGAGACGCACGAGACGCTCAAAGCGCGCCTGATCGGGTTCGTGCGTCGGCGCGCGGCCGCCCACGCCGAGCAGCGCGGCGAACCGGCCGAGTTCGTGGCGCAGCTGCGTCGATCGCTGAGTCTCGATGCGCTGACGATCGGCTTCGCCCGCCGCTTTGCCACCTACAAGCGGGCGAACCTGATTCTTCAGCACATCGACACGCTGGCCGCCCTCGTCAACGATCCGCAGCGGCCGGTGCAGTTCATCTTCGCCGGCAAATCTCACCCGCACGACCGGCCCGGCAAGGAGATGCTCCAGGGCATCGCGCAGCTCATGCACGATCCCCGTTTCGCGGGCAAGGTCCTGTTCGTGGAGGACTACGACATCAACGTCGGACGTCATCTCGTCCAGGGCGTCGACGTGTGGGTCAACAATCCCCGCAAGCCCCTCGAAGCGTGCGGTACGAGCGGCGAGAAAGTCGTGCTGAACGGCGGTCTCAACCTGTCGATTCCAGACGGCTGGTGGGCCGAGGCGTACGACGGGCTGAACGGTTTCGTCATCGGCTCGGGCGATACGCACACCTCGCCTGAGGTGCATGACCATCGTGACGGCGAAGCCCTGCTGAAGACGCTGCGCGACGAGGTCATCCCGCTGTATTACGGGCGTGACCGCGACGGTGTGCCCCACGAGTGGATCGCGCGGATGAAGCGCGCCATGCGCACCCTCGGCTGGCGCTTCAGCGCCGATCGCATGGTCATGGATTACGTGCGCAACTCGTACATCCCGGCGGCGGGTGGCACGAGCTGTGACATGAGCCGATCGTAGAGGGCGTTCGAAACCGGGCAGCGCCAGCCTACGGCCTGCCGTGCAGCAGCACGCCCGCGAGAGCACCGGCGGCGATGAGCCACGCCGAGTTCATCCGCCACCGCACCACGGCGATCAGACTGAGACCGCCGAGCACGACCGTGGCCACGTCGACCAGTGCGGTCCGGGCGAGCTGCACTGACACGACTGCCATCAACGCGAGCGAGGCAGCGTTGACGCCATCGAGCGCGGCACTCGCGAGACGCGACTGCCGCAGCCGTGGCAGCAGCGGCGCGCTGATCGCCACGAAGACAAATGCCGGCAGAAAGATCCCCGCAGTCGCGACGGCCGCCCCGGCGACGCCGCCCAGCAGATAGCCGACAAACGTCGCCGCGGTGAACACAGGCCCCGGTGTCACCAGCCCCACGGCCGTGGCGTCGAGCAACTGCCGCTCGGTGAGCCAGCCGAGCCGCTCTACGAGATCCGCGCGCAGAAACGCGAGCAGCACGTACCCACTGCCGAACAGCACACTGCCGATCTTCAGGAACACGACAAACAGCGGCAGGAGCCCGAACGGCGCTGCCGCAGAGGCAGTGGCGAACGTCGCCGCACCCGTTGTCGCCCACCCGACTGGCATCGTCGAGGAGCTCACTGACGGCTGCGCGCGGTCACGATCAGAGCTTTGGAGTCCAATCGCCATCACCGCGGCGGCGCCCGCGAGGACGACGAGCTCGTGCACACCGAGGATCAGCGCGGCGATCGACCCGGCACCGACAGCGACCGTCGCGACGCTCTTGAGGGCGGTGCGCGAGAGTCCCCACAGGACATGCGCCACGATGGCCATGACGACAGGCTTGATGCCGTAGAGCAGCCCCTGCAGTTGCGGCAGCGCGCCGTACGTCACATACGCCCACGCGAGCACGCACACGAGGACACTCGCGGGCGCGATGAACGACGCCCCGGCCACCACGAGGCCAGCGAGACCCGCACGTCTCCGGCCAACGTGAATGGCCATCTCGGTCGAGTTCGGCCCGGGGATGAGGTTGGTGATCCCGAGGTAGTCGAGAAACTCGGCTCTCGTCATCCACGCTCTGCGCTGGACGACCTCGTGCTCGAGCAGCGCGATGTGGGCGGCGGGCCCGCCGAAGGCCGTCGCGCCCAACCGAAGGAAGAGGCGCGCGATCTCGAAGAGCCGCTGCGCACGGTGCTCCGGGGCCGATGGTATATTGCTCAGCTGAGCCATTCGCGTCCCCTACCCGTCGACCCTCCTGCGCGAGGCAGTGAGGTGGAGCGATCGTGCGCGGCTGGGAGTATATAAGCGGGACTGACGTTCGAGGACCACCGTGCACACGCTCAACTCCTCATCCGCCGGCGCCTCGTCTGGCACGGGATCGTCACTCGGCGGCGTGCCGGCGCTCAGGCCCGGTCGTGTCATCGAGGGCATCTCGGCCGTCCTGCTTCCCTTCCGCGCTGACGCTCCGGACTGGAGCACGTTCACAGAGCTACTGGACCGCACGTGGCGCGCCGGGCTCACGCCGGCGGTCAACATGGATACCGGCTACGTGAATCTGCTCACCACCGCCGAGCGGGCGCGTGTGCTCGCCATCGCACGCGAAGTCAGCGCCAGTCGGCGGTTCGTGGCCGGGGCCTTCATCGAGGGTGAGCCCGGGATACCGCGGCAGCTCTACGGACGGGTCATCGACGAGATCCGCCGCGCCGGCGGCACGCCCATCCTGTTTCAGTGTTCCCCGCTCGCCAGCAGCACCGAAGACGAGGTGCTGGCGGTGTACGCGGATCTGGCTGCCGTGGGCGACCCGCTCCTGGCCTTCGAGCTAGGGACCATGTTCGCGCCGTTCGGCCGGATCTACTCCACTGGCTTCCTCGAACGGCTGATGGAGCTGGACGCGTTCGTCGGCGTGAAACACTCGTCGCTCGACCGCCGGCTCGAGTGGGACCGGATCGCCTCGCGCGACCGCCTGCGCCCCGACTTCCGCATCTACACCGGCAACGACCTCGCCATCGACATGGCGTTCTACGGCAGTGACTATCTGCTCGGACTGTCGGCGTTCGCCGTGGAGGCGTTTGCGGCGCGCGACCGGTGCTGGGCGGCACAGGACCCGCGGGCGTTTGCGATCAACGACCTGCTGCAGTATCTCGGACAGATTGCGTTTCGTGCCCCTGTCCCGGCCTACAAACATTCCGCGGCCCAGTTCCTGCACCTCCGGGGCATCGTTCCGACGAGCGATCCGCACCCCCGCAGTCTCCGCCGGCCTGACGCCGACCTCCCACTGCTCGCCGATATCCACACGCGGCTCGAGGCCGAGCTCCAAGAGGTTGGGGCATGACCCGTTCGGGGTTTCCACGCGTCGCGTCGCTGCGCAACGCGCAGGCGTTCCGCGCGCACCTCAGGGCCTCGAAGATCGCCCTCGAATTCGACGAGCAGCTGGAAGGTGCTGGATCGTCGCCGCTCGGCCAGCCACTCGAGATCAACGGCGCGCGCATCGGGAACCGGTTCACAATTCTGCCCATGGAAGGCTGGGACGGCACTCGTGAAGGCGTGCCGAGCGATCTGACGCGTCGCCGCTGGCAGCGTTTCGGCTCGAGCGGCGCCAAGCTCATCTGGGGCGGCGAAGCCGTGGCCGTACGGCACGACGGCCGCGCCAGTCCGCATCAATTGCTGCTCACGCCCGCGACGCAGGGCGCCATCGCAACCCTGCGCGAGGATCTCGTCCGTGCTCACGTCGATCGGTTCGGCCACGGCGCCGCAGACGATCTCTATGTGGGCTTGCAGTTGACCCACTCCGGGCGATTCGCCAAACCCGACGCCGCCGATCGGCCTGCGCCACTCGCGGCCTGCGCGAATCCAATCCTCGATGGGCGTTTGCCACAGGCCGCCCCAGTGCTGAGCGACGACGACCTGGACCGGCTGATTGACAACTTCGTGGTCGCCGCGCGTCTCGCGCGTGACGCCGGGTTCTCGTTCGTGGACGTCAAGCAGTGTCACGGCTACCTCGGCCATGAGCTCCTCGGTGCCCGCACCAGACCAGGGCGTTATGGTGGCAGCCTCGAGAACCGGTTCCGATTCCTCCGCTCGGTCATCGGCGCCATCCGCGGAGCCGTGCCCGGGCTCCACATCGGCGTGCGGCTGTCGGCGTTCGACTTCGGCCCGTACCGCAAGACGGCCGACGGTGCCGGCGAGCCGGCCCCTGGGGGAACGGACGCGGGAGCGAACGGTTTCGGATTGATGGCAGATGACGCACAGCTCGAGCCCGCCCTCTCCGAGGCGCACGCATTGCTCACGATGCTCGAGACCCTGGACGTGCGGATGGTCTGCGTCACGGCGGGGAGTCCGTACTACTGCCCGCATATCGTGCGACCCGCATTCTTTCCCCCAATGGACGGCTACCAGCCTCCCGAGGATCCGCTGAAGGGTGTGGCCCGTCATATTCGGGCCACGGCGATATTGAAGGCACATTTTCCGGGTCTGGTGATCGTCGGCTCCGGGTACAGTTACCTGCAGGAGTGGCTGCCACATGTGGCCCAATACAGCGTGCGTCATGGGTTGACCGACACGGTCGGGCTCGGCCGAATGGTGCTGTCCTATCCCGACTTCCCGCACGACGTGCTGAATGGCGCTCCGCTCCGGCGGGCCGCGCTCTGCCGGTCGTTCAGCGACTGCACGACGGGCCCGCGCATGGGGTTCGTATCCGGCTGCTATCCACTCGATCCAGCCTACGAGGAGCGGCCTGAAGCCGCGCTCGTTCGAAACGTGAGAACCCAGATGGCCGTCGGCAGCTGAGCGGCCCCCAGGAGACCCGACATGACCAGACGCCACACCGCCCTGCTCGCCCTCGTGCTGCTCCCCGCAGCGCTCACCCAGACACGCGCGCAGCAGAAGCCCGCGCCGGGAGGCTACGTCATCGAACACGACGCCGAGGTGCAGGTGACCGAACCCGGCACGCACAACGGCGGCGGACAGACGGTCGGCTACTCGTTCTTCAAGACAACCCCAAAGCTCTCACTCGTCTTTCGCAAGCGCGCCCTCAAGCCGGGATCGGGCATCGGCTACCACGAGCAGAAAGAAGACGAGATCTATTACGTGCTCAGCGGCCGGGGCATCATGACGATTGATGACAAGCCGTTTGACGTGGGTCCCGGCACCGCGGTGCTCACACGCCCCGGCAGCTCACACGGCCTCAAGCAGACCGGCACGGAAGACCTCGTGATTCTCATCAACTACCTGCAATAGCGAACACGCGTGCCCGCGTCACGGCGAGCGCCGGAAACGCCCCAGAGGCGCGCGGGGTCCCCAGATCGGTGCGTGTCTTCATCTATGCGGCAGACCGGCGGCGTCACCGCGCGCGGCGGCGGTCAGCCGCCCCGTGCGCGGCAGGCACGGTTCAGCACGAACCTTGCAACCAACCCTGGCATGTTCAAGTTCCTGGCCGGCATGGTTGGAGTTCCCGTGAAAACCCCGAAATTCATCGACCCAAAGACACACGCCATCCTGGATTACGCCACGGCGGGCATGTTCTTCGCCGCGGCATACAGTTTCCGACGACGCAATCCCCGGGCGGCGGCTCTCGCGATGATCAACGGCAGCGCGGTGCTGGGCGCCTCGCTGTTTACTGACTATCCGGGTGGCGTCTGGCGGCGCCTCAGCTTCAAGACGCATGGCAGGCTCGACGGTCTGCAGGCGATGCTCGCCGGCAGCGGACCGGCCCTGCTCGGATTCTCGAAGCAACGTGAGGCGCGCCTGTTCTACGCGCAGGCGGGCGTCGAGAGTCAGGTCATGGCCGCGACTGACTTCGACGCGATGGAGCGACGTCCGCGGACGTCACCCAGCGATACGGGGTCGGGCGGCCTCAGTACCGCCGTTTGAGCTGCCGCATGAGGTCGAACCGGGCCGTGTCGGCGACCGCCATCACCGCCATGACGCCGGCCTGCACCGGATCGCTCACGACGAGATCGGCCGCATCCGGCACACTGCCCGCCATGTTCAGCGAGATCACGTAGAGGCCGTTCTTCCTCACCTCTTCCACCGCGTCGGCGATGTCGCCGCCCATGAGCGACCCGGCCAGGACGAGCAACTTGACGCGTGGCAGTCGTACGACGGCTCGGACCGCGGCCGCCAGCTCCCGCTCCCCCACCAGTGGAATGGTGTCGATGGAGATACGCTCGCCCCGGATGTTGTGGCGATCGGCCTCGGCGATGGCCCCCATCGCGACAAACCCAACCTGCGCGCCGCCACCCATCACGACAATGCGCTTGCCATAGATCTTGCCGACCGATGGCGTGAGGTCGACGGTTCGAATTCCCTCGACCTGGCGCAGGTCTTCCACGATGGGGTCGGCGGTGTCGGCCTCGAGTGTGAACTCGAGGTAGATGACCGAGACGTCAGTTCCAGGGTGAATATCGACCGACGTGATGTTCGCGCGGTGATCGGCGAACACCCGCGTCAGCTGATACAGGAGCCCGGGTTGGTCGACGGCGGAGGCGAGGACGGCATACGCAGACATGGCGATGCCCATCATAGAGAATCGCGGCCGCTACGTCTGTTTGTTCCTCGGGTCCGATGTCTTCTCCGGCGCGATTTCACTGTTGTCGTTCGACGTCTCCTCGAGGTCCGCCCAGCCAGGCTTAATCACCTCCCGGCTGTCCGGCTCTCCCGGTTCTGCTGATTCTTCCGCGCCTTCGTGGTCCTGCTGGTGAGTGGGCTGCTTGTCATCGTTCATGTGAGAGGGCGCCTCTACGCTCAAAAGTATTTCTTGTAACCGCCGGTGATCGTCCAGTACGACGTGCCGTAGTCGGCGAACCGGCCCGTCGCGTCGCCTGAGATTGCGTGCACAGTGACTTCTCCGGTCAGCGAATCGTGGCGCGACAGGAAGTACTCCGCGCCCCCGCCGAAGTTCAGGCCGATCGCGCTGTCCGACGCGTCGAAATCGGCTTCTTTGAACCGGAATTTGTAAAAGCCAACGCCGGCCATGACATAGGGATGCCACGTGCCGCGTTCCCAGTTATAGACCACATCGCCTGTCACCGCGACCGGGCGCGACGTATCTTCCTCGAAATCAGTGAAGTGCCAGAAGGCTCCGCTGAGCTGACCCCGAAGAGACACCCGGGCGCTGAAGTAATGCTCGGCGGACACGGCAAGCGTGGGTCCCTTGCTGAAAAGTTCTTCACTCGGCAGTGCGACGCCCGCCGAGATTCCGACCGCATTCATCCCAGCTGACGGCACGGGGCGTACGCGCGGCCGAACGGCCGGGGCACGTCGCTGAGCCCATGCCGATACCGGAGACAACGTGATCAGGAGCGCGACGATGGCAAGCGATTTCCACATAGGATCCCCTTGGGTGATGCCAGGAGCCGGCGCCGACCCGATACGGATCTGAGTGCAAGAGTCAGTCCGGGCCTTCACAGCCTGTTCGCACGAAACGGAGCCGCGTCCCGAGGGAATAGAATGAACTTGTGACGTGCAGGTTTACTCGGCGGCGTGCGTGGCTCGCCACGTTCAGCCTATCCACAGCCATGCTTGCAACCGGATGCCGCCGGCAATCCACGCCCGCCGCGGATGCCGCCGGTGGAAGCATCGGTGTCACCGTGCAGGCGGCGCGCGTAGAAACGCTGAGAGATGTCGTGACCGCGTCGGGTACGATTGTGCCGCTGGCCGCGGCGGACTGGACGATTTTCGCGCCAGAGAACGCCGAGATCACTGAGCTCCCCGTCAAGGAGGGCGACACCGTTGCCGCTGGCGCGGTGCTCGTCCGGTTCGACATTCCGTCAGCTACACAGGAAATGTCGACACTGCAACTCGACTTGATCGAGGCCACGGCGCGGCTCGACCGCGCCAAAGCAGACCTCACGCGGAAGACCGCGCTCTTCGAACGCGGTATCACATCACGCAACGACTACGATGCGAGTCGCGTCGAGCAGTCGACCGCGGAGTCGCTCGTCGCGCAGGCGCGCACGCGCCTTCAAGCGCTGCAATCGGCCGACGACCGGTCGCTCGTCCGGGCTCGCTTTGCCGGCACCATCCTGAAGGTGTGGCACGCCCCGCGCGACACCGTCAGTGCCGCCACCGATCCGGTGCTCCGCATCGTGGATCCCACCCGGGTGCAGGTCTCCGTGCAATTACCTGTCGCGCAGCTGACGCGGATCGTGCCCGGGCAGACGGCGACCATCCGCGCGATCGCCGGCGCCGCCGATGAGCCGGCCACAGTGGCCTGGAAGCCGGATGTGTCAGACGCCTCGGCCCCGACCGGCGACGTACGCCTGACGTTCACGAAGGCAGCGACCCTTCCCCTCGAGACGCCGGTGAGCGCCGAGATTCTTCTGGACCAGCGCACCGGCGCGCTGGTCGTGCCATCGGCGTCCGTCAAGCGGGATGACCTGTCGGCGTTCGTGATGGTCGTCGCCGGCGACAACCGGGCGCACCGGCACGATGTCAGCGTCGGTCTCGTCACGCGCGACCTGACCCAGATCCTCTCGGGCCTCACGCCTGGCGACCTGCTCATCGTCACGGGGCTCGAAGACGTCGTCGAAGGCACCGTCGTGGCCGTCGGTCGGTAACGAGGGAGCCCAACTCGTGGTCTTGCGGCGCGTACAGTAAGATCCCGAGGTTGCACAGACCCGGGGGCGCCTTCCTCCGGCCGCACGGGCATTCTGCGGGCGGGGTCTGTGGGAGAACGTATTGTCCTCGCACACCTTTCGGGCCGGCACGTCCCTCCGGGCGTGGCTCGGCACCGGCCGTGACCAGACGGCCGACCATCCACATGCCGCTCCGTGGTGGAAAGTCATGTGCCTCACCGGTGTGGACTATTTCTCCACGCTCGGTTACCAGCCAAGCATTGCCTTCGTCGCAGCGGGTTATCTCTCGCCATTTGCGACCATCGTGCTCATCCTGCTGACCCTCTTTGGCGCGCTGCCGGTGTACGGGCGCATCGCCAAGCTCAGCCCGCACGGCCAGGGCAGCCTCTCGGTGCTCGAAGAACGCCTCCCTCGCTGGCGGGGGAAAGCGCTCGTGCTCTGTCTGCTTGGCTTTGCGGCAACGGACTTCGTCATCACGATCACCCTCTCGGCGGCCGACGCCACAGAGCACATCGTCGAGAACCCGTTCGTGCCGGCGTGGCTCAACCATCAGCTCGGCGTCACGCTGGTACTCGTCGCCGCGCTCGGCGGCGTGTTCCTCAAGGGTTTCCGTGAGGCCATCGGCATCGCTGTCGGGCTCGTCGCGATGTATCTCGTGCTCAACGTGATCGTGATCGGCTACGAGCTTGGTCTCGTGTGGCACGATCCGACATCGTTTTCCACCTGGCGCCAGAATCTGCTCACGCAGCAGTCGAACCCCTTCCTCATCGTGGGTTTTTCGCTGCTGTACTTTCCGAAACTCGCGCTGGGCCTCTCGGGATTTGAAACGGGCGTGGCCGTCATGCCGCTCATTACCGGAACCGGAGCGAGTGACGAAGAGCGGTTGAAGTCTCGCATCGCGAATACCCGCAAGCTGCTGCGCACGTCTGCCCTGATCATGTGCGTGCTGCTCATCGGCAGTGCCGTCATCACGGCAACGCGGATTCCAGCCGAGGCCCTGCGGACGGGCTCAGCCAATGGCCGGGCCCTGGCATTTCTGGCGCACAGGGACATGGGCGAGTGGTTCGGCACGCTCTACGACGGCGTCACCATCGCGATCCTGTGGTTCGCGGGCGCGTCGGCCATGGCCGGGCTGCTGAACCTGGTGCCCCGCTATCTGCCCCGCTACGGCATGGCGCCAGACTGGGCGCGGGCCACACGACCGCTGGTCCTGCTGATCACCCTCATCGCGATGGGGGTCACCATCCTGTTCCGCGCCAATGTCGATGCGCAGGGCAGCGCGTACGCCACGGGCGTCCTCGTGCTCATGAGCTCGGCCGCCGTCGCGGTGACGCTCTCGCAGAAGCGGCATCGGAAGCTGTTTCTGTCCGTGACGCTCATCTTCGGCTACACGACCATCGTGAACATCGTCGAACGGCCCGACGGCATCAAGATCGCCGCCTGTTTCATTCTGGCGATCATCGGATCGTCGCTCGTCTCACGCGTGGCGCGATCGACCGAAATCCGGATCGAGAGCGTGACCTACGACGAGACCGCGCTCGAGTTCATCCGGGATGCGGCGGGCCGGAAGTCGTTACGCATCATCGCAAACCGGCCCAATCACGGCACGAAAGAGGAGTATCAGCGCAAGCTGCAGCAGGCCCGCATGGTTCACCACCTGCGCCCGAGCGACGCCATCCTGTTCCTCGAGGTGCGCCCTGGCGATGCCTCGGAATTCTCAGAGCATTTGCAGGTGGCCGGCGTGAACGTGGATGGCCATCATGTGCTCCGCTGCATGAGCCCGGCCATTCCGAATGCCATTGCAGGCCTGCTGCTGGACCTGCGCGCACGCACCTACAGCATTCCGCACGCGTATTTCGGCTGGACCGAAGGCAACCCCATCAGCTATCTGCTGAAGTTCCTGGCGTTTGGCGAAGGGGACACAGCCCCGGTTGCGCGCGAGGTGCTCCGCAAGGCCGAGCACGACCCCGAGCGGCGCCCCCGCATTCACGTCGGCTGATCGCTATCGAGCAGCGCCCGCAGCCGATCGAGCAGTTCCGCCTGCGCCACGTTGATGAGTGTGCGCGCTTCGTCGACTGAGAAGAACGCGGCCTTGTCGATTTCTGGCACGTCGATGTAGCGACCGGATCGCGGGGGCCACTCCGTGCTTGCGTAGACGCTCACGAGCATGGCGGGATTGCACGTGCCCTCGAACGCCCAGGCGTGCACGACCTTGCCGCTGCGTTGGGTGATGCGTCCGAGCGGCAGGAACGGCCCCGCCGGCTCGAAGCCGGTTTCTTCCCTGAACTCACGGATCGCGCTGTCGAGCGGCGCCTCGCCGACGTGAATGCCGCCTTTGGGAATGGTCCAGGCGCCTTCGTGGCGTCCCTGCCAATAGGGGCCGCCCGGGTGAGCGAGGAGGACCTCGAGATCGCGGTGCGCAGCGCCACGCCGGAAGAGCAGGAGCCCGGCACTTTGCCTCGACGACACAGACGCCTCCCTTCGGTCAGTTCGAACGACTAGATCACCTGGCGGCGCAGGCGAAGCGCATTGGCGATAACAGACACCGAACTGAAGCTCATCGCCGCCGCGGCGATGACCGGACTGAGCAGCACGCCAAACGCCGGATAGAGAACCCCGGCCGCGATGGGCACACCTGCGGCATTGTAGACAAATGCAAAGAAGAGATTCTGACGGATGTTGGCGAGGGTCGCATGCGAGATGCGACGCGCGCGCAGGATTCCCGCGAGGTCGCCTCTCACCAGCGTGACGCCGGCCGTCTCCATCGCGACGTCGGTGCCGGTGCCCATGGCGATGCCGACCGTGGCCTGCGCCAGCGCCGGGGCGTCGTTGATGCCGTCGCCGGCCATGGCCACCACCCGCCCCTGGGTTTGAAGCGCTTTGACGACGCCAGCTTTCTGGTCTGGGAGCATCTCCGCATGGATCTCTGTAATGCCGAGTCCGCGGGCGGTGGCCATCGCGGTGGCGCGACTGTCGCCGGTGGCCATGACCACACGAACGCCCGCCGCCTCGAGCGCGCGAATCGTCTCGGCCGTTCCTGGCTTGATTGGATCGGCGATCCCCAGCAGCCCGGCGAGCTGGCCGTCGAGCGCGACGAACACCGCCGTCTGTCCAGCGGCACGCAACACCTCGGCCTCGGCCGACAACCCATCCGCGACGATTCCCAGTTGATGCAGCAACCCGCCGTTGCCCACGGCGACCTGCCGGCCGGCGACCTCGCCGGCGACGCCCTTGCCGGTCGTTGATTCGAATGGCCCGACCGCGAGTTGCGGAAGCTGCCGCTCGCGTGCGGCATCGGCAATCGCGGCGGCCAGCGGGTGTTCACTGCTCCGCTCGAGGCTGGCGGCATGCGCCAGCACGTCGGCCTCGGTGAAGCCCGGGGCCGCGGCAAGGGAGACGACACGCGGCTTGCCAACGGTCAGCGTGCCGGTCTTGTCGATCACGACCGTGTCCACCCGATCGAGCGCCTCGAGCGCCTCGGCGTTCCGAAAGAGGACGCCTGCAGTAGCGGCCCGGCCGGTCGCCACCATCACGGACATCGGCGTCGCGAGTCCCAACGCACACGGACAGGCGATGATGAGCACAGCCACCGCGTTGACGAGCGCGTGGGCCGCCCGGGGCTCGGGTCCCCAGAACGTCCAGGCGGCATACGTCAGCACGGCCGTCACAAGCACGGCGGGGACGAAGTAGGAGGCCACGCGGTCGGCCAGCTGCTGAATGGGCGCGCGGCTGCGTTGTGCGGCGGCCACGAGCGCGACAATACGCGCGAGCAATGTGTCGCGGCCCACCTTTTCGGCCTGCATCACGAAGCTGCCAGTCGAGTTGATCGTCGCGCCCACCACCCGATCCCCTGCCCGCTTCTCGACAGGCACCGGCTCGCCGCTGATCATGGACTCGTCCACGACGCTGCCGCCGTCGATGAGGACTCCATCGACAGGAATCTTTTCTCCCGGCCTGACCCGGAGCAGATCGCCGACCACGATGTGCGCGAGCGGCACGTCTTCGTCGATCCCGTCGCCGCGTACGCGGCGCGCGGTAACCGGTGTCAACCCGACCAATGCACGGATTGCCGATCCTGTGTGCTCACGGGCGCGCAGCTCGAGCACCTGGCCGAGCAGAATCAGCGTCACGATGACGGCACCCGCCTCGAAGTAGAGGTCCACGTCGCCATGCGAGTTGCGCATGGACGGCGGAAACATTCCAGGCGCGACCACGGCTGCCACGCTGTAGCCGAACGCGACACTCACCCCAAGTCCGATCAGCGTGAACATGTTCAGATGCCCACTCGTGACCGACCGCACGGCGCGCACGTAGAACGGCCAGGCCGCCCAGGTGCAAACAGGCGTCGCCAGCACGAGCTCGAGCCAGCCGCGGTTGGGACCCATGTCACCCGTCATGCCGCTCATCGCAAGGATGAACAGCGGCACCGACAGGAGCGCCGCGGCGAAGAAGCGGCGGGTCATGTCGCGCCGCTCATGCTGTTCCGGGACGGCGGCGCTCGGAGCCACCGGCTCCAGTGCCATGCCGCAGATCGGACAGTCACCGGGGCCGTCCCTGACGACCTCCGGGTGCATGGGGCACGTATACGGCGTGCCTGCCGACGAGGGAGCCGGTCCGGCGTCACCGGGCGGGACCGCGGGAGCCACCGTCGTGGCCACGATCGGACGCCGGTTGAGTACGAGCGACTGCGCAGCGGCAGCCATCGACTTCGAGGGTCGTGACAGCCAACCCGCCGGATCGGCGGCAAACTTCTCGCGGCAACCGGGGCTGCAGAACGAGTAGGTTGTGCCGGCGTGCTCCAGTGAGCCGCCACGCGCCGTCGCCGGATCGACGGTCATGCCGCACACCGGATCGATAACAGTAGATCCCGCAGTGGTGGACACCCGAAGTTCTCCTGTTCGAAGGCGGGGACGCGCCCTCCATTGATGAGTATCGCCTGCCCGGCGTAGTCGGATACAGAAGGGCCGGCGAGCGGAGCTCGTCAGATGACGGGAAATCCGAACAGGACGGACGTCAGCCCGGATCGGTTTCGAGGGCGGGAACCGACTCACTCAGCCGCATCAACTCGAGTCGAACGGCATCGACCAGCGCCTTCCAGCTCGCCTCGATGACGTTGTCGGACACGCCGACGGTCGACCAGCTGCGATGGTGGTCGGACCACTCGATCAGCACGCGCACTTTGGCCGCCGTTCCCTTGTACGAGTCGATGACGCGCACCTTGTAGTCGGTGAGCCGGACGTCGCTGATCTGCGGGTAGAGGGCCGACAGGCACGAACGCAGGCACTCATGCAGGGCATTGAACGGTCCATGGCCTGCGGCGACCGCCGACTGGGGCCCCTGATCGGTGGACACCCTGACGCTGGCCGTGGCGCGCATATGCTCGTCGGCGGCCGATCGCATCGTGACTTCGTAGCTCTCGACGTCGAAAAACAGCTGATCGGGATTGAGGGCCTGCCGCACCAGCAACTCGAACGTCCCTTCTGCCGCTTCGAGCTCGTAGCCTTCGTACTCCATCTGCTTGATGCGTTCGAGGAGCAGACGCTTGGCCGAATCGTCGAGGCGATTGGCGAGGCCGTGCTGATCGAGCTTGTACAGGATGTTGCCCCGCCCGGCGAGGTCGCTGACGAGCACGCGCTGGTGGTTGCCGACCAGCTCGGGCACGATGTGTTCGTAGGTGGCCGGATCCTTGAGCACCGCGCTCACGTGGATGCCGCCCTTGTGGGCAAAGGCGCTCTTGCCCACGAACGCCCGCTCGCCAGGGAGCGGCAGGTTCGCGAGCTCGGCGATGTAGGTGCACACCGCCGTCAGCTCGCGCAGCTTCTCGGGTCCGACGGTCGTGTGTCCGCGCTTGAGCTCGAGGTTCGCGATGACCGATGCGAGATTGGCGTTGCCGCAGCGCTCGCCATAGCCATTCAGGCACCCCTGCACATGCGTCGCGCCCGCGTCGATGGCCGCCAGCGCATTGGCCACACCGAGGTCAGAATCGTTGTGCGGGTGAATGCCGATCGTCACGGCGAACCGCCGCCGAACCGCGGCCACCATCTCGTGCAGTCGTGGCGTCTGCGCGCCCCCGTTGGTGTCGCACAGGCAGAGCACGTCGGCACCGGCCGCCTGCGCCGCCTCGAGCGTACGCAGGGCATAGTCTGGATTGGCGACGTACCCGTCGAAGAAGTGCTCTGCGTCGTAGACCACCTCACGGCCGTGTTCCTTGAGGAACCGCACCGTCTCGGTAATGAGGACCAGGTTCTCATCGAGCGAAATCCCGAGCGCCCGGTGCACGTGAAAATCCCAGGTCTTGCCGAAAATCGCCACGACGGGCGTTTCGGCTTCGACCAGGGCCCGCACACTCTGGTCGAGATGGACCGGATTTTTCGCCAGCCGCGTCGCACCGAAGGCGGTCAACCGCGCGTGGGCAAAGGTCAACGCGCGCGCGCGTGTGAAGAACTCTTTGTCTTTGGGGTTGGATCCGGGCCAGCCGCCTTCGATGTAGTCGATGCCCAGGGCATCGAGCTTCTGGGCAATGAGGAGCTTGTCGTCGACCGAGAACGAGACGGCTTCGCCCTGCGTGCCGTCGCGGAGAGTGGTGTCGAACGTGTGGATCCTCATGCGCAGCCTGGCGGCCTTATTCTAGCCCGACGCGGCATGGCGCGGGGCTTGGGGCTTGGGGCTTGGGGCTTGGGGCTTGGGGCTTGGGGCTTGGGGCCGAGC
>JBDSZL010000041.1:0-51110 GCA_039925145.1 Vicinamibacterales bacterium | reverse complement strand
GTGTCGAGGGCAAGCTCGGCGCTCAGGCCGACGTCCCCGGGGTCGCGGGCACCTGGAAGGATCTCACCGACAACGCAAACCAGATGGCGGGCAACCTGACGGCCCAGGTCCGGAACATCGCCGAAGTGACCATCGCGGTGGCCAACGGCGACCTCTCCAAGAAGATCACGGTCGACGTCAAGGGCGAGATTCTCGAGCTCAAGAACACCATCAACACGATGGTCGACCAGCTCAACGGGTTTGCCTCGGAGGTCAGCCGCGTGGCGCGCGAGGTCGGCACCGAGGGCAAGCTCGGCGGTCAGGCCGCCGTACCCGGCGTGGCCGGCACGTGGAAAGACCTCACCGATAACGTCAACTCCATGGCCTCGAACCTCACCGGTCAGGTGCGCAACATCGCCGAAGTGACGATTGCCGTGGCCAGGGGCGACCTCTCCCGCAAGATCACGGTCGACGTCAAGGGCGAGATCCTCGAGCTCAAGAACACCATCAACACGATGGTCGACCAGCTCCGTTCCTTCGCAGCCGAGGTCACGCGCGTGGCGCGCGAGGTCGGCACCGAAGGCAAGCTCGGCGGCCAGGCGGTGGTGCCCGACGTCGCGGGCACCTGGAAGGACCTCACCGACTCGGTCAACGTCATGGCGGCCAACCTGACCGACCAGGTGCGAGGCATTGTGAAGGTCGTGACCGCGGTGGCCAACGGCAACCTCCGTCCGAAACTGACGGTCGAAGCCAAGGGCGAGGTCGCGGCTCTGGCCGAGACCATCAACAACATGACCGGCACGCTGGCGACCTTCGCAGAACAGGTCACCAATGTGGCGCGTGAAGTCGGCGTCGAGGGCCGGCTCGGCGGACAGGCGAACGTGCCCGGCGCGGCCGGCACCTGGAAGGACCTCACCGGCAACGTCAACCTGCTTGCAGCCAATCTGACCAATCAGGTCCGCGCCATTGCCGAGGTCGCGACAGCGGTCACCAAGGGCGACCTGACGCGATCGATTCAGGTCGAGGCGCGCGGAGAAGTCGCCGATCTCAAAGACAACATCAACACGATGATCGACAACCTGCGCGGCACGACGGAGCGCAATCAGGAGCAGGACTGGCTCAAGACCAACCTGGCCCGGTTCACCCGCATGCTGCAGGGACAACGCGATCTGGTCACCGTGGCCGAGATGCTGCTGTCGGAGCTCGCGCCGCTCGTGCACGCTCAGCAGGGCGCGGTCTACCAGATGGAGGTCACCACCGAACGGTCGTCACTCTGGCTGCTCGCCAGTTATGCCGCGAACGCTCACCAGCCGGCGCGCATCGGATTGGGCGAAGGCCTGGTCGGCCAGTGCGCCGTCGAGCAGCAGCGCGTCCTGCTCACCAAAGTCCCCAAGTCCTATACGCGCGTCCGCTCGAGTCTGGGCAATGCCAAACCCACCAACATCGTGGTGCTGCCCGTGCTCTTCGAGGGCGAAACCAAGGCCGTCATCGAGCTCGCCTCGCTCTACGCGTTCACGACAACCCACCTCACGTTCCTCGAACAGCTCACGCAGTCGATCGGCGTCGTGCTCAACACCATCGAGGCCACGATGCGCACCGAGAATCTGCTGCAGCAGTCGCAGCAGCTCACGACCGAACTGCAGACCCGGCAGGCCGAACTGCAGCAGACCAATGAGGAGCTGGCATCGAAGGCCAAGCAGCTGGCCGAGCAGAACGTCGAAGTCGAGCGCAAGAACATCGAGGTGGAGCAGGCGAGACGGGCCCTCGAAGAAAAGGCCGCCGAGCTGGCCCTCACGTCGAAATACAAGTCGGAGTTCGTCGCGAACATGTCGCACGAGCTGCGCACGCCGCTCAACTCGATTCTCATCCTGGGCCAGCAGCTGAGCGAGAACTCGCAAGGCAACCTGTCCCCCAAGCAGGTCGACTTCGCGCGCAACATCCATTCGGCCGGCACGGACCTCCTGGGCCTGATTAACGACATCCTCGATCTCTCGAAGATCGAGTCCGGCACGGTCACCGTGGAAGCCGAGGAGGTGCCATTCACGGCGCTGCGCGACAGCATCGATCGCACCTTCCACCACATGGCCGACGCGAAGAACCTCGCGTTCCGGGTCGACATCGATCCCCAGCTGCCGCGGGCCTTCACAACGGACTCGAAGCGCCTGCAGCAGATTCTCAAGAACCTGCTGTCCAATGCCTTCAAGTTCACGGCGCAGGGGCAAGTCACCATGTCGGTCCGCCATGTGAGCGAGGGCTGGTCACCGGACCATCCGGTGCTGCGCATGGCCAAGCACGCGGTGGCCTTCAGCGTGCGAGACACGGGCATCGGTATCGCGCCGGAGAAGCAGAAGCTGATCTTCGAGGCCTTCCAGCAGGCCGACGCGGGCACCAACCGCAAGTACGGCGGCACGGGACTCGGGCTCGCGATCAGCCGCGAGCTGGCCACCCTGCTCGGCGGCGAAATCCGCCTGGTCAGCCTCATCGACGAGGGCAGCACGTTCACCCTCTTCCTGCCGCTCGCCTACATGGGGTCCGCGCGCTCCACGCCCATGTCACCGCCGGTCGGCCGCGCGCTGATGGCGCCGTCGCAGGTGATGCCGGTCCTGGCCACGGCCAAGGTCGAGGAAATCATCGCCGACGATCGCGACGACATCGCCGGTGGCGATGCCGTGCTGCTGATCGTGGACGACGATCCGCACTACGCCCGGGTGCTGCTCGGCCTGGCGAGGGACGCTGGCTTCAAGGGCATCGTGGCGACACGCGGCCAGACGGCGCTCTCACTCGCCCGCGAGTTCAAGCCCACCGCCATCACCCTCGACGTGTTTCTCCCGGACATGCTGGGGTGGACGGTGCTGAACAACCTCAAGCTCGACCCGGCGACGCGCCATATCCCGGTCCAGATGCTGTCGGTCGAGGAGGAACGCCAGCACGGCCTGTCCCATGGGGCGTTCTCGTACCTGGTCAAGCCGGCGACGACCGATGATCTCGAGTTGGCGTTCGAGCGCATCAAGGCGTATGTCGCGCCCCACGTGCGGCGGCTGTTGATTGTGGAAGACAACGACATCGAGCGCGCCAGTGTCGTAGAACTGCTCGGCCACGACGACATCGCCATCACCAGCGTCTCCACGGGCGCTGAGGCGGTTGCCGCGCTCGAGCGCGAGACGTTCGACTGCTGCGTGCTCGACCTCCGGCTGCCCGACATGACGGGTTTCGAGCTGCTCGAGAGGCTTCAGCGCGATCCGAAGCTTCGCGAAGTACCCGTCGTGGTGTTCACGGGTAAGGAGCTGACAGCTGTCGAGCAGGAACGGCTCAGGCTCGTTGCCAAGAGCGTGGTCGTCAAGGACGTCCAGTCACCCGAGCGGCTGTTTGACGAAACCGCGCTGTTCCTCCATCGCGTGGTCGCCGACCTGCCGGAATCGAAGCGGAAGATGCTCGAGACACTGCACGGGTCGAACGACGTCTTGCGCCACCGTCGGGTGCTGGTCGTCGACGACGACGCGCGGAACATCTTCGCCCTGACGACCGTGCTCGAGAATCAGGACATGGAGGTCCTCAGCGCGACCAACGGCCGGGACGCGATCGACATCATCCGTCATATTGACTTGAGCGTCGTGTTGATGGACATCATGATGCCCGATATGGACGGCTATGAGACGATGCGACAGATTCGCAACGATGGGCGGTTCCGCACCCTCCCGATCCTGGCGCTCACGGCGAAGGCCATGAAAGGCGACCGCGAGAAGTGCCTCGAGGCCGGCGCCTCGGACTACATCGCCAAACCGGTCAACACCGACCAGTTGCTGTCGTTGCTGCGCGTCTGGCTGCATCGATGACCGCCCTCGAACCGAGGTCTCTCTCGTGGCGTCGCTGACCTCCCCGCTCCCCGGCACCGAGTCGATTCCGATTCTGCTCGTCGACGACCAGCCAAGCAACCTCGAGGCGCTCGAAGCGATGCTCGAAGCGACAGGCTGTCGCCTCGTGCGCGCGCAATCGGCAGACGAGGCGCTGCTCGCGTTGCTCCAGCAGGAGTTTGCCGCCATCGTGCTCGACATCAGGATGCCGGGAACGAGCGGGCTGGAGCTGGCGGCGTTCATCAAGCAGAGGAAGCGCTCGGCGCACGTGCCCATCCTGTTCCTGACCGCGCACATGGTCGACGAGCGCGACATTCTGCGCGGGTACAGCACGGGAGCCGCGGACTATCTCACCAAGCCGATCCGTCCCGAAATCCTGCGCTCCAAGATTGCCGTCTTCGTCGATCTGTTCCGCAAGAGCCGGGCGCTCGAGCGCGAAATTGCCGAGCGCGAGCGGATGGAAGAGGCGCTGCGGCATGCAAATCAGGAGCTCGAGGATCGCGTGCGTGAGCGCACCGAGGCGCTCGAGATGGCCGACCGCCGCAAGGACGAGTTTCTGGCCGCCCTGGCCCACGAGCTTCGCAACCCGCTCGCACCCATCCGGGCCGCGGTCGAGTTCATGCGCATCAAGGGCACGAGCGATCCTCAACTCGACCGCGCCAGAGGCATTGTCGACCGACAGGTCGAGCACATGACGCGCCTGGTCGACGACCTGCTCGACGTCAGCCGCATCACGCGCGATCAGCTGGTCCTGCGGCTCGCCCCGGTGCCCCTCGAAGAAGTGGTCGCGGCGGCGGTCGAGACGAGCCGGCCCATCGTGGAGCAGCGCGAGCACCGCCTCTCGCTCGACTACCCCACCGTGCCGGTCTGGCTGAACGCCGACCGGGCCAGGCTGTCGCAGGTCATCTCCAACCTGTTGACCAACGCCGCGAAGTACACGCCACCCGGCGGCGAGATTCGGGTGACCGGCCACACCGAAGCCGACGTCGTCGAGATTGTCGTGTCAGACACCGGCATCGGGATCGAGACGGAGATGCTGCCGCGCATCTTCGACATGTTCGTGCAGGTCGACGGGTCCAGAGGCCGATCGGCCGATGGGCTCGGCATCGGTCTGACGCTGGCGCGGCGGCTCGTGCAGATGCACGACGGCTCCATCGAGGTGTCGAGCGGGGGCCCCGGACAGGGGTCGCAATTCAGAATCCGGCTCCCCGCAAGGCAGCCTCCCCCGCCGCTCGAAAGTCCTGCCGCACCGGGCGACTTCGCGCCGTTGCAGCGCAGCTGCCGTGTCCTCGTGGTCGACGACAACCGCGATGCGGCAGACATGCTGGTGGCCATGCTGACCGCGTGGGGACAACAGACTGCCATCGCCTTCGACGGAAGGGGCGCCCTGGAAACGGGCCAGACGTTCCGGCCGGATGTCGTGCTGCTCGACATCGGCATGCCCGAGATGGACGGATACGAGACGGCGCGTCGTCTGCGGCAGCAGGCGTGGGGTGCTCGCACATTGCTGGTTGCGGTGACAGGGTGGGGCCAGCAGACCGATCGCGATCGCAGCCGCGAGGCCGGCTTCGATCATCACCTGGTGAAGCCCTTCGCGCCAATAGAGCTGCGCCGGCTCCTGGAACAGCTGCCCGTGACCGGGTAGCGCTCGACCCGGACCTTCTGGATGTCACCTGCGTCGGTCGTTTTCGCCATCGCCTTGCTGGCGCCTCTGACAGTCACCGCCGTGGGTCGAGCCCAGGCGCAGGCTGTACCAGTGTCAACGGTTCCCTCGGCCGACCTGTTGCGCGTGTTCCTGGACTGCGGGCGCTGCGACGGGGAATACCTGCGCCAGAATGTGGGGTTCGTCGACTACGTGCGGGACCGTGCGTCGGCCGACTTTCATGTGCTCGTGACGACACAGGAGACCGGCGGGGGCGGGCTGTCGTGGACCGTCAGGTTTATGGGGGCTGGCCGGTTCGGCGGGCAGGAGCAGACGCTCGCGTTTACGACCGACGCCACGGCAACCGAAGACGATCGACGGCGCGCGTTCGCGCGAATCTTCAAGCTGGGCATGGCCAGCTCCGCAGCCGGGACATCGGCGGCACCAGCGCTCGACGTGACGTGGCGGCCGCCGTCTCAGGCCTCCGACCTCATGCGGGCGCACGACCCGTGGAACTACTGGGTCTTCACGGCGCGGGTCAACAGCAACATGGACGGCGAAAAGTCCCGCAGTTCCAAAGCCTACGACCTGCGGCTCAGCGCGGATCGGACGACCGAATCGCTCAAGCTGGCGTTCAGCGTGGGAGGCAACCGCCGCAACAACTCCTTTGAGGTGGGCGAGGGTGAACGTCTCGTGACCGAGACGCATACCTGGAACATCAAAGGGGGCGCGGCAAAGAGCCTGGGCCCGCACTGGGCTCTCGGGACCACTGGGGCCGTGTCGCACTCCAGCTTCTCGAATATCGATCGATCCATCGGCGCCGCGCCGGCCATCGAGTACAACCTGTTCCCGTACAGTGACTCGAGCCATCGCACGCTGACGTTTCAATACGCCGCGGGGGCGACCAAATATCGTTACTCGGAGCTCACGATCTTCGACAAGACAGAAGAAGTCATCCCGCGCCAGGCTCTGAACGTCGCGTTGAACCTGCGCCAGCCCTGGGGGTCACTCGGCGCCTCATCCAACTTCTCGCAGCACTTGAACGCGCCGGGCCGCTATCGCGCCGAGGTGTGGGGCGAGGCCGAGGTCCGGCTCTTCAAGGGCTTCTCGATCGAAGTCTTCACCGAGTACAACCGAATCAACGATCAGGTTGCGCTGAGGAAGCAGGATGCGTCGCAGGAAGAAGTCTTGCTGCGGCTACGCCAGCTAGCCACCGGTTACAGCTACTACATGAGCTTCGGCATCAGCTACCGGTTCGGCTCCATCTTCAACAACGTCGTGAATACGCGGATGGACCACACGAGTTTCTAGCGGGCTCAGTCAACGCGCGTCGTCAAGGCTTCGCAGGTGCCCCCGTGGCGCCCAGGACCGATCGAATCATCCCATCCACTTTGCTGAGCAGGAAGATCTCACCGCTGGCGTCCAGGCCAAAGCGGATGTCTGCCCTCGCCGGCATGGGGCTCTGACTCGTGGCGGCAGCACGCCGCCGCGCCTCGTAGCCAGCGACCACAATCGGGTTCATGGTCGGGTACGCCCGGGTGCCGGCATCGGGCGTGTCGTTGGGATCGTTCCACTGCACGAGCACCTCGTGAGGCGCGGCCATCGTGTCAGGATTGCCATCGTCGGCCTTCAACATGTCGGCGTAGTCGGCGTACCAGAGCCGGCCAGTCAGGATGTCCCCAAACAGGAACTTGCCGCGCAGCGCTGGCAAGCGCGCGCCGTGGTACACAAACCCGCCCATGATGGCGAAGCCGTTGCCGTGGTTGTATTCGAGCACGGGGTATCTCGGAACGACCGTCCCCTGTACCACCGAGTCCGAGATGCGGATGGGCAGCCGATCGGGAACCGGCCGTGGTCCCGTCTGATTGTTGGGCAGTAGCTGCTCGTGTCCTTCGCGCTCCGAATAGCCGTAGTTGGCGCCCTTGCGAATGACGTCCACGGTTTCCCAGGTATGCAGGCCAATCGTCATGGCGAGCAGGCGATTATTCGCTGGCCGCGCCGGGTCGACCTCCCAGGTCAGCCGATGAGGGTTGCGGAGCCCATAGGCCCAAATCTCACCCCGCGCTCCGGGCGTCGACGCGAAGGGGT
Source organism: Vicinamibacterales bacterium (assembly GCA_039925145.1). GTDB lineage: Bacteria > Acidobacteriota > Vicinamibacteria > Vicinamibacterales > SCN-69-37 > JBDSZL01. The sequence goes on along the minus strand of JBDSZL010000041.1, from coordinate 43,550 downwards.
TGTCGTTCGGAACGCGGTAGCGGCGGTTGGCGCTGAGACGACTCGTGCCTGTGTGCTCGGCGAGGTCGGGGATGATGCGCAGAATCTTGCCGACGAGCGTGTCGAGACGCTGCGGGTTGTGGCGCATGACCGGGCTCTGCTCCTCGCCAGATCCGCTGTCGCCGGCCGCCATGTAGAGCACGCGCCAGTCGGGGTCTCCCCGGCGTGCCGTCGGATTGAAGATGAGATCGCCCGGTGGATGGATGCGCGTGTTGAGGTTCAGACGCAATACTTCGCGCGCCGTGCCCTCGAATGTCGCGTTCGTGATGTTGGTGTCTGTCCACTCGAGCAGGACGCATTCCCGGGCGGTCGGACCGGGGGTGGGAATCGGCGGTGTTGGCGAGTACCCCTCGAGTCGCAGCCCTGGCGCAGCGTCGGCGTGAGGCATGGCAGAGCCGGCCATCGTCGGATCTTCGAGGTGCAACGTGTAGAACCGCCCGTTGCTGAGATACGCCGGATCGAATTGAAACGTGATCAGCCCATTGGCGAATCCGGCGGCAACCGGCAACCGATCGAAGAGGCCGTGGGCGCCCTCGCGCCCGTTGAAGTCGAGGTAGGTCGTGAACGCCCGCGTCTTCGGATCGAGGATGTACAGCGGTCCGTTCAGGTCGTTGACGAAGAAGCGCCCGGATGTCCCAGGCTCCTGCCGCAGAAAGTTGATCCGCGCGAGCGATCCCGGATTGCCCGTGCCGCCCGTGAACGACCCGGTTACCGGCGCCTGGGCGTAATCGGCAATCTGCAGGGTGATGGTCGGTGGCAGACCGGCCGTGGTGGTGACGGCACTGGCCAGACTGAGTGTGAGCGCCAGAACACGGGCAATCGGTCGACTCATACCGGAAATACTACTGCGGTCTGGATGTCCGAGGCGCTTTCGGCAGACTGATCAGGTTGGCCATGAGCTGATAGGCGCCTGGGGTACCGGCTGGCAGCTGCCGCCAGAGCGCGAGCCCGACGTAGATCCAGCGCCCTTTACCCACCTGTGCCTCCACGAGCGAGCCGAGTTTCTCTCCAGCATTGTCCGCGAACGAATCGACCATCGACACCAGATCGACGTACTTCGGGTTCTTCTCTCCCAGAAAATACAGTCCGCGTTCCTGCACCCAGTCCTGCCATGCCGCGGCGCCAATCCTGTTCGGATACGTGAACACAGGATGGTTCGGATGGAGCACCGTGACCGCCACCCGTTCGTCGGACACCCTGCCCTGCCCGACGCTCGCTGGATAGGGACCGTACTGGGCCTGATTGAACTCCATCTTGTTGTACTGCACGATCACCGTGCCGCCAGCCGCCGCGTAGTCGAGCAGCCGCCGGTTATACGCACGCAAGTCCGCGCGGCGTTCATACGCGCGCACACCAGTGACCACGACGTCGTACTTCGCGAGCGATCCCCAAGCGAGATCATCGCTGTCGATCAGCCGCAGCTTCGCGCCCAGTTGCTGAATGGCCGGGGGCACCTGATCCCCCACGCCCATCACATACCCGACCTCGAGCGACGGTGCCACCCGCACGTCCATGACCTTCATCGACACCTCAGTCGCTTTGATCACCTGTCGCCGCTCGATGTGTGGATACTCGATCTCCTGATAGCCAGTGGCAAACCGCTGTGTTCCGGTGAGCGCGGAGGTGACAACGGCTCTGGCGGCGTAGGATCCCGGCCGCGATCGAAGGGGCGCCGTGACGACGAAGCGTGCCGAACGTGACTCGTCTTCCTTGTCGAATGCGACTGGCACCGTGGAGGGACGCCCGCGCCATCCCACCGGCACCTCGAGTGAGACGGCCGCCTGCGCCGCCCCTTTCGTGGCGTTGGTGACGGTCACGAACACCTCTCGTTCCGTGGCCGCTGCCGACGCGGCGGTCACGGTCGGGAACACGGCCAGTCCGGGCGTCGCCGCCACTGAGAACGCGGGAACCACGTTCACTTCCATGCGTTTGTCACCGAAGTACAGATCCTTCACGTAGCGGTAGCCGATGGGGACGTCCTTCACCACTTCCACATCGCCGAACCTGATACGAAATGCGATCCGAAACGGCGTGGGGGCAAATGGTACGCCGAATGCCACACCAGACTCGAAGCTCGATCGAGCGGGATTCCCAGGGTGCTGCCAGTAGCCGTCTGTGAAATACACATCGGTCACTCGGGCAGTGGGCGGGACCGTTGCGGTGACTGCGCAAGTGAACACGCCATCTTTGCCGACAGTGCTGGGAGTGCACGAACTCGCGCCGTCGAGCCCCGCGATGCCCACGCCACTGACCATTACTGGCGAAGCCCCATGATTGACGACCAGCCCAGACACGCGGAGCGACTGTCCGGCAATCACGAGCCCGTCGTCGGCGACCGCCTGAAACGACAAGCCGAGCGCGGCGAGCATCGCGGCTTCGTAATCTTGCTCTTCGTTGGCGAGGCGGAAATCAATCTCGAATCGTGCCTCGTCGGGTAGGCCGAGACTCGCGAGTTGCGCCCGAAGGGCGCGCAATGCGACGAGTCCTTTCTCCAGAGGCGCGGCCGTGGCGGCGTCTTCGCCAGACTCAAAAGCCTGTCTGGCCTGCTGCGCGTGGGCTGTGAGGGCCGCGAGCGCCGTCGTCAGCGCGGCCGGCGCGGCCGATCCGGCGAATCGCGTCAGGCCGGCGAGAGTTGTGTCGATGCCCTCCATGAACGACAACTCGTCGCGGTCCATCGCACCGGCAATGGTCGATGCGACGAGCGTGTAGGCGCCACCACCACCGGCCCCGCCAGCGCCTCTGTCGGCAAGACCGCCGGGTAACGGTGGCACGCCGCCGACGCCCTGACACTTGTGGGCGCTGCGGGCGTCGGTGCCGATTTCAGCGTAGGTGCGGCCGAGCAAGGCGTCGTACACGGACGTATCGATGCGCGTCACGTGGGCCGCGGCGACGCCCGCCGACGGGGCTGCCGCGGGCGCAGGGCCCGCCGCAGGTGCGCCTCCGCCCGGTACACCGACGCGGCCTGTGGCACCTGCGCCGCGCCGTCCTCCAACGGGGCCGCCCCCGGCGAAATACAGCTTCAGCGGATGCCAGGGCCGCAGGCCGTCTCGCAGCTGTTCGGGATACCGCGAAGCGTCGCCCGCGGCGGCATACGCTTCCTGCACCAGCACCGTGGTGGCCTCATGCGCGCGATCGCCGCCGCTGCCCTGGATGTTCATCGTCAGAATCACATCGGGACGGAGCGTGCGAATCAGACGCACGTAATCGCCCACGATCGCCTCGCGGCCCCACGTGGCGATGACCTCCTGCGGGTCGAACGAGTAGCCGTAATCGATCGCTCGGGTGAAGTACTGCTCGGCACCATCGATGTGATGGGCCGCAAGCAGCTCGGAGGTCCGCAGTACGCCCATGTCGTGGAACAGCTCGGGGCCGATCTCGTTCTGGCCACCTTCGCCCCTGTTGTTCTGGAGGTCGATGACTCGAAGACCGGCACCTCGCGCATATAGCGCGAGCACGGCGTTGGACTCGTCGTCTGGGTGAGCCGGGGCCTGCATGAACGTCCCGACGACATTGAGTCGGCGGATCGCGAGCCCCAGCGCCACGTGGCCGGCCTCGTCGTTGACAAGGGAGAAGTTCTTGCGATTCTGGGCTCGCAGTTCAGACCCGGACCCGAACGTCAGGAAGGCCCCGACCGACAGCGCCACAGCCCCGGCAATCGCGCACACGCGTGTGACAGACATATCCAGACCTCAGGCATGACGCGGGCGCGCCGACACGCCGCTTGACCGCGCAAGAAAGGTCATCATCGCACCTTCACACCGCCTGGTCACGCCGTCGGTCTTCCGATCCGCTTGCCCCACCGGCCACACCGCGCGGCTCGTTTGTCGAGGCAGACGAATGTCGACGCTTGCCACTGTTAAGATCGCGCCGATGAAGTCGCCGACCTCGCTCATTCGTCCTTTGGTCCGACGCCTGCACTCCTACGTACCGGGTGAGCAGCCGATGATCCCCGGGCTGATCAAGCTCAACACGAACGAGAATCCGTACCCTCCGTCGCCGCGCGTCCTGGAGCAGGTACGGAAAGCCGTGGACCGACGCTTGCGGCTCTACCCGAATCCTGCCGCTCAGCTGTTGCGCAAGCGGCTGGCCCGTCTGCACGGGTGCACGGCCGAGCAGATCTTCGTGGGCAATGGATCGGATGAATGCCTGGCTCTCGCGGTGCGCGCGTTCGTCGAGCCCTGTTCCGGCGTGCGGTCCGCGCGGATGTCCCGTCGGTCGGTCGTGCAGTATTTCACGCCGAGCTACTCGCTGTATCCGGTGCTGGCGGAAACGCACGGGGCGACGGCGCACGGGGTGCCGCTCGAGCAGGATTTCGGGCTGCCGCCACTACGGGAGTTGAAACGGGCTGGGCGATGGAAGGTCGACGCGGCGCTCAGTCTCGTGACCACGCCCAACGCTCCGAGCGGTCGAGGTTATCGCACGACCGAGCTCGATGCGCTGTGCCGGATGCAACGCGGTGTCGTGCTGCTCGACGAGGCGTACGCGGAGTTCGCGGATCAGAACGCCTTGTCCCTGGCACTGAATTACCCCCACGTGCTTGTGGCCCGCACGTTCTCGAAGGCGTATTCACTGTGTTTTCTGCGCGTCGGCTACTGTGTGGGCCACCCGGCCCTGATAGCGGCGCTCGACGCGATCCGAGACAGCTACAGCGTCAACGGCCTCGGTCAGATTGCCGCGGTGGCGACGCTGAGCCAGCTGCCGTACTACCGCGCAAGGTTCCGGCAGATCATCGCCACCCGCACGATGCTGACAACTGCCCTCACGTCCCTCGGATTCGAGGTGCTACCCAGTCAGGCCAACTTCATCCTGACGCGGCCCCCGCAGCCGTCGGCCGAGGTCTGGCTGCAGGAGCTGCGCGAGCGCAAGGTCCTCGTCCGCTGGTTCAGCGCGCCGAGCGTCCGCGACTACCTGCGCATCACCATTGGCACCGACGCCGAAGCGACCGCACTCGTCAAGGCGGCTACCCAGATTCTGGCAGCCCGGCGCTCGCGCTGACAGGACGCGGGCCACTCGCGGCTGTTGTTGGCCTTCAGGTCACGGAGAAACGTGAACAGGGCGGGGGTAAAGTGCGGGGCCATTCTCTCGAAGATATCGCGGCCGCGGTCCGCCAGTTTGGCCGCCTCAGTCGTGTCGCAGCGCCTGCATCGGCTCGAGCCGGGCGGCTCGGCGCGCCGGATAACTTCCCGCGAGCACGCTGACGACGATCGAGAATCCGAGTGCGCCGCCAATCAGCCACCAGGGCAACGAGAAGAGGTTCGCCGCCGTGCCGCCCTGTTGCACGATGTAGATGTTTGCGCCGAAATTGATCGCGCGGCCGACGATCCATCCCAGTAACAAACCGGCCACGCCCCCCATCACGCCAATCGCGGCGGCCTCCACAAGGAAGATGCGCCGGATATCCCCATCGCTGCCCCCTATCGCCTTCATGATGCCGATTTCCCTGGTGCGCTCCAGGATCGACATGACCATCGTGTTCATGATGCCGAGCGAGGAGACGGCCAGCGCAATCGACCCGATCAGACTCAGCACGATGTCGAGGATGATGAACGCGCGCTTGGCCCCCTGAAGGGCATCGTTGAGAGAGAAGGCCGAGAAGCCCATCTCCTTAATCCGGTCCTCTACTTCCTGCGTGGCCTGCGCATGCATCACCTTGACGGTCACCGACGCGTATTTAGGACTGACGGTCCGCTCCCTGAGCAGCGACTGCACGTTGGTGACGTTCTCGGCGGCGATCGTCTTCGCCCGGCTGAGGGGAATCATGAGATTCGCCACACCGCGGCCGCCAAACGGCCCCGGTGAGGCCTCGCGCTCGACGATACCTACGACAGGACATGAGAAGGTGACGCGTCGCAGTTGCATCAGCGCTGCCGGCCCCGGAACAGCGGGGGCACCGGAATTCGAGATAGCGGGGTCACCCGTCCCGGCGCCGCGCGCCGCGTAGCTCAACGTGAGCGTCTGGCCCACCAGCGTCTTCGGATTGGCCGCGTCGATCCGCTTGGCCACGTCGAGACTGAGCAGACACGCATCGTCGGTCCCGTTCTGAAAGAACGACCCGGCTGCCATGGATCGGAACACCCCTTCGAGGCCACTCGACATCGGCACCCCGGTGGCGCCGAAGGTCTCAGAGAAATCACCAAGGGTGACATCTACCGGCACGCTGATGCTGGGGTAGGCGTCCTTCACGCCGGGCAACGCCGCGAGCTTCTGCACCGCCTCTTCATCGAGCGGCACTTCTGGTGCGGGGGCGACGATGGGCGTCGTCGGTTCGTCGGTGCCGCGCGCCGCGCCAGCCGACGTGGATCGGCCGCCTCGTCCACCCGCGCCTCGCGCCCGGCCGCCGAACGGTGCACCGCGCCCGAACCCTCCGCGGCCGCCTGGGCCGGCCGGCATGACAGTGATGGAGTCGAACACGCCCGACTGGACGAACTGTCCCACCAGTTGATCCTGCAGCCCCACGCCGAGCGAGACCATGCCGGCCAACGAGGCAATGCCGATGGCCACGCCGAGTGTCGTCAACGTCGTGCGCAGTTTGGCCTGGCGAAGGTTTCGCAGCGCGAGGTGTGCCGTGTCGCGAAAGGTCACGCGGGGACGTCCGTCACAATCGCGCCGTCGAGCAGGCGGACCGTGCGATGGGCGTAGCGTTCGGCCAGCTGACTGTCATGTGTCACGAACACAATCGTCTTACCGTCGCGTTCGTTCAGGGTCTTGAGGAGGTCCATGATGTCTCGCGACGTGCGGCTGTCGAGATTGCCGGTCGGTTCGTCGGCGAGGAGCAGATGCGGCTGATTGGCCAGCGCGCGGGAGATCGCCACCCGCTGTTGCTCGCCACCTGAGAGCTCGCGGGGCCGATGCTGCTGCCGGCTGCCGAGCCCCATCGATTCGAGGAGCAGCTGGGCACGGCCCTCCCGTTCGGCGCGCGGGACACCGGCGAACATCATCGCCAGCGCGACGTTCTCGCGGGCGCTCATGGTCGAGACGAGATTGAACGACTGAAAGATGATGCCCACGTTGCGGCGTCGATGCAGACTCAACTCGGCACGCGACAGCGTGGCGAGGTCCTGGTCGAACACCCTGAGCGTGCCTGCGGTCGCCTGGTCGAGACCGGCAATCAAATTCAAGAGTGTCGACTTACCGGAACCGGACGTGCCGACGAGCGCCACAAACTCCCCGGCAGCGATGGTCAGCGACACGCCATCGAGCGCGCGAACCATCGTCTGCCCCATCGGGTAGTGCTTTTTCAGGCTGGACGTCTCGACGAGATTCAGCATGTGAGGGAAGGCACTTCCCTATACGTGGGCGCCAGCACGACTGTTCCTCGGCGTCGCGCGTCAGACCTGGATCTTCGAGAACGCATATGCGCCGAGCATCATGAATACCGTGCCGATGACCACAAGCACCGCCGCATCGGTGGCGACGCCGAAGGCGGCCGCACCGAGAAAGGCCCCGCGCAATCCGTCAATTCCGTAGGTGAGCGGGTCGAGCCTGGTCGCAATCTTGAGGGCAAGCGGCAGATTGGTCAGCGGAAAGAGCGCCCCCGAGAGAAAGAAGATCGGCATCACCAGAAAATTCATGATGAGCTGAAAGCCCTGCATGTTCTGCAGGGTCGAGCCTATTGCTGTACCCAACGCGGCAAAGACAATGCAGATGAGTGCCATGAACAGCAACGCGAGCGGCAGCATGAGCATCGACACGGGACGGAAACCGGCCATGAGCGACACCACAAGCACCAGGCAGCCCTGAATCATGGCGACGCTGGCTCCGCCCAGAGTGCGTCCCACCATGATGTGCAGACGCGGCACCGGCGCCACGAGCGTCTCCTTCAGAAAGCCGAACTGCCGATCCCAGAGGAGACCGATGCCGGAGAAGATCGAGGTGAAGAGCACCGACATGCCGACCACGCCAGGCGCGACGAACTGCAGGTAACTGCCCTGCCCCGCCTTCTGAAAGACCGGACCCAACCCGAATCCGAGCACCAGCAGATAGAGCAGCGGCTGACCAAGCGAGGCCACCATCTGCGCCCGCGAACGCACGTAACGCTTCAACTCTCGGAGCCAGAGGATGTAGATGGCGCTCACGGCTACCTCCGCCACATGCGGGCGACCTGCCGCATCTGATCGGCTGCGTCAGCGCGTTCGTCGCGGATGGTCGAGCCAGTGAGGGAAAGAAAGGCCTGTTCGAGGGAGTCCGTGCCGGTCTGCTGCTTCAACTCTGGTCCGGTGCCCTGGGCCACGATTCGCCCGTGGTCGATGATCGCAAGGCGCTGAGCCACCCGTTCGGCCTCATCCATGTAGTGCGTGGTCAGGAACACGGTCACGCCCTCGGTGTCGTTGGTAGTGGTCTAGTTTCAAATCGCTGAGCCGGTTTATGCAGTCGACTGATCGGCGCAGCGTGCGACAATTGGTCATGCCTTCCCGAGCAAGCAAACCGAAGCGCCCGCGCGACACGAATCAACTGGCGTGGCAGATCGTACAGGAAGCGACCGGGCAGGCCAAGAAGGAACCGGAGCAGCCGGATACCCGCAATCCGGCTGCCGTGGCCCTGAGCAAGTTGGGCGCGTCAAAGGGTGGGCAGGCACGAGCGAAGAACCTCAGCGAGGCGAAGCGGAAAGAGATCGCCAAGAAGGCCGCGAAGGCGCGTTGGGGCTAGGGAATACGCGGCTTGAATGTTAGCGGGGCCGATGATGGCCGCACGGCTGGTGACTCTGACCGTACCTCTTGCACGGGATCGCGTCCCGCGTGCGCCTCAAGCAACGCCCTTACGAATGGCTCTGGATAGCAGATCTCATCGGCGATCTTCTGAAAATCGAGCCGCTTGCCGTAGAGCATTTCAGCGATCTGCCGGAACGACCTCGGACGTTCCAATGGAACTTTGGCGCTCAGCGGCTCGTGCAGCCTCCACCCTCGCGCAGATAGGCTCTTGAAGAGGCTGGAGTACTTTCTGGGTGTGATCAAACCGAGCCGATGCGCCCGCACAATTGCAGCCTGCACGGACACACCCCATTTGAGCTTGATCTGGAGAAATGTCTCCAGCGTAGTCGTAGAAGGCAGCTCTTGGCGCATGTCCTCGGGAGGAATCAGAAACGCACCAGCAAAAAGATCAGCCTCCGCGTGAACGTCTGTCCTTGCAGGTAAGGGCTGATGCATAACCAGATGCCCCAACTCGTGCGAGGCGCTGTGCCTGACGCGATCAGCAGGGCGATCAGACGACATCACGACGATTGGATTTCTCTCCCCGGTTGGCGAGAGACTCCAAACAGAAAAGGCATCGCCGCCAATGAAACTTCTCGGCAGCCCAAACACCATCACGCCCGCCGACTCCATCGCATGCAGCACATGCCTGATTGGGCCGTGTGGCGGCAAACCGAGTTCACTTCTAGTGATAGCGGCTGCGTGCTCAGGGTCGTTCGGTACATGCGGGACGCGCACCTGTGTTGCAGTGAGAGATCTTCCGGCCAACATCCGGTGAAGGATCTCGTGCGCCATGCTCGCATGAGTACGGACGGACTTCTGCTCACGGTCAGTCATGTCGGCTTTAGCCCTGAACAGAAGCGAGCCAAGCGGGAACTCCATAGCAGGCGGCGTCTCGAAGAATTTCAGAGGGAAGCCGGTCTTGAAGACGTAAGCGGCCATGAAGGCATCAGGCGCCCTTTCACGGCCGCTCTCGATCTGGGCGACAAACGGCTGAGTGACGCCCACATGAGTTGCCACTTCAATCTGTGTCCAACCGTGCAACTCTCTGACTTGCCTGATTCGTTCGCCGTAGATCATCCGCCTGTGCCTGTTGCCTCGTCGTCGAGATAGATATCCACATCGAGTACTTCAGCCTGCACTTGCCCATCGCTCACGAGTGAGTGACGCCTCCAGATGGGCCAGTCCCAGTACGCCTCGACTGAGTCGCGTGTCTCGCCTCCGGTTTTCGGCAGAGCGAGATACACGCGCTCTAGGTTGTACTCCGCATCGGTGCTCCAATGCAGAACGAATCGGCCAACCAGCGGATCGCCTTCCGCTAATCCTACGGATTGAGAATCGAACAGGGATAGCTGGTTGTAGTACTGCCGTCTGGCAATCGATTGGCCTGGCACCGGGAGGCCGTGCCCAGTCGCAGACCGCAACAGCCTGATCTGAACCTGCCCTGTCTTGATCAGTAGCCCGAGATTCGACAACGCCTGCGTCTCGTAGTCCAGATCATCTGCGTCGTCGTGAACGTCTTGGCCATCCGCGAGAAGGAACCGCTTGGCCCCCTTCCGAACGTGGGAAGGAGCCAAGGCTCGGTCTATGTCTTCGTCTTTCCACGTCGCGTATTCCTGAGCGTGAACAGTTCCGCGACGGAGAGCTTCGACCAACTTCCGCAGAAGGGGTCGAAGTGCATCTACTGCTTGCGTGGGAGTGGGAACGTGAGTCATTGTGAGCTAATACTATAAGGGCATAAACGGCTTACCGTCAATGGGCTAGTTTGACACGCAATTATCCCTAAATCATCTGCCAAAAGGCCAATATTTACATTGACAAGGCTTTCACGAGCAAGCATAATGTCTAAGATGAATCGCCTTGATACCGCCCGCCGCGCAATGGTCGTTCGGTGCCTCGTTGATGGCAACTCCCTCCGGGCTACGTCCAGAATCACGGGCGTGGCGCGGATGACGGTCGAGAAGCTGCTGCGAGACTTGGGCGCGGCCTGCGCGACCTATCAGGACGAGACGCTACGCGGCCTCACGTCGAAGCGGATTCAGTGCGACGAAATTTGGTCGTTCTGCTACGCCAAGAAGAAGAACGTCACGGCTGAAATCTTGGAGAAGAACCCGAACGCGGGTGATGTGTGGACCTGGACGGCCATTGACGCGGACACGAAGCTCGTTCTCTCCGTGCTCGTTGGCGACCGTACGGCGGGCAGCGCCTACGAGTTCATGCAGGACGTGGCGTCACGGCTCAAGAACCGCGTGCAACTGACGACGGACGGTCACAAGCCCTATCTGGCAGCCGTCGAAGATGCGTTCGGCGCGGACATCGACTACGCCACGCTCACGAAGCTGTACGGCGAGGATGCCAACGCGGAGAAGCGATACAGCCCGGCGACCTGCATTGGCTGCAAGCAGGATGTCGTCACCGGCGACCCGAATCCGAAGCACATCAGCACGTCCTACGTCGAACGCCAGAACCTCACTATGCGAATGCAGATGCGCCGGTTCACGCGCCTGACGAACGCCTTCTCCAAGAAGATCGAAATGCACGTTGCCTCAGTGGCTCTGCACTTCATGAACTACAACTTCGCTCAGGTTCACGGGTCATTGCGCGTCACGCCAGCGATGGAAGCGGGCGTGAGCGACCACGCTTGGAGCATCGAAGAAATCGTCGGGCTGCTCGGCTGAGAACCGCGCTAGAATCCGGCCGAATGGCAAAGGCCCGGCCGTCAGCCCTCATCGACACACGCATCGTCTACTGCGGCGATAACCTGGAACACCTCAACCGCATGCCGGACGGCTGCGTCGATTTGGTCTACATCGATCCGCCGTTCAACTCGAATCGGAACTATGAAGTGTTCTGGGGCGAGACGAAAGAGAAACGGTCCTTCGAGGACCGCCACGAGAGCACGCAGGCGTACATCGAGTTCATGCGTCCGCGCTGCGTCGAACTCGCCCGCGTCCTGAAGAAGACCGGCTCGTTCTACTACCACTGCGACTGGCACGCCTCGCACTACGTGAAGGTGATGCTCGATCAGATTCTTGGCGAGAACAACTTCATCAACGAGATCGTCTGGAAGCGGCAATCAGCACACAACGATGCGAAGCAAGGATCTCGGCACCTCGGACGGGTTCATGACAGCATTTTTCTATACGGCGCGAGCCAGGAGTACAAGTTCCGACATCTCTACCGGCCCTATGACGAGACGTATACCGACGCGTTCTACCGATACCTGGAGCCGGGAACTGGGCGACGGTACCGGCTGGGCGATCTGACGGCTCCTGGTGGCGCAGCGCCATCAAAAGGAAATCCTCACTACGAGTTCCTTGGCGTGACTCGGTACTGGCGGTATAGCCAGGAGAACATGCAGCGGCTACACGCCGAGGGCCGCATCATTCAGACGCGGCCGGGCACAGTGCCAGCGTATAAGCGGTACTTAGACGAGGGCAAGGGTGTCCCGCTCGGAACGGTGTGGGATGACATCGGCCCACTTCAAGGGCAAAGCACAGAGAGTCTCGGGTATCCAACACAGAAGCCGATTGCCTTACTGGAACGCATCCTCCAGATCAGCAGTGATACAAACGATATCGTTCTGGACGCCTTCTGCGGGTGCGGTACCGCCCTAGTGGCAGCCCAGAAGCTCGGCAGGCAATGGATCGGGATCGATGTCAGCCCAACGGCGTGCCGTGTCATGGCCAAGCGTCTCAAGGATGTCTGCGGGCTTCGCGAGGGCCAGTCGGCATGGCTTGCTGGTAGCGGCTTCATCGTGGAAGGTCTGCCGATGTCCGAGGGCCAACTTCGCAAGCTACCACCGTTCGAGTTCGAGAACTGGGCCGTGATCGCCCTCGGTGGCGTGAAGAACAAGGTCCAGGTTGGCGACATGGGGATCGACGGCCGGATTTACCCGGTAAGCGCCGCGCCAGAAAAGAAGGGCAAGGCGACCGGCCATCTTGACTTCATGGATGACTGGTATCCAGTCCAGGTGAAACAGAAGGACAAGGCCGGACGGCCAGATATCGATTCGTTCGAGGCGATGATGACACGCAACGACAGGAAGAAAGGCTTCTTCGTGTCCTTCGACTATTCGAGCGATGCCATGACGGAGATCGGCGCGTACTTCCGTAAGAGCGGGCGAGTCATCGTTCCGCTGACCGTGCGAGAGATTCTGGACGAGCAGATCGCCCACAAGCTCGCCTGATATGCAGTCAATGCATAGAGCCAGTTGAAACTAGACCACTACCGTGTCGTTGAGATGCTTGACGTGCGTCCACAGCTGGTTGCGGCTTTGCGGATCGAGGCCGAGCGTCGGCTCGTCGAGAAACAGCACGCGCGGCGTGTGCAGCAGGCCGCGGGCGATCTCCAGCCGGCGTTTCATCCCTCCAGAGAACTGCTTCACGTAGCTGGCGCGCCGGTCCCACAGCTCGAACAGCTTCAGCAGCTGTTCGATGCGTTCGACCCTGACCCGGCGCGGCACGTGGTAGAGGACGCCGTGCAGGTCCATGTTCTCGTAGGCCGTCAGTTCGCCGTCCAGGCTCGGATCCTGGAACACGATGCCGAACCGCTGGCGCACGTCCTGGGGCCGCTCCCGCGGGTCGATCCCGTCGAGCGTGATCGAGCCGCTCGTCGGAACGAGCAGTGTGGTCAGCATCTGAATCGTCGTCGTCTTCCCCGCGCCGTTCGGGCCGAGAAACGCAAAGATTTCTCCGGCCGCGACATCGAACGAGATGTCGTCGACGGCGGTCACGTCTCCAAAACGCTTGACGAGGTGTTGCACGTGAATCATGGGAGGGCGCCTATGTTATCAAGCGCGGCCGCGCCTGGCATCGGCCAATCAGGCGCGTGCTGGCGGCAGAGCGCACCGGCGATTCCAGCGGTATAGACTGACAGATTGTCATGAGACGATCGGTCGGACTCGACTTCGGCACCACCAACAGCGCCATCGCTGTCGTCGATGACGGGGCACCGCCACAGCTGGCGGCATTCAGGGGCGGCAGCGACGCACACACATTTCCCTCAGTGCTGTACTTCGCTCCCGCCGGGCGCGGCACAGCTCGCGCCCTGCATCCCGAAACCCACGCCGGACACGCCGCCATCGAGGCCTACCGCGCCGCGGAAGTCAAAGGCCGGTTCATCCAATCGCTCAAGGCGTATCTGGCGGAGCCGAGCTTCGACGGGACGGCGATCGGTGGGCGCAAGTATGCCGTGGATGACCTGGTCACGATTATCCTGAAACATCTGCGGCGCGAGGTGGTGGACGACCTCGGTGAGCTGCCCCCGCAGGTCCTCGTCGGTCGTCCCGTCATGTTTTCCAATGCGCGCGACGCGGCCGACAACGAGGTGGCACTCATGCGCCTCCGACGCGCGCTGGCGACGGCCGGGTTTGCTGAGGTCGCCTTCGAGTACGAGCCGGTGGCCGCCGCCTATGCCTACGAGCAGCGACTGCAGCGTGATGAGCTCATTCTCATCGGCGACTTCGGAGGCGGCACGAGCGACTTCACGATCATCGGTGTTGGCCCCGGCCGCGCTCGGCGGGCTCGCGTCGACGACCCCGTTGTCGGCACCGAGGGCGTGGCGCTCGCCGGCGATGCCTTCGACAAGCAGATCGTCCGGCACCTCGTCGCTCCGCGCCTCGGACGCGGGTCGCAGTACCTGTCGCCACCCGACAAGTTCCTCGACGTGCCGAACTGGCCCTATGCCAATCTCGAGCGCTGGCACTATCTCTCCTTCCTCAAGACGCCGGAAGCGATCGACATGCTCGAGCGCATCGTCGGGACGGCGCTGATTCCGGAACGCATCGAGGCGTTCCTGCACCTGATTCGCGACGATCTGGGATTCGAGATGCACCGCGCCGTGCAGCGCGCCAAGTTCGCCCTGTCCGGGCAGGAAGAGACGGTGTTCGAGTTCCGCATCCATCCGGTGCAGATCCAACAGCGCATCACACGACAGGACTTCACGGGCTGGATCCACGAGGAACTCGACGCGATCCGTGGCTGTCTCGACCGTCTGCTGACGCGGACGGGCACAGCACCGGACCAGATCGACCGTGTCTTTCTCACCGGCGGCTCCTCGTTCGTACCGGCCGTCCGCCAGATTTTCATCGACCGGTTCGGGGCGGAGAAGATCACGGGGGGGCACGAGCTCACATCGGTCGCCACGGGGCTGGCCCTCTGCGCAGCACGGGAGGCACAGGTTGTCCCTGCCTGAAACCGCTGCTAACGCCGATAAGAGGATCGAAAGAGGCGCATGACGCTCGTGTGGACCGCCCTGGCCTTCGTGCTCGGGCTCGTGCTGGTGCTCGGCTGTTGGGTGCTCGCCAGGCGCGGATTGGCCGGAGCCCGCCGTTTCGTCAGGTCGTTCTGGCCGCACTCCTGATGGCAGGGCCGGACGTTTTCCGGCGTAGGCCGGAGAATGGTGCCAGAATACGTGCTGCCTGACGGGAGTTCGCTGATGACCACCCCAGTTCGAAAGATTCTGATCGCCGAAGATGATCGCCTGCTCATGCGGGCCTCATCTGCTGCGCTCCGTCGCCACGGATTCGAGGTCGTGGCCGCCGTCGACGGCGAAGAGGCGCTGGCCATGGCCCTGAGCGCCGCCCCAGACCTGATCCTGCTGGATGTGATCATGCCCAAGCTCGATGGCATCGAAGTACTCAGCCGCCTCAAAGCCGAACCGGCGACTGCGTCGATTCCGGTCATCATGCTCAGCAACCTGGGGCAGCCGCGCGATGTCGAAGAGGCGCTCGCCGCGGGAGCCGTCGCCTACTGCGTGAAATCGGACCTGCGCGGCGACGAGCTGGCCGCGAAAGTCACCGCGGTGCTCGACCAGGCATGAGCGATCTGATCGTCTCCGAGAACGAGCTGCGCGATCTGCTCGTCACCCGCCTCGACGTCCTCAACAACACAGTCTTCGATGAAGTCCGCGACACCGCGCGGCGTCTGCGCATCCCGCTCCCGGGCGCGCTCAGCGAGCGGGCGCGCGTGCCGCTCTCGTTCATTCTGAAGGAGCTGGCCGAAGCCTGGCAGGTGGGCTATACCGATCTGCGCATGAGCGACGTGCACCCGGAAGTGCTCGTGAAGATTCCCGAGGCGATCGCCAAATCGAAACTCATCGCGGCTTTCGCCCTGAACGGCACCACGCTCCAGGTCGCGGCGGCCAACCCGCGATCGATGCGGCTGGCCGTTGACCTGCAACAGCTCACGGGGTTGAACATCGAACTGCTGATGGCGCCCGTCCGCGCCATTCGCCGTGCGCACATGCTGTACAGCTCGTGGCTCTCGGACGCGCTCCAGCGCAGCGCGTCTGGCGCCGCGGTTCCCGTCGGCAAGGCTGGACAACCGGAACCGGCCGCGACGCAGCTGGTCACCAACATCCTCGAGTACGCCATCGCATCTGGCGCGTCAGACATCCACATCGAGCCCTACGAGTTCGAGGGCCTGGTGCGGTATCGGATCGACGGCGTGCTGCACGAAGCCTTCAGTCTGTCGCCCGAAGGCCTCCCTTCTCTCGCCGCCCGGCTGAAGGTTCTCGGGACCATGCGGGTCGACGAACGGCGGGCGCCTCAAGATGGACGGTTTGCCGTCACACTCGGCGGCGCCGAGGTCGACCTGCGCGTCTCCTCGCTGCCCACCCATTGGGGCGAGAAGATTGTCATGCGCGTCCTCTCCAAGGAAACGGCAGCCATCGATCTCGAGGCCCTCGGCATGGTCGGCGACGACTATCAGATTCTGCTGAGGTGCATCATGCGTCCCTTCGGGCTGATTCTCGTCACAGGGCCGACCGGCTCAGGCAAGACGACCACCCTATATGCCACCCTGTCGCGTCTCGCGGCAGAACGGCAGGGGCAAATCAACATCTCCACCATCGAAGACCCCGTCGAGCATGCCATGCCCCGGGTCAGCCAGATCGCCGTCAATCCCACGGCGGGCATCGATTTCCCAAGCGGGCTGCGCGCACTGCTGCGGCAAGATCCCGACGTGTTGATGGTGGGCGAAATCCGCGATCACGCCACCGCCGAGATCTGCGTGCGTGCCGCACTGGTCGGGCGCCTGCTGCTCTCGACGCTTCACACCAACGACGCCGCAGGTGCGATTCCGCGCCTCATCGATATGGGCATCGAACGGTTTCTACTGGCGTCCACGCTCGAGCTGGTTGTGGCCCAGCGGCTCGCGCGCCGCATCTGCACCGCGTGCCGCGAGACCACCGACGCCGATCTGCCGGCGTTCAAGGTCGTCCAGGAGACCGCCGCCTTCGCGGCAGCCATCCCCGTTCTCCAGAAGCACGGCGTGCTCTCCAAGTCAGGTAACCCGCTGGCCCGCGTGCGCCTCTTTCGCGGACGAGGGTGTGAACGCTGCAGCGGAACGGGCTATCGCGGGCGGATTGGCCTCTTCGAGCTGCTCGAAGTCAACGACGAGATCCGCCACTTGATAGTGGATCCGCTCGCCTCCTCGACGATCATCCGGGGCGCCGCCACCCGTAGCGGTATGAAGACGATGTTCGAGGACGGCCTTGGGAAGGTCTTTCAGGGCGAAACGACCATCGAAGAGGCCGTCCGCGCAAGCTCCTAAGCCTCCTACAGGCGTTGTCTGGCTCTGCCGATAGTTCATGAAGTCCCACAGGCGAGAGCCCGCCTTGGGGCCTACCGGCTATGGGACATCACCCGCGAATCACGCCGCCCGCCTCCCCCTCCACTGCAGAGGGGGACGACTCAACGCAACTCGACATGCGCCTCTCCCAGCTGGATGACTCGGCCCGAGACAGCCTCAACCGGTTGACCCGCCTTGCAGCCACGCTCTGCGCCACGCCGATGGCCGTCGTGACCTGCCTGGATCAGCTGGGCCAGCGTCAGCAGTGCGGCGTTGGCTGGGCGGCGGCTGGCGACGCTCCGGATGTTCCGCTCATTGGCATAGAGACCACCGAGCCCCTCGTCATCGAAGACCTGTCCCTGAGTCACGTGTACGCGGGTCATCCATTCACGACAGAGTTTCCGTCGATCCGGTTCTACGCGGCCATTCCGTTGCCAGGCAGACCTTCGCACGAGGACTCCGTACCGGCGCCGTCCGTCGGAACGCTCTGCGTGATGGATCATCGCGTCCGCACGCTCTCTGACGATCAACTGGAGGCGCTGGTGACCGTCGCGAGGCAAATCGGCCTCGCGCTGGAGCTCAGACGACAGGGGGTAGCCGACCTGCAGCGAGAGAACACCCTGCAGAACGCGCTGCATCGCTCCGAGGCGTTCTATCACTCGCTTGTCGAGAGCCTGCCCCAGAACATCCTGCGCAAGGATCTCGAGGGCCGCTTCACCTTCGCCAATGAGCGGTTCTGCAACATGCTCGGCTTGCCGGCTGCCGACATCGTCGGCAAGACCGATGCGGACTTCTTCCCCCCCGAGTTGGCCACCAAGTATCAGGCTGACGACCGTCAGGTCATCCAAACGGGCTTGAAGCACGAGATCGTGGAAGCGCACAAAGGGCCGCAGGGCACGATGTACGTGCAGGTGATCAAGACGCCCGTGACCGACACGCACGGACGCATTATCGGCACGCAGGGCATCTTCTGGGACATCAGTGAGCGCAAACAAACGGAGGAACAGCTCCATCACGAGCGCGAGCTACTGGGCGCCCTGCTGGATGCCTGTCCCGACAGCATCTACTTCAAGGACACGAACTCGCGGTATGTAAAGGTCAGCCGATCGTTCGCCGAGCGCCTCGGGCTGAGCGATCCACGCGACGTGGTCGGCAAGAGCGACACGGATTTCTTCGACCGACGTTACGCCGAGACCACCCACGAAGACGAGCGGCGCATCGTCGCGGGAGGGAATCCAATCATCTCGAGAACCGAGCGCGAGGCCTGGCTCGACGGCCGCGAGGGCTGGGTCACCACCACGAAGATGCCACTGTGCAATCAGGATGGTGAGACCGTCGGCACGTTCGGGGTGTCGCGCGACGTCACGCTGATCAAGCAAGCCGAGGTCAGCCTGGCGGCGGCGCGCGATGCGGCTCTCGAGTCGGCACGGCTCAAGTCCGAGTTCCTCGCCAACATGAGCCACGAGATCCGAACGCCGCTCAACGCCATCGTCGGCATGTCGGGCCTGCTGCTCGACGCCGGACTCGATCCCGAGCAGAGAGACTTTGCCGATACCATTCGCACGAGCGCAGAACTGCTGCTTGGCATCATCAACGACATCCTGGACTTCTCGAAGATCGAAGCCGGGCGGATGACGATCGAGCGTATCGACTTCGACCTCGCGCAGGTGCTAGAAGAGTCGGCAGACCTGGTGTCGGAGCGGGCGCAGAGCAGGGGTCTCGAGCTGGTCACGTGGATCCCAGCTGACGTTCCGCGGCTCGTCTCCGGAGATCCCGGACGGTTGCGGCAGGTCCTCGCCAATCTCCTCAGTAACGCCGTCAAGTTCACCGAGCGAGGCGAGGTGGTGCTGACGACCGAGGTCGTCGAGGAGCGCGATCAGACCGTGAAACTGCGTGTCGAGGTGCGCGACACGGGCATCGGCGTGCCAGTCGCCGCCCAGTCCAGCCTGTTCAGCGCGTTCACGCAAGCCGACGGCTCGATGACCCGCCGCTACGGAGGCACCGGGCTCGGGTTGGCCATCAGCCGACAGCTCATGACACTCATGGGCGGGGAGATCGGGTTCGACAGCACGCCGAACCAGGGCTCGACGTTTTGGATCACGATCACGTTGGGCAAACAGTCGGTGACCACCGCTCGGCCACCCGTCCGGCGCGAGTCGCTCGAGGGCGTACGCGTGCTCATCGTCGACGATAACGGGACGAACAGGGAAATCCTGCGCCATCAGCTGGCGGTCTGGCGCATGCGGACGAGCAGCGTCCCAAACGGTCCGGAGGCGCTGACGACACTGGACCGCGCGAGTGCATCCGGCGATCCCTATGGCTTGGTTATTCTGGACATGCAGATGCCGGAGATGGACGGAGCCGCCGTGGCCCGCGCCATCAAGGCAGATGCGCGCCTAGGGTCGACGCGCGTGGTCGTCCTGACGTCGGTGGGACACCATCCGGAAGAGTCCGAGCTGCGTCAGATCGGCGTCTCCGCGTATCTGGCAAAGCCAGTGAAGCAGTCACGGCTCTTCGATTGTCTGAGCGTCGCCATGGGCGACCGGATCGGGGAGACAGCGGCGTCATCCGAGTCAGCAGCGTCGTCCGCGTTCCCCTCTTTGGCCCATACGCGCGGTGTCCGCGTGCTTCTCGCCGAGGACAACCCCGTGAACCAGCGAGTGGCCTTGCGACAGCTGGCCAAACTTGGCCTCAAAGCAGATGCCGTGGGCAATGGCCAGGAAGCGCTGGCGGCCATCCAGCGTTGCGCGTATGACGTCATACTGATGGATTGCCAGATGCCGGAGATGGATGGCTACGAGGCGACACGCCAGCTCCGACAACGCGAGCGCGAAGCCCCGGACACACCGCATCACCACGTCATTGCGATCACGGCACACGCCCTCGCAGGCGATCGGCAGAAATGTCTCGACGCTGGGATGGACGACTACCTGAGCAAGCCGATCAGGCTGGATGATCTTGCACGGGTGCTAGAGCGTCGTCTGAACGCACTGCCCAGGGCACGGGTTACGGCCGACGAGGTCAGTCAGCCGACCTGAACCTGGTCAGGATTGGGCCTTGAGCTGCACGAGCTCGGCCTCGAGCGCCGACAGGGCCTGACGAAGTTCGGCGAGGTCGGCAGCCGCCTGCGACAGGATGCCGTCGCGTCCGGCCGACTCCAGGCGGAGCGTAATCGCAGATGCGGATGCGGCCGCAAAGCTGGTCAGCGAGCCGCGCAGCGTGTGTGCGCCGCGGTTCAGCCGCCTGGCATCCCCTTCGGCAACTGCTTCCTCAATCTCCTGCACGGCTCGCGGAAGATCTTCGCGGAAGATATCAACGAGCTCCAAGAGCAACTCGCGGTCGCCCTCGACGCGATCGAGTGCTTCGTCGAGGTTGAACGCCCTTTGCGGGGTATCGGGGGCCTGCCCGTCTGCCATGAAGGTCTCCTTTGGCACGCGGGTGCGGTCGCACACGCGTACAAACATCACTTTACTTCATAGAATTCATACGTGATGCGCCAACTGGTTTCCTTTCCTGGTGCTATCGCCAGGTCGATATAGGCCTCTGGACAGACGGTCGTGCGCGGCGACCATAACATCAACTTGGACAGGGGCCTGTCGCTCGTCTGCCGAACGCCGGCGCGCGTCTTGTGATTCTCGACCCGGATGTCGTAGTCGCGCGCGGTGGCACCGTAGCCCTTCAGCTCGGTCAGAACGGTCTGGCGGGGACCAAGCTCCTGCAGATACCGCACCTCCCGTCCGCGCGTTTCGGCCAGTCCGGCGAGCGCCGCAACGGCCGTCGGAGCAAACGTGAATCGAACAACCGTGTCCGGACCCGTGGGCTGGCTGTCGAGGATGAAGAAATTGTGCTGGTAGACGCTCGTCTCGATGGGTTTCTGTCCTGTGTTCTTCAGGCGATGCTCCAGGATGAGTGTGTCGCCACTGACTCGCACCCGCTTCGTGTACGCGTAGGCGTACCCCGAGGTGTTACCCAGGGTGTGCGTGAACTCGATCCAATCGGCGCCCTTGGTCATGGAGCGTGTGCCTGAGTCGGCGATGTCATATGTGTTGAACTGCCGATAGGAGGCCTCCTGTGGCCTCACCACGGCTCCCACGCCGATGCGCACGAAACGCTCTCCCGGCTTGGCCTCGTCGTACCCGAGCCCCTTCGTGAACTCCTCGACCGGCCCGGTGATCGCATCGTTGATTTTGGGATCGTGGCGTGGGAACCACACGCCGAAGTAACTGTGATCCCGCCATTTGAGATCGCTGATGACACCGGCCCAGTCGAACCGGGTGGCGCGGTAGTATCCCGCATCCGCATCAGGCACATATAGCCTGGCTTTGATCCGCGAACTGGTGAGTGTTGCCTCCGGAAACTCGGCCGTGGCGCCGGCGAGGATCGCCGACGCGGTCACCACGATGAATATCGCCAGCGTCCGAGCCGCCCGGTGTCTCGCTGTCATGCGCGTACTCTATTACGGGTTGCGCCCGGCCGTGACAACAAGCGAACTGGACGGGCGCACCGACCAAAGCAGGGATCAACGAACCACAGGCGCCCGCGCCCGCCGCACGAGCCGCCAGCCGCCGCTGACGGCCGCAAGGCTGCTACAGTGCGAGCATGAGCGCGAGCCGGCCCGCCCTTCTCTGCCCCGACTGTGACGACCCTCTCGTGTTTGCGTTCGACGACACAAGTGGCGTGGGCGCGTGGAAGCGAGGCGAGGGGTTCAACACGACGCCTGACTCGGCTCACTATCTGTGTTTCTGCTGCGCCAAGGCATGGAAGCAGCGGCTCGACGGTCCTCTTACTCCAGACGTGGTCGGCGAGCTCGCGTTCTTCTGCTGCCGCGAAAGCGACTGCGGCGAGCCGCTCAGCCTGTCGCTCGACTCGGTCGTGCCATCGCGTATCCAGCTGGAGTGTGCCCGAGGCCACCAGCATGCGGTGCAATCCGCCGACGGCGGACTGATCCTATCGCGGCTTCCGCAGCCGTGACCTCTCGCACCTGAGGGCTCGGTAGAGCACCGCGCTCCTAAGGCGGGGGTCCCTGCGGGCCCGCCCGCGCCGCGCCGCCGCCGAATGCGCGCGGACTACTTGCCCGCGACGAACAACCGAAGATTCTTCATCGACCATGCCTGCGCATCGGCCGCGGTCGTCGTGATGCGCAGGAACCTCGCCTGCACGGGCTTGAAGGAGGCCACGGTGGTGCCTGGGGCGCCGCGTCCCTGGGCCACGGGCGCGCTCCATCTCGTGCCGTCCATCGACGTCTGAACCGTGTAGGTACGCGGATAGAAGCCGGGAAGCGCGGCGGGCTGGCCCGGCGCCGCGGCGCCCCGGCCGCCGCCACCCTGGCCGGCCTGCGCGACGGTCGAGTTGCCCCCTCCGAGCGTCCCGGTGCCTCCTCCAAGGCTGCCGATCCCGAACCCATTCGTACCCGCGGGCGACTCGAACGTGACCTCGGCAAGATTCGCGGCCACCGGCACTTCCACCTGCACCCACATACCGGGCTGCTGCGGAGCGGCGGTCGTCCAGCCACTGAGCGTCAAGGCGCCCGATGCAACTGCGCCGTTGTGGCTGGCGGTGGCTTTCCACGCTGGCTGCGCGGGCAACAGCACGGGCAGCGACGCCTCGAGATCCTCCACGGTCCACATCGCCTTGCGACTGGTGGTGAGTGTCCGCACCCGCGCGACGTCAGCCGGCGTCACAAAGGCCCCGGCGTTGCCGAAGCTGTTGCGCACGTAGGACGCAATCGCCGAGATCCACTCGTCTTTGTTCGTCGCGCCCATCGGCACCATCACCTGCGTGTACGTCGTGCCGTGCACGGGTCCCGTCAGTCCGTGCAGCAGCACCTTGGTGACGTAGTCGCGGTGTCCCTGCACGCGCGGAGATCCGGCAAGCGGCGGCGCCATCAGCACGCCGGGCTCGGCGCCCGCGAGTGGCTGTCCCAGGCCGTCCGGTCCGTGGCAGGTGAAGCAGATTTCCTTGAAGATGCCATCGCCGCGCTGCATCATGTCTTCCTGTTCGGGCGTGAGTGCCGGCCCCCCGCGTCCGGGCCCGCCACCACGATTGGCCGGCGGACGCACCATCCAGTCTCCAATCTCCTTCACGCCGCGCCCCTTGTTCGTGTCTTGCGCGGCGGCGACAACGGCGGGAAGATCCGCCACATTGAACAGCTTCAGCGTCAACAGCGCCTGAATCGCCACGTCAGGATCGACGTCCTTCGACAGGCCCCGATAATCGGCTTCGAATGCCTTGTTGCCCGCCTTGTACAGCGTTTCGCTCGCGCGAATCGCCTGAATCCGTATACGCGGGCTGGTGTCTTTCATCTGTTCGCGCACGAGCGCTGCGTCGAGCGCGCCCAGCCCCTCGAGCGTCCACAGCGCGTGGAATCGCCCCACCAGGCTGTCCGACGAGCGCACGATCTGCTGCAGCGCCGGCACGATGGACTTGTCCTGCTTCAAGATCAGCAGCCGCTGCGCCGTATCCCGCCACCAGCCGTTGGGATCAGAGAGATGCGCGACGATTTGGGCTGGCGTCTCCGCATACATCCGTGGGGGCGCAAACTTTGGATCGAGGCCGGGCACGGCCGGGCTCCCGGGCGTGGCGCCGGCGTTGGGCTGGGCCGGGGTCGGCGGTACTTCCGGCAAGCCGTCGTAACGCACCCGCCAGATGCGGCCGTGCCCCACCACCTTGTCAAGTTGGTATTGCTCGATCTTGCGGCGCAGGTACGAACCGGGCAACGTCCACTGCGAGTCCTGGATGATCCCGTGATACATGTCGGCCACATACATCAGGCCATCGGGCGCATTGCGGATCGTAATCGGGCGGAAGTATGGATCCGAGCTCAGAATGAACTCAGAGCTCACATACGGGTTCCGCAGCACCGTAATCCCTTCGTTCTTGACGATCTTGGCCCGTCGAATGAGCCGGCCGACCGGCTCGCCCACGAGCAGGTCGCCGCGCAGATCCTGCGGCAGTCGATCGCTTCTGACGATGTCGCCGCCAGCGCCGGCTGTGAAGTGGTTGAGCACGCCGACCGGCATGCGCACGCGCCCCATGCCGCCTTGCGTGTCCGACAGGCCGGCAATCGGCCACACGGTGTCGAAGCCGGGTTCGAACTGATCCGGAAAGATCGGGTTGGAGCTGTACTGCACCGGCACCTCGAAATTCGTGGGCCCCTTTTCGCAGCCGCCACAGATGAACCACATCTTGCCGTCGTCATCCTGAGCCACACCCCACTGCCCACCGTTAGGGCCGGTAGGCTCGCGCAGAAATCGTTTGGGCGCCCACCGGAACCGGAAGGCGTTGTATGTGCTGTAAATCCAGTTGTCGAGACCCCACACGAACCCATTCTGCTCGTGCTCGAGATTGCCGTCGCGGCCCGTGCCGACGCCGGTGTACACCACCTCCCGCTTGTCGGCCACACCGTCGCCGTTCGTATCGCTCAGCTTGACCACATCGTCCGAGTCCGTCTCGTTCGTGAGAATCACGCCGTCCTCGAGCGGCAGGACCATACGCGGCAGGATGAGCTTGTCCGCGAAGACGGTGTGCTTGTCGTATACACCGTCGCCTTTGGTGCTCTCGAATCGAGAGATGCGGCTGATCGGATCGTGGGCGCCGTTGCCGTCGGCATCCAGCATGTAGCTGACGAATTCAACGACGTACATGCGGCCGTTGCCGTCGAATTCGATCACGGCCGGACTGATGATTTGCGGCTCGGCCAGCACGAGCTCCATACGGTAGCCGGGCGGCAGCACGAAGGCCTTGGCCTGGTCGGCCGGACTTCTGGGGGGGACTGAATCCTTGGGCGAGAAATCGGCGTTCTCGTTCGGGTTGCGCCCGCCGCCGCGGGCGCCCTGGGGGACGGGCGCCGACGGCGTCGGAGTGGCTGCGCCCTGCGGAGCTGCGCCGGGTTGCGGCGGCGCACCCTGGGGCGCAGGCGTTTGCGCGAACAGTGTGAGCCCGGCGCCGACCAGCGCCGTCAGGGCGATGGCGGCCGTCCGAAAGCGAGACGTCAGGGCACGTGCGGTCATGTCATTGCTCTGGCAGCCGGGCGGCCGTGTTGCTCGAACGGGGTGAACACCGGTCGAAAGCAGTTCTTAGGGCATCAGCAGCACGAGCCGCGGATAGATGAGATTCTCGTTGGCGACGCGGTCGCGATTGAGATCCCACAGCTCCTTCCATCGGTTCGTGTCCTTCAATTCGCTGCCGGCGATCTTGCTCAACGTGTCGCCCGCCTTGACCGTGTAGGTCTTGCGGCCGGCGACCGGACGGGTGAACACTTCGGACGCGCTCGCGAGATACTCACGCATCAGATCGGCATACTGCGGTGCGGCTCGGAGCTTGTCGATGGCCGCGTTCACTTCGTACACCATGTCGTAGTTGCCTCGAGGAATCCCGACGGCATACTTGGACTGGTTGAGATTGTATTGAACGATCGTCGTGTGCGGATGCTCCTTGATCTCGGCAGCCACGAATGGATAGTCGTAGATCAGCGCGTCGGCCTCATCCTTTTCCACGGCCTCGAACCACCCGTCGTCTCCCGAGAACTTCCGGATCTTTGCACCGGGGATGTTCTGCTGCACCCAACGCTCGGCCGCCGGGTCGTCATAAATCGCCACGCGCTTTCCGGCCAGGTCCTTGACCGATCGGAACGTCGACACCATGCCTTCGTGCACGACCATGCACAACCCAAAGTCGAGATAGCCATTGGACCAGACCACGCCGCCGATAGAAGGGTCGGGGACGTAGCCGGCCATGATGACGTCGACGTCGCCGGCACGCAGCCGGTCGGGGAGCTTCTCGTAGTCGTCCTCGATCACCTGAATCCGCTTGGCGCCGAGGCTCTCGGCCACGATCCCGGCCAGACGGAAGTCAAAGCCATCTTCCTGTTTGCGCGGATTGAGAAAGTGAAGCGGAGGCGCGTCCGGTTCCATCCCGACGCGAAGCACGCCGCTCTGCCGCACCGAGCCGAGCACGCCGGTGCGCGGCGAGGCGTCCGCGGTTCGCGATGACGACCGCGTCTCGGTTGCCGGAGGCGCAGCCGTCGTGCGATCGGTTCGTCCGCTGAGTGCGGCTGGCATCTGCCCGCGGTAGGTCCAGGCCACGTAGCCGAGCACGACCAATCCCACGAGAAACAACAAGAACTTCCCGGCGCCTGTCAGACGCATGTCGCCTCCATCACCGCACGAGTCCGTGCGGGCTGCCAACGAGTGTCGAGCGCACTAGTTTACCGGTTACGCGAGGTGCACGAGCTCGCGCCGCGAATACCGGCGCGCGGCCTTCGGGAGCGCCGCCGGCGCGCCACTCACTTTGGCCATCACCGCCTTCGCGGTGTCAACGCCGGATTGTGCGGCACCATTCATGAAGCCCTGGAAGTCATAGCTGCAGTGTTCTCCGGCAAAGAACAGGTTGCCCACGGGGAGCCCCTCGGATCCGGCGATGGTCGTCCACTGCCCGGGCTTGTAACAGGCGTAGCTCCCCTTGGTCCATTCGAAGCTCGGCCAGTGGAACCGCCGTACCGTGCCATTCTGCTCGCGCGTCACGCCCGGGTACACGCGCTCCATCCCTTCCATCAACCGCGCCGCCACCGCTTCGGGTGTGCCCTGCCCCACTTCGACGCCCATCTTCCCACCGGAGTAGAGCGTCAAGCCGCCGGCCGGGCCGGGCTGCAGGAAACTGTTCGACCAGGCGAGCTGAAACGGCTCGTCGCTGTAGGTCGAGCCGCTGTATCCGCGCTTCTCCCACGGCCTGCTGCGGAAGCCCACAAGCACTTTGGCGTTGGTGCCGTAGCCCAGCTCCTGGATCGCTTTGGTCTTCAGCGGCGTCAGCTCGACCTGCATGTGGACCTGTCGCAGCAGGGTAAAGGGGATGGCGAGGACGACAAAATCCGCCTCGGCTTCGGCGACGGTCGCGCCAGTCTGAAACGTCAGGGTGTAGCCCGCGCCCTTGCTGCGAATGGACTCGAGCCGGTGGAGGCGCTTGATTTGCGGCTCGAGTCGTTTGGCCAGCTCATCGACGACACGCTGATTGCCGCCCTGGACCTTGTACCGCTCGTCGCTCTCACCAAGCAGCGAGAACGCCTTGGGATCCTCGAGGTCGCCCGTGCCAATCAGAAACACGAAGTTGAGCGCGGACTGCTCGTTCAGCTCAAGCCCGTACTCGGTCACATAGGCACACTCGATGAGCTCCCGCATCCAGCCGGCTGCGCCGATGCGATCGAGATACTCGGCAATCGACAGGCGGTCGAGTGCGGCCCCGACCGTGGGATTCTCGTAGTTCACCACGTCGGGCAACGGATCGTAATCCTTGAAGATCCGCTTGGCCAGCGGGACGAATGCCCGCGCGGCCTGCGCGAGGGTGTAGTGCCGCCCGTTGATGAAGTAGGTCTCGTCGATCAGCGCCGCGGCCGCCGGGCTCTGCGTGTCGATCCGCTCGAGTCCGAACTCCGTCATGAGCGCCAGCATCTCCTCGTGCGAGCTGTCGATGAACTCTCCACCCAGCTCGGCCGTGAGCCCGTCGCCGAGCAGATTGGTCGCCGTGAATATGCGGCCGCCGGTCCGCTGCGCGCCTTCGTAGACGGTGGCGGTGATGCCTGCCTTTTGGAGCTTGTAGGCGGTATTCAGCCCCGCCATGCCGCCGCCGACGATGGCAACGCGCGGGCCGCCGGAGCGCGGTGCCGCACCGGGGGACGGATTGGCGGCAGCTGGCGCCTCGCGTTGACGGCAGCCGGCGACGAGTGTCGCCGCGGTCAACGCTGCCGAGTCGCGCAGGAAGCGGCGGCGCGACGCCGCACGCTCGATCAGCTCCTCGATAGGGGGACCGCCCGCCTGGTGGCGCGACGCGACAGCCGCGACACGAAACGCACGACGCAGAGACTCGAACAGGGGACTCCTCGACACGTCAACCTCCGGCTGGGTTCGTCAATTGAGCAGGACGCGGCCACGCGTCATGCCTTCAGCACCGTGCGCAACTCATTCACGCGTGCGAGCACTTCGGCGCGGTCCATCGATCGGTAGGGCTCAGGCAGCACGTCGCGGGAGGTGCACTCCTGCACGGCCACCAGAATCTGCAGCTCGCGTTCGAGCGCGCTCGTCGCGGGAATGAAGTCCGCGAACGTCTGCCGCAAGGTCTCGACCGACGCCACAGCCGTGCCCGCATCGTCCTGTTCAGCCACCAGGAGCGCCCGCGCGAGAATCGCTTCGATGTCGGCACCCGACAGACCGCTCGGGTCGTCGATGACCTCGGTGATCGACCGGGCAGACGTCCGCAGGCCGCTCTTCTGGAGCATGAGACGGAACAGCACGTCATGTTCTTCGGGTGTCTGAGGGTAGAACAGCGCCAGATGCTCCTCGGCGCGACCCTGGCGTTTGAGATCCACCGGCAGCAGGTCTGGCCGGCTGGTGATCAGAAACCAGACAATGCGGCCGCGGTACGCGGTGTTACCCATGAATGACGCCATCTGGGCGAAGACGCGATTGGACGTGCCCGAGTCGCCATCCTGATGGCGATCGCCGAGAAACGCGTCGGCCTCGTCGATGATCACCCCGACCGGCGCCATCGCGTGGAGCACCTTGAGGATCTTTTCGAGATTGCCCTCCGTGACGCCCTGCCACTGCGACCGGAAGTTCAGGAACTTCACGCAGGGAAATCCGATTTCGCCGGTGAAGCAGTTGACGAGAAACGTCTTCGCCGATCCCACCGGTCCCGCGATGAGGTAGCCCATGGGTACCCCGCCGAGACGGC
Organism: Vicinamibacterales bacterium; assembly: GCA_039925145.1. Lineage (GTDB taxonomy): Bacteria > Acidobacteriota > Vicinamibacteria > Vicinamibacterales > SCN-69-37 > JBDSZL01. The sequence goes on along the minus strand of JBDSZL010000041.1, from coordinate 14,530 downwards.
CGGCGATAATCGCGCGTGCGGCACGACGCAGGCGCGCTTTGACACCATCGTGTCCGGCGACCATGTCGAGCCCGAAAGGCGACTCGACGTACTCGAGCAGCCCGTAGCACTCGGCCTCGATGACGGCCTTCTTCTGCTCGCGCAACGCCTTGGCGTCGAGCCGCGTGCCACGTTCGTCGACCGACGACAGAATCTGTCGCAGCTGAATGCGTGTGAGCCCGGACATCAGCTGGGCCAGTCGCTCCACCGGGAGGTCGGAGCGGGTGGCAAACCACTCGGGCCCTCGCGTGGCGCGCAGGAACGCCAGCCGCTCGGCTTCGTCGGGTCGTTCGACCTCGACTTCGACGGTCTGCGGCGAGCGGACGATGCGGGCGCTGATATCGGCCAGATTCTCGGTCACCAGCACGAACGTGACGTTGGCGGCGAGCAGCACCGGATCGGTCGACCACTTCTGGATGAAGACGCGCACCGAGCGATCCTCGGCACTGGACTCACCTGCCGCATCCGGGATTAGCGTCTCGGCGTAGGGCAGCAGGATCGCGACACCGAGCGATGCCTGCCGGTGCACGACCTGCTTGAGGAACGAATCGAGCAGGGCGCAAAACGTGTTGGGCTCGCGCGGCAGAGACATGGCAAACGACGTCCCATGCACGGCGTCGACGACCGCGAGCGCATCGGTGAAGTACTTGTGCGACTCGCGCGTGTGGAAAATCGCGCCGTTGGCGCGCTGGTATTCGATCACCACCTCGCGCTGACCGAAAATCCAGTCGGCCAGAAAGGTGGTGAGGGGGACGAAGGTGACGGAGGCGGGGCTCGCGGCTCGCGGCTCGGGGCTTGGGGCTCGGGGCTCGGGACTGGGGGCTCGGGGCTCGGGGCTCGGGGCTCGCGGCTCGGGGCTGGGGGCTCGCGGCTCGGGGCTCGCGGCTTGGGGCTCGGGGCTCGGGGCTCGCGGCTCGGGGCTTGGGGATGGGGGTTCGGGGCTGGGGGGGGCGGGCACTGCAACGAGATCGTGCGTGTTGCCGTGCAGCAGAAATGTGTTGCCCAGCCGGGCCCGGATGCCGTGCGCCAGGACCTGCGCCCAGGCCGGATATGTCTCGAAACCGCTGCTCAACGCCCGTTCACCTTTCGACGTCCCGCCTGGGTGGAGGTTTGCGCGGGCTGCACCGGTTGCGACGGCGCGAGCTCAGCGTCGGACATCATATCCATGTCGCCCTGCCAGCCATCGGCATCTTTGCGCAGCAGCGATTCCATCTCACGAACGATCCGCTCCGAGTCTTCCGACTGCCGCACGATGGTGTCGAGCTCCTCGGAGATGGCCTGCGGATCGCGCAGCGAGATGGAGTTCTGGTGCAGCACTTCGAGGAGCGACTCCATCGAGTCGAGCTCGGTCAGCAAGGTCTTGACCGTGCCACCTACTTCCGAGAGCGATGCCAGCAGCTTGCGCTTGAGCTCGAGATTCTTCCGGAGCGCTGCGGCCGCACGCTCGGGCAGATTGGGTTCGGTCAACTCCTCTTCGAGCGCGGCGATCTCCCGCTGGACTTCGGCGGGGCTGCGATTCACCGGGAGCCGCTCGTACCGCTGCAGCGCCATGAGCCGATTGAGGCACCCAAGCAGCACCGAGTCGAGCTTCGTGCGTTGTTCCGAGAGATACGCCTGCGAAATCCCGCTCAAGCTCTGGTAGTTCGCCTCGATCATGCGGCACAGCTGTTCCATGGCCGTGTAGCGCCTGGCATGTGGTGGCGACAGCGCCGCCACGATGCGCGCACGCATCGCCTCGGCTTGCGCCCGCGCCATCTTCAGTTTGCGGCGCTGCACCAGCCGCCGCAGCGGCCCCGAATCGAGTACCGGCAGCAACACCAGCTCGCTGCCGAACCAGACGAGCAGGGGCAGGGGGTTGAGCGTGAGCAGGGACGCCAGCGCCGTCCCGCCGAGCACGATGGCCTGGTACTGATTGGCGATCAGCTCCCGCAGGATCGACCCCGCCGAGACGTCGTCTTCCGCAGGTGCCATGGCGTGGGATCAGGATCCCGGCTTTTCTCCGACGCGGCTCCCGACGCTGGGCGTGCCCGTCGTGCCGGTGCTGACCGGCGGCGCGCTGATCCCCATTTCGGCTTCGAACTGCTGCAGGATGCCTGCGGCCTTGATCTTTCGCGCCGTCCGCTCGCGCTCGATCGCCTGCGTGTCGATGCCGCCGGTCGCAACCTCCACGGCGGCCTTCGACTCGGCGACTTCCTGTTTGATCTGGTCCAGGTATTTGTCGGCCGTCGACGCGACGCCATACGACTGCAACTCGACAATGGCATCGGCTGCCTTCTTGAGCACCTGGGCCTTCTGGCGTTCGCGCATCGCGCGCTGGCTGACTTCGATCTTCTCCTTGAGCTTGGCCTTCAAGGTCTCCACCGAGAGCTTCGCGCCTTCGTGGGCTCGCTCGGCCGCCGTCAGCTGTTCCTGCGTGCTCGAGAGATCGGTCCGGATCTGCTGCAGCTGAATGGCGTCCTCTTCCGCCACACTGCGCGCGGCCGCCGATCCGTCGCGCAGGGCGGCCTGGATGGACGACGTAAGATTGCGGTCCTGCCGCTGCAGGTTGTCGCGCTCCTCTTCCAGGCGGATCACGGTGGCGCGGGTGGCCACCAGCACCGAGTTGAGCCTCGGCATGGTCATCCGCATCTCTTCGATGGCGTCCTGGAGCATCACCTCGGGGTTTTCTCCCACGGAGATGAAGAAGCCCATCCACGCGCGAACCAGACGGCTCAACCTAGCGAACATCGGCGTCTCCTTTGACAGAATCTGCGGCAGTCCGGGCCGGTGTCGTGATCGGATTCTCCGAGACGAAGTAGCCGACAGCGTCTGCGATCGTCATCTCTTCCTGATGCTTGCGGGTCCGCCACGCGACCAATTCGCCGGTCTCGGTGGTCAGCTTCTGGTTGTTCGCGTCGATCCGGGCGCGCAGTTCGGTCACGCGCCGCTCGATGTCCTCTTCGATCCGCTTGTTCTCGACTTCGATCTGCGCGCGCTGATCGTCCACGTGGCGCTGAAGGACGCGTTCGTAGGTATCGAGCGCGCGGTCGCGACGCACCGCGTCTTCGACGATGTCGGTGACCTTCACGCCCGCCGCGTCGAGGGCCACCATGATGGACTTGCGCTTCACGTCCACGGGCAGCGCCTTGATGTGTTCGCTCTGCAGCATCTCGGCGACTTTCAGGACCGTGTACCCATGGGGCGGTGCGGTAATTTGCGCCGACGCGTACACAAGATCGAGATCCGTAGACCGTGTGACAGGCCCGGTGATGACCGGTTCGGTTGCAGGATCGGCTGCCACATCGACGACGCGCTGTGCTCCGGGCGTAGACGGCGAGACGCTCGACGGGGACGTCGACCCACCCTCACCCGCGCGCGCATGCTCGTCACTGACGACAAAATAGCTGTACCACTTCTTGCTCACCGCTACCTCCGCCGAGTTGGGATTGTAGCAGCAACCAGCGTCGGCACCTTCCGGCTGGTAGCCGATCGCTCGGGGCTCACGGCTTGCGGCTTACGGCTTACGGCAGAACGACTTACCGGCCGGCCTGTTGCCGTGGGGCGAGTCGGTCGAGCCGCTCCGTCATAATGGCCAGGATGAAGGCCACGATCGCCCTTGGGCTCGCGTCTGTCATGTCGGTGTTCGTGCTGGCGCAGACGCCCCGGTCAGAACCCCGCCCCCCTGCCACAGCCGCCGCGCGCCAATCCGCGGAGACGGCCCGTCAGCAGGCGCTGGAGATCGAACGGCTTCGGCTGTACCAGGTGCACCTGGTCACCGTGGTGAAGCCCCTGCCCGTTCTTGTCTCGGTCGCGAATCTCATTCGCCCGATGATGCAACTGGCAGACGAGCGTTCCAGCCGTAATGGATCGGCGGACCTCGAGAACCGCGCGGCGCTCTTCATCCTGGCGTTCTACCTGTACGGGCATGGGCCCGCCGTCCTCATTCCGGAAGCACGCGACTGGCCCCAGCCCGACGGGCGCAACGTCACCCTGCTCGGCCGCGACGACCTCGCCAAGCACTTCACCATTTCGGCTGCGATATCCGCGGCCGCTGGAATGCCGCTAGCCGTCTGGATCGGTCTCTATAAGGAAGTGGACGACGCGCGGAGCGGTGGGAGCGGCTTCTCCTTCGTCGACCTCACGGCCGACCGTGCCGGGACCATGTTCGGACAGCTCGCCGGCGCTACACCAGCGTCTGCCCGAAAACTGCACACGCGGCTTCGGCTCGGCCTGGTCGAAGCCGACATGATGCCGTCGGTCGCGACGCTACCAGAGGCCCTCTCCAGCGCCGAACTGGAGCGACGATTCGGCGGTACCAAGGGGGCGGCTTACGAGCAACTGGTGGCCGAAATCGACCGCCGTGTCGCCAGCGCACCGCTGTTCCAGACACCATAGCGAGCCGTCGCGACGTCAGCGCGCCGGGGCCGGCGCGGGTGCGGCGAGGCGAAACGACGACGAGGTCGGGTGTAGCATTCGGCTCATGGGCAAATGCGACCCGCGTCGGGCGGCTGGGGAACAGTCCGCCCTCGGCTTGCGCATGAACGGGGTGCTGTGAGTCTCGCGCACCTGACACTGCCGAGCCGCCATGTAGAGCGCACGGCGGCGTTCTTCGAGAGCACGCTGGGCTACAGCCGCGGACAGGTCCCGGGTAATTCACCCGTCGATGCACAGTGGCTCGACATCGGCGCCGGACAGCAGATGCACGTGCTGTACGTCGCAGACTTCGAGGTCTCGCGCTTCGAGCTGGAGTTCGGTCGGCACGTCGCGGTGTTCTACCCCCTGGCCCAGTTTCCCGCGCTCAAGGCACGGCTCCTCGCCCAGGGCGCCGAGCTCGTCGCGCCGCTGCGCGAAACTCCCTTCGAGCGCTTCTTCTTCCGCGAGCCGGTCAACGGCTACTGCTTCGAAGTCATCGAGCAGTAAAGAGACCGGGTCTCCTGTGAAGTGCTGTCCATAAAGAGACCCGGTCTCCTCTGACATAAGAGACCGGGTCTCCTCTGAAGTGCTGTCCATAAGGAGACCCGGTCTCCTCGGAGATGCGCGCCATTGCGGCCCGTCTGGCCCCGCGCGCGCGATCCCCTGGCGCTCGGCGGAGCGGCAGTCGCGATCGCCACCGTCGGGCTGCTCGCGGCGTGGATTCCAGCGAGCCGTGCCGCACGCGTCGATCCGGTGACGGCGCTCCGCCAGGACGGTTGAACGGTCCTACTTCGCCATCCACTTCGACCAGTAGAACGTCATCGGCACCTGTCCCGTGTTCACGATGCCGTGCAGCACGTTGCCCGCGCAGTACATGATCGCGCCCGGCCCCACCTGTGTCGTCTTGCCGTCGCACTCGATCTCGCCGGTGCCGTCGGCCACGATCATGAACTCTTCTTCGGGATGACGATGCGGCGGATGGGGGCTCGCACCAGGATCCAGTACGGCCAGCCCGGTGCACATGCCGCTCAACTGATCGGTCGGACCGTTGTAGTGCACGAAGACGCGGCAGCCGCCCTGGACCTCGGCGGTCAGCGACGACAGTCCGAGCACGCCATCGGGCAGTTTCGGGGCAGCAGATTCTAGGGCAACAGCGCTATCGGTCTTCTGAGCCATGGCAGATGGTCCAACATCCTTGCGACACCGTCAAGCACGCGAGCGTCGGGCCGCTGAATCTATCCGCCAGCCATGGCTCCGACAATGAGAAAGGGCTCGGCGCCAGCCACGACCGCCTGTGGCACCGGGGCATCGAGCGGCTCGTGCGACAGATCTTCCTCACAGGCGAAGAAACGGACCAGCGGCCGACGCTGCTTCGTGACGTGATCGCGCATCGTGCCGCACAGCATCGGGTAGGCGGCTTCGAGCGCGTCGAGAATGGACCGCGCGGTGACCGGCGACGCCACCTCGAGCGTCAGCTCGCTGCCGACGCGGGCCAGATCTCGCAGGTGCGCAGGGAGCACGACGCGGATCATGGCAGCGTCTGCACCTCGACCGACAGCACGGCCGGCAGATCGTGGACGACGGCCGTCCAGCTGTTGCCCGCATCGGCCGACGCGTACACCTGGCCGCCCGTCGTGCCGAAGTACACGCCGCAGGAGTCAAGCGCGTCCACGGCCATCGCATCGCGCAACACGTTCACGTAGCAGTCGCGCTGTGGCAGCCCCTTGGTGAGCGGTTCCCAGTCGTTGCCGCCGGTTCGGCTGCGATACACACGCAGCGCGCCATCGGGTGGAAAGTGCTCGGAGTCGCTCTTGATCGGCACGACGTAAATGGTCTCCGGCTCGTGCGCGTGGACGTCGATGACGAACCCGAAGTCCGTGGGCAGATTTCCACTGACTTCGTGCCACGAGTCGCCGGCGTTGTCGCTGCGCATGACATCCCAGTGCTTCTGCATGAAGAGCACGTTGGGACGGGAGCGGTGCATGGTAATGCGATGGACGCAGTGCCCGACCTCGGCTTCCGGATTCGGAACCCCCGTGGATTTCAAACCTCGGTTGATGGGCCGCCATGTCTCTCCGCCGTCGTCTGTGCGAAAAGCACCCGCGGCTGAAATGGCGATGAAGATGCGCTTCGGATTCGTGGGGTCGATCAGGATGGTGTGGAGGCACAGGCCGCCTGCCCCCGGCTGCCACTCCGAAGCCGACGGATGAGTGCGCAGCCCGGGTAGTTCGCGCCAGCTCTGCCCGGCGTCTGTGGACTTGAAGAACCCCGCGTCCTCGACGCCAGCGTAGACGGTGTCGGGGTCGGTCAGCGATGGCTCGAGGTGCCACACACGCTTGAACTCCCACGGATGCGGCGTGCCGTCATACCACTTGTGCTGACCCGGAGCGCCGTCGTAGAGGAACTTGTTGTCGACCGGCTCCCACGTGCGTCCGCCGTCACTCGACCGCTGAATCAGTTGCCCGAACCAGCCGGTGCCCTGCGAGGCGAAGATGCGGTCGGGATCCAGGGGCGAGCCCTTCAGATGATAGATCTCCCATCCGCCGAAGTGCGGCCCACTCACGTCCCACTGCTGTCGCTTGGCATCCGACGTCAGCACGAATGCGCCCTTGCGCGTGCCGACCAGTACTCGCACTCCGCTCATATCTCGCTCCTTGAAAACACCGCTCCAGGACATTGTCGAACGGGCAGGTCTCGGATCGACAATGCCAAAACAGGTTTCCAATTATCGCTTGCTGGTGACCGCCGTCTTGCAGGTCATCAACTCGAACCCGCCCTCGACCAATACGACGGCCTATGCCGACCACGGCCTGCGTGCTGAAAACCGGGCACACCACTGGTTGCCGGCCGGCGACCCGCGCAGGAGGCTCGCCGAGGCCAATCTGCGCGAGCTGTTTATTCCCGTGTCTGCGCGATGGCGCGAGCTGGCGGTCGGCGGCGCTCTGGAGCTAATTTCCCGTGCTAGCCGGCACCTTGCCGAAACCGCGTGACGGACGCTCCGCGAGCGCGTATCTTGACCACCATGCTCAAGCCCGCGCCAATCTATGACCTGCACCTGGTCCTCCATCCAGACCAGGACACCAGCTACGTGCATTTCCAGGACGCTGCTGCACACCCCTTCAACGCGACGGCCACGGCGGTCCCGCGGGTCAACGTCTGGTGGCTCGCCGAAGCTGCGCTCGCCAGCTACTGGAAGACAGGCATGGCCGAAGGCCTGTTTCAGCAGGGCGGGCTCACTGCTGAGTACGTCGCGATGGACTCGACGGACTGCTATGTCGCGCACAGCGCCAATGCCGCCATCGTCGCATTTCGCGGGACGGAGCCGGACGAGTGGAAGGACGTGCTCACCGACGTGCAGCTTGCCCAGGTCCCCTGGGATGCCGGACAGGTACACAAGGGGTTCGCCGACGCCCTCGACGCGATCTGGCCCGTGCTGAAGCCGAAGATCGACGCACTGGCGCCGCGGCCCATCTGGTTCTGCGGTCACAGCCTCGGTGCGGCGCTGGCCACGCTGGCCGCGTATCGGCATGGGGCGAATACGGGAGGCGTGTGCACGTTCGGATCGCCTCGCGTCGGCAACCGCGCGTTCGCGACCGCGTTCAACGCCCGGCTGGGCGGCCGCTCACTCCGTTACGTGAACCATCACGACGTGGTGACGCACGTGCCCACGCCAGCGTCGCTGCTCTGGATCTATCAGCATGTCGATCCCCGTCGCACGATTGCCGCCAACGGCGTGATCTCGGGGGCCGCTCCCTCGGTACCGCATTTCTTTGGTGACCTGATCGGCCGACCGGCGGTCCTGCTCGAGTGGATCGAGGGGCTGCGGCATGGGACGCTCACGCTCGCGCCGCAGTTCATGCTCGACCACATGCCGAAGGCGTACGCCATCTGGACCTGGAACGACTTCGATCAGAACGGTTGAGACGTGATCGGCACCACGGCTCCCCCCATCCGGGTAATTGTGTCGAGCGTCGCGCGAGTATGTCGTCGACCGATGAGGACTACTTGAAGATCGTCGCGCAATACCGACGTCGCGGGCGCTGAGGGTCGGGCCGGGCCATTCCGAATCGGCAGACGGGAACGTCGGGCCTCTCTCGTGCATCTAACTGCAGACCGGGCAGTGAAGGTTGTGCTGCACTTCCAACTTGCCCCGACCGCCGAAATGATGGCATGTTCATAGGGCACCCGGCTCTCCTCTAACCGCCAGCCGCAGCGCGGCTTCGCGGTCTGTGTTCGTGCAGCCCGCTCGAGGGCGTCGCCCCAGCGTCAATACACGGTCTCACCGTGTTGACGGCAAGCAGCACCAGCCCCAACGACGACATCGTTGGACCTGTCGCCACAACTCCCGCCGCGCACTGCTGGCGTCGGAGTCAACAGAGAGAGGGCTCATTGCATTCAGCACCCGTCTGCCCGCGTACGCCAAACCGCGTTCCTTCGACCCGGCCATTACCTTTTGGCCGTGCCTCCCACAGTCTCCTCGCCCTCACCGCCGCGTTGCTGTGGCTCGTATCGGCGCCCTCGGTTGCCGCGGCACAACAGCCTGCGTCCACCTCCGGCAGCGCTGCGGTGTCCGGTGCCGGTACCATGCCGGCGCAGGCTCCTGCGGACGAGGATGACGATGCCGTGCTGGATCCGGCAGAACCGGACTTCGTCACCATCAATCTGCCGACGACCATGCGGCTCCCGCTGCACAAGGGAAACTTCAGACTGAATCATCGCTTTGCCGGCAACCTGCGCAATGGGACGTTCGGAGAACTGGCAGGCAACCTATTTGGGATCGATCAGGGCGCCATCATCGGGTTCGAGTACCGCATCGCGGTGATGCGCCACTTGCAGGCGGCCGCTTACCGATCGAGCTTCGACCGGACGATTCAGTTCTATGGCAAATACGACGGCATCCGCCAGCGCGGATCGATGCCGGTCGCCGTGTCCGGCCTTCTCTCGATCGAGGGCACGGACAACTTTCAGGAATCGTACGCGCCAGCCGTTGGCGCGGTGATTTCGCGGACCGTGGCGCGGCACGTCGCGGTTTACGCCACGCCGATCTGGGTGAAGAACACCGCGATCTCGCTCGATCCCCTGAACCATCAGCACGGCGAAGCAGCCGAGCCCGGCGCGCCGCCCCACGATCACCGGAGCACGTTCTACGTGGGGCTCGGCGGGCGTCTGCGCGTGCTCCCGACGGTGTATCTCGTGGGAGAGGCCACGCCGCGTCTCAACGGGTATGCACCAGGCGATGTGGAGTACGGCTTCGGCATAGAAAAGCGGGTCGGCTCACACATGTTCTCGCTGACGTTCACCAACACCTTCGGCACGACGTTCTCGCAGCTCGCACGCGGCGGGACGGCCAACAGCCTGTATCTCGGATTCAATCTCGCCCGGAAGTTCTTTTGATTTCGCAAAGGAGTTCAGTCATGACACGTTCTGCCCTCGCTATCCCGGTACTCGCGCTCACCCTTGCCGTTGCGGCATGCGACGACAAGACCCCGACATCGCCGAGCGTCAATCCGCCCAAGTTCACGGCCACGCTGTTGTCCACGAACGAAGTGCCTCCGGTATCGGCAGCCAGCCCGGAGTCCAACGGCACCGGCACGGTGACCATTACCTTCAACCTGACGAAGGATGCTGCCGGCACGGTCACCGCGGCAACAGCAGACTTCAGCGGCACCTTCAGCGGATTCCCGAACGGCACGGCGCTGACCGCGGCACACATCCATCCAGGGGCAGCCGGTGCCAACGGGAGCCCGCTGGTCAGCCTCGGGCTCGGAGGCGGAGAGATCACGTTCCCAACGGGGACCGGCTCGCTCACCAAAAACGCGATCTCGATGTCGGTAGACCAGGCCAATACGATCCTGGCGAATCCGAACGGCTTCTATTTCAATATCCACACGGCGGCCAACCCTGGCGGCGTGGCGCGCGGACAGCTCGTTCGCACGCAGTAGCATCCCAGCGGAGCAGGCGTGCGATCGCGCAGATGGCTTCTGACCGGGGTGATGATCGGCCTGCTGGGCATCACCGTCCTGGTCCAGCGCGGCGCCGTGGCACCACCCGCCGATCCGGCCCTTGCGGTCGGATCGGCGGCACGGGTGCCAGCCGCCGTGCTCAGCACGATGCAGCGCTCCTGCTTCGACTGCCATTCCAATGACACCCGCTGGCCGTGGTACTCGTGGATTCCGCCCGCGTCCTGGCTGGTGGTGCACGACGTGAAGGACGGGCGGGGCCAACTGAACTTCTCGCGCTGGGCCGACTACAACCCGTACGATCGCGCGGACCTGCTCGATAAAGTGTGCGACATGGTCTCGAAGAAGCGCATGCCGATGTGGCAATACCTGCTGCTGCACCACGACGCGCGTCTGAGCGACGCGGATGTCACGGCGCTCTGTGACTGGAGCCACGTCGAGGCCGACCGGCTCGTCCAAGGAGGACCATGACCGTCCCGCGCATCCCACTCGCTGCCCCCGTGCTGCTCGCGCTTCTGGCGTCCGTCGCCGGCGCGCGCGCCAGCGCCCAGACGCCAGGCGATACCGAGGGGTGGCAGATTCCCGCCGGCGCGGCGGCCGAAGTGAACCCGGTGGCCGCGACACCGGCGGTGATCGCGAAGGGTAAGGACATTTTCAAGACCAAGTGCCAGAAGTGCCACGGCGTCACCGGCAAAGGCAACGGACCTGACGCCGATCCCGATCACTCACCCGGCGACCTGACCGACGGCAAGCGCGCATCGCGGAACCCCGACGGCGTGATGTTCTACAAAATCTGGAACGGCCGCGCGAAGCCAAAGATGCCCGCACTCAAGACCGACGTGCCCCGCGAAGACGTCTGGACCGTTATTCAGTACATCAAGACGCTGCGGCACTGAGCCGAACACACGCACCTCGTGTAATCAGGCCGGCCCGCACGGCACCGTTGGGTCGGGCGCCGCCTGTCGCGTCCGCCGTCAGGCACCGGCATTCAGCCGTCCGTGCCTCTGGTGTTACCCTCAATCAGGCGCTCTCGAGTTTCCGAGCCACCCGCCTGGTCAATGAGGATCCGCATATGCTTCGTCTCCCCCGCCGCTTCGTATCTCTCATGGTCGTGCTCGTGGCTGCGACCGGTGTCATGGCGGCCCGACAGACACCGGCCACGCCGAACGTGGCTGGTGCCGCACTCACGGACATCATCCCCGTCGATTCACGGATCACGGTGCGCACCCTACCGAACGGACTGCGTTACTACATTCGCGTCAACCGGGAGCCTCGCAATCGAGCGGAGCTCCGGCTGGTGGTCAATGCCGGCTCAGTGCTCGAGGATCAGGACCAGAGGGGCCTGGCGCACATGGTCGAGCACATGGCGTTCAACGGGACGACGCATTTTCCAAAATCCGACGTCGTCAGTTTCATGCAGACGATCGGCATGCGGTTTGGGGCGCACGTCAACGCGCACACCGGATTCGACGAGACGGTCTATCAGCTGCAGATTCCCACCGACAACCCCGCGGTGGTCGACCGGTCACTGCTGGCGCTCGAGGACTGGGCCCACAACGTGTCATTCGATCCGGTCGAGGTCGACAAGGAGCGCGGGGTCGTGCTCGAAGAGTGGCGACTGGGGCTCGGCGCCGACGAGCGAATTCAGGCCAAGCAATTCCCTGTGCTACTCGGCGGATCACGATATGCGGAGCGCCAGCCGATCGGCAAGCCGGAGATCATTCAGTCGTTTCCCTACGACCGTCTCAAGCAGTTCTACACGGACTGGTACAGACCAGACCTGATGGCTGTGATCGCCGTCGGCGACTTCGACCCGGCGGTGATGGAGCGATTGATCACGTCGCACTTCTCCCCCATTCCCGTCGCGCAGACGCCGCGGCCGAGGCCGCGGTACGACGTGCCCGAGCAGCCAGGCACCCGTTACGCGATCGCCACTGACCCTGAGGAAACGAGGACGACGATTGGCGTGGTCACGACAATGGCAGCGCGCGATCAGAGGACGGTGGGTTCGTACCGCCAGTCAATGGTGGAGCGGTTGTTCGCCAGCATGCTGTCAATTCGGCTCCAGGAAGTGGTGCAGAAACCGGATGCACCGTTCCTCGCCGCCGGGACTGAGCGCTCGCTGCTCGTGCGATCCGCGGAGGTGACCGCCCTGAATGCGGCGGTGAATGAGACAGGCATCGAGCGGGGCCTTGCGGCGCTCTTCGCCGAAGCGGATCGGGTGACGCGCTTCGGATTCACGGCGACCGAGCTCGACCGCCAGAAGGCGACGCTGCTCCGGCTGCTCGAGCGGCTCGCCGGCGATCGCGACGTGGCCGACTCGGCCCCACTCGCCGACGAATACATTCGCAACTTCGCGCAGCAGGAACCCATTCCCGGCATTGCCTACGAGTACGCGATGCACCAGCGGTTTCTGCCGCAGATCACGCTCGCCGAAATCAACGCGCTGGCCAAGGAGTGGGTGCCGGATCGCAACCGCGTGGTGATGGTCAGCGCGCCGCAGAAACCAGGCCTCGTGCCACCGGACGAGGCCAAGCTGGCCGCCGTCCTCAAAGCGACGAGCGGCACGACTTTGACCGCCTATGTCGATACCGTGAGTGCAAAGCCGCTCATCGAGCCCCTGCCCCGCCCTGGCAGTGTCGTCACGTCGTCGACGCAGAATGCGCTGGGCATCACCGACTGGGTGTTGTCCAACCATGTGCACGTCGTGCTCAAGCCGACGACGTTCAAGCCTGATGAAATTCTGTTCAGCGCCATCAGCCCTGGCGGGACGTCGCTCGCGGCCGATCGCGACTACGTGGCCGCGGAGACGGCGGATACGGTCATCGCCGAAGGCGGGCTCGGCCCCTTCAGTCAGGCCGAGCTCGACAAGAAGCTCGCGGGCAAGACCGTCTTCGTGCGGCCCGAGATCGGCGACATGTTCGAGGGGCTCAGCGGCGGCGCATCCAATCGGGACCTCGAGACGCTGTTTCAGTTGATCCATCTCACGTTCACACAGCCGCGCGCCGACGCCGAAGCGTTTCGCGCGTTGACCGCGCAGCTCAGCGCATCGCTGGCCAACAGGGAGGCGCTGCCTGACGTGGCGTTCAACGACACCCTGCATGCGGCCCTGACGAGCGACAACCCACGCGCCCGGCCGCTCAGCCTCGGAATGCTGAGTCAGATGAGCCTGGATCGGTCGCTCGCCTTCTATAAAGACCGTTTCGCGGATGCGAGCGACTTCACTTTCGTGTTCGTGGGCAGCTTCGATCCGGCCGTCATGAAACCGCTTGTCGAGCGTTATCTCGGCAGTTTGCCCGCGCTCAACAGAAAGGAAGCCGGCAAGGATCTCGGCATCAGGCCGCCGACCGGCATCGTCGAGAAGGAGGTCGTCAAGGGCCTCGATCCCAAGAGCGAAGTGAGCGTCGTCTTCACAGGTCCATTTCGCAACGACCCCATGAATCGTCTTGTGCTGAAGGCGACGGCGGAGATGCTGCAAGGCAACCTGCACCAGGCGTTGCGCGAAGAGCTGGGGGGCACCTACGGCGTCAGTGTGACGCCTGGGCAGTCTGAGCTGCCTGTGCCGTCCTACCAGCTGACGATCGATTTCACGTGCGATCCCGCGCGCACCGACGCGCTTGTCGCGCGCATGTTCCAGGAGGTTGCGCAGTTCAGGAGCCGGGGTCCGGGCGAGGGCCAGATTGCAGACGCCCGACTGGCACTCGCGCGTGACCTCGAAGTGAACAGCCGTGACAACCGCTACCTGCTGCGCCAGATGACGTACAAGTACCAGTTCGGCGAGGATGTCGCAGAGGTGTTCAACCTGCAGCGTGATTACGACAAGCTCAGCGCGTCGGCCATTCGTGACGCGGCGCGGACGTATCTCGACCCGGCGCGTTACGTGAAGGTGATTCTGCGACCGGCAAAACAGTAGGGCCGCGTACAATGTAGCCCGCGCGCCCGTAGCTCAGGGGATAGAGCATCGGCCTTCTAAGCCGAGGGTCGCAGGTTCGAAGCCTGCCGGGCGCGCCAATACTTGGATGGCGGGCTTCGAAGCTGCGACCCGAGGAAATACCCCGGGGGTCGCCCGCTCGTCGTCGAGCCGAGCGGGGGTGGGGCCCCGCGAGGAACTCAGGAATCGTTCGAAGCCTGCCGGGCGC
>JBDSZL010000040.1:0-61347 GCA_039925145.1 Vicinamibacterales bacterium | reverse complement strand
TGGCACCTCGATGTCGGCTCATCACATCCTGGAGCTGTAGCAGGTTCCAAGGGTCCGGCTGTTCGCCGGTTAAAGTGGTACGTGAGCTGGGTTTAGAACGTCGCGAGACAGTTCGGTCTCTATCTGTCATGGGCGCAGGAGATTTGAGTGGGGCTGACCTTAGTACGAGAGGACCGGGTTGGACGCACCTCTAGTTTACGAGTTGTCGCGCCAGCGGCACCGCTCGGTAGCTACGTGCGGAAGGGAGAAACGCTGAAAGCATCTAAGCGTGAAACCCTCCACAAGATGAGATTTCCCGGATCATAAGATCCCTAAAGGCACCTGGAAGATGACCAGGTTGATAGGTCGGGTGTGGACGCACCGTGAGGTGTGAAGCTTACCGATACTAATCTGCCGTGAGGCTTGACCATTGATTCTTTGTTCGACCCCATCACGCGAAAAACACGCGCGAGGTTGAGTGGTGACGAGAAACTATCGTTTGCAGGATATTTAGTTGTCGCAATTTGCGCGAAGACGACAGGCAACTGCTGTCCAGGCGCAGGTGCCGGCGGGCGTATGTTCCGCCGCCACACCTTGATATCGCGTTTCCCGGTGGTCATAGGAGCAGGGTCACACCCGTTCCCATTCCGAACACGGAAGTTAAGCTTGCTACCGCCGATGGTACTGCATGGGTAACTGTGTGGGAGAGTAGGTCGCTGCCGGGATTTTTTCCAAAGGCCCGCTGGGTTTCCCAGCGGGCCTTTTTCTTTGTACGCCCGTCCCCACTCCCCGGCTCCCAGTCACGTGCGCCTACACGCACTCCCTTGACTATCCAGACCGCAACTCCGTCCAATGGAACGATCGATGCCCGTCATCCACATCACAACCGCCACCGACGATCGCGTGGCAGAGTACGTCGCTGTGCAGAACGCCCGCGACCCCCGGCGTGCCCGGGCGTTTATTGTGGAAGGCCGGCTGGGGGTGGAGCGGCTCCTCGCGCAGAGTCGCTATATGCCGCGATCATTCTTTCTGAGCGACACCGCGTGGCGCGCGCTGGCACCACACCTGGTCGCGTCCCCAGCCAACGTCCCCGTTTACGTCGCAACGCAATCTGTGATGAACGCCGTGACGGGATTCGAAATCCACAGGGGATGCCTGGCGCTCGTCGACCGGCCCAGCTCGCTCGATGCTGGCGACGTACTCGCGGGCGCGGCGGTTGTCGTGGCTCTCGAGGGCGTCGCCAATCCGGACAATGTCGGAGGTGTGTTCCGCAACGCGGCGGCTTTTCAAGTCGGGGCGCTCCTGCTGGGACCAGGCTGTGCGGACCCGCTGTATCGAAAGGCCATTCGGACGTCAATGGCCGCCACTCTGGTCGTGCCCTATGCATCGCTGGAAGAGTGGCCGAAGGGTCTGCTGGGTGCCAAGCCCGAAGGGTTCCAGATTGTCGCCCTCACCTCGCGTGCCCCAGCCCTCGATCTCGCTGAGTACGTATCGGCTGCGGCGTCCAGCAGGGTGTTGCTGTTGGTCGGAAGCGAGGCGACAGGCCTGAGCGAGGCGGCTCTGAGCTGCGCCGATCTGCGCGTGCGTATTCCGATGAGCCCGGGAATGGATTCGCTGAATCTCGCGACGGCGACGGGAATCGTTTTGTCCCGTCTGTCGGAACGCACGCGCTAGGCTCCCCCGGCGCGCGCGTTCCGTTGGGATCGGCTACTTGCGCGTGTCGGCGAGGATGAGGGCGCGTCGCTCGTCGACAAAGGCCTTCAACCTCGCGACGCCTGCTTCGAAGTTTTCGTAGCTGTCGAGTTTATGGGTGTCGGTCTTCACGTCAGCCACGATCAACGCGTGGTACTGGGTGACGAGGGGCTCGAGGGTCTTCCAGTCGAGCCATTTCGTGGCAACTTGCTTGGCGTAGACGAGATACTTGGCGCGAAGCGCTGGGACCGCGAGCAGCTTCGATCGCAGCGGCTTCGCGTCGTCGTTCAGCCCCACGAGCAGATCGAGCTTGGCGTCGCCCATCATCATGCCGCCGCGGCCACCTGGACCCCTGCCCGGTCCACCGCCGCCCGGACCGCCCGGACCACCAGGGAACTGGCCATCGGCGGGACCACCGCGAAGCAATGTGTCACCACCGGGACCGCCGGGGCCACCCGGTCTCCCGCCATCGGGACCGCCAGGGCCGCCCGGACCAGGGCCCCCCGGACCACGTCCTCCGCCTCGCCCGCCGCTGCCGCTCGGCCCAAATGTCTCGTTGGCGTCGTGCGGGTAGATGTGAAACTGCCCCTTGGGATCGAGGTAGATGTTGTAGTCGCTCGCGCGAGTCCAGTAACCGTCGTTATTGACGAGCACGTTGTCGACCGCGAGGAACTTGAGTGCACCATCGATGTCCAGGAGGGGTTGCAACGCCGCTTCGAGTTTGTCGGGCGGCGTCGTGTTGAGCACTTTGGCGAGGTTGACGAGCGCAGCCCACGCCTTTGGGTCGTCCTTGGACTTGATTTCAAAAACGCGCTTGTAGGCAGCTACGTCCTCTCCCGTGTACTCGAGACCGCCTCGCCCGCCTGGGCTGCCGGGAACCTTCCAGCGCGTGCCCTGTTCCGTCTTGAACCACTTGGAGATGAAGTCTTTGTTGACCTGCTCCAGGTTGCTGTAAACGCCCCAGCTCTCGCCGTTGATGACGACGCGCACGAAGTTGGCTTGCGCCGCAGGCACGTAATCACGTGCGGCCTGCAGATAGAGGACGGGACGGACGTAAATGGGATCTTCATGCGAGTTGAGCAGGTTGAGTGATCGATAGCCCAGCAGCGCCTGCTTCTTGTCCGCAAAGTCCATGGTGACGTTGATCGAGTGCTTCTCACCTTCAGGCACCATCATGAACGACGACGCGCCCCGAAATCCGATGCCCACGTCCCTGTAGACCACGCCGTCGACGGTCACTACCGCGGGCACGTCGACGTCGGTGTTCTTGAACGCCATCAACTGCTTCTCCCAGTCGGCGTCCTCGAACTGCATGAACAGCGTGCGAAGAGTCTTGGCGTCGTACAGCGACACCGAGGCTGGATACGACTTCGCTGCGGCGGGGGTAAGACGTGGACCAGGCTCAACAGGTCCCGCGGGAGCGCCACCGCCGCGCCCCCCTCGGCCGAACCCCCGGCCGCCGCCTCCGCCCTGTGTCTGCAGGAACTGCATCGCGGCGTGCCGCTCCTGTGAATTGAGGCGCTTGTCGCCGTCTTTGTCGAACTGGGCAACCAGCTTCAGGTCTTCCTGGACCCCGCCGCCGAAGCCCCCCTGCCGGCCGCCTCCCGGACCTTGCCCCGGCGCTGGCGGACCTTGCTGCATGCCGTCTGTTCGCGCAATGGCGATGGTGCCGAGCACGACCATCGAGATCCCGACTGCGAGAAGTTGCGAGCGGCTGCGTCTTTTCATAATGACCTCTTCGCTGATTCGTCGTGTCTCACTGACATCGCCATCAGACCGTCGGTTCGGCGCCGTCGCGCACAACGAGCTCGACGGCCTGAACTCCCTCGATGCGATTCAAAGCTTTCACAAGATCTTCTGCGCTCTTGTCCTTCCGAAACCGCACCACGTAGGAGGCGTCGAGCGCCATCCCCTGCTTGGCAGTGCCTACCGACAGCAGCCGGCGGTCGCTCACGAACGTGTCGATCGCTGCGGCCATCGGGCCGTTCATGTCATGCCCAAGACCGACTCGCACGTGGAGCACGAAAGGGGTGAGCGAGGACGAGGGCGTGGCCGACGGCCGGGACATCATCAGGAACGCGGCGCCCCCGACAACGCCGATGCCGATGAGCGCCACCCAGGGGTCGCGCGCCCCGACGGCCATCCCCACGACCACGGCAAAGATCACGAACGCCGTGTCCTGCGTGTCGCGGACAACGGTTCTGAATCGGACGATCGAAAGAGCGCCTACCAGACTGAACGCCCGGGCGACGCTGTCGCCGATGACCTGCGTCACCATGGCGATGAGGATCGCCAGCAGCACGAGTGTCGGTGGAAACGTCGCGGTGAATTCGCTGCCAGATCGCGTATGCCTGTATATCCACGCCACCACGAGGCCCAGCATCATGGCCACGGCGAGTCGCGTCGCCACTTCCAGCGGCGAGACGGCTGCTCCCCCGCCGAGCGTACTCGTCAGAAACTCAGGCACGTCGGGTCTCCTCGCTCGCGATGACGTGGGGCTGCAGCGCCTGGGTCAAATCCACTTCCGAGGCCCCGGCACGAAGACCGGCGGCCTTCATGGCCTCCATCGAGAGCCGATACTTCGAAACGGCCGACGCAGCCAGTGAGAACTCCTCGACAAGATGACGCAAGATGGCGGGCATGACGGCGCGGTATTTCATCTCCATCACGGTGTGCGTCTGCAGTACCGGCACACCGGCATCGGGCTCGAACGAGAGACCACCGCTCGACTGCACGTGGATCTGGTCGTCGAAGGTCAACCGGAGTGGTCCAAACTGCGCGTGCCCGACACGCGCGTGCCGGTGGTAGGACACCTGGCACACCGGAGCCAGTTGCCGCGCCTCGACGCGCTGCCTGAACCACCGCCCGGCCCACGTGGGATCCATCGTCTCGGCCGCAACCAGGGGCAGGTCGGCCATCGGAATCGTCGTACGCCGTTTCACAAGCATCTCCGATGTGCGGAGCTTCCGTTCCAGGAACACGACGTCCGCGGCGCCGTACCGGCGAATGCGGTACTTCGTCCGTCGGTACGACCCCTGCCGATGGTAGACGGCGAACTGTGGAGTGTCGAAGTACAGGCTCGTCGTCTTGTACTCATCTCCGAGGCTGCCGCTCCCGTACGGATCTGGGCCGAGTCTCGCACTGGCCCACTCCCGCACCTTCTCGGCGATCGCGGGGGTGAGCAGGAACTTGACCTCGCGCGCTGACTCCCGGGTCTCTCGTGTGCTGGATGCCTGTAGCATTGGGTTACACGATAGAGGATACGGCTCTGTTCGCAAAGGGTTACCCCTTCGTGGCCGTGTTCATGCTCTTCTCATCGTTTTGCCACCGGTTCGTCACAATCCGGTTCGCGATTCTGGCTTCCAATTATCGAGGAGAGGCAATGAGCAGCGCGCCAGAGGTCAAGAGCCCGCCCGATCGCATGGTGCTGGTCGTAGAGGATGAGCCGCACATACGCGAGCTTCTCGCCCTGCATTTGCAGCTCGAGGGCCTGCGTGTCACGGAAGCAGCGGCGGGCGACGAAGCGTTGCGGCTGTCGGAGGCAACAGCATTCGATCTGGTCGTTCTCGACCTCATGCTGCCGAAAGTGGATGGCGTTACCGTCTGCCGGGGCATTCGCCGGCAGGCTCTGAACGCCGACGCGCCCATCCTGATGCTGACGGCTCGTCGCGAGGAATCGGACAAAGTTCTGGGACTCGAAAGCGGTGCGGACGACTATCTCACCAAGCCATTCGGCATCCGCGAGTTCGTCGCGCGAATTCGCGCGCTACTGCGCCGACCTCGGGCGCCGCGCACGACGGACCTCGCCCGGCCAACGGGCGTGATTGTCGCCGGTCCGCTCCGGCTCGATCCTGCCAGACGGCAGGCCATCGTGCACTCGCAGGTGGTCGAGCTGACGCCTCACGAGTTCGACGTGCTCTATCTGCTCGCGTCGAATGCGGGCATCGTCTTCACCCGCGAAATGCTGCTCGAGCGCGTCTGGACGTCGGAGACGCACGTCACCGAACGAAGCATCGACACCTTGGTGAAGCGCCTCAGGCAGAAGATCGAGCTGGATACGCGTGATCCACAGCTGATCCTGACGGTCTGGGGCACGGGCTACAAGTTCTCAGATGGGTGAGCAGCTCTGGTATCGGAGCCTGTACTGGCGGATTGCGCTCGGCTTCGTAGCCTTGCTGGCCGTGCTGCTCGTTCTGCAGGGGTTCGTATTTCTATGGATGACCGGCCGGATGACCGAGCTGTTTCCCAGCCGGTCCCCCGCGCAGCTGGCCGCCTCCATTGCGAGCGATCTGTCGGTGGCGCTGGCTGAGCAGACAGGGCTCGACGCGGACGCCTACGTCAAAAGCCACTACGGAACGTCGTATCACGGCTACGTGGTCGTGCTCACCAACGGCACGACCATCGTCAGTCATCGCATCTCGCCGCCACCGAACCTGGCGCGAATGGCCCGCGGCCGCCTGTTCTTCGGGCGCGGCGGCGATCGGCCGGGCCCCGATCTTTCCCGAGGGCGGGGCGGACGCGGGCGGGACTTCGGTCCGGATCGCGGCGAGTTCGGCCGTGGCGGTCCCGGCCGTGGCGGACCAGATCGCGACCAGTTCGGTCCAGGATCCGACCGCGGGGGGCCGCCCGGCGGCGTCGAGTTCGCCAACATCGTAGTCAACGACGCCGTCGTCGGCGTAGTCGGTGTGCCCCTGGAGCCTCCGCCGTTTTTGGTGGCGGTGCGTGACCTTGGCCCGAGTCTCGGGTTTGTGGCGCTCGCGCTGCTCGCTACCGGCACGGCTGTGGCGGCGCTGGTGATTTTTCGTCCCACGCGCAGGCGCCTGCAGCAGCTCCAGGATGCCGCACGCGCGCTTGGAGCGGGTGAGATTGGTGTCCGCGCGCCCGAGTCCGGAAAAGATGAAGTCACGGCGCTCTCCAGGGCGTTCAATGAGATGGCCGAACAGCTCGAGACCCGCACCCAGGCCCTGGAACAGGCGGACAGGACGCGCCGCCAGTTGCTTGCGGACGTGTCCCATGAGCTGACAACGCCCTTGGCTGCGATCCGCGGATATGTGGAGACGCTCGGCATGCCAGACGTCCGTCTGGACCAGCGTACGCGCGGCCGTTATCTGCAGATCGTCACCGACGAGGCGCAGCGCCTGCAGGACATCATCGGCGACCTGCTCGAGCTCGCGAGGCTGGAGGGCGGCGGCGGTTCGCTGCGAGCCGATCACGTGCCCGTTGCGTATCTGCTCGAACGTGTACAGCATCGGCACGCGCCGGCGGTGGCCGAGAGACACATCGCCCTCGCGACCTGTCAGGCGCCCGCCGCCCAAGGGCTCGTCGGCGATCAGAACCGGCTGGAGCAGGCACTGCAGAATCTGGTGGCAAATGCGATACGCCACACGCCCGATCGAGGCACCGTCACCGTCAGCGCCTTGGTAGATGACGATGCACTTGTGTTGCGGGTGGACGACACGGGCCCTGGCATCGATCCCGAGCATCTGCCCCACATCTTCGACAGGTTCTACAAGGCTGACCAGTCGCGCACTGGAACCGCCACGCCTTCTGGCAGCGGTCTTGGGCTGTCGATTGTCCAGGCCATCGTGGTTCGGCATGGTGGGACCGTGCGCGCCAGCAACGGGGCCAGCGGTGGGGCGCGAGTCGAGATCCGCCTACCGATGCGGCGGCAGGCGTAGCAGAATCTGAGAATGCGCAGAGTTCCCTTCGGCGTCTTTTGCCTGCTTGCCCTGCTCGTGGGCACGCAGGTTCTGCGTGGCCAGATTCCGCCGTATGGCGGGGCCACCGACTACCTGCGGGACATGGCGGAGCGTCGCGACCGGCTGGCCCGTCGCATGGGGACCGACTCCGTGCTGGTGGTGTGGAGCGCTCCCCCGCGCGTGTACTCCGGTGACACCAACTACGAGTACCGCCAGGACAGCAATCTCCTGTATTTGACGGGCATCGAACAGGAGGACACGACACTGGTGCTCGTCTCACACGGCAGTGCGCCTCAGGCGTATTTGTTCGTTCGTGCGCCCGACCCACTCCGGGAGCTCTGGTATGGGCACACGTTCACCGCAGACGAGATGACGGCTCGAAGCGGCATCACGGCGGTTTTTCCGCAGCGCCGGACGGAGCTGTTCGACGCCTTCATGGATGGAGTTCTGGGAGGCGCCGCTGCTCCGCCAGCGATGCTCGAGCGCGCCATCGAAGCCGCGCGCGGCGCAGGACCGACGAAGCTCGGGATCCTCGAGGCCGTAGGCGGCGACGCCCGGGGCGCGGGCTCTGGTGGCAGCGACAACGGGCGGTGGGCCCGGTCGATGCAGCAATCTCATGCCGGGGTGAGCCTCTTCAGCGGAAGGGACATGGTCGAGAGTCTTCGTGCGATCAAGACTCCCTACGAGCAGCGCGTGCTCAGGCGCAGTGTCGAGATCTCCGCCGAAGCCCACATCGAGGGCATGAAGGCGGCGCGGCCGGGCCGGTGGGAATACGAGGTCGAAGCGGCGATCGAGTATTGGTTCCTCGAGCACGGCGCCCTCTCCTGGGGC
This sequence comes from Vicinamibacterales bacterium, assembly GCA_039925145.1. GTDB lineage: Bacteria > Acidobacteriota > Vicinamibacteria > Vicinamibacterales > SCN-69-37 > JBDSZL01. The sequence goes on along the minus strand of JBDSZL010000040.1, from coordinate 53,146 downwards.
TATCCGTCCATTGTCGGAAGCGGCCCGAATGCCACCACACTTCACTACTTGAAGTCGACGAGGCAGATGGCCGATGGTGACCTCGTGCTCGTCGATGCGGCGGGCAACTTTCAGGGGCTCACGGGAGATATCACCCGGACATACCCGGTGAATGGCAGGTATTCACCGGCTCAGCGGGAGCTGTACGATCTCGTCATGCGGGCCCAGGACGCGGGCATCGCAGCCGCGCGTCCGGGCAGCAAGGTGTCTGATATCGAGAGGGCCGTTCGCCGTGTGGTCGGTACGGGACTGCTGTCGCTGGGGCTTGTCGCGGATCCGGCCGCTGCGACAGGTGACAGTCCCGAGGTCGATCTCTGGTATCCCCACGGGCCGACACACGGCATTGGCATGGATGTCCACGATCCGCTCGACGGACTGGATCCGGGGGCTGCGTTCGTCATTGAACCGGGCGTGTACATCCGCCCTGATACGCTCGAGCGGCTCCAGAGCACTCCGTCCACCCGAGCGTTGGCTGCTCGGATTGCCCCAGCGGTGGAGCGTTACCGCAACCTCGGGGTGCGGCTCGAAGACTCATTCCTCATGACCGCCACAGGGCCCGTCATGTTGTCCGTCAAGGCTCCACGGCAGGCGGCAGAGATAGAAAAGCTCGTCGGCACGGGGCGGTAGGATGGGGTGAGCGCCCGGAGCCGGGCATCCGCCACATTCTTTTCACAAAGCACTGGTTACCAGGTGTGAACGGTCAGCGTCGCGTGGCCGTAACTACAGCCAATTCGCACTCATACCCCCTTTTCCCGTTCTAAGGAACTCCATGCTGTCCCATGTTCCACGATCCAAGGCGACGTCCTGCGGCGTCGCCCTCGCTGCCATCGGGGCCCTCGCTCTTGCGCAGTGGCCAGTAGCGGCACAGCAGGCGGCTTCGGCTGCGGCTCGCCCCTGTCGCGTTCACGGCGTGGTGCAGAGCGGAGAGCTGCCATTACCGGGCGTTGCCGTCACGGCACGGTCGGGAGATCAGGTGATTGCGGTCACCTCGACGGACCTGGATGGGTCGTACGTCCTGGCCCTGCCGCCGGGCACCTTTGCGCTCAGCGCCGAGCTGTCGGCATTTGCGCCGGCCGACCGACCCGTTACGGTCGGCGCGCCGCCGTGCGAAGCCACCGCCGATTTGAAGCTGCAGCTTGCCTCGCGGGTCCCTGGTGCCCCGCCTGCCGCGCGCGCGGCAGCGGCAAGACCAGAGGCCCCCGGAAGCGTGGCGGGCGCTCGCTCGGGCGGGGCCGCCGGTTCTCCGGCGGCTGCCGGAGCGACCGCCGCTGCCACCCCGCCGGCCGCCACCGGCGCGCGCGGGGCCGGCGCACCAGCTACCGGCGCTGCTGGTCGTGGAGGACGAGGTGGGGGCGCACCGCGCTTCCAGGCACTCTCGGTCGAGCAATCGGCCGGTGCCGGATCGGCCGCTGAAGACAACTCGGCGTTCGCGGCCAACGGACGTGATCAGGATCCGGCGGCTCGGCTGCTGCCACCGGGGTTTTCGCCCGACTCCGCCATGGAGTCGGTTGCCGTGAGCGGCAGCATGGTGGCGGTCGACCGCAATCTTCTGAACGATCGGCTGCAGGCCCTCGGCCGCGGCGAGTTTGGACTGGCGGAGGGGCAGCAGTTCGGACAAGGCGGGCCAGGTGGCGTCGGTGCGCAGCTTGGGGGTGGACTGGGACAGGGCGGAGGCCGCGGAGGGGGCGATGGTGGGGGCCGCGGGGGCCTGGGAGCCATTGGCGGGCGTGGCGGCGGCGGCCGGGTCCAGGCAACGGCGACCTACGGATTCGGTGGGTCGATGCTCGATGCGGCCCCGTATGCACTTCGGCCCGGTGATACGACGCAGAAGCGCGATTACCTTCAGCAGAATTTTTCCACCACCCTCGGCGGTCCCGTGAAGATCCCCGGCGTCTACAATGGCACCAACCGGACGACCTTCAACTTCACCTACAGCGGCGGCCGCAACGACAACCTGTTCGACCAGTACGCCACCGTGCCGAGTGACGCGTTACGGGCAGGCGACTTCTCGTCGAGCCCCGTCGCGATCATCGACCCGCTGACGCACCAGCCATTTGCCAACAACCAGATTCCACGCAATCGCGTGAGCGCCTCGGCGCTCGAGTTGCTGCGCTTCTTTCCGGCACCGAACCTGTCGGGTGACACGCGAAATTTTCACCTGACGGACACCACTAACAGCACCACCGACACCTTCAGCCTCAGAATCACTCACAGCATCACGACGCCGCAGACGGGCCGCGGCGGTCGTGGTGGCGCGGGTGGGCGCGGTGGCGCCGGAGCGGCACCGGCTGCGGGGCGAGCCGGCGCCGCCGCCACGCCAGCGGCGCCGCGTGGCGGCACGGGCACTCAGCCCGCTGCGCCAGCGACACCCGGAACGCCGGCCACTCCGGCGGGGGCCGCAGCCGGACGCGGTGCCGCAGGTCAGGGCCGCGGCGGACGTGGCAACTTCCAGCCGCCGCTGAACGTGACGATGTCGGCCACGATCAACTATCGGCGCAATGATGGCGATCGGGCCAATGTGTTCCCGCTGCTCGCCGGCAGCACGCAGGGCTCCACCTTCAGCCTGCCCGTGACGCTGAACGTCCGGAAAGGCCGCGGGATGCATGCCTTCAACCTGAATCTCAGCCGCACGTCTTCGACCACGGCCAACGCCTTTGCGTTCAGTCAGGACATCGCGGGACTGGCAGGCATCACTGGCGTCGCGACCGACCCGTTGGATTGGGGCGTGCCGTCGCTGTCGTTTGGAACCTTTACAGGCCTGCGTGACACGGCGCCATCCAAGCGAACGGACTCGAGCTGGACGGTCGGATATACGCTCACCCGACCGGCTGGAGCCCACAACTACCGGATCGGCACGTCGTATGCGCAGCAATTGAATCGCACGCAGTCGGACTCGAACGCGAGAGGCACGTTCACCTTCACCGGGCTCTACACGGCTGGCGGACTGTCGACGATCAGGGGCAGCGGCCAGGACTTCGCCGACTTTCTCCTCGGCATGCCGCAGCAGGCCACCCGGCAGTACAGCGGCAGCGTCGACAACATCAGTTCGCCAGTGAGTATCCGTGGACGTCAGTTCAGCGCGTTCTTCCAGGACGACTGGCGCTGGAAGGCGCGCTGGACTGTCAATTACGGCGTCCAGTACGACGTGACCATGCCTTATACCGAGACGTCAGGTCAGATGGTGAACCTCGACGTGGCACCCGGCTTTACCGCGGTGGCACCCGTGGCCCCAGGCGAAGTCGGCGTCTACTCTGGCGCCAGGTATTCCTCTGGTCTGGTCACCCCTGACTGGAACAACGTGGCACCGCGCGTGGGTGCTGCGTGGCGGGTGAACAACAGGTCAACAGTCAGGTTCGGGTACGGGCTCAGCTACAACAGCGGCGCGTATTCGACCATCGCCCGCAATCTCTATCAGCAGCCGCCCTACTTCCAGACCGGCACGGTGCTCGGCACCCTGGCAAGTCCCCTGAGTCTGAATCGCGCGTTCGACAACCTCTCGCCGAGCACGGTCACGAACACGTACGCGATCGACCCGAATTATCAGCTTGGGCTGATTCACCAGTGGTCGGCTGACTACAGCCGTGATCTGCTGCGCACCTGGGCTGTCGGGGCCACGTTCATTGGCACGCGAGGGGGTCACCTCGACATGCTCCGCGCGCCGAATCGCGGGCCGACGGGGCTGCGCATTGCTGGGGTGCAGTCCTTCACGTATCAGTCGGCTGAAGGCTCATCGCACATGAACGGCATCTCGTGGCGCCTCCAGAAGCGTCAGTCACACGGGGTGTCGGGCACGGCCAGTTACACGTTGTCGAGGGCCTGGGACAACACCACCGCCACAGGAGGCGGCGCGACGGTGGCTCAGGACGATCAGAATCTCGCGGCAGAGTGGGGGTTGTCGAACTTCGATCGCCGGCATCAGTTCAGTGGCAATCTGAATATCGAGCTGCCGTTGGGCCCGAATCGCAAGTGGCTCAACCGAGGCGGCTGGTTCCCCGCCATCGCGGGCGAGTGGTCGCTGTCGGCAAACTTCACCGCCCAGTCGGGCAGCCCGCTCACGCCCAGATGCTCGAGCTGCGCCTCTGACGTCGCCAGGGGCACGGGTGGAACACTGCGCGCGAACTACGACGGAGAGGCCATCCAAGTCGGCAATCCGAACATCGATCAGTATTTCAACACGGCCGCGTTCTCGATACCGGCGGCGGGAACCTTTGGCAATTCGCCCCGCAACGTGATCATCGGACCAGGGTCGCGCATGCTGAATCTGCAGCTCACCAGAGACGTACGGCTCGGCGCCAATCGCAGTGTGTCGGTGAACGTCAACGCCAACAACATTTTGAATCTGGTCAACTTCACGTCCATCAACACCAACGTGGAGTCTCCGCAATTCGGGCAGGTGCAGTCGGTGTCCGGCCGCCGCACGGTTCGCCTCAACCTCCGGTTCCGGTTCTGAGGCGATGATGATGAACAACGTCACACCCGCACGTTCTGCATCGATGCGCCGCCGCGTCGGACTGCTCGCACTGCTCACCTCGCTGGCACTCGTCGTGCCGGTCGCCCCTATCCAGTCGGCCCCGCAGCAACGATCCCCCTCGTTCCGCTCGTCCGCGAATCTCGTGCGCGTGGACGTGATCGTGCGCGACAAGGACGGGGCAATCGTTCGCGGTCTGAAGATGACCGACTTCGCCGTCACCGAAGATGGCAAGGCCCAGCAGTTGACGTCGTTCGACTTCGAGGAGATTGCGACCGATCAACTGCCGCCGCTCGGGGCCTCGACCTCGCTCCTGGGCCAGGAACAGCTGCAGAGTGCCGCGTTACGGTCGAGTACGGCCACCACCATTGCCGCCCGCCCCGGTGTCGGTGAGCCGGCACCGGCGGCTGAGCCGGCGGGCGTCACCGATCTGCCCGGCCGTCGCCTGATCGTGTTGCTCTTCGATACGAGCTCGATGCAGCCAGAGGAGATCGATCGGGCGATCAAATCGGCGAATCAGTACGTCGACAAACAGATGACGGTGGCTGACCTCGTTGCGATCGCGTCGGTCGGCCAGAGCCTCACGATCCTTCGGGATTTTACGGCGGACAGGGACCTGCTGAAAACGACGCTGTCGGCATTCGACGTGACCGCAGGCACGGGATTCGAGCAGCCGCTGGCGGCTGAGGTCGCCGATGCAGCGGAGGACGCCGATCCGGCGGATCTCCCACTCGACGACTCCGAATTCGGAATCTTCAACAACGATCGGCGCCTGCGCGCCATGAAGGTGCTTGCGGAAGCGCTCGCCCCCATCGATCAGAAGAAGGCCATTCTCTATTTCAGCTCCGGCATTTCGCGCAGCGGCACGGACAACCAGGTGGAGCTCCGCGCGGTCATCAACGCGGCGAACAAGGCCAACACTTCGATCTATCCGGTCGACAGCCGCGGACTGACGGCGGTCGTGCCAGGCGGCGCGGCCGGTGGCGGTGGCGGACGTGGGGGTGGCGGAGGTGGGCGCGGGGGCGGCGGGTCTTCCGTCTTTTCCGGCCGATCGATGCTGAGTCAGTTCAGCTCCCTCAACTCATCGCAGGAAACCCTGAGCACCCTGGCCTCCGACACAGGCGGGCAGGCCTTTCTCGACACGAACGACTTCGGCCCGGCCTTTACGCGCGTGCTCCGCGACATGTCGGCGTACTACCTGCTCGGCTACAGCAGCAGCAACTCCGCGCAGGATGGCAAGTTCCGCAAGATCAGCGTGAAGCTCAAGAACACCACCTCGGGATACCGCCTGGAGGCGCGTAACGGCTATTACGCGCCGGCAGATTTCGCGCACCTGAAGAAGGACGACAAGGAACGCCAGCTTCAGGAACAGATTGCGTCTGCCGTGTCGCTGACCGATGTGCCCGTTGTCGCCTCCACCGCGTGGTTCCGGACGTCGAGCGATCGATTCTACGTGCCCGTCTCGCTGGCCGTCCCGGGCTCGTCTATCCGTGTGCCGACCGACCCGGCGCTCGATCGTAAGAACGCCTCCTTCGACCTGCTCGGCGTCGTCACCGACGAGCAAGGACGATCGGTCGGTCGCATCCGCGACACGATGCAGATACCGGCCGCGCAGGTGGCGGAGCTTGCGAACAAGCAGATTCAATATCAGTCAGGTGTCACGCTGCCTTCGGGCCACTTCAAGGTGAAAGTCGCCGTGCGGGAAAACGCGGACGGTGCCATGGGAACCTTCGAGTTCCCCATTGTCATTCCGGATTTGAAGGCTGAGCCGGTCAAGGTGAGTCCTGTGGTCCTCAGCACGCAGCTGAGGTTTACACGCGGGGGCGGACCTGGGGGCCGCGGCGGCCAGGGGGGACCCGGTGGCCCCGGCGGTCAGGGTGGACCGGGCGGTGGGCGCGGCGGCGAAGGACCAGGCGGGGGAGGTCGCGGTTTTGCGAGCCAGCGCGGCGGGGGAGGCCCGCAGTGGGCCGGCGACAGCATCAACCCGTTACTGCGAGGCGGACAGGAAATCGTTCAGAGCTTGTCGCACGTGGTCACCACCGCGCAGCAGATGTACTTCTATTACGAGGTCTACGATCCGACGCTCGACTCCGCGAGTCTTCCTCGAGTCCAGACCAGCCTGGCGTTCTACCGGGGACGGGTCAAGGTGTTCGAGACCCCGGTTGTCGACCGTGCGGTGATGGACGATCCGGAACGCAAGGCCGTCATCTTCCAGTTTCAGCTGCCGGGATCTTCGCTGAAACCTGGGCTGTATACCTGCCAGGTGAACGTCATCGACGAGGTGTCGGGCCGCTTCGCGTTTCCGCGCCTCGCGGTGTACGTCAAGGAGAACAAGTAGGCGGGCGGCGACCGCTAGCCGAAGAGAGCCCGCACTGCCGCATAGCCGCGGCGTGCGCCGAGCTCGAGGATCTCGCGGCGTCGCTCCAGTTTGCTGATGCGCAGGTCCTCCACTCTGACGCCAAGCACCCGTGCGCGTCCAAGTGGCCCCAGGCCGCCCTCCATGGCGCGCACCAGCTCTGTGTAGGGCGCCGCCCGATTGAGATAGCGACGCGCAAGCTCCGGAGACAGCCGACGGAGCCGCGGCCCCACGAAGTATCGATCGAAGGCCGAGACATCCGGGCGCATGCCCCCGCTTCGCGTGAGCAGCGCCAGAATGTGTGAATGCCCCCCGAGTTCCGCGGTCGGCACTGGGATCGGCTCGGTGAGCGACGCATCGAGGTAGCGCTTCCCGACGTAGTCGTGAGGCTCACCGGCGATGACGGGCATAGTGGCGCCCGCCCGCAGGGCGCCAAACAGCAGTTCGGCGTTGTCGAATGGGCCGAAGGCTCGCGCGGAGCACTCCGCGACATCCGTCGCGAGCACCCAGAGCGGCGTGGCCGACTCGAGCACCCTCGTCACATCGAGTTTTTTCCGATCCCTCGCGACATCGTCGAGCAGAAATCCGAGATTGACGATGGGGCGGCCGCGAAGCGCTCGGCCGAAATCGATGAAGGCGCGCGTGTTGATGTCTTCGTGGTAAATCCTCGTCCCGAGTCTGGCCTGGCCCGCGAGAAAGTAGGCGGCGTTGATGGCGCCTGCGGACGATCCGTACACGGCATCGAAGGCGTCGATGTAACCGAGTTCCTCCAGCGCCGAGATCATGCCGGCCGAGATGACGCCGCGCATGGCTCCGCCTTCGACGGCGAGCGCCACGCTGGCGCCGTCGCCATGAGGCGCCCGGCTCGCGCGCGCCACGCGGGCGCGCAGGATGTCGACGACGGATCGATCGTCGAGCCGTGTGGTCACGAGGCTAGCGTCAGGGCGTCAGGACGTGGCAGTTGGCTTTCGCGTGGCATGCTGGAGCGTGGTGTGAAGCGCCTTGTACGAACGGCTCAGCAGCTTGCCAATCGCCGCCCAATCCGGGTCGAGCTTGGTGCTGTCCCGTAACCGTACGGCTTCAGCCCGATAGGTCGCCGTCTCGTACAACTCGCCGGCACTGATGCCATATCTGATGCTGTAGTCCTTCGCGATCAGCGCCGGCACATCGTCATTGTCGCTGAGGTTGGGCATCTTGAGCGTGACCCACCACGTCAACTGCGCCCGCGCGGCGTCCGTCGGTTTGAAGGTGGCGCCCCGCCAGTCTCGTTCCACGGTGGCAGCTTCCTCGAGGTCGGGCAGCACCCGCTCGAAACGGGTGGCCATCGGTACGAACTGCCCTGTTGCACGGGCGAGGTAGTAGCCGGCGTGTGCCGCCCGAAACCAGCTGTATCGGTACTGCTCGCGCAGCATCTCGACGGTGTTGAGGAACGTCGGAAGTTCCTCGCCGGACCGCGCTGATTGCCACACCGCGAGTTCGCGAGCGGCCAGTTGGTCTGGATCGAAGGCGGTTTCGGATTTGTTGTTACCGGGCACCGCAAAGAATCCCCAGTAGACCAGAAACCCGAGTATCGCCAGCATGATCAGCCGGAGCGGTCGAAACATGGGCGAATTCTAGCGGATTACTGCGCCCCGCGCGCGATCAAGCGCTGGGCGGTGTTCCGGAGCTTGGGAAAATGGGCGCGCCGCGTCATCATCTGAACAGAAGGGGACCTTGCATGAGCGACGACAGAGACTTCGAGCTGAAGAAGACCGACGACGAGTGGCGGGTGGAACTCTCACCAGCCGAGTATCAGGTGTTGAGACAGCACGGCACCGAACCACGCGGCGCCAGCCCTCTCAATCGCGAGAAACGATCGGGTGAATTCGTGTGTGCTGGGTGCGGCCAGCGACTCTTCGTCTCAGAAGCCAAATATGAGAGCGGCACGGGCTGGCCAAGTTTCTCGGCGCCGGTGGAAGCCGGAGTGGAGACGTCGGTCGATCAATCGCATTCCATGACGCGTGTCGAAGTCCATTGCAGCCGCTGCGGTGGTCATCTCGGTCATCGGTTCGACGACGGCCCGGCGCCGACCGGACAACGGTATTGCATGAACGGCGCGGCGATGCGGTTCGTACCGCACGAGAAGGAGTGAGTCATGGCGCTGTTTGGATCCAGAAATCGCGAACTGCCCGGCGTCAATGAAGCACTGAAGGGGCGCGAAACGCCGCTGGCCATCCCGGCGAAGCACGCGGTCAAGGGCACGCCGCTGCAGGCGCCGTTCCCGCCCGGGCTCGAGCAGGCGGTATTTGGAATGGGCTGCTTCTGGGGGGCAGAACGCAAATTCTGGCAGGCACCTGGCGTCTATTCAACCGCTGTGGGCTATGCCGGAGGCCACACACGCAATCCAACGTACGAGGAGGTGTGCTCGGGGATGACTGGGCACACCGAGGTCGTCCTCGCCGTTTTCGACCCGGCGGTCACGTCGTACGACGAGATGCTCCGCCTGTTCTGGGAGAGTCATAACCCCACGCAGGGGATGCGACAGGGGAATGACACGGGCACCCAGTACCGGTCGGCCATCTACGTGTTCTCGGACGAGCAGCGCGCGGCAGCCGAGCGCACGAGGCAAGGCTACGAAGCCGCGCTCGAGCAGAAGGGCTTCCCGGCCATTACGACGGAGATCAGGGATCTGCCCGCGTTCTACTACGCGGAGAGCTATCACCAGCAGTACCTCGCCAAGAATCCCGGAGGCTATTGCGGATTGGGCGGCACCGGCGTGTCGTGCCCGAGCTGAACCAGCCCCTCTCAGACGCGGCTCCCCTCGGCAACGCGTGGGCGCGCGGCCGGAGGCTCGCCATGGCGAGCGTGGGTGTGAGTCTCGCGCTCGCGGCAAGTCACATTGCAGTGGGAATCGCGACCGGGTCCACGGCGGTGGTGGCGACCGGAATGGAGTTTGCCGGCGACGTTCTGGCGTCGACGGTGGTGCTCGTGGGACTGCTGTTGGCAGCCCGCCCGGCAGACGACAATCACCCGTACGGACACGGCCGGCTCGAGACGCTCGCCGGCCTCGTGGTCGGCCTCCTGCTCACGGCCGGTGGCGTCGGCGTCTCGTTTCAGTCTCTTAGAGCGCTCGGCGCCACACATCAGGCGCCAGGAGTTCCCGCGCTGTGGGTGCTCTGTGGTGCCATGGTTGCCCGCGGGATCATGTTCGTGCTCAAGTTTCGGGCAGGACGGCAGATTGGCAGCGCCTCACTTCTCGCAGACGCCTGGAACGACGCGGTGGACATCCTGTCGGCGTGCACCGCCTTTGTCGCGGTCGCCCTGGCGAGATTCGATCCGGATCGCTTCCTCGCGGCCGATCACTACGGAGGATTTGCCGTCGGCCTGATCGTCATGGTCACGGGACTCCGCGTGGCCCGTGATGCCTCTCTGGACCTGGCGGACACGATGCCGGACGCGACGCGCATGGACGAGCTGCGCGCGGTGGTCCTTCGGGTCGATGGCGTGCGGGGGCTCGAAAAGCAACTGGGCCGCAAGACCGGCTTGCGGTATCACATCGACCTCCATCTGGAGGTGGATCCGAGTCTCACGGTCCGCGACGGGCACCGCATTGCCCACGACGTGAAGGCACGCGTTCAGCATGAGCTGTCGTGGGTGGCCGACGTCATGGTTCACGTCGAGCCCGCCCCCGAGTGAGCGGCAGTGGACTGGGCGGTCGGGCCGATGCGAAACGAGAGGGGCCGGTTTAACGGCCGAAGGTATCGCACGCGTCGAGGCGCCCCGACGAGAGGCCCCGCTTGAACCACTCCACTCGCTGCGCCGACGAGCCGTGAGTGAAGCGCTCGGGCGCGATCCGTGTGCCAGACATCCGCGCGATGCGATCGTCGCCAATGGCCGCGGCCGCGTTCAGGCCGTCTTCGATGTCACTCTGGTCGATCAGCTTGCGCTGTGCGGTGGAGTGTCCCCAGATGCCCGCATAGCAGTCGGCCTGCAACTCCAGTCTGACCGACGCTTCATTGCGCAGCCCCGGGTTGGACTGCTGCAACTGACGCATCTTAGCTTCCGTGCCGAGCAGGGTCTGCACGTGGTGGCCGATTTCGTGCGTCAGCACGTAGGCTTGCGCGAATTCTCCAGCCGCGCCAAAGCGTTGTCTGAGCTCGCGATAGAAGCCGAGGTCGATATACACGCGGCGGTCGGCGGGGCAGTAGAACGGGCCGGTCGCAGACTGCGCGAACCCGCAGCCCGACTCGGTGCCGTCGGTGAACAGCACCAGCCGCGCCTTCTGATAGCGGTCGCCGAGTAGCGAGGCCCAGGTCTGCTGGCTGTCATCGAGCACGAACGAGACGAAATCAACCAGGCGCTCTTCCTCCGGCGAGGTGCTCGTCGCCGGTGACGCGGGTTGATTGACGGTGGGATCGGTGGTCCCGTCTGTCTCGAAGAGGTTCTGGCCTGTGATGAGGCTCAGAACCGCGAGGACCACAAGCCCTCCCAGTCCGAGGGGGACGGCTCGTCCCATGCCGAACCCACCCTGCCCACGCCGATCTTCGATGTCCGCACTCTTGCCCCGCGAGCTCCAACGCATGTGATGACTGCCTTTCGCGAATACTGGGGGGCTCTCGCTACGCTAGCATAAGGACGGCTTACGGCTTACGGCTCACGGCTTACAGCTTACGCGAGGGACTTCGTGCATCCGGCGTTTGTGCGCACCGACCATCGGCCCTTCCCATTGCCTGCGGGTGAATGGGTGGGGCGGCAGAGCTGGCACGATCTGCTCTTTGCGCACTGGCCTGTTCCAGCCGCGGTGCTGCAGGAATTCGTCCCTGCGGTACTGGAGATCCAGGCGTTTGAGGGGACGTCTTGGGTTGGGCTGCTGCCGTTCGGCATGCGGGACGTCGCGCTGCGGGGCATGCCGGCTCTGCCTTGGCTGTCGGCGTTTCCGGAAATCAATCTACGGCTCTACGTGGAGTATCGCGGGCGGCCTGGCATCTGGTTTATCAGCCTCGATGCGTCACGCGCGCTGGCCGTCTGGGCCGCCCGCACGTTCGTACACCTGCCGTATTTCCTGGCGCACATGAAGCTCGAACGTGCCGGCTCGTGCGTTCACTACTCGTCGGTGCGCGACAAGGCGCGCGATGCGGCGTTCGAGGCGAGCTACTGGCCCACGGGCACTGCGCGCGAGGCGAAGAAGGGCAGCCTCGAATACTTCCTCACCGAGCGCTACGCGCTGTACTCGCAGGCACCGGACGGCCGACTGTGGACCGTCGACATCCACCACCAGCCGTGGCCGCTTCAGCCCGCGGCCGCCGATCTGCGCGTGAACACGGTGGCGTCCGCACAAGGCCTGCCGCCTCTCGCGGGCACACCACTACTGCACTTCAGCCGTCGCCAGGACGTCGCGACATGGCCACCCCGTCTTGCCAGCCGAATGTAAAGTCCCAGGCCGCAAGCCCCAAGCCCCAAGCCCCAAGCCCCAAGCCCCAAGCCCCAAGCCCCAGGCCGCAGGCCGCAAGCCCCAAGCCCCAAGCCCCAAGCCCCAAGCCCCAAGCCCCAAGCCCCAAGCCCCGAGCCGGGCCCCAAGCCCCGAGCCGCCATATCATCTAGTCCCTGATGATCTCCCTGACGCGCATCAACAAACAGTACGGCCGCCAGCTCCTCTTCGTGGACGCGTCGTTTCAGCTCAATGCAGGCGAGAAGGTCGGGCTGGTCGGCCCGAATGGCTCTGGCAAGACCACGCTCTTCCGCATGATCGCCGGCGAGGAGTCGGCTGATGACGGAGAGGTGTCTGTCCCGCGGAAGTTGAGCGTCGGGTACTTTCGCCAGGACGTCGAGGAGATGTCTGGACGTTCGGTGCTCGACGAAGCCATTGCCGGAAGCGGGAGGCTCGGCACGTTGCATCACGAGCTGGACGACTTGCAGCACGCCCTCGGTGACCCCGCGCAAGCGGACGATATGGATCGCATTCTGGCGCGCTTCGGCGAGGTCCAGGAAGAATACGAACATCTTGGCGGTTACGGGCTGGAGAGTCAGGCGCGCGAGGTACTGCACGGCCTCGGCTTCGAGGACCATGCCATCGACGGCGATGTCGGCGCCCTGTCTGGAGGGTGGAAGATGCGTGTCGCGATGGCGCGTGTGCTGCTCGGCCGCCCGGACGTCCTGCTGATGGACGAACCGACGAACCATCTCGACATCGAGTCGATTGTGTGGCTCGAAGGGTTTCTCACCTCCCTCCCCGGTTCGCTGCTGATGACCTCGCACGACCGCGACTTCATGAACCGTATCGTGAGCCGGATCGCCGAGATTGACGGCGGCGAAGTGCTGTCGTACTCCGGCAACTACGACTTCTACGAGCGGGAACGGTCCGTGCGCGAGGCGAATCGCGAAGCCGCCTACGCGCGGCAGCAGGCCATGCTCGCAAAGGAGCAGCGTTTCATCGATCGATTTGCCGCGCATGCGGCCAAGGCTGCCCAGGTTCAGAGCCGTGTCAAGGCGCTCGACAAGATCGAGAAGATCGAGCTCCCCAAGAAGCGTCCTGTCGTGCGGTTCGAGTTCCGGCAGCCGCCGCGGTCTGGCGACGATGTCGTGGTGGTGGAGAAGCTCACGAAGCAGTACGGCAGCCGTGTGATCTACCGCGATTTCGACCTGACCATTCAACGCGGTCAGCGCTGGTCGGTCATGGGACGCAACGGGGCAGGCAAGACCACCCTGCTGCGCATGATTGCGGGCGCGCTCCAGCCCGACTCGGGGCGCGTCAAGCTCGGCGCCAGTCTGAAGATGGGTTACTTCGCGCAGCAGGCCCTGCAGTTGCTCGACCCGGAACTCACGATCTGGGAACAGATGCAACGCGACTTTCCGCAAGAGTCGATCGGTGCCCTCCGCGGGCTGCTCGGCGCTTTCCAGTTCTCCGGAGACGAGACCGACAAGAAGATCCGTTCGCTCTCAGGCGGCGAGCGATCCCGGTTGGTCATCGCCCGCATGCTCATGCATCCGCCAAACTTTCTGGTGCTGGATGAGCCGACGAACCATCTCGATTTGACGACCAAGGACATGCTGATCGAGGCGCTGCGCGACTTCGAGGGCACGATGATTTTCGTCTCTCACGATCGAGCCTTCCTGCGCGGGCTGAGCAATCGTGTGCTCGAGCTGGGTGGTGAATCGGGCACGAGCCCGACCCCGGTGGTTTATCCCGGCTCGTACATCGAGTACGTCGAACGCACCGGCCACGAAGCACCCGGTGTGCACACGTGATTGGACCGGCGGATCTGCGAAGCGCCCTCGGTGCCATGGATATCTACCTCCTCGATCAGTTGCTGCGAGGGCGAATCGACGAGGGGCACCGAATCATGGACGCCGGCTGCGGCGGAGGGCGAAACGTCGCGTACTTCCTGCAGGCTGGCTTCGATGTCACCGGGCTCGATGCCGATCCGCAGGCCGTCGCGGCCGTCAGAGCGCTCGCGGCGCGCGTGGCGCCACGCGTCGCGGCCGACTGCTTTCGCGCCGAGACGTTGGCGTCCTCGTCATTCCCGGATGGCTGCGCTGAAGTGGTCGTCAGCAGCGCTGTTCTTCACTTTGCGCGTGACGATCAGGACTTCGATGCGATGCTCGCCGGATCGTGGCGGCTGCTCGCCCCAGGTGGCCTCTTCTTCGCCAGGCTCGCGTCGAGCATCGGCATCGAGCAGCACGTTCGCCCCGAGCGGGCCGGCAGCAGGCGATGCCGGCTCCCTGACGGGTCGGACCGGTACCTCGTCGACGAGCCCCTGCTGATGACGCGCGCGCGGGAGCTCGGTGGCCGGCTGCTGGACCCGCTCAAGACAACCGTCGTGCAGAATCAACGCGCGATGACGACGTGGGTAATGGAAAGAGAGCGATAGAGGAACTTCTATGGCGTCTCCAGATTGGAACGAGCGTTTTTCAGGACCCGGATACGCGTACGGCACCGAGCCGAATGAGTTTCTGGTCGAAGTCGCGACACGGCTGCCTGCCGGTCCGGTGCTGTCGCTCGGCGAGGGCGAAGGACGTAACGGCGTGTACCTGGCACAACTGGGCCACGACGTGCTCGCGGTGGACGGCTCCGAGATGGGCCTGCAAAAAGTCCGCGCTCTCGCCTCCGCGCGTGGTGTCGAGATCAGGACGGAACAGGCCAGGCTCGAGGACTACCAGATTGCACCCGCACAATGGGCGGTCATTCTGTGCTTCTTCGTGCACATGGAGGCCTCGGTGCGCGAGGCCGTGTTCCGCGCGGCCGTCGACGGGCTGCAGCCTGGAGGCATGTTCGTCCTCGAGGCATTCGGACCCGGACAGCTCGCGCATGGAACAGGAGGGCCCAAAGAGGCCACACGTCTCGCATCGCTGTCACAGCTGCAACGTGAGCTCGACGGACTCGAGTGGGTGATCGCCCGCGAGGGCGATCGCATGCTTGCAGAGGGTATCTACCATTCCGGTCTCAGCTCGACCGTGCAGTTGCTCGGCCGCCGCTCGCCGACATAAGAGTGGCGACCCGTCACTCGTTTTCGTCGAATGTTCATGTCAGACTGTGCCGAATGCAGGCCCGTCACCTGACCTTCACCGTCGTCCTGGCCTCTACTGCGCCGATGTTGGTTGCCGCGCAGCACGTCCGCTCCGCAGACGCTGACATTCTGATCACCACGCCCATGACGCCGCCGGCGTGGGCCGTACTCGAGCGCCAGGTGCTCGACGCCAACGCGCCCGCCGCTGCCGAGTTCTACCGCAAGTACTACGACGATCGCGGACGTATCCAGTGCGTGCTGCGGTGGGGCGCCGACGATGGCCCGGACGATGCGTTCGAGAACTTCGCGGGCTGGCCGGAGTTGCACGCGCTCGGCGGTGGCGATGATGTCCTGCGCGCGTACCGCCAGGCGCTCGACGGCATGATTGCGCAATACACGGAGGCTAAGACCACCGAGGTCCCGGCCGGCCGTGGGGGCATGTACTACAAGGAGTTCAGCGCGCAGTCCGACTGGATGCATCACGGCGAAGGGCTGCGCGTGTTCAATCGGATGGCGTTGTCGACTCCCGACGACCGGAAATACCTGGACCGGGCGCGCCGCTTCGCCGGTTTCTACATGAACGAGGATCGCGAGGCGTCGAACTACGATCCAGACCGGAAGCTGATTCGCAGCCTGATCAACGGCAGCCGCGGCCCATTGCTTCGCCGTGCGACGCCAATCGACTGGGTCGGCGATCCCATCGACATCTCGAAGTTTTCCGCCGGACACGCCGAGCGCAATTTCGACGAAATGCTCGCGCACTACGCCGAATACGGCGATGTCGTCGGCGACTCCTTCCTGAATCTGGTAGCCACGACACTGCCGCTCGACGTGTTCCTGGCGACCGGCGACGCCAAGTACAAGAACTGGATTGTCGGCTACATGGACGCGTGGCTGGCACGGATGCGCGGGAACCGCGGCGTGATTCCGAGCTTCGTGGATCTGGATGGACGCGTCGGCGGTCCGAAAGGCGAGTGGTGGGGCAATGCCTATGGCTGGGGCTTCAGCCCCGTCAATCCGGTCACCAGTAGGCGGGAGAACCGCAATCGCGTCCCCCGCGCGCTCGTCGGCTTCAACAACGCGCTGTGGGTCACCGGCGATCAGAAGTACGTGGACGCGTGGCGCACGATGATCGACGCGGTCAATCAGAACGGGCGCACGGTCGATGGCCGACGCGAGTACCCGACGATGTACGGCCCGCAAGGATGGTATGGGTGGCAAGCGACACCCTGGGCGGTCGGTGCGCTCGAGGTGTGGTACTGGTCCATGCGAGCCGACGACAGGGCGAGAGTTGGCCGCGACGCGTGGCTGGAATTTCTCGAGGGCCGTAACCCCTCCTATCCGGCGACGACGCTGCAGAATGATCTCAGGACCATCAGCGCGCGCGTGGAGCGGGTGAAGCGCGACCAGACGACGCCCGAGCAACGGCTCGCTGACAACATGCTCGATCTCAATCCAGTCGCGGTCGACGGCCTGATCCGGCTCACCCTTGGCGGGCTGCCGTCGGGCCGCGACGGCGGTCTGCTGAATGCGCGGCTGCGATACTTCGATCCTGTCCGCGATCGTGCCGGATTGCCCCAGGACATCTCGGCGCTCGTGTCACAGATCTCGGATCGCTCGTCGACAGTCACCCTGGTGAATCTCAATCAATCGGAGTCACACACGGTCATCGTGCAGGGTGGCGCGTACGGAGAGCATCGCATCGACAGCGTGAGCGTCGCCGGCACCCAGCGTCCGGTGCGCGGTCGTAGTGTGCGCCTGGTCCTGGCTCCAGGCGCTGGATCTGAAATCACGATGGCGATGACCAGGTATGCGTTGAAGCCGACCGTGCGATTTCCGTTTACCCGATCTTCGACCGCGCTCAGGTAAGTATTGCGACTGCTCGCCCGCTGCTCGGATCTCTATCGAGTGGCCGCGGCGATCGCCTTCGCACGATCCGAGAAATACGCGGCGAGCGGATTGCCGTTCAGCGCCTTGAGCCCGGCGACCACGACCGATGCGTTGAGCTCTGCGCCCGCGCGATTGGGATGCGTGTGCTCGTCTGGCGTGACCTGCGGAAAGAGCTTCATGACCTCGTCGTGGCCGAGCTTGTCGTAGCGCCGCGCGATCATCTCGTTGAGATCGATGAACGCGGTGTGCTCCGCTGTGGCGACCGCGGCCGCCCAGCCGGCATAGTCGGCCTGGTTGCGCTTAATCGTGCCGTCGAGCATCCAGATCTTACGAGGAATCAACGAGCAGACAATCGGTGTTGCGCCCCTGGCTCGCGCATCCGCGATGAATCGCCTGAGATACCAGCCGTAGGTGTGAACCACCTCGTGCTGCTTCGTCATCACGTTGTCGATCTCCCGCGTCTCCCCGCCAATACCGACGAGCGTTCCGCGCGCCCGCAGCGGACCCGGCGGCTCGTCGTTGAGCGCGCCCTCGTCGTTGTGGCCGAACTGCATCACGACGAAATCGCCGGGTTTCAGCATCGCGAGCACGCGATCCCAGTGCCCCAGCGTGAGAAAGGTGCGACTGCTGAGGCCGCCGACGGCGCGGTTCACGACGTTGATCTTCGACGCGTCGAAGTAGTCGACCAGCGGTTCGCCCCAGCCCCACTGCCCCCCGCCGCCATCGCCTTGGCCGTTGCGGACCGTTGAATCGCCAATCAGGAAGAGCGTGGGGAGTTGGGTATTGGCGGGAACAGGCTGCGCACGGCGTGTGGACGCCGGCTCGACGATCCGATCGGCGGGAGCAGGCGACACAGCCCTGCCTTGCGCCGACAGGATTGCTGCGGGAAGGGGTGTACGCAGGGCCTTGAGTCCCGACACCACCGCCGCAGCATTGAAGTTTGCACCGGTCTGATTCGTGTGGGTGCGGTCAGGTTCGAAGAGCCGTCCCGCGGCCTCCGAGCCCATCGCCTCCAGCGCATCGGCGGTGAGGTTGGTGAGATCGATGAAGGCCACTTCCCCAGTCTGTGCAATCTCACGGGTCCACCCGCCATATCGACCCGAGCCGCGCTCAATTTTGCCGTCTGTCCAGTAGTTGCGGACGGTCAGCGACAGCAGGATCGGTGTCGCCCCCTTGGCTTTGACGTCAGCGATCATCCTGCGCATATACCAGCCGTAGGTGTGCACCACTTCGTGCTGCTTGGTGACAACGTTGTCGATCGCCTGCGACTCGTCACCGAGTCCAGGCAGCGAGCCACGGGCACGCAGGGGACGAGTCGATGCTGGCGGCTCCTCGTTGATGGCCCCGCCGTCGTTGTGGCCGAACTGGATCAGAACGACATCGCCCGGCTTCAGGCGGCTGGCGATCGCCTCCCAGGAGCCATCCGTGATGAACGTGCGGCTGCTCCGACCGCCCCGTGCACCATTGAACACGTTGACCTGTGTCGAATCGAAGTAGTCAGCGAAGGGAGTGCCCCAGCCCTGGATTGCCGTCGGGCTGCCCGGAGCGGCCGTCGAATCGCCAGCGACGAAGATGGTCGGCAGCCTGGGGTCGAGTCGCGCTTCAATGGCAGAGGACCCCTGCGCGGCAGGGGCGGGCACCGGGCCACCCTGTGCCGTTGCCTCGAGTGCCAGTACGCCCAGCATGACGATCGCCCAGACCGAGACGAACAAGGACTGTGTCACTGCGCGAGCCTTACGAGACGAACCCGGTGTTGTCGTCGACACCATATTTATCTCCGTATTGAATCGTGAATCAGTTGGCGCCGGTCGATTGGAGCAATTTCAGGGCGGCGCGAACACCCAGGGCCGGGCTCGAGAGCACCGTTATTCCCCGTGCCTCGATGAGGGCGGCCGCTGGTGCCATCGATGCCTGCGCCAGCACCACGATGTCCGACGGTTGTGCCACAGCGGTGACCGCCCTGGCAATCTCGATCGCATAAGCCTCGCGGTCCCCTCGTGCAAAGTGCGACCAGGCCTGATCGCACAGCACCTCGACGACCTCGATTGCTCGGTCCGCCGCGGCAGCAACCTGCTGCAGCAGCGCCAAGGTGGGCCCGAGCGTGCTCGGCAATGCCGCAGCCACGAGCACGCGCCGGCCGCTTGCCACCGCGGCCTCCGCCATCGGGCGATCGATGCGCATCACCCACGCGGGAGAAGTCACCGCAGTAGCCTCGGCGACACCTCCGATCGTCGAACATGTGCAGACGACGGCATTGGCGCCCTCGGCAATCAGCCGGCGAACGGCGTCTTCCGTGCCCGCGCGCATTTCGTCCGTGACACGCCCCGACGCGACCGCACCAGACAGCACATCTGCGACGAGTTCGTGTCTGGTCGACACCTCGGGCGCAAGCTCACTCATCAGCCGCTGGAAGACATCGACATTCGGCCGGGCGGTGTGCAGGAACGCAAGAACGGGAGGCATGCGGCGATGGTACATCGAGAGGGATTGAGCCCGGTCGCTGTTTGTGTGATGCTCGTCGACGAATCGAATCGCGAGGGTAAATGCAAATCATCAACCCGGCTCGGGTCTATCCCGTCATCGTCATTGGCAGCGGCGCGTCGGGTGGGATGGCGGCGTGGAACCTCACGAATCAGGGTATCGACGTCGTGCTGCTGGATGCGGGCGAGAAATTCGACCGCTCGAAGTACTGGACGCACGTCACGCCGTGGGAGGCCCGTGAACGGCGCGCGCGCGGCGAGGGACCACCCCAGTTTTATCTCGACACCAAGGAGCAACCGTACGGCACGCCTGCCGACCGACCGTTCGGCTTGACGCGCGTCTGGGGACACGGCGGCAAGACCAACGTCTGGGGCCGCGTCAGCCTGCGTCTTTCGGACCTCGATTTCAAGGGCGCCGAAAAGGACGGCTGGGAAATTCCCTGGCCGATTTCCTATGCCGACGTGTCGCCTTACTACGATCGTGTCGAGCAGTTGATTGGCGTTTGCGGCGGAACCGATGACTCGGACTCGCTGCCCGGCAGCAAGTTTCTGCAGCCGGCGCCAGCACCCCGGTGCGCCGAACGGCTGTTGCAGCGTGGCGCCCGCTCGCTCGGCATTCCGATGGTGACTGGGCGCCGGGCCAACATGACGCGCCCCACGCGCGGCTTCGCGCCCTGTCACTACTGCGGCGCCTGCGGCTCCGGGTGCGACACGGCCTCCTTCTTCTGTTCAGCCGACCACCTGCTGCCGTTCGCGCTCAACACCGGCCATCTGGAAATCCGGTCGAACGCCGTCGTCGCCCGGATTCTCACGGACGACAAAGGGCTGGCAAAGGGCGTCCAGTACTTCGACAGGCGGACAGGTGCCGAGCAACAGGTGCTCGGCAAGGTCGTGGTGCTCGGCGCCAGCACGGTCGACTCGACGCGGATTCTCCTGAACTCGAAATCGAGCACCTACCCGAACGGCATCGGCAACGGATCCGACGTCATCGGCCGCTATCTCTGCGAGCAGATCCGGTTTCACGTTCGTGGCTACTTTCCCACGCTCGAAGGCAACCCGACACGAAACGATCGCGGCGTCAGCGGCGAGCACCTGTATCTGCCGCGCTTCAATCACCGAGCCGGGCACACCCGTGACTACCTGCGGGGCTTCGGCTCGCAGTTCTGGAACACCGGCGCCAGTGCAACTGGAGCACACGCGGGTAGCGAGCGCATTCCTGGGTTTGGCATCTCGCTCAAGCGCGCAATCAAGCGCCGACACCCTGCCTGGTTTGAGATGCACCCGTACGGCGAGGTCCTACCTTACGCGCATAACCGCATCACGGTCGGCGAAAGCGGAAACGACAGATACGGGGTGCCATTGCCGAGGATCGACTACCGGCTTGGTGAGAACGAACGCAAGATGGCCGAGCATATGGCCGATACGGCCGAGGAGATTATCAAGACAGCTGGGGGCGTGATCGTGGACTACAAACGTGGCGCGCTCGACTACAACGGGTCGGCCATCCACGAACATGGCACGTGTCGAATGGGGGCCGACCCGAAGAGGTCGGCGCTGAACCGCTTCAACCAGATGCACGAAGTGAAGAACCTGTTCGTCGTGGACGGCTCCGCCTTCCCGACCGCCACTGAGAAGAACCCCACGCTGACGATTCTTGCGCTGTCGTGGCGCGCGACCGACTACCTTGCCGAGCAGATCAAGAAGGGAGACCTGTGATGGGGGCCAACAACAAACAGCATGGGGTCAGTCGCAGGAAGGCCCTTCGAACGCTCGCGACCAGTGCCGGCGCCGCCGCGTCGGCTCTCTGGGTCGGCAACCTGACCACACTCGCCCAGACTCAGGCGATGGATATTCACCTGGCGGCATCTGCATCACTTCAGACGGGTGGCGCCTTCAGGCCCGCCGTTCTGACGGCGGCGCAGTTCGAGACTGTCGGGGTTCTCGTGGAGCTGATCATCCCGGCCACCGACACGCCTGGAGCCAAAGCCCTATTGGTCGACAGGTTCGTCGATGGGGTGCTGGAGACCGCGACGCCGGCCGATCGGGACCGCTTCGTTGCCGGCCTCGGTTGGCTCGATACGCGGAGTTCGCGACTCTCCAACAAGACCTTCGCTCAGGCGACTGCCGCTCAGCAGACCGACCTTCTCACCCGCCTTTCGGCCGAGCCCTCGTCCGAAGAGGCCTCCGGCGTGCAGTTCTTCACGGCCATCAAGGCGATGACCATCACGGGGTATTACACCACCGAAGTCGGTCTCCGGCAGGAGCTGGGCGACGACGGCCGACTCATGCTGGCCGCCTTCGAGGGATGCACGCACGCCGAACACCAATAGCTGATGGCGAGTAAATCAGCCTTCGCGCAGGAGTCTCGCCGGTTCGAGCCGGGCCGCGCGCCGCGCCGGTAACCACGCGGCAAGAACCACCGCGGCCGTGAGTACCACGACCGCGCTCGTAAACGTCACCGGGTCGCGTGCGTCGAGCCGGAAGAGGAATGTCTGAACGAGCGGTGAGGCCCACAGACTCAGCGAGAGCCCGCACACGAGTCCGATCGCGAGCAGAAGTCCCACCCGCTTGAATACGAGACGCATGATGCTCGAGGCACTCGCGCCGAGGGCGATCCGAAGGCTGATCTCTGTCCGCCGCGCATTGACGGCGTGAGACACCACGCCATACAGCCCGAGCGCCGCCAGGAGCAGGCTCAATGCACCGAAGAACGTCGAGAGCAGCGCGACCACCCGCTCCTGCAACATCGAGGCGTGCACGTACTCATCGAACGTGCGCAACGTGAACGCCACAGATGGATCGACCTGTCTCATCGACGAGGCAAGAGCACGCTGTGCGGCATCGCGCTGGCCCGGGGCGGTTGCGATGGTGAGTGAGGTCGCCGGGCTGTCGCTCTGTGTCTCTGGCATGAACAACGTCGGCACGGCCCCTTCACGCGCAGAGCGATAGACGGCGTCGGACACGACGCCCACGATGTGGTAGTCCGTTCGATCTCTCGGTCCGCCGGCAAGCACGCGTGCGCCGAGAGGCGCGCGGTCGGCCAGGAAGCGCCGAACGAACGCCTCGTTGACGATGGCGACCGGCGTGCCATCGGGAACATCGCCCGTGTCGAAGTCCCTTCCGCTCACCACGCGCAACCCCATCGTCTGAAACCAGCCGGGCGAGACCGCATTCATCCAGGTCATTCTGGTGCGATCCGGAGGGCCAGCGGAGCGTTCGCCGACACCCGCATTCCAGCCGCTGCCGCTGATGGGCGTGATCGTCGACACGGCCGCTGACGTCACGCCCGGTGTGGCGGCTGCGGCGGCACGCATGCGCTCGACGAGTGGCGCGGCCTCACCAGCGGCCGACGCGCGGGACTGGAGGTTCAGCGACGCGATGATCAGCCGGTCGGGTTGGAATCCCAGCGGCACGCGGCTGAGCGACGTGAAGGTACGCAGAAACAGGCCGGCGGCGACGACGAGAACGAGCGACACCGCGATCTGCGCGATCAGCAGCGTGCCACGAATCGCAAATCGGCGGTCGCCAGCGATGCCGCGGCCCGAGTCCTTCAGCGCCTCGTTGGGCGCCACGCGCTTCACTCCAAGGGCTGGCGCCACGCCGGCCACGATCGCCGTCAGGCATGCGAGGGCGGCGGTGAAGCCGAGCACCCGCCAGTCCAGGCGCATATCCAGGGAAATCGTCTCGCGCCAGGTGCCGAGCTGACGCACTAGCAAGGCGCTGCTCCATGAGGCGAATACCAGCCCAGCTGCAGCTCCCGTGGCGGCGACGACCAGGCTCTCGGCCAGCAGCAGCCGCGCCAGCCGCCAGCGGGACGCGCCGAGCGCGAGCCTCACGCTGAGCTCGTGCCGTCGGGTCAGAGCGCGGGCCAGCAGCAGGTTGGCGATGTTGGCGCATGCGACGAGCAGCACGAGTCCCACCACCGCAAGCATGGCGACGAGTGGGGTCTCGAAGCGACCCCGCAAGTCGGACCGCCCGGTCGCCGCCGGCAGGAGCATGAGCGGTTCGGTCATGTAGCGCTCGAGCATCGAAGGCGTCCCTTCCGGCAGACTCTCGGCGCGGAGCTGTGGCTGGACCGCGCGAAGTGCTGCGGTCGCCTGCTCCAGCGTCTGACCCGGACGCAGACGAGCCATGATCTCGACCCACCAGGTCCAATGGCCTGTCAGGAAGCTGCTATTGCCGCGAATCAGCGGCTCGGCCCCAAACGGGATCATCACGTCGGCCACACGCCCGACGTCCGGTCCAAAGAACCCTTCGGGCATCACGCCGACAATGGTGAATGGCACGCGTTGCAGAGCAACCGTCCTGCCGACGACATCCTGCGCGCCACCGAACCGCTGCTGCCAGAAGCGGTGGCTGATCACGACCACTGCGCCGCGATTGATGTCGTCGTCGGCGCTCGCGAGCAGCCGGCCGTGCGCGGGACGAATACCGAGTACGTCGAACAGGCGGCCGCTCATATAGGCGCCATCGACGAACGCGGTCTCGCCGCCCGGCGAGAGGTCGAAACGGTCTGGCGACCAGGCGAAGGCGCCATCGAACAACTCGCTGCTCCGTCGATTGACGGCCTGCCAGATGGGGTAGGTCCATTCTCCCGTCCCGAGGAGGGCCAGGCTGCCGGGGTCTTTGACGGGCAAGGTGCGGAGGAGCAGGCCGTTGTAAACAGAGAAGAGCGCCGAGTTCGCGCCGATGCCGAGGGCGAGCGTACCCACGGCCACGAGTGTGAACCCGGGACTCTTTCTGAGGCCACGCAGCACGGCGCCGAGATCCTGTCGAAGGCCGTCCACCGATCGCAGCGTCCAGCCCGTCCGCACGTCCTCGCGTGCCAACGCCACGTTGCCCAGCACCCGGCGGCTGACCTCCGCCGCATCGCGGGAGGTCAGCCCGTGACGTTCGAGCTGCCCTTGGCGAAGCGACCGATGCGTCTCGATCTCTTCGCGCAGCTCCGCGTCGTGCCGCGACAGCCGCAGCAGATGCCACAGCCGGCGAAACAGTGTGCCCATGTGTCTTCTCCTGCTCTCGCCGGCTCAGGTGGTACGCAGCACGCCCTGAATGCCGCCGACCATGCGCTCGAACTCCGCGCGCTCGGCGGCCAGCTGCTTTCGACCGGCGGCTGTGAGTGTGTAGTAGCGGGCGCGGCGGTTGTTCTCGGACGAGCCCCAGGCGGCCTTGACCCAGCCCTTGAGCAGCAGTCGCTGCAGCGCTGGATAGAGTGCGCTCTCACCCACCTGCAGCACATCGTCGGACGCCAGGCGGAGGTGCTCGACGATCGCATAGCCGTGCTTCTCGCCGTGTGACACGGCTTTGAGTATCAGCAGCTCGAGCGTGCCGGGCAAGAGATCGGATGGCGTGTTGGTGAGTCCCATCAGCTAATGATGGGACTGTAACGGACCGGAGCGCGCGCCGTCAAGCGCCTGCAATAGACGATGGGCACGTTTTCGTTGCTACTAATTTGTTAGTTGACAGCCACGGGCCTCTGCGCGTAGATCTACTAATCGACTAGTAGATAGGCAGGAGGCCCCGTGGCGGCACATTTCAGCAATCGAGAACTCGACGTCATGAAGGTCCTGTGGAGCGAGGGCGCGTCAACCGTGGCCGAAGTCCGGGCCGGGCTCCGCGACGATCTCGCGTACACCACGGTGCTCACGGTCCTTCGGACCCTCGAGTCCAAGGGCCACGTGACTCGCCGCGAAGAAGGCCGGGCGCACCGGTACGCGGCGAAGGTGAAAGAGCAGACCGCCAGACGCACGGCGCTGTCGCGTGTCATCGACCGCGTGTTCGGCGGGTCTGCGGAGCTGCTGCTGACGCAACTGGTCGAGGAGCGGAATCTATCCTCCGACGAGATCACGCGACTGCGAGACTTGATGAACAGCCGGCTGCAGGAGCCGCGGTCATGATTGCCTCCCTGATGCTCTACGCCGCGCTGGTCGGACTGTGTCTCTGCGGGGCCGCCTGGTCGCTCGAGTTCGGCGCGGCGCTGGCGGGTCTACCGCGCCGTCGCTGGATATGGTCCGTCGCCCTGTGCGCACTGGCTGCGCTCACTGTGCTCGTTCCGTCGAGGACGCTGTCCGACTCGGGCGTCACGATCGACGTCACCACCTCGATATCTCGCTCTGTGACACCGGCCCAGATCGAGAGCGACAAGGACGCCCTGTTATTGGATGTCAGCCGAGCCGTTCGAGGGGGGCTCGACCAGACGCTCGCGGTGTCAACGAATCTCGATCCGCTCCTCGCGGTCTGCTGGGCGATCAGCAGCGCCGCCATCGGGCTCATCTATGTTGCAGGTCTCACCGCCCTCAGTCGTCGTCGTCGAGGCTGGCGTCTGCTCGTCGTTGAGTCTGAGACCGTGCTCGTGGCGCCGGATCTTGGCCCGGCGGTTGTTGGTCTCTTTCCCTCGCGCATCGTGCTACCCGAGTGGGTGTTCACTCTCAATCGCGAGGCCCGCCTCCTCATTCTTCAACACGAGCGCGAGCATATGAACGCAGCCGATCCGTGGATGCTCCACGCGGCGGTGCTGCTCGTCATGACCATGCCTTGGAACCCCGCAGTCTGGTGGATGGCCTCGCGTTTGCGACTCGCGATCGAGATCGACTGCGATGCACGGGTGGTCGAGCGGCTTCGACTCGAAACTGGCGGGGATGCGCGGCAGCGTTATGGCGATCTGCTGCTCGATATCGCGTCGCGACGCCTTCGTTCGAGTTCACTGTTCGTCGTTCCCGCGTTGATGGAGTCGTCGTCCACACTCGCCAGGAGGATAGTCGCAATGTTCCCGAAACCCCTGCGTCTCGTCGCCGCTCGCACCATCATGGCGGCGGCTTTTGCCGCGCTGCTGACCGGTGCTGCCGTCCTCATACCATCCGCGCGGCTGCTGGCGCTGGCGCCCCTGGTGTCATCGCCGGCCGGCATCGCGCCAAAGCCGGACCGGCTCGCCGCAGAAGGGCGGCTGTCAGCGGCTGCGGTGACAATCGAACGGATCGCATCTCGTTCAATGCGTGCCGCCTCACCGGCGGCGACAACACGGATCGTTCAAACGCCCACAACTCCTGCGCCGACTCCGGCACAGACGGCTTCGGCGGCCGTCCCTGTGCCCGAGTTCGGGGCAGGCGCGCTGGCGCCTGACACGCCAAATATCGTCGTGGCTGAGCCGACCCGGCGCGTGAGCCCGATGTACACACCAGAGATGATGCGCAACAGGATCACCGGTCACATCGAAGTGGAGATTGTCGTGGGCACGGACGGCAGTGTCGAAGCTGCCCGGATCCGGGAGTCACTCGACCGCGTTTACGGGCTGGACCAGGCGGCGCTCGACGCCGCCCGTCAGTGGACCTTCACTCCGGCATCACTCGACGGAGTGCCGGTGCGGGCGATTTGCGTGCTCGGCTTCGATTTTCGAATCAGCTGAGCAACCTCATCGGTTGAGCGACGCGGGCAGGGACCTGGATGATGTGGCAGAGTCTGCCTCTAGTCGGCGTCGCGAATGGCTGTCGATGGATTGAGGCGAGCCGCGCGACGAGCGGGGAGGTAGCAGGCCAGTGACGCTGCCACGAGGAGTGGCGTGATCGCCAGGACGACCGCCATCGAATCGAAGGCCGAGACCGACCGTTGGAAGAGCGACTGCATAGCCATTCGCGTGATGGTGGCGACAACGAGGCCGATGACGATGCCTTTGACGACGGGCCTTGCGCCGTCACTGAAGACCAGACGAAGGATGCGTCGTCGATCCGCGCCGAGGGCAATGCGGATGCCCATTTCGCGGGTCCGCGCGACCACGACATGTGACACCACACCGTAGAGGCCGGCCATCGACAGCAGCAACGACACGAGCGCGAGGGCGCCGGCGACCTGCGCGACGAGCGCCAGAAGCGTTGCCGTACTCCCAAAGTGGGACTCGGCTGGACCAATGAAGACGACGGCGAGGTCCCGATCCGCTTGAGCCACGGCCGAGCGTAACGTAGTTGCCGCTAGCGACACGCCGCCTGACCCTGCCCGGGCCAGCAGGGTGACGGGAAACTGCAGCATGTTGAGGGACGGCGCCGGACGCTGCGCGAATGGGACGTACACATCACGCCGAGGTCGACCATCGCTGTTGATGCCAGCGTCCGCGACAATTCCGACTATCGTGGCAGTGCGCTCGAAAGACCCAGAGTCCGACAGCATCAGTTGACGCCCGATTGGGGATGTCTCGCCGAACAGCTGGCGCGCCTGTGCGTCGCTCACGACCGCCACCGGGGCAGCCGCGACACCGTCTGCTTCATCGAAGCTGCGCCCCGCCAGCAGCCGCAGGCCGAGGACGGCGAACGTATCTCCAGTGACCGCGTTCAATGCCGCCGGCCTTTCCTTGCCTTCGCGGTTGAAGGGGCGCCCCGGCGTGGTGGTGTAGACGCCCATGCCGGCACCGCCGGCGCCCGGGATCCCGGTCACAGCGGCGACACCCTGAATCCCCACCGTGCGCCGCGCGGTGTCGATAACAGCGATCACGATCGCTTGTGCATGGGCCTCGTCGTGCGTTCGGAGACTCAAGGCGACGTCCATGGCCGCGACATTCCTGGCATCGATGTACGGTTGCGTTGGCCGCGCGTCTGCCACGACCGCGCGCACGCAGAGGGCGGCCACAAGGAGCAGCGCGACCGAGGCGGCAACCTGTAGCGTGATGAGATGTGCCCGGCCACGCCATCGCGGCGAACCGCCGACGCCTGTGTTTGCCCTGAGCACGCGTCCCGTGCCTGCGCGCGTCAGTTGAATCGCCGGCGCCAAGCCCGTAACCACAAGGGCCAGCACGACGGCCACGGTCGTCGCACCGATCACAGCGAGGTCGATACGAGGGTCGATCTGGTACTCCGGCGCATAGCCCATCGCCAGCTGCACGAATGAGGTGACGTACGTGATGCCGATCCGCGCGAGTGCGATCCCTGCGAGGCCACCGCCAACGGCGACGAGGCCATGCTCGACAAGCTGCCCGCGGACGAGCGTCCATCGAGACGCGCCGAGCGCGCGCCGAATCGCGAGGTCACGCGTTCTTGCCGCGCCACGTGACAAAACCAGGTTCGCGAGGTTGGTGCACGCCACGAGCAGCACAATGGCTGGCAGTACCATCACCACGATCCGCGCAGACCGGCTCTGGGCGCCCCACGCATAACGGCTGATCGAGGTGACGTCCCACAAGCGCCGACGAGCTCCCACTTGCCCTGCGGTGGCTGGTAACGGCACGTCGGCGTCGAGTGTCGCAGCAAGACCCTGCACCTGCGATCGGGCGGCAGCCTCAGTTCCCGCTGGGAGCAGCCGTGCGAGGACGTTGAGAAAGGCCTGTTCTCTTCGTGAGGCATCCCGGTGCGCCGCAGCGGCAGGACCCGTCAGCGGGGCATGCGCCATCGGCATCCAGACTGCTGGCTGCCTGACGCGGACGTGGATGCCCCGGAAGGACGATGGCAGCACACCGACAACGGCGTATGCACCATCGCCGACGTGAATCGCCGTGCCCACAATGTCAGGGTCGGCACCGAATCGGGTGCGCCACGTCATGTCGGAGATGAGCACCGTGGGAGGCGCGTCCGGCCGGTCGTCGCTTGGCTGCAGTACCCGTCCGACCGCGGCATCGACACCGAGCAACTGAAAATAGCCGCCCGTCACCACCATCCCGTCGACCATCGTCGTCATATCGCGGCCGGTGAGCGAGGTGGGGAAGCTGTTCGAAGCCTCGACGGCCGCGAACGTTGTTTCGGCGGACCGCACGTCCTCGAAATCGAGCCACGACAGGAGGGCATCCCCGGTGCCGTTCCGCCGACTGATCGTCACCACGCGGTCCGCGTCGCGAATCTGCATCGGGCGGAGCAAGACCGCTTGCGCCAGCGAGTACATCGTTGTCGTGGCGCCAATCCCGAGTGCGAGCGAGAGTACGGATAGCAGCGTGAACATGGGCGCGCGTCCGAGCCGACGGGAGGCATGCCGCAGATCGCGCCACAGGTGGTCTGGCCTCAGGCTGAGACCGCCGTACCAGGGATCATGCTCGACGCTCGTACGGACTGGATCCAGAAAGCTGCCGGCAACGCCAACATGACGGGCCGGGTCGTCCTCGAGGACTGGCGGGCCGCGTTTGAGTGGCCGTGCGTGCACCTCCGCCGCACCGCGCAGAGCGTCAGTCAGAATCTCGAGGTTGCCTTCGTCGGGGCCTGGCTCCTTGCTGGCCGCTGCCCGTCGAACGAGCGCGGCGATGCCGAGAACCATCCCGATGAACGTAGGGACGAGGTAGTAGATCACACGTGGACCAACGAGCGGCCCCATCGATCCTGGCGCGAGGAGCAGCGTGGCTAAGATCAGCTCGACGACGGCAGCGCCACTGGTGAAAGCGACGAAGCCCGCGACGTACGCCGGCCACAGCCGTCCGAGTTGTGCGCGCTCGGGGCGCCACGGCTGCGCGCACGGCACGCCGTCGAACCGCCACAGCAGCACCTCGAGCATGAGCGCCGCGATGCTACTCAGGAACGCGGCGTGTGTGAGTGCGAACGCCGTTCCCCACCAGCGCCAGTAGGCAGTCGTCGACAAAAGGATGACGGGTAGGACGACAAGAAAGACCATCGTGCGCCAGACGGCCTGCCGCACTTCCGACCGTGTCGGGTGCCGGACTTCGAAGACCCACGCACATGCGGCCTCGACGGGTATGGCGATAGCCAGTCTGAAGCCAACGAGCAGGAAGACGAGTGCGGACAGCGGAATGGCAAGGACGGCCGGCGGCGGAGTTCTCATGCCGGCGGGCGTCAACGCGATGACCGCTGCTGCGCCCCACGCCACCGTGAGACCGACGGACGCGGCGACGATGAGGCGGTGCAGGTCCGAACGTCCGATGGTCACGAGCAGGAATTCCGAGATGGCCCGAACCCGTGGGTTCCGCGAGATCGACGCAGCCACCATTTGTGGCAGTCGGGCGGCTCTGTGTCGGCGTTTGCCGCCACCGGTCTCGAGCGCCGAGGTTGTGAGGCGCCGATATACGAGCGGATAAGTGCCGACGGTGACGACGAGGACGGTTCCGAGAGCGGCGGCAGCAAACCAGCTGAGTTGGCCGAGCATTGGATCCGTCGTGCCAAGGATCGACTCGTAGAGTCCGAGGAACCACAGCGCCGGCGTCCACAGAATCCACGGCCGCGACAGGCCCGGTGTCCGGCCCAGCGTCGAGGCCGCGGATTGGCTGATCGTCGGCAAAGCCAACAGCAGCGCGACGGTGAGCGCGACCAGGGTGACCTGGAGGATGGGGGACACGCGCGAGAACACGCGCGGTCCGGCGATCGCCACGACCAGGGCTTGCACGCTGACAATGGCCAGAAACACAAAGGCACTGGCCGCACACGAGGCCGCGAAGTGCGCGGCGATGCCACGCAGCGCGAACCCGAAGGTGTTGCCCTCTGCGAGGAAGAGGCCAAACGACAACGATGCCAGCGCGTGCATGGCGACTGACACCATCGCGATGTAGCCCGCCAGGGCCACCAGCCGCGCCCGAACCACGGTGGCGGGCCGGACCGGCAGCGGTCCGAGAACGAGTGCATCCCGCCGCTCCGGCAGGAGGCTGTTCCACATCAACGTGGTCACGATGCCCGTCACCGCGAGGCCGCACCCGAGGTAGAGGGTCTTGTCGGTCAGCGTCAACGCTCGCAGCGCATCGACGCTGTCGTAGCGCGCGATCATGCTCGAGCCCCAGTTGCCTTTTCCGGGACGGATCGACGAATGCTGCGCAATCAACGCGGGAATCAGGGCGCCAGGGGCCGACAAGAACGCCAGCAGCGCGAAGAACGCGGTCTTCAGGTCGTGCGCTCCGCCAACCAGATCGCTCTCGAAGAAGCGGGCGAAGAATATGCGGATCAACGCCCGGTGTCGTGCCAGCCCATCGGCGAAAGCGGTCCGTCCCTTCACAGGCGCGCTGTCTCCAGCAACGCATCAGCCATCTGTCCGACATTTTCTCTTACGGCCAATTGCGAGAAGACCTCCGTGAGCGACGGTGCCTGCATCAGTTCCCGCAGCCGAGAGGCCGAGTCGTCCGCCACGACGCGGCCGGCGCGCAGGATGATGACGCGCGTGCTGATCTGCTCCACCGTGTCCAGTTCGTGCGAGCTGTAGAAAATCATGCGGCCGTCGGCGGCAAGGGCCTGGACCATGCTTCGCAGAACGAGCGCGGTCCAGACGTCGAGTCCCGATACGGCTTCGTCGAGCACCACAATCTCGGGATTGTCCAGCAGCGCTGCCGAGAGCAGGACCTTCTGCCGCATGCCCTTCGAGAAGGCCGAGAGCGGCGCGTGGAGATCCGCATCGAGGCCGAACAACCGAAGGAACCGCGCGATCTTCTCGTCCAGAGGCCCGGCGTCAATCCCGCGCAGGCGGCCGCAGAGCCGCAGGTACTCGGGTGCCGTGAGGTAGGGGTAGACGTGCGCCTCCTCTGGCACGTAGCCGACCACGGCCTTGTAGTCTTCGAGGTGGTCCTGGATGTCTCGGCCTTTGTAGAGGATGCGACCGCTCGTTGGCGGCAGCAGACCCACGAGCATTTTGACGGTGGTGGACTTGCCCGAGCCATTGGCGCCCAGGTATCCGAGCACACTGCCGGGATGCACCGTGAAGCTCACGCGGTTAACGGCGGTCGTGGACCCGTAGCGTTTGGTGACGTCCTCGAGTTCCAGCATGGCGGTATTAGACACCGCTCGGGACGATCGGGTCTTCGCGTGCTCGCGCTCGTTGACTAGCGCCGCGAGCCCGCCGTGCAGGCGACTTCATCAACGGCGAGCGTGTCTGCCCGAGCGAAGACCGGATAGCTCGCGAGGTCCGGCGCGTTCGCGACAGCAATCCGGTAGTCGATCTCGGTCCCGAACAGGCAATTCGTGCACCTGCGCGCGTTCGTGATGGTGAACGTCGTGCCCTTGGAAAGCGACTTCGTGAACGTGACTTCACGCCCCCCGAAACCGGGAAGGGGAGTGACGCGCACATAGGCGGTTACATCGCGCGTGTCGTCGAGGATAGGAAGCACTAGCGACATCAGCGTTCTCAGACATCCGTCCCGGTGGGTGCCCCCTTCCCCGGTCCCTCGCTCTCTCTGACACACCGCAGAGAGTAGACGATGCGGACATCAACGTTTTACGCGGCAATAGTGACGTGCGTGTTTATCGGCCATCCAGCGCCTGCGTTGGCTCAGGTCGATCAACAGCGCGCGCAGCAATACTTCAAGCAAGCCCAGACGCTCTGCCGCAGACTACCTCAGGTCAGCTCTACGGTTTTCCGGCTGCCTTGGGCCCGTTCGCAACTCTACCGAATCGACTGGTGGCGAAAGGCACTTGGGGGCCCGCGGCGCCACGATCATTTCTCCTGGCAGCGCTTAGCGCGGAGCAATACCATCGGTGAGCGATTCGTCGCTGCCTGGAGGCTGCAAGAAACGGTTGATTGTTTCTTCGGGCGGTAGTAACTGTCGGGAGGCTGCATGGGCTTTCATAGGCGTGGACTGGTTCTGAGAGTCGCGGCACTTGGTTTCATCGGTGTCTCGGGCACAGCGCTGATCACGCACGCGCAGCGGCCCGATAGCGCTACGCCGCAGGCCTATCGCACCAGTGTTGACCTCCTGACGTTGAACGTGACGGTGCTCGACCAGCAACGGAGGCCGGTCCGGGGACTGACGGCGACCGATTTTACTGTGCTCGAGGACGGCGAAAGCCGGCCGATCGTAGCCCTGCATATGGCCGACTTCGCGACTGGGCATCCCGTGGCCCAACCGGTCTGGCAACACGAGGTAGCCGAGGACGTGGCGTCGAATGCGCCCCTGGCCGGGCGGATGGTCGTGATCTTCTTCGATCGAAGCATCGAGCCCGGACATCCGACTGCAGCGGCCCGCCGTATTGCCGCGCGGGCGATCGATGAACTCGGGCCTGACGACGTGGCGGCCGTTGTTTACAACTCCTATCTCGCGACACCGGTTAACTTCACCCGAGACCACAAGCGTCTGCTGACCGCGATCGAAAGTCCCGTCATCGGCACACAGAGGTATGTTTTCGACGAAAGGGCACGGGAAAACTCCAGTTGCTTCTGCAATCTCTGCGGGCTTGAAATCATCGGTCGGATCGCGGAACTGCTTCAGGCTGCTGTCAATCGTCCGAAGATGCTCCTCTATATCGGCAGCCAACTACCGATGTTAGAAGACCCCGCGCAGTTCTGTGCGCCGTGGTCGTTGCCGCTGACCGATGCGTTATTCGCTGCGGCACAACGTGCGCAGGTTGTCATTCATGCGGTCGATCCGAAGGGTATGACGTCTGGCGTCCTAATTGGCGACGCGCCACCATCGATTTCGTCGGTACAGAGCCTCCTGCGGTTGGCCGACGAGACCGGGGGACGCGCGGTGCGCAACTCCAATGCCCCGGAAGCCATCGTCCCGAGGCTCTTCGAAGAAAGCGCGGTGTCCTACCTGCTCGGATTCCATCCGAAATGGACAATAGCAGACGGCAAGTTGCACCGCGTTCGTGTCGAGGTCCGCGGCACGGGACGCACAGTGCTTGCGCCGGCTGGCTACCGCCTGCCGGCCCCCATGGCGATGGACGCGCCCCGGGCGTCGCTGGCCACTGAGAGAGCGATTGCCGGCCTCACACCGATGTCAGCTCTCGACATGCGAGCCACGTCATTTGCCGTGCCAGATCCGCAGCGGCTTGACCGCGCCGCGGTCGCTACCGTCCTTGCCATTCGCGACGCGCCGGTCACCACCGAGGTGCCGATCACAACCCGCGTCAATGTCGCGGCATTTGATACCAACGGACGCCAACTGGCGACCGACACTCAGACCCTCACATTGACGCCAACTGCGGGCCAAACTGCGTTGACCTACGAAGTATTGTCCCGGTTCGTCTTGCCGCCCGGTCGCTTCGAGATCCGCGCAAGGGTCGAACAGGATCACCCAAGCTTGGTCGGTAGCGTCTTTACATTCCTCGACGTCGAGAACTACTCCAAGGTGCCCTTGGCGGTTTCAGGCTTGGCGTTCCACGTCGCTCCCAGCCCCCGTCTGATTGCGAGTCCGGCCCTTGACACCTGGCTCCTGCTCGCACCGACAACCGCCCGCGCATTTGACCGCGACGCGCGCGTCACGGCATACATCCGACTCCTCACACCGAAGACCGTGGCCGCAGGGGGCGTTAGTGTGATGGCTCGGATCATCGACGCGCAGGGCCGGGACGTGATCACGATGCCGACGAGTATCCGCAGCGAAGACTTCACCCAAGACAGGATCGCGGACTATCAGTTTCGTTTGCCGCTGGCCCAGCTTCCTGCCGGCCAATACCTGGTGACCATCGACCTACAGCAGAACCGGATAAACATCCAGCGAGCCGCACGATTCGAAGTGCGGTAAAGACAAACGCGCGAAGGGATCAAGACACTCGCAAGGCGAGGATAGGAAGCATTAGCGACATCAGCGGCGTTCTCAGACATCCGCCCCGGTGGGTGCCCCCTTCCCCGGTCCCGCGCTCTCTCTGACACAGCTCAGCCGACCCGGCGAGTGATCCCGCCGTACACAGCCGAGATAATGCGCAACATGATCACCGGTCACATCGGAGTCGAAATTGTCGTGGGCATGGACGGCACTGTCGAAGATGCCCGGTTCGGGAGTCACTCGACCGCATCTACGGGCTTGACCAGGCGGCGCTCGACGCCGCCCGTCAATGGACCTTCACTCCGGCATCACTCGACGGAGTGCGGTGCGGGCGATCCGTGTGCTCGGTTTCGATCTTCGACTCCACTAAGCAACCTCATCGGTTGAGCGATGCCTGCGGGGACCTCGATGATGTGGCGGAGTCTGTCTCGCAAGCCGCAAGCCGCAAGCCGCAAGCCGCAAGCCGCAAGCCGCAAGCCGCCTACCCCCTGAACATCCGCAGCATCCGCGAGATCGGATCGTAGAAGCGATCGACCACGCGCTCCTTGAGGGGGATGATGGCGTTGTCGGTGATCGTGATGTGCTCCGGGCATGCCACCGTGCAGCACTTGGTGATGTTGCAGTAGCCGATGCCGAAGGCCTCTTTGAGTTCGCTCACCCGGTCTTCCGTGTCGAGCGGGTGCATCTCGAGGGCCGCCGCGTGCACGAGAAAGCGCGGGCCGATGAACTCGTCGTGCTTATGGTGATCGCGCAGGACGTGGCAGACATCCTGGCAGAGATAGCACTCGATGCACTTGCGGAATTCCTGGACACGGTCGATGTCCTCCTGCTGCATGCGCCAGCTGCCGTCGGCTGCATCGGGCTTGCGAGGTTTGAACGCCTTGATACGTTTCTTGACCTCGAAGTTCCACGAGACGTCGGTGACCAGATCGCGGATGTGGGGGAAGGTCCGCATCGGTTCGACGGTGACCGGCTCGCCCGCCGGCAGCTCGTCGAGCCGCGTCATGCACATGAGCTTGGGCTTGCCGTTGATCTCGGCGGAGCACGACCCGCATTTGCCCGCTTTGCAGTTCCAGCGGCAGGCCAGATCGGGCGCCTGCTCAGCCTGAATGGCGTGCACGGCGTCGAGCACGACCATCCCCTCGCCGGCCTCGGTGCGATAGTCCTGAAACTGCCCGACTCCGGACTGGCCTCTCCACAGGCGAAACGTCAACATCCCCATAAGTCAGCTTCTTCCAATCGGCGTTTCTTCACTGGCGGCGGGGCCCCACCCCCGCCGCTCAAGACGCTCGGGCCTTCGTTCTTTCACTGGCGGCGGGGCCCCACCCCCGCCGCTCAAGACGCTCGGGTCCCTCACTACGCTCGGGCCCTCGCGCGCTTACTTGTTCTCTTCGACCACCGCTTGCAGCTCCGTCGGCATCTCCGGAATGGGCACGCGGGTCATCGTCATCTCGCCCGCTGACCCTTTCTGGATGACGAAGTTGAAGCTGGCGAACTCGGCCGACTTCTCCGGATAGTCGTCGCGGAAGTGCGCCCCGCGGCTCTCCTTGCGCTCGACTGCGGCAAGGGCGATGGCTTCAGACACGGTCAACAGGCTGTGCAGATCGATGGCGGTGTGCCATCCGTTGTTGTACTCGCGGTTGCCGGTGATGCCCGCCTTGTCGGCGCGCGCGCGGAGTGCGCGCAGACGCTCCGCGGCCTCGCGCATCTCAGACTCCTGCCGCACGATGCCGACCAGAGCCTGCATCATGTCCTGCAGGTCGTGCTGCACGGCATACGGGTTCTCGCCGCTCGTGCCCCGCTCAAATGGGGCCAGCGCCGTCGTCGACGCCGCGGTCACCTGCGCCTCGTCAACGCGAACGGCGCCCTGCTCTTTAGCGAACTGCGCGGCGTATTCTCCGGCGCGCTTGCCAAAAACGATGAGGTCCGAGAGCGAGTTGCCTCCGAGCCGGTTCGCGCCGTGAAGCCCGGCGGCCGCTTCGCCGGCCGCGAACAGCCCAGGGACGGTCGACATCTGCGTGACGCCGTCCACCCGAATCCCACCCATCGTGTAGTGCGTCGTCGGACCCACTTCCATCGGCACTGCGGTGATGTCCAGATTGGCGAGCTGCTTGAACTGGTGATACATGCTCGGCAGCTTGCGTCGGATGTGGTCGGCCGCGTTCGGCAGCTTGGTCTTGATCCAGGCAATGTCCAGGAACACGCCGCCGTGTGGAGATCCGCGTCCGGCCTTAACCTCGCGGTTGATGCATCGCGCGACGTGATCGCGGGTGAGCAACTCGGGCGGGCGGTTGGCCGTCTTGTCGCCCTGCGTGTAGCGCCACCCTTCTTCTTCGTCCTTGGCCGTCTGATTCCTGTAGTTCTCCGGGATGTCGTCGAACATGAAGCGACGCCCTTCGCTGTTGCGAAGCACGCCACCTTCGCCGCGGACACCCTCGGTGACGAGAATGCCCTTGACGCTCGGCGGCCACACCATGCCGGTCGGATGGAACTGGATGAACTCCATGTCCTGGAGCGCGGCGCCGGCGTCATAGGCGAGGGCGTAACCGTCGCCGGTGTACTCCCAGCTGTTACTGGTGATCTTGAATGCGCGGCCGAGGCCGCCCGTCGCCATCACGACCGCCTTGGCGCTGAACACCTTGAAACGTCCACGCTCGCGGTCGTAGGCCGTCGCGCCGCACACGCGCCCGCTATCGGTGAGAAGCGACACCACCGTGTGCTCCATGTAGACGTCGAGACCTTGGTGCACGCCGTGATCCTGCAACGTGCGAATCAGCTCGAGCCCCGTGCGGTCGCCGACGTGCGCCAGACGCGGATAGCGGTGGCCGCCAAAGTTGCGTTGGAGGATGCGTCCGTCCTTGGTGCGGTCGAACACGGCACCCCACCCCTCGAGCTCGCGGACCCGTTCAGGCGCCTCCTTGGCATGCAGTTCCGCCATGCGCCAGTTGTTCAGGTACTGCCCGCCCCGCATGGTGTCGGCAAAGTGGACGCGCCAGTTGTCGCGATCGTCGACGTTGCCCATGGCCGCAGCCATGCCGCCTTCAGCCATGACGGTGTGCGCCTTGCCGAGCAGCGACTTCGTGATGACGGCAACCTTGGCACCCTGTGCGGACGCTTCGATCGCCGCACGAAGACCTGCGCCACCGGCGCCAATCACCAGAACGTCCGTATCGATTACAGGAAACTGCATCTCAGCTTTCTTCTCAATGCGCCAGGGCCTGCCCCTCGCTACGCTCGGGGCTTTCTTGCAGTCGCGATGGGGCCCCACCCCCATCGCTCCGGACGCTCGACACCCTCGCTACGCTCGGGGTCTCGCGCTAGAAGAGGCGGAAGTCGGACCAGATGCCCATCGCGCACATGCGCACATAGAGATCCGTAAACCCGACCCATAGGAGACTCGTCCACGCCCACTTCATGTGCCAGCGATTCAGGCAGCTGACGCACGCATATGCGGTCTTGCGGACCGGGCGGCCCGACATGACGTCGAGCGCGCCGCCCACGAGGTGCCGCAGCGAGTGGCAGCCGAAGGTGTAACTGCCGAGGAACACCACGTTGAGACTCAGGACGATCGTGCCGAGCCCAATCCCGAACGCTCTGGGCGTGCCCCGTTCGAGCACCATGCTGCCGTCTGCGGGAAACCACATCGCGGTCCAGGCGTCGTAGGCGAGCAGGCCGATGAACATAATCGCCACGTAGAGGAAGTAGCGATGGACGTTCTGAATGACGAGTGGAAACCATCGCTCGCCCAGATATTTCTTGCGAGGCTCGCCCACGGCGCAGCCAGGCGGATCGGCCCAGAAGGCCTTGTAGTACGCGCCGCGGTAGTAGTAACAGGTCAGCCGGAATCCGACCGGTCCCCACAGGATCAGCGCGGCGGCTGAGTAATGGAGCATCGACGGCCACCACGTGGGCTGAGCCGGGCCGCCGAACCACGAATGCGCCGACGGGCCGAAGAGCAGCGGCGAATACATCGGCGACAGGTACGGCCCGTACTCGTAGTTGGCGTTCGAGTATCCCGCCCAGGTGGAGTAGATGATGAAAGCGGTGAAGCCCAGAAAGGTGATAGCCGACGAGACCCACCATCGGTCGCGCCGTGTGGTTTCGCCGAATCGTCGCTGAGCAGGCAGGGAAGTTGAGGTGGCCACAGCCTTAAGACGATATCCGACAACGGATTAGAGAGGCAAGCCTCCGTATCGCGCCGTGCTAAGCGTTACCGAGCGAAGGTTCGACGGGGCGCCGTTGGGTAACACCTTCTAATGGCTCGACAGGGCCTCCACGCGCGACCGGCGCTCGAATCTTCTTGATGATTTCCGGGGGCCGCGGATGTTAGACTCGGGCCTTCCATGTCCAGAGATTCCACGCCGCGAGCATGGCCCCGGTATCGAACGCTGTGTGGCGCCCTGGCCGCGTGCGTAGCACTCGGCAGCGGCGCGTATGTCACCACCGTGTCCGGACAGAACTCCGGCCGCCCGGTCGCGCCCCAGGCCCCGGCGGCGGCCAACTCCGCGGACGAGTTCGCCAAGAAGGTCTATCCCGTCCTCTCGGACAACTGCGCCACCTGCCACAACGACGTCGAGCTGGCCGGCAACCTGAACATGGAGTTGTTCCGCGACCCCGCGGTCGTGGCCCAGAAGCCGCAGGTGTGGGCCAAGGTGCACGAGATGGTGACGAGCGGAAAGATGCCGCCCGACACCATGCCCCCTCTGGAGCCGGGCGACGCGGCAACGCTGGTGACCTGGCTCGAGCGCACCTATCCAGAGCTCGCGCTGTCCCATGCCGACCCGGCTACGGCCGACCCGGGCCGCGTGACCGCGCGGCGGCTCAATCGCGCCGAATACAACTACACCGTGCGCGACCTGCTTGGTGTCGACTTCCATCCGGCCGACAATTTTCCGCAAGACGATGCCGGGTACGGCTTCGATAACAACGGCGATGTTCTCTCTCTGTCAGTCGTGCTCATGGAGAAGTACCTGGCGGCCGCCGAGGTTGTCGCGCGCACGGCCGTCTACGGTCCCCAATCGGTCAAGCCCGTCACCGGCCGTTACCAGCCCCTCGGTCGCCGGCGGCCGGGCGATCCCGATAACCTCTTCCTCACGACCCACCCCAACCTGTCGTTGACCAGCTACGACGAGTCGGGACTGGCCATGCCTAACAGCTTTCACGTGAGGCACCGGTTCCCGGCAACCGGCGACTACATCATTAGAGCGACGCCCGACAACGGCATGCGCCCGTCCGGCTCAGAGGCGCTCGAGATTGCGGCGTTCGTCGACGGCGCGCAGGTGGGCCTTGCGTCGATCGACGGCTCGCTCGAGGGACGCACGCAGGAATTTCCCGTACGCGTGACCGCAGGCGAGCACTGGGTCGCCGTCGGCTTCCCGCGGCAGTTCGAAGGGCTGCCGGCCGCATACGGTGCCAAGAATCCCTCCAAACGGCCGGTGCCAGAAGGCCGGGGCCGGCGGGGCGGCGGCGCGCCTCCCGGCGGCGCCGGGCGCGGTGCGCCAGCCGGCGGCGCGGGCCGCGGCGTCATTGCCCCGCCCCCAGGTGTCGGGCCAGCCAACGGCAATGGCGCGGCCGCCAACAACGCTAACAATAATGACGACGCGCCGAGCCTGAATGTATTCGTCCCGCCCGGCGCGCCTCCCGGGACGCGGCTGGCGAGACCAGACACCATGGGCGTGCAGTCCATGGAGATTGCCGGACCGGCCAAGCCCGAGGTTCGCCCGTCACCCGAGAGCGTGCGGGCGGTGTTCGTCTGCACCCAGAAAGACACCACCTGTCTGCGTCGCATCGTCACAAACCTGGTTCAGCGCGGCTATCGCACTCCGGTCGGCAAGCTCGACGTAGATCAGGTGCTGGCGCACGCGCTTCGCGTGAGAAAGCGCGGCGACTCGTTCGACGAGCAGGTCGTGGTCGCCATTCAGGCGCTGCTCGTGTCGCCGAAGTTCTTGTTTCGCATCGAGAGCGATCGCGTCGCCGCCGCGCCTGCCGCCGCCGTGGTCGCCGCGTCCCGGTCTTACTACCTGACCGACCACGAGCTGGCCTCGCGCCTCTCGTATTTCCTCTGGTCGAGCATGCCAGACGACGAGCTCAGGCAGGCGGCCGAGCGGGGAACGTTACGGCAGCCTGCGGTCCTCACCGCGCAGGTGCAGCGCATGTTGAAGGATCCGAAGATCGGCCGTTTCGTCGAGAACTTCGGCGGACAGTGGCTGCAGTTCCGCGCGCTCGAGTCACAGCGCCCGGATTTCTACAAGTTTCCGCTGTGGGACAACTACCTGCGCATGTCGGCCGAACAGGAAACGCGGATGTTCGTCGAGAACCTTATTCGTGACGATCGAAGCATTGTGGATTTCCTCGACGCCGACTACACCTTCGTCAACGAGTATCTGGCCGGTTACTACGGCCTGACCGACGTGAAGGGGCCTGAATTCCGCAGGGTGAGCCTGGCGAATACGCCTCGTCGTGGCGTGCTGGGTCAGGCGAGCGTGCTCACCGCCACGTCTTATGCCGACCGCACCTCGGTCGTCCTCCGCGGCAAATGGATCCTCGAGAACATCCTGAATGCGCCCCCGCCACCGCCTCCGCCGAACGTGCCAGACCTCGACGTCAAAGGCGTCGGCGAAGGGGCGACGCTGCGGCAACGTATGGAGGCGCATCGCAATAATCCTGTGTGTGCGTCGTGCCACCGCAACATGGACCCGCTCGGATTCGGGCTCGAGAACTTCGACGCCATCGGATCGTGGCGCGATAAAGAGGGCCCGACCCCGGTCGACTCCAGCGGCACGCTGCCCGACGGCAAGACGTTCAAAGGCCCTGTCGAGCTGTCCGCCTTCTTGCGCACGAAAACCGACGCCTTCGTCCAGGGGCTCTCGGAGAAAATGCTCACCTACGCGCTGGGCCGTGGTATCGAGAAGACCGACCGTCCTGCCGTGAAACAGATTGCCGCTGGGGTGAACGCCGCCGACCACAAGTTCTCCAGTGTCGTCCTCGAGATCGTGAAGAGCAGACCGTTCCAGATGCGGAACGCAGACAAGGAACCGACCAAATGATCATCACCAAGAAGGCTTTGTCCCGACGGACGGTATTGCGCGGCATGGGCGCCTGTCTCGCGCTCCCTCTTCTCGAGTCGATGACGCCCGCCCTCAGCGCCGCGGCCGCCAAGAAGACCGTGCGCAGCGTGTTCATCTACGCGCCCAACGGCATGGTGATGCCCAACTGGACCCCGGCAACCGCCGGTGCGGATTTCGAGATGACGCCCATCCTCACGGCGTTCGAGCCCTACCGCACGAACATGCTCGTTCTGACCGGCATGATGGACCACAACGGCAATGCGCTCGGCGACGGCGGCGGTGATCACGCGCGCGCGGGCGGCAGCTTCCTCACGGGCGTGCATCCCGCCAAGACCGCTGGCAAAGACATCAAAGTGGGCGTCTCGGTGGATCAGGTAGCGGCCAACGCGATCGGATCGGCAACGAAACTGCGCTCCCTGGAGCTCGGCTGCGAAGACTCGCGCACGGTCGGCAATTGCGACTCTGGCTACAGCTGCGCATATACCAACAGCCTGTCGTGGCGTGGTCCGTCGACGCCGAATCCTCCAGAGACCAACCCCCGCGCCGTCTTCGAACGGCTGTTTGGCGCCGACGACATCACGCTCCCCAAGGACGTGCGCGCAAAGCGACTGGCCGATCGCAAGAGCATTCTCGACTCGGTGCAGGATCAGGTGCGCTCGATTATTGGAGTCGTCGGCGGCACCGACCGGCGCAAGCTCGATGAATACCTCAGCGCCGTTCGCGAGATCGAGCTGCAGATCCAGGCCGCCGAGCGGCGCAATATCGTGGAGGTCCTGCCCAGCTTCGAACGGCCGGACGGTGTGCCCTTCGAGTACGCGGCCTACGTCAAGATCATGCTGGATCTCGCCGCGGCGGCGCTGCAGACCGACTCGACGCGCGTGATCACCATCGTGCTCGGTCGCGAAGGCAGTCTCCGGACGTACGGAGAAATTGGCGTGCCCGATGGACACCACCCGCTGTCACATCACGGCAACCGGCCCGAAGCGCTCGAGAAGCTCACGAAGATCAACCAGCACCACGCGCAGCTCATCGCGGGATTCGTGGGCAAGATGAACGCGACGAAGGACGGCGACGGCACGCTGCTCGATCACAGCATGGTCCTCTACGGCAGCGGTCTCAGCGACAG
Source organism: Vicinamibacterales bacterium (assembly GCA_039925145.1). Taxonomy (GTDB): domain Bacteria; phylum Acidobacteriota; class Vicinamibacteria; order Vicinamibacterales; family SCN-69-37; genus JBDSZL01. Next base: position 9,861 of record JBDSZL010000040.1, on the reverse strand, counting down.
CAACCGCCACCTTCACGAGAACCTGCCGATCGTGCTCTTCGGCAGCGGCAATGGCAGCTTGAAGACCGGACGTCACCTGATGCTCGATCAGCCGACGCCGATGACGAACCTATACCTGACGATGCTCGATCAGATGGACGTCAGAACCGACACTCTGGGAGACAGCACGGGCACACTCCAGCACTTGAGTCTGTAGGCTGCAGAAGCCACGACGATGACGCCCAAAAACACGATCTGTCTCTGGTTCGATAAGGACGCCCTCGACGCTGCGCAATTCTACGCCGCCACATTTCCAGACAGTGCCGTCACGGCCGTTCACATGGCCCCTGGCGACTACCCGGGCGGCAAGGCGGGGGATGTCCTGACGGTGCAGTTCACGGTGCTCGGCATTCCCTGTCTGGGTCTCAACGGCGGCCAGACATTCAAGCACAGCGAGGCCTTTTCGTTCCAGGTCGCGACGGACAATCAGGAAGAAACCGATCGCTACTGGAACGCCATCGTCAGCAATGGCGGTCAGGAAAGCCAGTGCGGGTGGTGCAAGGATCGCTGGGGCCTCTCGTGGCAGATCACACCGCGCGCGCTCACCGACGCGATGGCGGCCGGTGGTGCTGCGGCGAAGCGCGTGTTCGACGCGATGATGACGATGAAGAAGATCGACATCGCCACTATCGAGGCCGCGCGCCATTCGTAAACGGTCAGTCTAACGCGACCCGATTTGCGATCCCCCCCGCCGTCGTGCGGTCTGACGCACCTCAAAGAAGCGTCAGGTTCGGAATGTCTTTGAAATCTTTGGAGTTGGGCGTCAGAGCGCGGCGTTGTGTGGCTGAGGGCACAGGCCGCAATCGCCAGATCGATTTCTCGACCCCGCGGGTTGGTCACCCCCGCGTAGAGCGTCGCCGCCAAGCTCGCTTCCGAGGGTAGGAAGCATTAGCGACATAAGCGGCGTTCTCAGACATCCGCCCCGGTGGGTGCCCCCTTCCCCCAGTTCTGACGCAGAGGCCGTCAGATCCAGCTCGCGGGCGACAACGCCGACCGTCTTCCCTTCGTCCAGGACCAGCCGGACCGCCCCTTCCTTGAACTCCTCAGAGAACCGCCGGCGAGACCGCCGGCCTGACTTGCTTGGGGACATGCGGGACATTGTATCCACCTTTCGGAACGTGTCCCCGAATCCGATCAAGCGCAGTCCACTTCGAAACGTCAGCGAGTCGGGTCGGCAGTCGGAGTCTGTACGCGAATCAGCCGCGCTCCAAAAAAGGCGACAGGCTGTCCAGTGATCTCAAGCTCATCCTTACTCACAACGTGAAGCCTTAACAGACCCCCTCCTCGAGCAGATCCCGGTGGCACGTCGGCCCATCTGCCAGTAATTACGTCATCTCGCTCCAGTCCGTGGAATACTTGGGTATCTAAACCTTTGGTGCCAACCCAGAAGACGTCGGTCCCAACCGATCGAATCTGAAATGTTGTTCCATTCGCTCCCCGCCACGTACCCGTCAAGTCGACGGTTGGGTCCCCAAGAAACGCGCCTCGTGACGGACCAGGGGCCGACTGGATAATGTTGCGTGGAAGCGTCGACGCAGTAGGTGACACCGCAAGAGCACACGACATAACAAAGAGCGCACTCCAACGTAATGGCATAATCAACTCCAAAGCCGCGTGATGCACACCGGAACTAGTCCGCAACCCCTCACGCAAGAGATACAGCGATATAGCCCATCCGCTGCTGTGGCTGAACGCGTACCGTCTACTGTTGCTCAGCCGCCAGGCTGCCGGCGTGAGATCGTCCTGAACAATAACAAGACAATCTCAGCCGACAGCTTGAAGATCATCCCCACTAGCGCACCGACGAGGAAAGCAGCCGTTCCGTAGATGATCACAAACGGAGGTGCTTCTGCAAATCGAAGGACGATGCCCTTAGACAAGACCATGATTGCCACGCCAAAGCCCAGCGCCCCTGCCTCGATAACGCCGCGCCACCCAGAACGGCCAGTCCTGCACTCTTCTCTGGCGTAGAACCAAGTTCGCCACGTGACGATGCTGACGGCGACGGCAATTGCAAGGAAGCCCCACCACCGCATGAGGGGTCTTATCGCTGGCGGGAACAACGTCGCCGCCAAACAAATGGCAAGCGTTCCGTTAATCACGGCAGCCGTTCGTTCAGGCGCGGCGCTCGTGGTAAACAAGCGATCAGTCAAGACCTTCTCAGTTGCAGGTGTCCGTCGCGAAGCCAAACGTATGCCCACTTATGAAAGGCATCATCGGATAAGGATACCAGGACCAATAGCCCCATTCGCCTGAACTAGAAGTGTAGCCATGCCAGTAAGCTGCACCATTGGTGAACTGAACCCCTGCCTGACTCCAGATAGTGGTCGTCACTGAGTTGAACATGAAGTCGTAGTTCAAGTATTCACCATAAGTGTAGTCATCGAAATAGTTTGTGCGCCGATCGATATTAACGCCGCAAGATGTCACCTGCCAACTGGTGTAGAAAAACGTGAGTTGGTTGGCCCAGCACTGACCCTGGGAGTCCGGATAGATGTCCGTCTCGTCGCGCTCCCATGTGGTTGAGAATGTGGTTCTGGCCAGCTCGTCGACATTCCAAATCCACCGGGCCGGTTCCCAAGCCTCCTCACGCACCTCAGCTCCGCCGGTGCAATAAATTGTGGCTGGCTCGGATCCTGGCGTTTCGAGCGCGTCTGTTAGAGTGACGCCGTGTCTTGAGGCAGGGACTCCAATGCTCGTGGCGGCGCTCACGCCAGTCAGCCTGAGCCTTGTGAGTTGCTCCCTCGACTTGATCAAGCGCTCTCGAATTCGTTCCAGGGGCACCGTCAATCCCCGACGTTCGTACATTCGGCGAACGCGAATGGCATCAGAATCCGAGCCAGTTAGCACGACGACGCTGTAGCTTCCGAGCTGAGGTTCCACGACCCAGAAGTAGTCGAACGCTTCGTCGAAAGGCAGGGGCCCCTTTCTCACGACCGATATGCGCCCATGCTCGTCCCTGAGTAATCTAACTTCGGAGAGTGTAAGCTCCGTATCGTCCGCTGGGAGTAGCGCAACACCTCTCGCGAGCACATCGGACGCTCTATTCGCCTCGCTCGGGCGTTGCCTGGCGAGTGTGTTCGCCTGAAGGGCGGTTGTCGAGAATACTGGCGACAAGGAAAGTAAAAGCGCGGCGGTATAGAAGTAGCTTCTGAAAGGAAGTGTCGACATACCTGCGACTCCAGACGCTGGGCAAGAGTGACCGTGTTTTCGGTGGACATGCATGGTATACACCTCGGGGTAGTGTCGCGTCAAGTGGTGGAAATTCATCTGTCAAGACTCGATAGAAATGTCCCCTGACTTGACTCGATAGAAATGTCCCCCACAGTTAGTCCTTCGTCGCTTGCCAGAGGATTTGTGTCGGCCGCAGGCTCTTGAAACTCCGGCGCCAAGGTGGCCGAGCTGAGCCACTCCTGATCATCCAGATTGCGATGTCGTTGATGCTCGTCAGATCACCACGTTCTTCGTTGGGCCGAGGGGGAAGCTGCTCGAGCGAGTTTCCAGAGCTTGATGCGATCTGCCAGCGCGTTTTCGCGGGCTTGGTCGCTAGCGCGCTCCGGCGCGCCGCGTGAGATTTTCGATCACGAACAATCCGCCTTTGCCGCCGCTGACGAGGTCGATGTCGCCGTCGCCGTCGAGATCCTGCGCCGCGATCTGCATGCCACCGCCGAGACGTCCGCCGTAATCGATGACGTGCTTGATCCATTCCGAGCCGGCCGGGCCGCGGCCACCGCGGGCACCTCCGCCCGGTGCCCCCTGCGGCGTCGTCGCCGCGGCTCCGCGTGGCGCGGCGGGCGCGAGAGCGCGGTATTCATACCAGAAGAGGCCGTTCGGCTCGCGCGCGCCCGGATCGCCGCCGTTGTGGGCCCAGAAACGTTTGCCGGTCACCAGATCGAGCTTTCCGTCCCCGTTGAAGTCAACGAGCGTGGACGCGTGCCCCTGCGACCAGGCGTCGTCGATCGTCCGTCGTGTCCAGGTGTCGTTGGGACCTTGTTGAAACCAGTACACCCCGTAGTCATGTCCAGCGGCAGTCACGACGTCGTTGAGCCCATCGCCGTTGACATCAAGAACGTGCATGAAACCAAGTTCTTCAACAGGCGCATTCGCAGGTGCAGCAGGTGGTACGGCAGGCGCGGCGGTGCCGGCGGCACCAGCAGCGGCTCCTGGCCCGCCTCCCCGAGGAGCGGTGACCGTGACCGGCGTATTCGCGGCCTCCCATCCGTTGTGAAACGTCCAGTTTCCGGTGGCTTGAATGTCGGCTGGCGCTTCCAGCCATCCGCGCGGCGTCAGGATGTCGTTGCGGCCATCGTTGTTCACGTCGCCCGTGCCGATGCCGTGTCCGTACGTCCGATCGCTCACGACGTGCTTGACCCACGCACCGTTCTTCACTTCGTACCAGGATTGGCCAGTCGCGTTTTCCTGCGCGACCACTTCGGCCATCTTGCCGTCATTGTTGATGTCAGCCAACACCGCGAACTCGACGTTGCAGCATTGATTGACCGTGGCCTCTGGCCACAGCGCCGTGGAGGTCGTGCGACCCGGATTTTTCCACCAGGCGACTTTTCGCGCAAACCAAGAGACATCAACCAGATCGGGATAGCCGTCGGCGTTGACGTCGACGGCCATCAGGCTGAAGCTGTCGATGTAGTTGCCCGAGAAGCCCACCTCACGAAACTTGTGCTTGGTCCACGCGGGAGCTTGGTACCAGTACTCGCCGGAGACGATGTCCGGTCGACCATCGCGATTGATGTCGACGATCGCCGCGGTCTCGCTCGCACCACCGTCGATCATCCTGATAGTGGTGGGGACGTCCGCGGGTCTCGGCGGACCTTGCACAGCGAAGAGTGTGGCGATGACGAGACTCAGCATGGCGAGGATCTCCTGCTCGAGTGAGGCTTCTTCGATCGTCTAAGGGAACCTGGATTCTACACGCAGCCGAAGCCTCGAGTGTGGGCCGCGGCGTATCTCCGGCGCTCACGATGGTCCCTCGTACGCCTCCACAAACATGTCGCCATCGTCTCAGTCATGAACGTTCCTGTCGACTCCATTGTCATATTGACCGGGCGCGCCGCAATTTAACCCTCGCTCGACATCCGTCACCTACAAGCCAAACAACACTCGTGTAGAACCAAGTTGACACATAAACATTTGTGTCGACCAACGCCCGCATGGTTGATCCGCCATGAACAACGCGTCTCGCAATGATTCCCGCCGGTATTTGAAAAAAGTTCAATGACGTCGCCGTGCGACGCCACCGGCACAGGCCTTGCACTTTTCACAAGTCAGTCCCGTGTTGCATCCGGGCAACACGGAACTGCACGCAGGGTGCAGCGACGAGTCGAGGCACACCGTGATCGATCTGCCATTGATGAAGCGGGCGACGGAAGACGACGCCACCTTCGTGCTGACGCCGAAGAAGCCGGAAACCGATCCGAGCGCCAGGGCCACCCTGACTCAACGGATGCCCTCCGCGTCGCCAGGACCCGGCGAGCAGTACCGCTTCCACGTCGACATGGGCAGTTGCATCGGCTGTAAATGTTGCGTCGTGGCGTGCAACGAGCAGAACGGAAATCCCGCGGCGCTCAACTGGCGCCGCGTCGGCGAGATCGAAGGCGGGTGGTATCCCAATACTCAGCGGTCGTTCTTGTCGATGGGCTGCAACCACTGCGTCGAGCCGACGTGCCTGAGCGGTTGCCCGGTCGATGCGTACACCAAGGATCCCTCGACGGGAATCGTCCTGCACAGCGCCGATACCTGCATCGGCTGCCAGTACTGCACCTGGAACTGCTCCTATGGCGTGCCGCAGTACAACCCCGAGCGCGGCGTGGTCGGCAAGTGCGACATGTGCCACAGCCGCCTCGGTCTGGGACAAGCGCCGGCTTGCGTGTCAGCCTGTCCGACGGGGGCCATCGCGATTGAAGTCGTGAAGGTCGATGAGTGGCGCGCGCTTGCGGCGAAGGCGTCCGGCCCCGGTCTGCCCATCGACGACGGCAGCCTGTCGACGACTCGCATCACCCTGCCCAGGAACCTCCCGCCGGATTCACAGCCAGTGGATCTCGTTCGCCTGGCTACTGCGCCGGCCGATCCCCACTGGCCACTCGTGATCATGACCGTGCTCACCCAACTGTCAGTGGGCACCTTTGCCGTCGTGTGGCTTCTGCAACTGGTTGGTGCCTCCACCCGCTTGGGCGTCGCGGCTCTCTCTTCCTTGGTGGTGGCGAGTATCGCGCTCGCCGCCTCGACGATGCATCTTGGAAGACCGGTGCACGCGTATCGGGCCATCAAGGCGTGGAAGCGTTCGTGGCTCAGTCGGGAGGTCGTGCTGTTCGGCGGCTTCTCCGGTGTCGCAAGCGCGTACGCCGCCGCACTGTGGTTTGGAGTTCCTGGCGGGACCGCCGTCGGGGTGGTGACCGTCGTGCTCGGCCTCGGCGGCGTAACAGCCACGGGCTACATCTACCGTGTGCCTTCGCGGCCTGCGTGGAATACGCCGTTCACACTCGTCCAATTCCTGCTGACGAGCGCGATCCTTGGCCTGCTGTTCGCGAACGCCGTAGGCGCAGGCGACGCGCGCTGGCTTGTCATCGCCGCCGCCGCCACCGCCACGACCGAACTGGTCGTTCTCGCGCTGCGATTTTTTCGGCTCATCTCGTCGTCAGGCATCGAGCTCCAGGCGAGTGGCCGCCTGCTCGCGACGACGCTGCGCTCGCGCCTGGTCGCACGCGGTGTGCTACTGGCGGTGGGCGCACTGGCGCTGCCACTGTCCACCTCGCATCCGGTCGCGCAGTGGATCGCATTCGCGCTCGCGCTCGTCAGTGAGCTCCTCGGGCGCTACCTCTTCTTTGTCAGCGCCGTGCCGAAGCACATGGCCGCGCCGTACTTGGGCCGGGAGGCGGCGTGAGCCTGCTTGGGCGCGCGTTCGGCCTCAGCACGCGGGCCGAAAAATATGCGTACGACGTGGATCCCGTCATGGGATACACGTCCGCGCGGAAGATTCCCGACACCTGGGTGCAGACCACCTGCGGTTACTGCTCCGTCGGCTGCGGCATGTTCATCGGCGTCAAGGACGGCAAGGCGGTCAGCGTCCGCGGCAACGAGAGCCATCCGGTGAACTCCGGCACACTCTGCCCGAAAGGCCTTTCGGAACACGACACCATCGACGTCGAAGCGCGCGCGACCACTCCACTCTTGCGTCGAGACCGGACACGGCCGCTGGGGCCTGTCACGTGGGATCAGGCGATCAGCACGATGGCCGGGAGGTTCCGCGACATACGGGAACGTTACGGACCCGATGCCGTCGGCGTCGTCAGCACCGGACAACTGGTCACCGAAGAGTTCTATACGCTCGGCAAGCTCGTGCAGATCGGACTCGGGAGCCGCAACTACGACGGCAACACGACGCTCTGCATGTCGACGGCTGTCGCCGGCTACAAGCGATCATTTGGCAGCGACGGGCCTCCGGGCGCGTACGAGGACCTGGAGCGTGCCGACGTCATCCTGTTGATCGGCGCCAACGTCGCCGACAATCACCCGATCTTGTGGAAACGCCTCGAGGCGAATCCTGGCGCGACCCTTATCGTGGTCGATCCGCGTGTCACCAAGACGGCGATGCGGGCCAGCCTGCACCTGCCCCTCGCGCCCCGCTCGGATCTGGCGCTCATCAACGGCCTCATCCACATCCTGATCGAGCACGATCTCATCGACCACGCTTACATCGACGCGCACACGACCGGCTTTGAGGCGCTACGTGAGTCGGTGCAGCGTTACACGCCCGACTACGTCAGCGATATCACGGGCCTGTCCACTGAACTGATCTACAAGACCGCGTCGCTCTACGGTCGGGCGCGCGCCGGATTCATCGCGTGGACGATGGGTGTCAATCACAGCACCAAGGGCACCGAGACGGTCAATGCGATCAACAACCTCGCCCTGATTACCGGCAACATCGGCCGGGTGGGGGCGGCGCCGTTCTCGATCACGGGTCAGTGCAATGCGATGGGCACGCGCGAGACCGGCTTCACCTCGTCGCTACCGGGGTACCGAAAGTTTGAAAGCGCCGCCGATCGCGCCGAACTGGCCGCGATCTGGGGCGTGGCCGAGGACCGCATCCCGACCTCGCGGGGCTACGCGTATCCGGACATCATCGAAGCCGCGCTCCGGAAAAAAGTACGCGCCCTGTGGATTATCGCCACCAATCCGATCGTGTCGTTCCCAAACCTTGCCCTATTGAAACAGGCGCTCGAGACGCTCGAGTTCCTCGTGATTCAGGACGGCTTCTATCCCACACCGACGTCCGAATACGCCGATGTCGTGCTACCGGCCGCGATCTGGGGCGAGAAGGAAGGCACGTACACCAACTCCGAGCGGCGCGTGAGCAAGGTCAATAAGGCCGTGGAGCCACCGGGACAAGCGCGCACCGACTTCGACATCTTTCTTGCGCTCGCCGATTCGCTCGGCTGCAAAGAGGAGCTCTTCCCCGGCTGGACGGGGCCGCGCGACGCCTTCGAAGAATGGCGGCGCGTGTCCGCCGGTCGTCTCTGCGACTACTCGGGGATGACCTACGAAGCAATCGAGGCACATGGCGGCATCCAATGGCCCTATCCCACGGGCTCGACGGACGCCACGCTTTCACGCCGGCTCTACACCGACGGTCGATTCCAGACCGACGATGGCAAGGCGCGGCTGATCCCGACGGAATGGGAACCCTTTCCCGAGCAGCCCAGTCACGCGTTCCCATTCGTGCTCAACACGGGACGCACCGTGGAGCACTGGCACACACGAACGAAAACCGGCGAGGTCGCCATTCTCGAACAGTTGTGCGCCAACCCGTGGCTCGAGATCAATCCGCGTGATGCACGGGCGCTGGGCCTGAAATGGTCCGACCGGGTGGATGTCGTATCGCAGCGCGGACGCATTGCCGCGCTCGAGCTCCGCATCACGGAAACCGTCGCGCCTGGGCAGCTCTTCGTGCCGTTCCACTGGGCGACGTTCAACGCCAACCAGGTGACGCAGGCATCGTTCGACCCGATTTCTCGCGAGCCCAATTACAAACAGTGCGCGGTTCGCGTGGAGAAGACCGAAGGAAGGCAGACGCGTTGATGAACCGAGAGAAACTGGTCGTCGTCGGCAACGGCATGGCGGGCGCACGAGTCGTCGAGGAAATCCTGGCCCGGGCGCCAGGACGCTTTGACATCGTGATGTTCGGCGCCGAGCCCTACGGCAACTACAACCGCATCCTTCTCAGCAACGTCCTGAACCGCAGCCAGCAGGCCACCGAGATCTTCATGAACCCGCTCGCCTGGTACGCGGAGAACCGCATTACCCTCCACGCCGGCGTCAAGGCGGTGAAGATCGACCGCGAGGCCCGCGTGGTGATCGGCCGCTCCGTGAAGCGCGACGCCAGCCCTTACGCCGCCGGCGAGACCGGGACCTCGCCCGACGCCCCGATCCTCGAGGCCTACGACCACGTCATCATCGCCACCGGCTCCCGCCCCTTCGTCCCCCCGATGGAGGGCTTCGGCCAGCCCGGCACCTTCCTGTTCCGCACGATCGACGACTGCTCGCGCATCGCCGACCAGTACAACGCCTCCACGAAGTCCGACCCGCGCCATAGAGGCGAGGCGCGGCAATCTCACTCAGGTGCAACCACGATTGAGACGTCAGCACAGCGCAACCAAGCGCCCCTAGTGCAATCGCGCCGCCCGACGCGACCACCACAACGCCACGCCTGCCCCCAACGCCCGCAGCGCCAGACCGGCAATCAACCCCTGGCGGCGCTTCGGCGGCTCCTCGGACTCGTCCGGCGTCTTGCCACCCGTCGCGGTA
>JBDSZL010000039.1:0-71743 GCA_039925145.1 Vicinamibacterales bacterium | reverse complement strand
CGATGCGGCGACGTGCCCCGGTCCCTATGACGTCGTGATCGAACGGAAGACCCTCCAGCTCTATTCGGATGACGATCGGCCTCGCGCGATGAAGGCCGCTGAGTCATTCGCGCGACGCAGCCCTCTTGCGATGACAAACTCGAGGCCGACCGCCCTTGAGCCCATTCTCTCGCGATGCCTTGGCCTTGGCCCGGCTCGTCGCCGAGCCAAGCATAGTGGCCACACTCGCGAGTCGCACCACGAGTCGTCTGTCGACCTGTGAAACGGCAGCCACCCGAATCGTCGCCCGCGTCGTCGTTTCAGGATGCGCCTGGAGATAGACGCGCAGGAGGGCGCCGATCGCCTTCGCGGCGGCACGCTGATCATCAGCCGCGGCGTACACGGGCAGGCCGGGTACGTACGCGCTGACCGCGCCGGTCGTTTCCGTCTCGAACACGATGGGGTAGTGAGTACTCATTTGATGCCTGCCTCTCGCAGAATGCGATAGCCGAGATCGCCGGCGTCCTTCTTGGTGTGGACGGCGAGCCAGACTTCCCGACCGGTCGCAGCGTTCTTCCACAGCATGTGACTGCCTCTGCCCCGCCGTTCGGGCTGGAATCCGGCTTTCCGGAGCCCCGCTATCAGATGCAACTGACCAGGGCGACCAGGACGTCTCGGCGGCTCATGGCCGGCCGTGTAACGAGGGGATCTACATCTGCTCGAGTTCACGCTGGACGTCAGCCAGTCCGGCCTGTGTCTCCGCCAGGCGGAGATCGATCGCCACCGAGTCCAGGCTGAGGCTGTCGGCCTCCGGGAGCAGAGGGCGCAGGAGGTATAGCAGCTGAAACGCTGTGACCGGGCCGTCTGCGGCGAGCGCCCGATCGACCAGGTCCTGTACCTGTCGCCTCGCGTTCGGGCCTCCGGCGCGCACGACGTCCTTGTGTGCCTCCACCCACCGGTCGAGCACCAGGCGACGAGCGCGGCCGCCTTCCTGCAGTGCTCGGACCTCGTCACCCGCAGGCGTCAGCCAGTCCTCGATGGCTCTCGCCACCCGGGCTCGGGCCGTCGGAAGCTCGTGGAACGAGTGCCGCAGCAGGCCCCTGGTTGAAAGATGCACCTCTTCGGCGTTCTGGAGTGCCAGCGTCTCGAGCACGGCTCGGACGCCCGACGGCACCGGTTCGCACTCGACCTGTGCGATGAGATCCCGCGACTCAGGGCCCGTCGCCCGAGCCAGCGCCCGGGCACTCGCGATGGCCAGGCAGGCGAGTAGCGCGGTACTGACGGCCAGGCCGAACACGAGAAAGAGCACCAAGCTGACCGCTGCGTCAGACAGCGCCACGGCGAGGGTCACGCTCACTGCGGCAGAGCTGGCCCTGTCGAAGCGTACGACGCCGCTGACGGCATCCCAGTTACGAAGGGTCGAGTGCACCAGGGCGCCCGCAAACGATAGCACCAGGTAAACTCGACACGCCCGGGGTAACCAGGCACGGACACGAATCCGGTTGTCGGTAATGGATATTGGGAACGCCTGAAACAGAGCCCGCGCGGCGAGCTGGACAGCTTGAGCCGAGGCGATCGCCAACGTGGCCTCGTCGCCCGACGCCCGAAGTATCACAAGTGGTGTTTTCACCTTGGCGGCATCCCCAAAGTCTCGAAACGTATGTGTCCTTCGTCGGCTTCGCCGCTCGAGCAGGGTCGGAAGTATCCAGATGAGGAGGATCAGGGAGACGAGCCACACTACGGCTGACGAGAGCAGCGCGTGAAAGAGGAGGCGCTCCGCGCCGACCGCCCAGCCAATAGCCACGCCGACCGCAAGGGCGATCGGCAGGATCGCGCCAGCGGATTCCAGGAGGCCCTGCGCCAGCCCGAGGCTCGAGGACGTGGCATATTGCAGTGTCGCGAACGGCGTGCCCATGGTGACGATGCCGGCGACGCGGGCCTGCAATCTGGCCTCCAGGCCCGCCACCGCGGCCAACGCGACGGCGCCACCATGGCTGTGCGCGACGATCGCATGGGGCTCGTCACTCGCCTCCAGTGACTCACACAGGCGAGTCTTCAGGGCGTCGATCGCTTCCTGGCGCGCCTGGAACGTGTTGTCGCCACTCCACGTGAACGGGCTCCACGTGATCGTGTGGTCGCCCGTCACTGCCGTGGCGAACGCCGAACCGATTTCAAACCACGGTCGCTCGACGCCCTTCCAATCCGAGCGCTCGCGTCGTCGTCCCCGCCATGTGGGCGGCCCGTACGGCCAGGTTCCGTGGACCGCGTAGATGATCACCGGGTCTCTTGGTAAAAGCCCGCTCTCCCTGGCGCTGCCGTTACGACATCAATCGCGTCCACTGCTCGGTGTCCGTGTACTGCTGAAACATGACTATCTTGTCGCCGCGGAACTGGAACACGTGGCAGAACGGCGCGTCGAGCGTCGCGCCACCCTGTTTCATGGTGCCGCCGTAGCGGCCGAGTACCACGACGCGGTCGCCGCCATCGATGAATGTGGTGGGCACCGCGGTGAAGTTGTCAATCGCGGCCATGAGTCGCCCGAACACACCCTCGCCAATGGCCTGGGGACCCACGTAGGGATTGCGATCCGCAAGCGGATTGCCCTCTGCTTCGTTCCAGCTGATGGCTGGGTCCATGGCGCCGAAAAGCACGGAAGGATCGTTCCTGCCTAACGCCGCGTACGCCGCCTTGATCGTTGGGACCGCTGACATCGTCTACCTCCTGCCAATTTGCGATCCGGTCGCGCATCAGCCGCCCGATGCTAGCACGCCACCCATCGGGCCCGGCGGTACACGCCGAGATGGTTCATGAGCACGTCGATGATCAGCACGCTGGTCGGTCCGTGGGTCATACTCAGAACGCATGCATGAACCGATAATTTCGCGGGCCTTCAGGGGCGCTGCCCGCGCGTGGTGGGACGATGACTGCACCAGGCTTGGCGCGTCGCTGGCCTACTACACGCTGTTTGCGATCGCGCCGATCTTGGTGATGGCCACGGCAATCGCCGGCATGGTGTTCGGCCCCGAGGCCGTGCGCGGGGAGGTCGTCGGTCAACTCGATCACCTGGTCGGCCGCGAGGGCGCGCTGGCGGTCGAAAGCCTGCTCGAGGGCGCCAGCCAGCACCGCTCGGGCGCGCTGGCGACGCTCGTCGGCGGCACGGCGTTTCTGATTGCCTCGACCGGTGCCTTTCTCGAGTTGCAGGTGGCGCTCAACACCATCTGGCGGGTCAAGCCGAGGCCTGACGGACACCTCTACGCTTTCGTGATTGATCGCCTGCGCTCATTCGGCCTGGTGATTGCGATCGGCTTCCTGCTGCTGGTGTCACTCGCCGTGACTGCAGCCCTGGCCGCACTCAACGCCTGGCTGTTCAACCTCTCCCCCTCCAATGCCACCCTATGGACCATCGTCAACACGCTGGTCTCGATGGTGGTGACGACGGGACTGTTCGCGTTGTTGTTTCGCTACTTGCCCGACGTGCGCCTGCGGTGGCGCGACGTGATGACGGGCGCGGCGGTGACGGCGGTGCTGTTTACGGTTGGCCAGCAGGTGATTGGGCTGTATCTCGGACAGGGCACCGTCGCCTCGAGTTACGGCGCGGCGGGGTCGATGATGATCCTGCTGTTGTGGGTTTACTACTCGTGCCAGATCCTGCTGTTCGGCGCCGAGTTCACACGGGTGTGGGCGGCGCGGCACGGGGTCAAGCCGAAGCCGGAAGAGTTCGCGGTCAAGGATCCGACTGCGGTCAAGCCGAAGTCGGCCTTGACCTCGGTCGAGCCACCGCCACCGCTGGCTACGAAGGGATGATTGGGGAAGCTAAGATGCCCCCTTGCGAGAGCTGCGCCAGCACGGTTGCAAGGTTTCCGTTCTGCTGCGTTCTACACATAGAGTGCAGCGGTGAACGGGTGATCCGGCCCGGTCGCCAGCGGCGTTCACGCTGATTAGGAGTCCCTATGAAGCCTCTGACGGTCGGTGTCTTCGTCCTGTTGCTTTCACTCCTCGTCAGCGCGCAAGGGCCCTTGCCGGCTGCACCGCAGCCACCAGACCCGCTGCCTGTCCGGCGCGTTGTCCTCTACAAGAGCGGCGTCGGCTATTTCGAGCACATCGGAAAAGTACGCGGCAATCAGACGGTCACGATCGATTTCAGCAGCAGCCAGCTCGACGACGTGCTGAAGTCGCTGACATCGCTGGACCTCGACGGGGGCCGCGTGTCGGGCGTCAGCTATAACTCGGAGACCGCGCTGGATCGCCGGCTCGGAGGACTGCGGTTACCGCTGACGGAACACACGACACGAGCGGAGTTCTTGACGGCACTACGGGGCGCACGCCTGGAAGTCCGCAGCGGCACGACGCGCACCATCGGCCGGCTGTTGAGTGTCGAGCGCGTCGAGCGCCACTCAAATGGGTCGACAACATCGGTCGACACCGTCTCGATTGTGACCGACGGCGGCGAAATGCAGACCATCGCGCTCGACGCGGGCGTGAGCGTGCGGATTGTCGAACGAGCCCTCAACGATGAAGTCGGCAAATACCTCGGGCTCGTCGCTTCGGTGCGCGATCGAGACCTGCGGCGACTGTCAATTGCGACGGTCGGGTCCGGCGAACGCGATCTGTTCGTCAGCTACGTCAGTGAGGTGCCGGTCTGGAAGGCGACGTACCGGCTGGTCCTGCCCGGTGCCGGAGAAACGCGGCGCCCGTTGCTCCAGGGCTGGGCCATCGTCGACAACACCGTAGGGGAAGACTGGGAGAACGTGGAACTTTCGCTCGTGGCAGGTGCGCCGCAGTCGTTCGTGCAGGCCATTTCGAAGCCGTACTACGTGCAGCGTCCGGTGGTGCCGCTACCGGAACGCATGCTGCTATCGCCGCAGACTCATCAAGGCGCTCTGGCTGCGGCCGGGCCTGGCGCGGTCACTGGCACCGTCCGGGACGGCAGCGGCGGCGTCCTTCCCGGGGCCACCGTCCGACTCACCCGGGCGGGGATACGGGCCGGGGAGGTCATCACCGACCAGAATGGGCGCTACAGGATCAGCGATGTGACGCCGGGCACATATGACGTCGCCGTCACGATGGCCGGTTTTCGCACTCTGAACTTCTCGAACGTCGGGGTGAGCGGAGGCATGGAGAGCGTGCTGAACGCCACAATGGAGATTGGTGCAATCAGCGAGTCCGTCACGGTCGGCGCCTCCAGTCCCGAACTCCGCGCCGCAGGTGGTGCCGGTGCGGCAGGTAATGTCGCCGGGCGTGGTCGTGGTGGGTTCGGTCTGGCGGGCGCACCAGCGGGAGGCGTGGCGGGCCCGCCGCCGCCTTATGCACCGCCCTTGCCCGAGGCTATATCGGGCGCGCGTTTGGCACAGCAGGTGGACGCCGCGGCTGCGCAGCTGGGCGATCTGTTCGAGTACAAACTCAAAGAGCCGGTCACCATCCGCAAGAATCAGTCGGCGCTCGTGCCAATCCTCAGTCAGGATGTCCAGGCTGAGAAGGTGTCGCTCTGGAACGCCGGGTCTGGTTCGACGCGCCCTCTGCGCGCCGTATGGCTGACCAACGCCACGGGTCTGACGCTCGACGGCGGCTCGTTCTCGATCATCGAAGGACAGGCATTCGCCGGTGAGGGGTTGGTCGAGCCCCTCCGCGCGGGGGAGCGTCGTCTGCTCTCGTATGCCCGCGATCTCGGGCTCTTGGTCGACTCGAAAGCGGAGCCGGTGCCGCAGGGAGTGACCCGCATTCAGGTAGCTCGCGGCCTGCTCATCCAGGAACTCGAGGAGCGCCAGCATCGAACCTACACGGTACGGAACGAGGATAGCGAACCGCGGACGCTGGTGATAGAGCATCCAGCGCGTGCGGGTTGGTCGCTCGGCGGCACGATCAAACCGGTCGAAACGACCCCGGCCTG
Source organism: Vicinamibacterales bacterium (assembly GCA_039925145.1). Taxonomy (GTDB): domain Bacteria; phylum Acidobacteriota; class Vicinamibacteria; order Vicinamibacterales; family SCN-69-37; genus JBDSZL01. The sequence continues at coordinate 65,877 of JBDSZL010000039.1, read as the reverse complement.
GCATCGGTTCCGGCTAACCCTCGAGCCGCGCACGACCGCAACCTTCACCGTCGAGGAGAGCCGGCCCACGCAGACGCAGATTGCCATCAGCTCGGTCACAGACGATCAGGTCGCCGTGCTGATGAGGACGCAGGCGCTGACCGGGCCGCTGGAAGCGGCGCTCCGGCAGGTGCTGGCGCGGAAGGCCGATGTCGCTCGTCTCAATGGCGAGGTTGCAAGGCGCCAGAGCGAAGTTGATCAGATCGGCCGTGACCAGGAGCGGGTCCGCGAGAACATGCGATCCCTCAAAGGCAGTGCCGAAGAGCGCCAGTTGGTGCAGCGGTACGTAAAGCAACTCGACGACCAGGAAACACGCATCGAGACGCTCCGCCGCCAGATTGAAGCCCTGACCACCGAACGCACCAAGGCACAGACGGATCTCGTGAGCTTCATCGAGCGCATGTCCACGTAGGCGGGCGGGGCGTCACACACCGCTTGGTAACGTTTAGATGATTAGCCAAATCTAGACACACGTGAACAAGGTGTTCAAGGCGCTGTCGGACCCGACGCGCCGTCGCGTGCGGCAGCTGCTCCGCGAACAGCCGATGTCGGGCCCGCGTCGGACCTGCACTGATCACGCGGTGGCTCAACACGGCCGTCTGCCATCGTTCGCACCCTCTTGAAAGCTGACCGCCCCAAACCGGTGGGTGCAGGCGAAGTGGGTCGGTGGGACGGACCTCCGGCCGCCGCGCTCTCGGCGCTACCGATCAGCGCCGTGCTGTCGGAGGATCGACACGATCTTCGGATGCTGGCGTCGTTCGGCCCACGCCATCGGCGTCGCCCACGGCTCATCGTCGGGAAGAGTCGTCGGCGCGCCTCGCGACAAAAGGAACCGCACCATCTCGACCGCGCCGCTGCGCGACGCCCACGCAAGCGGGGTCGAGCGGTACTCCTCGTCGCGTGCCACGATGTTCGCGCCAGCGTCGAGGAGAATAGCGGCCTTTTCGATGGCGTCGCGTGCGCCCGATGAAATCCAGCGTTTCATCTCCGGCTGCCGGCAGATGTGATGGAGCAGCGTTTGGCGCTGCCAGTTCATGACGTCGGGAGTCATGCCGTGCGCGAGCAGCGTTCGAAGCATGTCGGCGTGCGTCAACAGATACGTCTGGCAACCGGTGACCACTGGCGGCACACGCATGCCGACAGCCAGCATCCGCTCGAGCCGATCTCGTCGACCATCGCTCACAACCATCACAAAGCCAGCCGTGACGCGCACGGTCTGTCCCGGATCCGTGGCCACACGCTTCAGTTCGGCATCGTTGTCAATCCAGGTCGTCTCGTACGGATCCATCGTCGCGCCGTGCGACTCGAGCAACACGCGGATTTCCGAGGAACTGGCCGCACCCATGGCGTTACCGGAGGAGTCCACGCCGCTGTTGGGGTCGGCGCCGTGAGCGAGGAGCAGTTTCACCATCTCGAAGTTGCCCGCACGCGCCGCGGCGTGGAGCGATCGGCCCTGCGGGGCCGTCGGCTCCGGCCACGTCGGATCGGCGCCGCGTTCGAGCAGCAGGCGTGCAATCGCGTCGTGGCCAGCTTCGACCGCGGCCGACAGTGGCCGCCGTCCGCTCGGCCGCGCCTCGCGGATGCGCGCGGGTTCCGTGTCGAGGATCTGTGTGACGCGCTCGATGTCCCCGAGCGCCGCCGCCACCGTCAGGTCGTATGTCGCTCCATGGTCGAGCAGGAACCTGATGATGCGGCGGGCAACCGGTTGCTCCACACCATGCCAGAGCGCAATGTCGATCGGCTGAAGATCGCCCCAGAATCCACCGCAACTCCCGAGGCCGCGCGCCGAGCTCGAAGCCACCTGAACGCTGGCTCCGCGCTCGACGAGGAGGACGACGAGGTCGAACATTCCTCGCCCGACCGCGCGATGGAGCGGCGACGCGCCCGACTCGCTGCCCACGTTCACAAGCGTGGGATCGGCGTCGAGCAGGGCGCGCACCGCATCGATGTCGTTGCGGGTGATGGCCGCGTGCACGGGATGATCGTCCGATCCCGCGACGATACGATGCCGGCGATCGCGTGCCTCTTCGAGCAGTCGGGCGATCTGGGAGTGGCCACGGTCGTTTGCCATGGCGATCAGACTGCCGTCGTACAGCCCATTCCGCTCGGGATCCGCGCCCGCGTCGAGCAGCAACCGCACCGCCTCGGCGTGCCCCTCGCGCACAACGAAGTGAATCGCTGGCGTGTACCAATACTCCGCGCCGCTGAGGCGTGGGTTGCGCGCAAGCAGGTCGCGCAGGATCGCCACGTCTCCATCGACCGCCGCGATCAGCGTGGTCCACGTGGCCTCCCCCTCCACCGGATCGAGATCATCGGGCTTGATGATCGCGCGTGATGGCGCTCCGGCGATCGCTTCGACGTGGTGTCGCAGCGCATCCCAGGAGTCGAATCCGTAGTCGACGGCGATCGCGCGTTGCGCGTCGCGTAGACGGCCAAGCGAGGGCTCACGCTCGAGGCGTTCTTTTGCCTGCCGTTTGAGCTGAACGAGGTTGGGACGCGCGGGCAGAAAATGACGAGTCACGACGGACCTCCTTCCGAAACACGCCTGATGTCCGCCAACAGGCCGAAAGAAGGTCGAACGTCAAATTGTCCGAGAGCAGGTGGACTCAGTCCTTGGCGGACGATGGCGCCCTGACGCGCGCGACAAGATTAGCGCGCCAATTGGACGAGATCAAGCTGGCGCCGGGCTACATCACGCCCCCTCCACTCCGGCAAAAAAAGTGCACACCCGCCCAAGCCACCGTGGAGTCGCATGACCAGGCTGCGGCGCTCGGCGCTGAGCGTCACCGGGGGAAGCAGCCGTCCTTTAATGGCGTGGCGCGCGGGAACAGCACGAACGCATCGACGCCCGACCGGCTCACGTCCTGGCTCGGCAGGTTGATGGTCTGCCTGGAGGAATCCACGTAGAGGTAACGTGCGCCGGCCGCGGCTGCGAGAAGACGATCCAGCGTTTCGCCGCTCGCAAGTGATCCATCTGATGCCGACCACGGGAGGTCCTGCTCGCGACCACGCCACCTCGTCGCGCCTGACAACGGAAAGGCCGCGATGGAGAACACTCTGAGGCCCGCGTGCGTCAACCGCATCGCCAAGGGCGCGAAGTCGGTATCCCGGTTCGGTCCCCCGTCGTGGCGGAGCCGCTTGGCGACGTGGTCGATACCATAGAACGCCAGAACCGGCCGGTCCCGCCCCGACCGCACCAGGTCATGCATGTTGCTGGCGATTGCCTGCTCGCGGTCCTCGAGGTAGGGACTGCCAGACGGCGGGCCCACTCCCACCTGCAGGCCCTGCTGCAATGCCCGAATGGAGTGGTCAATCGTGCGCAACTGGCCAAGCACGACATCGTCGGTCGCGAGACGCCGTAGTGCACCGACGGCCGCGAGCCCGTCGTTCCTGATGCCGGAGGCCGCCGGGACACGGATCTCACGTGACCCCGGGATGTCGGCCTGGATCGCCAACAGATGAGCGCGAATGGCGTTGGCGGGAGAATCGATATCCACCAAGTGGACGCGGAACAAGGCGTCCCCCGCGCGTCCTTGGTTCAGTTGCCGAAGCGTGTCGAAAATTCCCCGACGCAGGCAGAGCTCCGGAGGAAGCTCCGCCGAACGATGCTCGACATAGCGACGCGCGGCAAACTCGTATGTGCCGTCCTCTTCGATCGCGACATCCCGCAGGCCAACGTCCATCCCTAAACGAGAGACCAACTGAGCCAGGAGTTCTTCATTTTCCTGGGCGCCATGGACCTCCCCTAGCAGGTAGACCTGCACGCCCGAGAGCGGGATCGGCAAGTCGCTGACATTACCAGCCTTCACGATGCCGGGGCCTAGTTCTTGTGCCGGCAAGCCGGTGCGCGCAAGAAGGAGCGACGCCAGCAGCAGGACGGTCACCTTCACGAGACTGCGGGTGATGATTGCGTTTTGTCCTCCTCGAATCAACCCGTCACCTAGACCTTAATGAGTAAGTAATGCTTCCGAATACTAGGCCCGGATCGGAGCCCGACCAGCGGATTATGGGCCTCGTGGGGGGCGATGTCACGCCGAGATCGTGCCCGTGGTCGGGCAGCAGCCGCACCCCCTCCGCGTGCCCCTCGCGCAGGGAAAGGTGAATCGCCGGCGTGTACCCATGGTCCGCTGAGGCGTGGATGCGCGCGAGCAAGTCGCGCAGAACCGCCACGTCGACGGGTAGTCGCGGGCCCATCGACAGGCAGGGTTGGCCTGGAGAACGACCGGGCGGGAAGCAGCTACCCGCCTCGGAAGACCGTCGCTATCTCCACTCCGGTAAATCAGGCCGCGCGGATGTGGCAAGAGTGTTGATGTATCCGGCGCGGGAGAGTGCGAATGCTTGTGGGGCAGAGCGACGTGATGCAGCAGCTGCGCACGCGAATTTCGCGGGTCGCGCGGACCACCTTCACGGTCTTGATCGAAGGAGAGAGTGGGGCGGGTAAAGAGTTGGTGGCGCGGGCCCTGCACCTGCAGGGCGCCCGCAGTCGTGGACCGCTGGTGGCTGTCAATTGCGCCGCACTGGTCGAGTCGTTGGTCGAGGCCGAGCTGTTCGGCATCGAGGAACGCACGGCAACCGGCGTGCGAGGGCGGCGCGGTAAGTTCGAGCTGGCCGATCGCGGCACGCTCTTCCTCGACGAAGTGGGCGACTTGTCGCCCGCCTCCCAAGCCAAGCTGCTCCGGGTCCTGCAAGACACGACCGTGGAGCGCGTTGGCGGCGCGGCGCCCGTTCGAATAGATACGCGCGTGGTGGCTGCCACCAATCGCTCGCTGCACCAGATGGTCGACGCAGGGCGGTTTCGCGCCGACCTGTTCTACCGCCTGTCGGGAGTCGAAATCGTCGTCCCCCCGCTCCGCGCGAGAAGAGAAGACATCCCCGAGCTCGTGAATCACTTTCTGGGCCTGCATGGTCATGCCTCGACGATGTCGCTGCATCCATCGGTGCGGCAGGCACTCTACGCATACGACTGGCCCGGCAACGTGCGGCAGCTGGCCCGAGTCCTCGAGCGGGCAATTGCCCTCGCTCCAGGCGAGGAAATTACGATGGCGGAACTGCCAGAGGCCATCTGCGCCGCTACGCGTGCCCCCCTGGCGGACATGGCGGGTGACGACACGCTGCGTGGGTGGAGCAGCCGCTACGTGCGGTCCGTGCTCGAACGTTGCCGCGGCAACAAGCGTAGAGCGTGTGACGTTCTCGACATCAGCTATCACACGCTCCAATCCCACCTCGAATACGGCAGCACGACCCGGGAAGCGCTCGTGCCCGCCCCCCAGGAAACGCCGCCCCTGGGCATGTTGAGCGAGGCACCTGCCTCATAGCGGCGGAATTCCCGTCGGGGCCACGCGCCTGTCCTTGACCTGTCTCGGACCTCGATAGTACGTTGTGGGGGCCATTCGCCCCGCCAATCGGCGGCTCGAGGGCACTCCACGATGTCCTCGAGCACGTCGACCCTCAAGAAAACTCCACTGAACGCCCGACATCGCGCGATGGGCGCTCGCATGGTCGACTTCGGCGGCTGGGATATGCCTGTCGAGTACTCGGGGATCACGGACGAGCATTTGACCGTTCGGAGCGCCGTCGGCCTGTTCGATGTCAGCCACATGGGCGAAATCGAGCTGGCCGGCCCAGACGCGCTCGGCGCCATTCAGTGGCTCACGAGCAACGACGCCTCGCGCTTATCAGTCGGCCAGGCGCAATATTCGGCGCTCACCACTCCTTCCGGGACCTTTGTCGACGACGTGCTGGTGTACAGGATGGCCGACGACCATTACCTGCTGGTCGTCAACGCGTCCAACATCGTGAAGGACTACACTTGGATCGACTCGCAGACTAAGGCGCGGGGAGGTGACGTCTCGGTCGTCAACTCCAGTTCCCGGTACGCGCTGGTCGGGATTCAGGGACCTGCGGCGGCCGCGGTGCTGCAGACGCTGACGGCCATCGACCTGGGCGCCATGAAGTACTACTGGTTTGCGTCCGGCGAGGTCGCCGGGCTGCGGGTGACGGTGTCGCGAACTGGCTACACGGGCGAGGACGGATTCGAGATCTTCGTACCGCCGAGTCAGGCGGAGCGGCTCTGGGACGCACTCCTGCACGAAGGCCAGGACGCCGGCATCAAGCCATGCGGTCTGGGCGCGCGCGACACCCTCCGCCTCGAAGCGTGCATGCGGCTTTACGGTAACGAGATGGACGATCAGGTGACGGTACTCGAAGCCGGCCTCGGGCGGTTCATCGGCTGGAACAAGGGCGATTTTCTCGGTCGCGACGTGTTGCAGCAACAGCAGACCGGCGGCGTTGCCCGAGGACTGGTGGCATTCGAGATGACCGAGCGTGGCATCGCGCGTCACGGCTATCCCGTGCTGTCAGGCGACGAGCCCGTCGGCGTGGTCACGAGCGGGACGCAGACGCCTTTTGTCAAGAAGGCCATCGGGTTTGCGATGGTCCCAGCCAGCATGACGGCGGTGGACACGCCGCTCGTCATCGACATTCGCGGCCGACGCACGCAGGCGCGCGTCGTGCCGGAGCCCTTTTACGCGCGGCCCCGCGGCACGCATCGTCAGACGTAGGGACCACCGAGGAGCCAGTGATGTATCCGACCGATCTCAAGTACACCAAGGACCACGAATGGGTTCGCCTCGACGGCACCGAGGCAGCCGTGGGCATCACCGACTTTGCTCAGCGCCAACTCGGAGACGTCGTCTACGTCGACTTGCCCGACGTGGGACGGCAAATGAAACAGGGCGACGTGTTCGGCACCATCGAATCGGTGAAGGCCGTCTCAGAGTTGTTCTCGCCCGTGTCAGGAGAGGTCGTCGCGGTCAACGATGCGCTCGGCGCGCATCCTGAGTACGTCAATGCCAAGCCCCACGAAACCTGGATGATCCGGCTCCGGCCTGCCGCTCCCGAAGAGGCCAGTTCGCTGCTCGATGCCGCCACTTACAACGACCTCGTCAAGTAGTCTCCTGGCCGCCACGAAGGCGGCCCCGTCCCTCGACAGCTTCGAGAGCCGTCATATCGGCCCACGGCCCGAGGATCTGGCCGAGATGCTCGCGGTGGTTGGCTCGCCCAGCCTCGAAGCGCTGATGGACGAGATCATCCCGGCCGACATCTGGCGCGTCGGGCCGCTGACCTTGCCCCCGCCCGAATCGGAGTTCGCCTTTCATCAGCGGCTGCGCGGCATCGCCAGCAAGAACCGCGTGTGCCGCAGCTACATCGGCCTTGGCTATCACGACACGATCACACCAGCCGTGATTCTCAGAAACGTGTTCGAGAATCCGGGCTGGTACACGCCGTACACGCCGTATCAAGCGGAAATCGCGCAAGGTCGCCTCGAGTCGCTGCTGAACTTTCAGACGATGATCAGCGAGCTGACGGGGATGGAGGTGGCCAACGCCTCGCTCCTCGACGAAGCGACGGCAGCGGCCGAAGCGGTGGGGCTGCTGCTCCGACTCCGCAAGCAGCCGGAGCATCGAACGCTCTTTGTCGACGAGCGCATTTTCCCGCAGGTTCGCGACGTCCTCGTTGCCCGGGCTCGGCTTCTCGATGTCGAAATCGAGTTCGGCGACGCGTCGGCCGCCACGTTTGCCGACGGCGTGTTCGGCGTCTACGTCCAGTCGCCTGACGATCACGGCGCTCTCCGAGACCTACGCCCCGCAATCGCCCGTGCGCACGAGCGAGGCGCGCTCGTCGCCGTCGGCACGGACCTGCTGTCGCTTGCACTCGCGACCCCACCCGGTGGACAGGGAGCCGACGTGGTGGTCGGAAGCGCCCAGCGATTTGGCGTGCCGCTCGGCTACGGCGGCCCGCATGCGGCGTTCTTCGCCACGCGCGAGCGGTTCATCAGGCAGGCGCCTGGCCGAATCATCGGGGTGTCGGTAGACAGCCGCGGCCGGCGTGCCTACCGCATGGCCCTGCAGACGCGCGAGCAGCACATCCGCCGCGAGAAGGCCACATCGAACATCTGCACGGCGCAGGCCCTGCTCGCCAACATCGCGGCCTTCTACGGCGTGTATCACGGTCCTCACGGCCTGCAGGCCATTGCCAGCCGCGTCCACGATCAAGCGGTGCGACTCGCGGCGTCACTGACCGCAGCCGGATGGCGCCAGTCGAACGCGGCATTCTTCGACACGCTGCGGCTCGAGGGCGACGAGGGGCGCGTTGCGCGCGTGCGCGACGCGGCGACGACCCACCAGATTAATCTCCGCTACCCGGCGCCCGGCGTCATCCAGATCGCCCTCGACGAAACGGTGTCTGAGTCCGATCTCGCTGCGATCGCCGCCGTCTGCGCGGCGGGCAGTGCGGCCGCAGGCCTCGAGACCGCTGGCAACCGGCAGGCGCTGGGCGACGTCGGCGCTCGAACGTCGACGTTCATGACGCACCCCGTGTTCAACTCGCATCATTCCGAGACAGAAATGATGCGCTACGTCCGCCACCTCGAACGCAAGGATCTCGGCCTCGACACCGCGATGATCCCACTCGGATCCTGCACCATGAAGCTCAACGCCGCGGCCGAGATGCTGCCGGTGACGTGGCCTGAGTTCTCGCGGATGCATCCATTTGCCCCCCTGGAGCAGACGGCCGGATACCAGCAGATCTTCGCCGAGCTCGAAGCGGCGCTCGCGACTATCACGGGGTTTCCGGCCGTGTCGCTGCAACCCAACTCCGGAGCCCAGGGCGAGTTCGCGGGGCTGCTGGTCATTCGAGCGTTTCATCAGTCCCGCGGCGAGTCGCATCGAGACATCGCGCTCATTCCGCAATCCGCGCACGGGACCAACCCGGCCAGCGCCTCACTGGCCGGCATGACGGTCGTTATCGTCGCCTGCGACGCGCAGGGAAATATCGACGTCGACGATCTGTCGCGCAAGGCCGAGCTGCATCGGGACCGGCTCTCGTGCCTGATGGTGACCTATCCCAGCACACACGGTGTATTCGAGTCGCGCATTCGGGAAGTGTGCGCCATCGTGCACGAGCATGGCGGTCAGGTCTACATGGACGGCGCGAACATGAACGCGCAGGTCGGCCTGACGAGCCCGGCGGCGATCGGCGCCGACGTCTGCCACCTCAACCTGCACAAGACGTTTGCGATTCCACACGGCGGCGGCGGTCCAGGTATGGGGCCCATTGCCGTCGCGGCGCATCTCGCACGGTTTCTCCCGGGCCATCCGCTCGTGAAAACGGGCGGCACACAGCCGATAGCCCCCGTCTCTGCCGCGCCGTGGGGCAGCGCCAGCATTCTGCTCATCTCGTACGGCTACATCTGCATGCTGGGCGCCCAGGGAATGACGATGGCGACAGCGATGGCGATGCTGAATGCCAACTACCTCAAGTCGCGCCTCGAGCCACATTACCCCGTGCTGTATGCCGGCGCGAGCGGACGAGTCGCGCACGAACTGATCTTCGACCTGCGGCCGTTCAAGCAGCAGACGGGCATCGACGAACAAGACGTCGCCAAACGGCTGATGGATTATGGCTTCCACGCGCCGACTGTGTCGTTTCCGGTGCCAGGCACCCTCATGGTCGAGCCGACGGAGAGCGAACCCAAAGAGGAACTCGACCGTTTCTGCCACGCGATGATCTCGATTCGAGAAGAGATTCAGGCCGTGGCCGACGGACGGTCCGATCGCGTCGACAACGTGCTCAAGAACGCGCCGCATCCGGCCGCCGACGCCACCGCGACGGAGTGGACTCACTCCTACTCGCGGGAACAGGCGGTGTATCCGGTCGCCGAACTGCGCGCGCAGAAATTCTGGCCGCCGATCTCGCGCATCGACAACCCGTATGGCGATCGCAATCTGATCTGCGCCTGCCCGCCGACCGAAGACTACGAGTGAGAATTCTCGATACGGAGCAGATGCGAGAGGCCGACCGACAGACGGTCGAAGACGTGGGCATCGCCTCCATCGTCCTGATGGAGAACGCGGGCCGCCAGGTGGTGGCAGCCATCGAGTCGGCATTCGAAGAACTCGAGATGTCGCGCGTGGCGGTGCTCGCGGGCCCCGGCAACAACGGCGGCGACGGGTTCGTCATCGCGCGCACGCTCCTGGAACGAGGCATCGACGTCGGTGTCTATCTCGTGGGGCAGGCCTCGGCAGTCAAGGGCGACGCGCGCACCAACCTCACCATTCTCAAGAACCTCGGTCTGGACGTCGTCGAAGTCGGTGATGCCGCCGCATGGGAGCTGCATGGCACCGATGTGCTCGGCTCCGATCTCATCGTCGACGCGCTCTTCGGCACCGGACTTCATGGCCCCCTCACCGGACTGGCGCAGACGATTGTCGACGACATCAACGCCGGCATCCGGCCTGTCGTGTCCGTCGATTTGCCGAGCGGCCTTTCGGCCGACACCTCCGAAGTGCTCGGTCCGGCCGTGGACGCGACGATGACGGTGACGCTCGCGGCGCCGAAGCTGCCGCTCATCCTGCCGCCGGGGGAGCGCCTGACCGGCACGCTCGTCATCGCCGACATCGGCATTCCGCACGCCATCATCGAGGGTCTCGAAGGGCCACACATCGAGATGCTCACGCGCGAGACCATGCGCGATTCGATCGAGCCGCGCTCGTCAGAATCGCACAAGGGAGACTACGGGCGTGTCCTGATCGTGGCGGGATCGCGCGGCAAGACCGGTGCGGCCAATCTCGCCGCCGCCGGTGCGCTGCGATCCGGTGCCGGGCTCGTGACGGTCGCATCGCCAATCTCCGTGGTGCCTGTCATCGCGTCACTCGGATCCGAGTACATGACCGTCGGCCTCGCGGAGTCAGCCGATGGATCGGTGGCGGCCGAGGCGCTCGAGACCATTCTCGCGTTCGAGGCCGACGTCATCGCGATCGGTCCCGGCCTCGGGTGCACACCGACGTCGATCGCGCTCGTGCACGGGCTGGTCGAACGCGCGGGCGTGCCTCTGGTCCTTGACGCGGATGCGTTGAACGCTTTTCAGGGCCAGACCGACCGCCTGATGGGACGCGAGGACATCGCGATCATCATCACGCCGCATCCAGGCGAAATGGCGCGCCTGATGGGACTGACGATCGACGAGGTACAGAAACATCGCATCGACGTGGCGCGCGAGTTCGCGACGACCCACCGCGTGCACGTCGTGCTCAAGGGCCATCGGTCGCTGATCGCCTCGCCGGACGGCCGCGTGGGCGTGAACCTGACCGGCAACGCCGGCATGGCCACCGGAGGATCGGGCGATGTGCTGCTGGGCATGATCGCGGCCTGGTTGGGCCAACTGCTCGACGCTGAGGCGGCGGCCAGACTTGCCGTGTACCTCCATGGGCTGGCGGGCGACCTCGCTGCCGCGCACGAGAGCGAGGTGGCGCTCATCGCCGGCGACATCATCTCGCACCTCGGCGAGGCCGTGCTCGACCTCACCGGAGCCGGGGCGAACCACGCGTCGAGTCGTGAGTCGTGATCGAGCAGATCACCCGCAGCGAAGAGGACACGGTCGACCTCGGCCGCACGCTGGCGCTCGGCCTCCGCGCCGGCGATCTCGTGTTGCTCTCAGGCCCGCTGGGGGCCGGAAAGACGGCGTTCGTCCGCGGGCTGGCCGAGGGACTCGGATGCGACCTCGACGGCGTCTCGAGTCCTACCTACACAATCGTGCAGGAGTACGGCGGGCCGGTGACACTGCAGCATGTCGATCTGTACCGAGTCTTGCCTGCGGAAGTGGATGACCTCGCCCTCGAGGAACTGCGGGAAGACGCGGTAATGGCCGTCGAGTGGCCCGACCGCTGGCATCGGGCACCCGCCAGCGCCATCGTCGTGACGATCACACCGGTGGGTGAATCCACGCGGCGCATCGAGGCAGACGATCAGCGCTCGATGCGATAGTTCGGCGCTTCTTTGGTGATGATCACGTCGTGCACGTGCCCTTCGCGCACGCCGGCGGAGGTCACCCGGATCAATTGCGCGTCTCTCTGCAAAGTGGGAATGTCGCCGCAGCCGCAGTAACCCATCCCCGCGCGCAACCCGCCAACGAGCTGATGGATCATCGCGGCGACGGTGCCCTTGTGCGCCACACGCCCTTCGATTCCCTCGGGGACGAGCTTGTCCGATCCGTCCGGGCCATCGAGGTTGTATTCGTCCTGGAAGTAGCGATCGCGACTGCCACGCCGCATGGCCCCGATGGACCCCATGCCGCGGTACTCTTTGAAGCTCCTGCCCTGATACAGGATGATCTCGCCCGGGCTCTCGTCGGTCCCGGCGAACAGGCTGCCGACCATGATCGAGCTCGCACCCACGGCCAGCGCCTTGCTGATGTCGCCCGAGTAGCGGATGCCGCCGTCGGCGATGATCGGCACCTGCGCCTCGCCGGCTGCGCGCGCGCAGTCGGCGATCGCGGTGATCATCGGCACGCCGATGCCGGCCACGACGCGCGTGGTGCAGATCGACCCGGCGCCGATGCCAACCTTGACCGCGTCGACGCCGCGCTCGATGAGTGCGCGGGTCGCGCCGGCCGTGGCCACGTTGCCGGCGATAAGTTGCACGTCGGGGTGACGGTCGCGGACTGTCGCCACCATGTCGAGCACACCCTGCGAGTGGCCGTGCGCGGTGTCGATGACGAGCACGTCGACGTGCGCCGCCACGAGTGCGGCCGCGCGCTCCAGCGTGTCCTTGCTGACGCCAATGGCCGCGCCCACACGCAGGCGCCCGAGCGCGTCCTTGCACGCGTTGGGGTACTTCACCAGTTTCTGGATGTCTTTGACGGTGATGAGCCCCTTCAACCGGTAGTCCGAGTCTACGACGAGCAGCTTCTCGACCTTGTGGTCGTGAAAGATCTCGCGGGCGCGATCGAGTGTCGTGCCCACGGGGACCGTCACCAGGTTCTCGCGGGTCATGATCTCCGCGATGGGCCGATCGGTGCGGGTCTCGAACCGCAGATCGCGATTGGTGAGAATGCCGACGAGCCGTCCCTCCTGGCTGCCGTCCTCGGTGATGGGCACGCCGCTGATGCGGTACTTCTTCATCAGATCGAGCGCTTCGTAGATGCGGTGGACGGGAGACAGCGTGATCGGGTTGACGATCATGCCGCTCTCGGACCGCTTGACGCGATCGACTTCGGAGGCTTGTTCTTCGACGTTCAGGTTCTTGTGGATGATGCCGAGTCCGCCGTGTTGGGCCATGGCGATGGCGAGCCGGCTTTCGGTGACCGTGTCCATGGCCGCGCTGACGATGGGGACGTTGAGGCGTATCTTGCGAGTCAGCTGGGAACCGACATCCACCTGGCTGGGCAGCACCGGTGAATGGCGCGGGACGAGGAGCACATCGTCGAAGGTAAGGGCTTCGGACAGTCCGGCAGCGACCTGCGTCGCCGCGCCAAGTGGATCAACCATCGTGGGAATCGTGCCCCCTGAATCGTGTGTGAGCGTTATTGCCCATGGCACTTCTTGAGCTTCTTGCCGCTGCCGCACCAGCACGGGTCATTCCGGCCGATCTTCGGCTCGTCCCGCCGCACCTGCGAAACCGGAGCGTCGTCACCACCGATGCGCGCCGGACGCGGAGGGCTCGATGAGGCTCGCGCGGTGGCCGTTGCCGATCCGCCAGCCAGTGTTGTGGGAGCTGCACGGCGCGGGGGAGTCGGCAGCGCGGGCGCCGGCTCGGCGCCTGGGCCTTCCGCCTCGGTGATGACCGGCCGCAGCCGCCACAGGTACCGGACCATCTCTTCGTCGATTCGGTCCTTCATGGCCTGAAACAGGTTGAAGCTTTCTTTCTTGTACTCGACGAGCGGATCGCGCTGGCCATAGCCGCGCAGGCCGATGCCTTCTTTCAGGTGATCGAGACTGTAGAGATGATCTTTCCACTGCGCGTCCACGATCTGCAGCATGAAGTCGCGTTCGACTCGCCGCAGAATGGCGGGGTCTGGCAGCATCTTCTCTTTGGCCTCGTACTCGGCGACCGCGAGACCGAAGATGTCGTCGACCATCTGCTCGGGCGCCTTCTCTGAGAGCTGCAACCCGGTGGCCTGCTCCGGCTCGAAGCCGAACAGCTCGGCCGCCGCGCGCTCCAGCGCACCGATGTCCCAATCCTGCGGCTCGTGGGCCTTGCCGGCGTGCTGCTCCACGATGCTCTCGCTGAGCTCCTCGGCGAGCGTCATCACATAGGCACGAGTGTCGACGAGCTCGTCCTCGCCCAGCCGGATCTGTCCCTCGAGCAGTTCTCGGCGCAGCGTGTAGACGTTCTCACGCTGCTTGTTCATCACATCGTCGTATTCGAGGAGGTGTTTGCGGGTGGCGAAGTTCTGCGCCTCGACCTGGCGCTGGGCGCGCTCGATGGCCTTGGTCACCATGCCGTGCTCGATCGGCACGCCTTCTTCCATGCCGAGACGCTGCATCAGGCCGGCGATCCGCTCCGAGCCGAAGATGCGCATCAAGTCATCTTCGAGCGACAGATAGAAGCGCGACGATCCGGGATCGCCCTGTCGGCCGGCACGCCCGCGCAACTGGTTGTCGATGCGGCGCGCCTCGTGCCTCTCCGTGCCGATGATGTGCAGACCGCCCGAGGCGACGACCTCTTCGTGCTCGGTGTCGGTCTGCTGCTTCAGCTCAGCGTAAATGCGCTCGTAGTCGGCGCGCGGCACCCGGTAGAAGCTCTCGAGATGGTAGAAGTACACGAACTCGTCGTCGTCGACGAATTTCTCCTGCCCCTTCGGCAGCCGCTCGGCGACTTGCGTGGCGAGGCACTGCTGACGCGTCATGTACTCCGCGTTGCCGCCAAGCAGGATGTCGGTGCCGCGTCCGGCCATGTTGGTGGCAATCGTGACCGCGCCTTTGCGGCCGGCCTGCGCGACGATTTCCGCCTCTTGCGCGTGGTACTTGGCGTTGAGCACGACGTGGCGGATGCCCTTGCGGCGCAGCATGCCGCCGAGCTTCTCTGACTTCTCGATCGACACAGTGCCGACGAGGGTCGGCCGGCCGGCCTCCTGTTTGGTGACGATGTCGCCGAGAATGGCTTCGAGCTTCTCCCGCTCGGTCCGGTAGACGCTGTCGGGCTCTTCTTTACGTGCAAGCACGCGGTTTGGCGGCACCACGATCACGTCGAGCTTGTAGATCTTGTTGAACTCTTCCGCTTCGGTCTCGGCCGTTCCGGTCATGCCCGAGAGCTTCTTGTACTTCCGGAAGTAGTTCTGGAAGGTAATGGTCGCGAGCGTCTGGTTCTCGCGCTCGATCTTCACCTTCTCCTTGGCCTCGACTGCCTGGTGCAGACCGTCGCTCCACCGGCGTCCCGGCATCAGGCGTCCGGTGAACTCGTCGACGATGACGACCTGGCCGTCTTTGACCATGTAGTCGACGTCGAGGCGGAACAGCGAGTGGGCGCGCAGGCCCTGCTGCACGTGGTGGAGCAGCGGCATGTTCGACGGATCGTAGAGGCCGTTCGAGCCATCCACCAGTCGGTGCGCGAGCAGTTGCTCGGCCTTGGCCATTCCGGTTTCGGTCAGCTGCACCGTCTTGTGCTTCTCGTCGACCAGGAAGTCGCCGGTCGTCTCGAGCTGCTCCCGGTCTTCCGCACGCACATTCCCTTGAGTGACCGCGCCGGGCTTGAGTTTCGGGATGATCCGATCGACCTCGTAGTAGAGATCGGTCGACTCCTCGGCGGGACCGGAGATGATGAGCGGCGTGCGCGCTTCGTCGATCAGGATGCTGTCGACTTCGTCCACGACCGCGAAGTGGTGCCCGCGCTGCACGAACTGCGACAGCTCGAACTTCATATTGTCGCGCAGGTAGTCGAAGCCGAACTCGTTGTTGGTGCCGTAGGTGATGTCGGATCCGTACGCCACCTGGCGCTCGGCATCGTTCAGCTCGTGCTGGATCACACCGACCGACATGCCGAGGAACCGGTAGAGACGCCCCATCCATTCGGAGTCGCGGCGCGCCAGGTAGTCGTTCACCGTGACGACATGAACGCCCTTGCCTTCGAGGGCATTCAGGTAGGTGGGCAGGGTGGCCACCAGCGTCTTGCCTTCGCCGGTCTTCATTTCCGCGATGCGGCCGCCGTGCAGCACCATGCCGCCGATGAGCTGCACGTCGAAATGCCGCATGTTGAGCACGCGACTTCCGGCTTCGCGCGCGACAGCAAACGCCTCGCACAGGACGTCGTCGAGCGGCTGACCGCGTTCGACCTTTTCGCGCAGTTCGCCAGTCCTGATCCGGATTTGCGCGTCAGTCAGCGCGCGCACCGAGGCTTCGAGGTCGTTGATGCAGGCGACCATGGGCCGCAGTCTCTTCAGCTCGCGCTCGTTCTGCGTGCCGATGACTTTTGCGAGGAGCGTGTTGATCATGCGAGGACACCGCCAGCGCCGGTTGCGGTGAAGGCTAGACGAGGCTCACCAGCACCAGGGTAATCGTACGATTCTAGGTGCCGGCGCGTGCGAGGTCAACTTGCAGGTGGGATCGGCTTGTTCTCTGAGGTGGTGAGGTGTGCGTCTCCGAGCCGCAGCCCCGAGCCGCGAGCCTCTACGGCTTAGCCAGCAGCCGCAGCGGATTGATCGGGGCGCCGTTCAACAGAATCTCGTAATGCAGGTGGGCGCTCGTGGCACGCCCTGTCGCACCGACATAACCGAGCACCTGGCCACGCCGCACCTTCTGGCCCGGATGCACTGCAAATGCCGACAGGTGGCCGAATCTGGTGGCCATCCCGTACCCGTGATTCACGACAATCGAGTTGCCGTAGTTGCCGTTGAACGCGGCCGACTCGATCGTTCCGTCGGCCGTGGCTTTGACCGGCGTGCCTTTTTCGGCCGCGATGTCGAGCCCGGCGTGGAAGTCGGCGCCTCCTGTGAACGGGTCCTTTCGGCTCCCGAAGTTCGACGAAAGCCATCCGAGCACAGGCCAGATCGACGGCGTGGCGCGCGCCAGTGCCTGCTGGCTCTCGACATTCGACTTCACGGACGCGAGGCGGTTCTCGAGAGCCCCGAGCAGCCCCTTCAGCACACCGAACGTGCTCTCAGGGGGCGGGGCAGTCGTCGCAGCCGCGGCAGCCGCCAAACCCGAGCCGCCAGCCGCACGTGACCGAACCACGGCCGGCAGGCTCGCGATGGCGTTGCGGGTGGCTGGATCGAGGGCCGTCTGGCTGCCCAACTGCGTGAGCGCCGACTGAAGCGATGAGATCTGATCCGCCAGCTCGCCGGTAGCAGCCCGGTAGCTCTCGTTTTCGATGCGAAGGCTTTCGTTCGTCAGCCGGAGCGTCTCGAGCTCAACGGGATCGGCGTTGCTGAGCCCCAGGCCGATGAGGAGAGGCAGAATCGCCAATCCGGCAACGGCGACGATCCCGGTGCGCCGGGCCATCGTAAGGCGGCGGACAGCGCCGGTTCCACGGTTAGCGACAAGGATGGTGTAACGGGGAGATCGCATTAGCACCTGCAGCGAAAATCAGGTGAAGGCCCAAAACTGTTGGGCGAACCCGAGGAATGTAACACACGGCCTGCGAATTACTGAGAAAAAGCTCAGGTCGCAGCATCCGGCACTCGAAATTGCAAGGCCTCTGCCACGTGGGCCGCGGAAAGACCCTCGCACCCGGCCAGGTCGGCCAGCGTGCGTGACACCCGTAATACGCGCGTGACGGCCCGAGCGCTTAGCCGAAACTTCTCGACCGCCCCTTTGAGGAGCCGCACGGTGCCCGCATCGGCCACCGCACACACCCGCTCGAGCTCATCTCCTTCGAGCCGACCGTTGAGACGTCCCTGACGGGATAATTGGCGGGCTCGCGCATCGACCACCCGGCCGCGTACAGCCGCCGAGTCCTCGCCGTGACCGCCTTCGCGCATCTCGGCCCAGCTCACCGCCGGAATCTCGAGGGCCACATCGAAGCGATCCCGGAGAGGACCGGATAAACGACCGCGATATCTGGCGATGGCACCGGCCGCGCAGCGACAGGGCCGCTGGCCCGTTCCCCAGTAGCCGCATGGGCAGGGATTCATCGCCGCGACAAGCATGATGTCGGCGGGGAAGACCGTCGACCGGCTCGCACGCGCGATGTGCACCGCGCCGGTTTCGACCGGCTGGCGCAGCGTCTCGAGCACGCGCCGGCTGAACTCGGGAAGCTCGTCGAGGAACAGCACGCCGCCATGCGCCAGACTCAACTCACCGGGCCGAGGGACGCTGCCGCCGCCCACGAGCGCCACGTCGGAACAGGTATGGTGCGGGGCGCGAAACGGCCGGCGCCGCATCAGGCCGCTCCCAGGCACGAGTTGCCCTGCCACCGAATGGATACTCGTGACCATCAGCGCTTCGTCGACCTCGAGCGGCGGCAACAGTCCGGGAAGACGACGAGCGAGCATGGTTTTGCCGACGCCGGGTGGACCGGAGAAGAGGAGGTGATGACCGCCGGCGGCCGCCACCTCGAGCGCGCGCCGGGCGGCGAACTGACCGCGCACGTCCCGCAGGTCGTCCACACCGCTCGCCTCGTCGGTGCACGTCTGCAGCGTCGGCTGATGGGGCGCGGGCTCGGGTGCGACGAACACCTGCACTGCTTCGAGGAGCGACCGCACGGGGAACAGACGGAGGTCTCGAACGACTTCGGCCTCCGCGGTATTCAAGGCGGGGAAGAGCAGCGCCCCTGAGGCGCGCCGTGCGGCGACTGCAATCGGCAGGAGACCTCGCATGGGCGGCACCGCACCATCGAGCGACAGGCCACCGACGATGGTGAACCGGGTGTCTTGACGCGCGGGCAGCACACCAGAGGCCGCCAGCACGCCGAGCGCGATGGGGAGATCGAACGCGGCGCCCACCTTCCGCACATCGGCTGGCGCGAGGCTGACCGTGATCCGGTCGACCGGGAAGGGAAACCCCGAGTTGCGAATGGCCGTTCTGACGCGATCGCGACTTTCGCGCACGGTCGTGTCCGGCAGGCCCACCATGGTCAAGCCGGGCAATCCTGGTGAGACGTCTACTTCGACCGAAACCGGTACCGCTTCTACGCCGAACACGGCCGCAGCCGTCAGTCGCGCGAGCATTGCCATCCCTGGAGCAAGCGGCTCGCCATCTATTGCTATGTATCTGCGCCCAAGAAGGGCCACGCCTCCTCTCAGGCCGTTGCAAGATCCTCATTGCCACCGCATCCGGGATTGCAAAAGCTGCGTCGACGCGAACCTGCTGGCGGACGGCGCCAGACAGGGCGCCGGCCGTTCGTCTTGACAAGCGTGCCGGCCTGCAGTCGGATCAGACAGCCCAGCGCGATCCGAATGACGCGAGAGCTCCCGGGCGAGCTGGGCTTCAGGTTGATATGGCGGCACAGGGCAGATTGCGCGACGACGTCGCGCTGGTGACAGGTGGGTGCGGCGGGGTCGGCCGCGGCATCTCGCAGGAGCTCGCCAGTGAGGGCTGCCGCGTGGCCGTCAACTATCTCGACACGCCGGACGCCGCTTCGGCGACGGTGCGCGAACTGTGCGCGCTCGGGGTGGAGGCAATTGCGGTGCAGGGTGACGTGCGACGCGAGCAGGACGTGGACCGGATGATCGCGGAAGTCGCCGCGCACTTCGGTTCGCTGACCATCATGGTCAACAATGCGGGCGTTCAGACGTGGGGGCCACTCCTGGATGTCACGGAGTCAGACTGGGATCTGGTAATCGACACCAATCTCAAAGGGTGCTTTCTCGGCATCCGCGCAGCCGGCCGCCAGATGCGCGACCACGGAGGCGGCGTCATCATCAACATTGGATCGGGCTCGAACAAGGCGCCGTTTCCGAGCCTGGCCGCGTACACCGCCAGCAAGGGGGGCATCGAGATGCTCACGAAAGTGGCGGCGGTCGAACTGGGGCCGTTGGGCATCCGAGTCAATTGCGTCGCGCCTGGGGCCATCGAGATCGAACGCACGCGCCTCGAAATGCCCGACTACGCCGGCACGTGGGCGAGCGTCACGCCGCTCGGCCGCGTCGGCACTCCGAGCGACGTCGGGCGGGCCGTCGTGATGCTCGCCAGCGCCGATGCGGCATTTGTCACCGGCCAAACCGTCTGGGTTGATGGCGGCCTGTTCAACCAGCCGCCTTGGCCTCGCCAGTGACAGCACCACGCGTCTGTTCGTCTGGGCGCGACGAAGCTCGGCGGCCTGAGGCCGCGGGAGGGCAGCGCCGATGTTCTCGTTGAACGGAAAGATTGCGCTCATCACGGGCGCGGCATCGGGCATCGGTGAGGCCATTGCCACGCTGTTTGCCCAGGCGGGTGCGACAGTCTATGTCGCCGATCGCGACGGCGCAAATGCGGCCAGGGTCGCGGACGCGCTACGGCAGCAAGGCGCCCATGCGGAGGTAATCACGCTCGACGTCGCCAGCGAGACCGACTGCGCGCGCGCCGCCGAACAGGTCGCAGAGGCCGGGCATGTGCTCGACATCCTCGTCAACAACGCCGGCATCGGCCACGTCGGCACGATCGAGCAGACGACAGCCGACGATTTGGACCGGCTGTATGCGGTCAACGTGCGCGGCGTGTTCAACGTCAGCAAGGCGTTCATTCCATCGATGCTCGCGAGGCGCGCGGGCGTGATCGTGAACACGGCATCCATCGGAGGCATCCTGGGGATCCGCGACAGGCTCGCCTACTGCACCACCAAGTTTGCGGTCGTGGGGCTCACCAAGGCGATGGCCCTCGACCATGCGGCGTCAGGGATCCGCATCAACTGCGTGTGCCCGGGGCGCGTCGAGACGCCCTTCGTCACCGCGCGGTTGCAGGAGTACGCCGATCCGGCCGCCGCGGCTCGCGAGATGGCCGCGACCCAGGCCCTCGGACGCATGGGGCGGCCGGACGAGGTCGCCGCCGCCGTGCTGTACCTTGCGAGTGACGAAGCCGCCTTCGTGACCGGCACGGCGTTCATTCTGGATGGAGGGTGGAGTGCAGGGAAATAGCGCGGTGGAGCGCCAGGTGGCCGCGCTGCTCGTCGACAGCCAGTGCGCGCTCGGCGAAGGGCTCGTCTGGTGCGGCGCACGGCACGCGTGGATCTGGACAGACATCGACGGCTCGCGCATCTGGTTTCACCGGCCCTCGGATGGCCGCACGGCGTCGTGGCGGGCTCCAGACCGGGTCGGGTCCTTTGTGCTGTGCGAGTCTGGCGGTCTACTGCTCGCCCTGACCAACGGGCTGGCGATGGCCGACATCGACCTGTCAGGGAGTGAGGGCGCAGACGCGCTGCTTGGGGGCGCGCGCCTGGATTCCGTCGAGGCCGAGATCTCCACCACGCGGATCAATGACGGGCGCACCGACAGGCACGGGGCGTTCGTCTTCGGCACGTACAACGAACCCGAAGACGCCTCTATTGGCAGCTTGTATCAGTACTCGACCGATCGCGGCCTGCGCCGGCTCGATCTGGGGCACGTCACGACCACCAACAGCATCTGCTTCAGCCGCGGCGGCGAGACGATGTACTTCTGCGATTCACCGCAGAGACGGATCATGTGCTGCGACTACGACAGCGCGCGAGCGGCTGTCAGCAACGTGCGCACGTTCGTCGAGTTCAGAGTCGATCAGGGCATGCCCGACGGGTCGGTGATCGACACCGACGGCGGGTTATGGAACGCCGAGTGGGGCGCGGGGGTCGTCCGGCGGTACGACGAGCGCGGACAGATTACTCACGAAGTAACCGTGGCGGCGACCCATCCGACCTGCCCGGCTTTCGGCGGCGCAGGGCTGAACGATCTGGCGATCACGAGCGCGCGCAAGGCGACGCCGGCTGCAGAGCTCGCGCGGACACCCGCTGCCGGAGGGCTGTTTCACACGCGCGTCGCCGGCGTGCGGGGCATACCGGAAAGCCTCTTTAACGGATGACCGGATTACACCCGCGCGGGGCGCGCCGCGTCAGCGGAGCGTCAGACGATCGCCGACGCTGATGCTGTTGGAGCGCAGGCGGTTGAGCTGCTTGATGACGGCGACCGTAGTCTCGAAGCGACGGGCGATGCTGAAGAGCGTGTCACCGCGTTGCACACGGTAGGTCACTGGCGCGGCGGGCCTTGGCGCCGCCGAGGCCACACGGGTGGGGGCTGACGGCAAGCCGGAAGCGGGGCGCTGCGGAATGCGGAGCTCCTGGTTTGCCCGCACCGACGCCCGCGCACCCAGGTCGTTGGCTTCGCGCAGCTCGGCGACCGAGACACGGTAACGACGCGCAATAGCCGCCAGGGTCTCGCCCTTACGGGCCGTGTGGAAGTTGAACTTGACGAACAGCGGCTGGGCTGAAGTGAGGCGCTGTTCGATGGTCGTACCGGTGCCGATCGGGACCTTCAGCTCATGGCTGCGATCCGGCGTCGTCATGCGGCGCAGTTCAGGGTTCATCTCGCGCAGGTCTTCAACCGTGACTCCGCTCCATTCGGCCAGGATCTTGAGATCGAGGGCGTCGGGCACCGTGACCCGTTCGTACGCGAGCGGGTTGGCGGGCTGGACGTTGAACCCGTAGAGCGACGGATTCTCCGCGATGAGCATCGCGGCCATGATCATCGGGACGTACTCGCGCGTCTCTCGCGGCAGATAGGCCGACGTGGCGGTCAGCGTCCAGTAGTCGCCGGTGCGCGCCTTCTGGGCCGCACGCTGGATCCGGCCCGGGCCCGCGTTGTAGCTGGCAAGGGCCATGCTCCAATCGCCATCGAAGAAGTTTCGCAGGGTCTTCAGGTACTGCGCGGCCGCCCGGGTCGCCTTCTCGGGGTCGGAGCGCTCATCCACGAACCAGTTCTGCCGCAGCCCGTGATCCTGTGCGGTTCCGAGCATGAACTGCCACATGCCGCGGGCACTGGCGGTCGACAGGGCATTGGGTTTGAACGCGCTCTCGACGAGCGGGACGTAGGCCAGATCGAGCGGAACGCCTTCTTCCTGGAAGACCTTCCGGATCATCGGGAGATAGCGGGTACCTCGCGACAGGCCGGCCTCCATGAAATCGTGCAGCCGCCCCTGAAACAGCTCCACGAACGACAACACCTTTTCGTTCACGGGGATAGGGATGTCGTGAGGCGTTCGTTCGAGGTCTGCCCGGACGGTTTCTGCTGTCGTCAGCGCGGGCTGGGGCCGCTCGAACATGGCGGCCGCCGACAGCAGTTCGTCCAGAGCGGCCGGTTCGCTGCTGGTCTCGATGAGCCCGTCACCATCGCGCAAGGCCAATACTTCGAGCGCGCTGATCCGGTCGAGCAACTGGTCGAATGCGGCGGCTACTGTCGCATCGCCACGCGCACCGGCGGAAAGGCGCGTGAGCGTGTCGACGGCCGCGTCGAAGTGCTCCCGGGCGGCGACCATGCGCCCGGCTTCGAGCTCTTTCCGGCCCGCGACGAACTGCTCTTCGGCCCGCGCAATCACGGCCGCAGACGGATCGACGCGTACGGGCACCTCGGTGCCTGCTTGCCCAGAGAAGATGGTGACGGGGAGGGGAGGGACGTTCTTGACGACTGGGACGGCCGGCTTATGAGCGCCGCACCCGACAGCGAATGCTGAAACACAGACGACGAGCAGTCGGGTGGTCGGCTTCATCAATAGGGTCCCTCTACGGCCGCGTGCTCACAGGCACACCGTAGCACCGACCCGCGCAGCGGTCAACCGCTAAGTGTCTGCGTCTATGGACTTAGCGGCGAAGGGGCTTACGTTTTTGGCCAGCCGGCGTAGATGAAGATACGATGCGCTTCGGCCAGATCTCGCGCCGCGGGTGTCACGATGGTCCGCTCGGCAATCGTGATCTTCACACCCTGCCGGATGGCCTGACGGACATCGTCTTCGCAAACGAACGGCACCGGGGCCACCTTGTCGACCGGCGGGGGCGTGGCGCCAGTCGGCGTCGCCGAGACGGAGGCGGCTGGCGGCGTTCCGGCGGTGTCGACCTGGCTGGCCGCCCGGCCAGCCAGGAACGACGCGACCTGCTGCTGGACGGCGGCGGCGCCGACCTCGTGGGTCTGCGGCTGCTGGACCGTTCGCGGGAGCGGGACCTCCACCGATGCGGGCGGCACTGGCGGGGGCGGGATGGCCGCCGGCGCTGCCTTCATCGTCGCCTGCACGGGTCGCAGCTCGTAGGCGAGCCGCTTGATGTTCAGCAAGTGCATCGGCGTGATGTTGTCCGACGTGATGTTGCCGCCGTACCCGCCACAACCGAGCGTCATGGCCGGATCGAGACCGGTCGACAGGCCAATCGATCCATGCGTGGTGGGAGTGTTGACGACGATGCGAAAGGCGGGTTTCTTGAGTCCGAACTCGAGAATGATGCCGTCGTCTCTCGAGTGGATGGACATGGTGTGCCCCATACCGCCATAGCGCAGAATCTGGCGGCACCGTTCGCAGCCTTCACGCCAGTCGGCGACCTCGTAGTAGGCCAGCACCGGACACAGTTTTTCGATCGACAGGGGATAGGCCCGGCCGACGCCCGCCAACTCGACAATCAGCGCGCGCGTGCCGGCGGGGACCTGAATGCCGACCTGCGCCGCAATCTGGAGGGCCGTCTTGCCCACGAAGGCCGGGTTGGGCAGCCGTTGCGGGGTCACGAGCGCGGTAGCGAGCCGATCGCCCTCCGCAGCGGTCAGAAAGTGACCGCCTTGGCGGGCGAACTCGCGGCGCACCTCGCCAGCGACCGGGACGTCGGCGACAACCGCGTTGGGTGACGAGCAGAGGACGCCGTTGTCGAAGCTCTTGCCGGTGAGGATGTCCGAGACGGCTTTTGTGACGTCGGCCGTCCGCTCGATGTAACAGGGCGCGTTACCAGGACCGACCCCGTAGGCAGGTTTACCGGCGCTGTAGGCCGCGCGCACAAGGCCGAGTCCGCCTGTCGCAAGAATGACCGCCACATCTCTGTGCCGCATCAGTTCCTGGGTCCCCTCGAGCGAGACCACGGTCAACCAGCCAATCGCGTCGGCCGGCGCTCCGGCTCGCACAGCCGCTTCGCGCATCACCTCGGCGACGCGGATGATGCAGCGGGCCGCCGAGGGATGAGGACTCAGCACAATGGGGCAGCGGGCCTTGAGTGCGATCAGAATCTTGTAGATAGCCGTGGAGGTCGGATTGGTCGAGGGCACGATGGCCGCCACAACCCCGAAGGGCTCGGCGATGTCGGTGACCTTCCGGTCCGGATGCCGCGCAATCACGCCCACGGTCTTCATGGGCCGGATGAATTCGTACACCCGCTCTGCGGCGAACAGGTTCTTCTGCGTCTTGTCTGCGACGAGGCCGAAGCCGGTTTCTTCGACGGCCATCCGCGCGAACACTTCGGCGCAGGGCTGCGCGGCGGCGGCCATGGCGTCGACGATCGCGTCGATTTGTAACTGGGAGAACTCCGCGAGGATCGGCGCGGCCTGCTTCGCGCGCTCGGCCAGGCGCCTGGCTTCCTGGACAGACGCCAGGTCGCGATCGGTGAGAGCAGTCGCGGGCGCCGTCATCGCGTGCGAGAAACGTCAGCTCCGAACGGTTGGTACGGGCGGATGGGGAAGCGCGCGGTCGACCTCGGCGTGCGGGCGGGGGATCACGTGCACGGACACCAGCTCGCCCACCCGACGCGCGGCAGCCGCCCCGGCGTCGGTGGCCGCTTTGATGGCGCCGACATCACCCCGCGCCAGCACCGTGACGTAGCCGGCGCCGACGTATTCCTTCCCGATGAGGATGACGTTGGCGGTCTTGACCATGGCGTCGGCGGCCTCGATGGCGCCGATCAGCCCACGCGTTTCAATCATGCCGAGGGCGTCTTCTGTCATAAGAGCAATCTGTGAAAACGCCGCAAGCCTAGCATATTGAACAGCATGCGGCAATGCCGTTAGGATGTCGCGTGCCCCGTCTTCATTCTATTTCCATCCTCATCGCGGCCATCAGCGTGGGCGCGGCAAGCCTGGCTGGCTGCTCCCGCGGCGACACGGCGGTGCCCGTCGCCAAGCTCACGGTCACGCCCAGTCGCACGCGGGTCGGCATCGGCGGTCCCCTCGAGCTGACGTATCGATTCGAGGTGGGTCCAAAGACCTCGATCGCGGGTGATTACCGCGTGTTCGTCCACGTGCTGAATGCCGAGCGCCAGAGCCTGTGGAACGACGACCACGACCCGCCGGTGCCCACCTCATCGTGGAAGCCGGGCCAGGTCATCGAGTACAGCCGTTTCAACTTCGTCCCGGTCGTGGCGATGCCGGGCGAGGTGACCGTCGAAGTGGGCCTATACAAGGACGACCGGCTGCCGCTCGAGACGCCCGAACCCACCAGCCGTGCGGGAGCCGGCCGGGAATATCGCGTGGCGACGCTGCAGTTCCTGCCGTCGGCAGAAAATGTCCTTCTCACCTACAAGACCGGGTGGCACCCCGAAGAGTTCCCGACGGCAGATGCCGCCAGATCGTGGAAGTGGACCATGAAGTCCGCGGTGCTCTCGATGAAAAATCCGCGCGCAGACAGCGTGCTGTTCTTGCAGTATGACGCTCGTCCCGATTTGTTCCCGGGGCACCCGCAGCAGGTCACGGTGTGTCTCAACGACCGGGTGGTCGAGACGTTCGCGGCCGATTCGCTTGACGTGCGAGTCCGGAAAATCGTGCTCCCCATGTCGCAGCTTGGCACGGCGGATACGACCGACGTGCACCTGGACATCGATCACACTTTTGTTCCTGGGCTATTGCCCGGTGGGGCTGGGGATACACGCGAACTCGGCATCAGGGTCTATCACGCGTTCGTGGACAGCCGATAACCCGGGTGTGAACAGCAGGCTCAGGTTCGTCGCGGCTGTGGCCCTCGGAGGGGCCGCGATGCTCTTTCCGCGCGCCGCACAGGCTGACGTCGTGCGGCTTACCAATGGCAGGACCATGCGTGTGGAGACCTGCCAGTTTTCCGGGCAAACGGCGGTTCTCATCTTGCGCGGAGGCGGTCAAATCACGCTTGCCCGCGACGAGGTCGCCGAACTGCTGCCGGATGAACTGCCGTTCGCACGGGTCATCGCGGCCCGGGCGCTCGCTGGCTCCCCGACCGCGTCGCGTTCGCGGCTCAGCACCGAGGCCGTCCGCCTGCTCATCGATCAAGTTGCCGCCCGCGTCGGACTGAACCCCCGACTCGCGCACGCGCTGGTCCACGCCGAATCCAACTACCAGCCACTCGCCGTGTCGCCGAAAGGCGCGATGGGGCTGATGCAGATCATGCCCGACGTCGTGCGACGCTACGCGCTGGCCGACCCGTTCGATCCCGAACAGAACCTGGAAGCCGGCATGCGTCACATGCGTGCGTTACTGGAGCGCTTTGACCTCAGGCGCGCACTGGCGGCTTACAACGCGGGCCCGACGGCGGTCACCCGCTATGGTGGCATTCCGCCCTACCAGGAGACGCGCCTGTACGTCAGCCGCATCATCACTGAGCTGCGCTAATTCTCCAAAGACACCCGGGGCAGCCATTTCGCGCGACCAACGGTCTAAAGAGCCCAGACTTGGTATCGTGAACGTCTGCCCGCGCCTGGGGCAGGCCAGAGGAGGCGCCCACACTCGTGGAATTTCGCTGCAGAGTTGCGACGGCCACCGGTCAGGTGACCGAGCGCACCATCATTGCGGAAAGCGAAGACCGGCTCCGGCACGAACTCGATCAGCAGGGACTGTTTCTGCTGTCGGTTCACGGTGGGGGGCTTCGCGTCGGCACGGTCCGGCTGGCCCTTCCGCGCCGGCGGCGCATCAAGGTGCCCGAGTTCCTCATCTTCAACCAAGAGCTCGCGACGCTGCTCAAAGCCGGTTTGCCGCTGGTGCAGTCGCTCGACATCCTGCGGAAGCGTGTTCCCAATCCCACACTCAGGAGCGCGCTCGACAACGTGCATGAGCAGGTCCGTTCCGGCACGGCGCTGTCGGACGCGTTCGAAGCCGAAGGCGTGTTTCCGGGGGTGTACACGGCGTCGCTGATGGCGGGCGAAAAGAGCGGCAGCCTCGAGCAGGTCATTCGCCGCTACGTGCAGCACATGCGAGTGCTGACAGCGGCGCGCTCTCAGGTGGTCTCGGCCCTCATCTACCCGGTCATTCTCGTCATTCTCTCAGCCCTCGTTGTCATCCTCATCGTCTTTAAGGTCGTGCCCGAGTTCGCCGCGTTCTACAGCCAGTTCGGCCACGGCGCCGAGCTGCCCTGGTCCACGCGCATGCTCGTGGCCATTTCCACGAGCTTCGCCGGGCGCGGCGCGCTGCTCGTTGCGGCGTTCGCCGCGCTGGCAGTCGCCGGCGTGCTGTCGCTGCGACGTCCCGCGCAACGGCGCGCGCTCCACGCAGCCATTCTCCGCCTGCCGTATTTCGGGCCGCTCGCCCGGCGATTTGCAACCGCGCAGATCACCCGGACGATGGCGACGCTGCTCTCGGGCGGCATTCCGCTTGTCAATGCGCTCGATACCGCGAGCCGGGCGACGGGCAATCAGTCCATTGCCGAGGACCTGACGGTTGTGGCGCGCCAGGTGCGCGAGGGCAGCAGCCTGGCTGGCGCCCTGAGCCAGCTCGACCTGTTTCCCGATGTAGCCGTCGAAATGGTGGAAGTGGGCGAGTCGACCGGCGCGCTGGCCGAGATGCTCAACAGCGTGGCCGATTTCTATGACGAGGAAAACCAGACGAGCTTGACGCGGTTTTCCAATGTCATCCAGCCGCTCCTGCTGGTCGTCATGGGCATCGTCATCGCCGGTCTGCTGCTCTCGCTCTACATGCCGTTGTTCCGTCTGTCGACGCTGACCTAACCTTATGGCCGATCCTTCCGTGACTCCCGAGACCTTGTACGTCGAGCCCCAGGGCGGGCCGGTCGACCGCCTCGCCGAAGAGACCGAGGCGAGACGACTCGCGCGGCGCTACGAGCTCGAGTTCGTCGACCTCGATCAGTTCCACATCGACCACGCGCTGTTCCGGAGCCTGCCAGCCGACCTCATGCTGCGCTACGGCTTCGTGCCCTATCGCCGTGATGGCCAGACGTTGCTGATCGTGGTGTCCGATCCCCGGGACCTGCAGACCATCGACGAAGTCGGGGTCCAGCTCGGCACACCGATTCGTGTGTGCGTCGGCGCCGCGTCAGCGATTCAATCGATTCTGAAGAAGAGTGAGAGCTCGCAGCGGGTGCTCGAGGAAGCGACCGAAGGCTTTCAGATTCAGATCCTGCGCGAGGACGAGAGCGGCGACGAGAACCTGACCGTCGACAAGCTGACATCAGATTCGAGCCCGTTGATTCGCCTTGTCGACACGATGGTGTTCACGGCGCTCCAGCGGCGTGCGTCCGACATCCACATCGAGACGCAAGACGATGCGGTAGCAGTGAAGTGCCGGATTGACGGCGTGCTGCAACCGCTGATGAAGTCGATCGACAAGCGGCACCACAGCACGATCATCTCGCGCATCAAGGTCATGGCCGAGCTGGACATCGCCGAAAAGCGCGTGCCCCAGGACGGCCGCTTCAAGCTGCGCGTGCGTGGCAAGACCATCGACTTTCGCGTGTCCATCATGCCGAGCGTCCACGGCGAAGACGCCGTCATCCGCATCCTGGACAAGGAATCGATCAGCGAGCAGTTCACCGAGCTCAAGCTCGACATCCTGGGCTGGCCAGAAGAAGAGATGCGGCGGTTCCGCAAGTACATCCGAGAGCCGTACGGGATGGTGCTCGTCACCGGGCCCACCGGCAGCGGCAAGACGACCACGCTCTACGCCGCGCTCTCGGAGATCCGATCGATCGAGGACAAGATCATCACCATCGAGGATCCGGTCGAGTACCAGCTCAAGGGCATCACGCAGATCCCGATCAACGAGAAGAAGGGGCTCACGTTCGCGCGCGGGCTGCGGTCCATCCTCCGGCACGACCCCGACAAGATCATGGTGGGCGAGATTCGCGACCCTGAAACGGCGCAGATTGCGATTCAGTCGGCGCTCACCGGTCACCTGGTCTTCACGACCGTGCACGCCAACAACGTCATCGACGTGCTGGGCCGCTTCCTGAACATGGGCGTCGAGCCGTATCAGTTCGTGTCGGCACTCAATTGCGTGCTGGCCCAGCGGCTGGTGCGCCGCATCTGCGAGCACTGCAAGCAGCCGGCCACGATCACGCTCGAGATGATGGCCGAGTCGGCGATGGACCCGCAGCTGCTGCGCACGCACCAGTTCTACGAGGGCGCGGGCTGCATCGAATGCGGCGGCACGGGGTTCAAGGGCCGCACCGCCATCTGCGAGCTGATGGATTTGACCGATCGTATCCGTGACATGATTCTCGACCGGCGGCCCACGTCCGAAATCAAGAAAGCCGCACGTGACGAGGGGATGACCTTTCTGCGCGAGTGTGCGGTGGGCCGCGTGCTCGAGGGGATCACCACACTGCGCGAAATCAACAAAGTGACCTTCGTCGAGTGAAGCGCACCGTGACGACTTCCTGGCTCACCGCCGTGCCTCCAAGTGTTGCGATCGAGATCGCGCGCCACCGGGTGACCGTCGTCGGCGTATCTGGCGGGGGCGGGCGCGTCACCGTGACGCACCAGGCCTCCGAGGCGCTGCCGCCAGACGCCATTCGGCCGGCGCTCACGGGTCCCACCATTCTGCAGCCACAGGCCGTCATCGACGCGCTCCGCCGCGCCGTTGAGCGTGCCGGGCTCGTGTCGACCCGGCGCGTGGCGCTCATCGTGCCCGACAGCCTCGCTCGCGTGTCGCTCATTCCCCTCGAGCACGTCCCCGCACGCCCGCAGGATCTGGACCAGCTCCTCAGGTGGCAGCTCCGCAAGACGATGCCGTTTCCACTCGATCAGGCGCAGGTGAGCCATTTCACAGCTGCCGTCGAAACCCAGGGCACGACCATGGCGACGATCGTTGCCCGGCGGGACGTGATTGCGGAGTACGAGGCGGTGGCCGCGGCACTCGGGATGCATCCGGGTGTGGTGGACCTCGCCAGCTTCAACGTGATCAACGCGGTGATGGGCAGCGGCACCGCCATGGCCGGCGATTGGCTCCTCGTGCACCTCGCGCCCGAATCGACGACGCTGGCGATCGTGCGCGGCGCGTCGTTGCTCTTTTATCGTCACCGCTCGGCCGACGAAGAGCCGCTGCGCGCACTCGTCCACCAGACGGCGATGTACCACGAGGACCGGCTGGGTGGCGGCCGTTTCACCCGAGTCCTGGTCTGCGGCGCGGGGCAGGCGGCGCTCGACGCGCGCCAGGAGATCGCCGACCGTCTCGGCGTAGCGGTCGAACCCGTGGACGTACGCGGGGTGGTCGCACTCACCGATCAATCGACGCCGTCCGCCGACACGCTCGACGCGCTGGCGGCGCCCGTGGGCGCCCTCGTCCGCGACCGTGCTGCCTGAGGCCTGATGCTCCGAGGCAACCTCTCTACCCGCCCGTTCTACAACGAACGACTGGTCAACGCCGCCATCGGAGCCGTGGCGCTCGTGGCGTTGCTGCTCACGGCCCTCAACGCCACGCGCATCGTGTCGCTCTCGCGCGAGCGGGCGGCGGTCCGCGCGCGTCTGGCGAGTAGCCGGAGCGAGACGGCGCGTTTGTCGGGACACGTCCGGACGCTGCAGCAGGGCACCGATCGCGCGGTGCTGGCACGGCTCGCCAGCGCGGCGCACGAGGCCAACGAACTGA
Source organism: Vicinamibacterales bacterium (assembly GCA_039925145.1). GTDB lineage: Bacteria > Acidobacteriota > Vicinamibacteria > Vicinamibacterales > SCN-69-37 > JBDSZL01. The sequence goes on along the minus strand of JBDSZL010000039.1, from coordinate 34,385 downwards.
TCGAGCGTCGCACGTTCTCGTGGACGACGCTGTTTACGCGACTCGAGAAGACCATGCCGCTCGACGTGCGTCTGCTGTCGGTCTCGCCGCGCGTCGACAAGGACACGCTCAGCGTCTCCATGACAGTGGTCGCGCGCAGCCTCGACGACGTGTTTACCTTTATCGACGCGCTCGCGGCCACAGGCGCGTTCTACGACATCGGGCCGTCGGAGCAGACGACAAACGACGACGGCACGTATACGGCGCTCGTCGAGGCATCGTACCTGGCCGCGCGCCCTGCACCGCCGGCCGACAGCGGCGCCGGAAGTCTGTCGGAGGCCCGGCCATGAGGCTGTGGTCGCGCGTCTATCAGGAACGGCGGCCGGTGATCGTGGCCTTGCTCGTGGTGCTGGTGGCCAACCTCGGCGTGCTGCTCCTGGTGGTCTGGCCGCTCGCGTCGAGCCTGGCCAGCACTCAGGCCGAGGCGCTCCAGGAGATGGCTAATCTCGGACTGGCGCGTCGACTCGAGGCGCAGGCCGCGCAGGCCGCCGCCCGGCGTCGCGAAGTCGAAGGTGAGCTGCAGCACTTCTACGGCCAGCGCCTGCCGCGCGACTCGCAGACCGCGACCCGCACAGCCACCCTCTGGTTGCAGCGCGCGGCGCGCGAGGCCGGCCTCGAGTTCCGCAACTCGCGCTTCGACACGAAGGACGTACGCGAGAGCCACCTGCTGCGCGCCGATTCCACGGTCACGCTCATCGGCCGCTATGGAGACATTCGCCGGTTCCTCACCGAGGTCGAAGCCGCCAAGGAGTTCGTCATCGTCGATCGCGTCGAACTCGCGCAGTCCGACAGCACGCAGCCCGGCACAAGCGACCGGATCGAGATTGCCCTGAACGTCTCCACGTATTTCCCCGATACGCCCACACGATGAAGGTCTACTCGTCATCTCCGCACGACCGGAACCGGCAGGGCATTCTGCTCCTCCTGCTCATCGTCGCGGTCGGCATGTTCTTCTGGTATCAGCGAGCTCCGGCCGGGACGGCGGCCACAACGTCCAATCCTGTGACTGCGACGCCGGCCACCGTCGCGTTGCCGCTGCCGGAGCCGGTGAAGCTGGCCGCGCTGGATGTTGCGGCTGTTGGTGCGGAGGTCGGCCGCAGCCCCTTCGCCTACGGCACGCGTCCGGCGCCGCCGCCGCCACCGCGGCCTGTGGCACTGCCGCCGCCGATGCCTATCGCACCTGTGGTGCCGAGCCTGCCCGCCGGGCCACCACCCATCGCCTTGAAACTCGCCGGCATCACGACGGCGAGCGGCAGCGGCCGACCGATGGTCACGCTCAAGGACCCCGCGAGCACCGCGTTATACCAGGCGTTCGAGGGCGATATCGTGGATGGCCGATATCGGATCGTCAAGATCGGGCAGCAGTCGGTCGTGGTGTCGTACGTAGACGGATCTGGATCGCGAACGATCCCGCTGGGTGGGTGAGCGTGCACCTGCTGACAGACGAACAACGAGGTACTCGAGTGTCACATCGAATGCTGCGGCTCATCGCCCCGGCTCTGATTCTCACGCTGGCGGCTGGTTGTGCGACAGGCCGCGCCGTCAGGCACGCCGATTCGGCGGCCAGTCGCGGCGACTGGGACGAGGCAGTGGCGTACTACCGCGAGGCGGTCGGTCGCGATCCACGACGGGTCGAGGTGAAAATTCGACTGCAGCGCGCCATCCAGGCCGCCGCGGCGGCGCACATCAAGCGCGCCCGCGATCTCGAGGCACAGGATCAGCTCTCGGGAGCGATGGCCGAGTACCGGCTGGCAGCCGATCTCGATCCCACCGCATCGCTGGCCACAACCAAGGCGAACGACATCGAACGGCGACTCCGGTCGGCGGCCGAGGCCAACCGTCCTCCGGCTCGCATCGACGTGCTTCGCCAGCAGGCGCAGCAGACGTCACCCATTCCGCGCCTGGACCCGCGCGCGAAGGTGGAGATGCACTACCAGAACATCGCGGTACGCGATCTCCTGCGGACGATCACCGCCGTGACCGGGTTGAACATCACATACGATCCCAGCGCCGATTCAGCCCTGAGCAAGCCTTACAGTCTCGACCTCCCGGACACGCCCGTCGAGGAGGTGCTGCTGCAGATCATGCAGGCCTTCACGCTCACCTATAAGGTGGTCAACCCGAAGACGATCCTGGTGTATGCGGACACGATCCCGAACCGTCAAAGGTTCGAGGAGCAATATCTGCAGACGTTCTATTTATCGAACGCGCTGCCCGAGGAACTGCAGACTCAGCTCCAGCTCCTGTTTGGTACGTCCAATCTGGCGAGTCGCCCCTTGTTCACGCAGAACAAGACGGCGAACACACTGACGGTTCGGGCGACGGCTCCGGTCCTCGAGGTGATCGAGAGCTTCGTCAAAGCCAACGACAAGCCGGTGCCCGAGGTATTCATCCAGGGCGAGATCCTGGAAGTGGATCGCAGTTTCGTGCGCCAGCTCGGACTCGATCTCAGTCAGTGGGCGCTCGGGTTCACGCTGTCGCCCGAAGTGGTGCCGCCCAACACGGGAGGCACCTTTCCTCCCGCCACGCCACCCCCATTCAGCCTCAATTCGCTGAAGCCAGGGCCGGGCGCCGGAGATATCTTCCTGACATCGCCGACTGCGCTGATCAAGCTGCTCGAGTCCAACAGCAACACCAAGGTACTGGCACGACCGGAGACGCGCGGTCGGGCGGGCACGCAGATTCAGCTGCGCCTGGGCGACAACGTGCCGATCCCGCAGACGGTGTTCAATTCCTCCGCTGCCGGGGGCATCGCGAACGTGCCGACGACGCAGGTGGCGTATCAGGCCGTGGGTGTCAACCTGCTGTTCACACCCCGCGTGACCTATCAGGACGAGATCGTGCTCGAGGCGCTGACGCTCGAGAAGAGCGGCCTCGGCGCCTTCCTCGATGTCGGCGGGCAGTCGTTTCCGACGATCGTCAGTCGTACGGCGCAGACGGCGCTCGGCCTGCGTGACGGCGAGTCGACGCTCATCGCCGGGTTATTGCGAGACGACGACCGCAAGACCATTCGATCGCTGCCGGGTTTGAGCAAGCTGCCGGTGCTGAATACGATTTTCGGCAACAGCGATCGACAGGTGGACCAGACCGAAATCGTGATGATCATCACCGCGCACATCGTGCGCGGCCACGACATCTCGGCGGCCGACTTGAGGCCGCGCTTTGTCGGCACCGGCACGAACATCGGCACGGGCATGCCGCAGCTGATCTCGCCAGAGGCGCTGTCCAGCGTCACTGTGGCGCCGCCTCCGGGTGGGTTGGCGTCGGCCGGCGCGCCGAGCGGTGTGGTGCAGTCGCCGGCCACGCCCGGTGACGCAGGTACACCATCAGCGGCCACGCCCGCTCGATCGCCTGGCGTTGTCGCGATTCAGGCTGTGGGGGGCGATGCGTCGGCGCCGGCAGCCGCCAGAACGGGGGGCCGCGTGAGCATCACAGCACCGGCGGTCGGCCCGGACGGCGCGGTGCCGGCCGGCGGCGGTCCGTACACGATGCCGATTCAAATTGCAGACGTGTCGAATGTCGCGACGGTGTCCCTGACCATCACCTACAACCCGGCAGTGATGACGTCACCGCAGGTGGGGCAGGGGTCGTTCATGATGCAGGGCGGGATCAGCCCGACGTTCGTGCCCGCCGTCAATGCGGCGGCTGGACGCATCGATATGGCGTTTTCGCGTCCGCCGTCCCAGGCCGGGGCGTCGGGCACTGGCGTCCTCGGCGCGATCTCGTTCATGTCGGGCATGCCCGGCACCTCGGACGTCACCATTTCAGGCGTGGCGACGACAACCACAGGGCAGACCATTCCGTTGCAGTTCACACCGGCACGCGTGGTGGTCCGGTAAATTCGGTCGCAGGAGAGGGCGGGAGCAGTGGCTCGCTGGTTCAATAAGTCGTCTCCGGGGTACACCTTCATCGAGCTCATCATCGCGACAGCCGTGATGATGGTGCTCGCCTCGGCTGCGCTGCCGATTGCACGCGTGTCGATTCGCCGCCAGAAGGAAACCGAACTGCACCGCACGCTCCGCGAAGTGCGTACCGCGATCGACGACTTCAAGCGCTGGGCCGACGCGCAGCGAATCTCCACGATCGGCGTCAACATCGGCAACGAGAACTATCCACCCAGTCTCGATGTGCTGGTCGAAGGCGTGCCTTTCGCGAACGACCCGACGGGTCGAAAGAAGAAGTTCCTTCGACGAATCCCCCTCGATCCCCTTACGGGTAAACCCGACTGGGGGCTGCGTGGCTACACCGACACACCCGAGTCCACCGCGTGGGGCGGTCAAAGCGTGTACGACATCTACTCCAAGGCCCCCGGCAAGGGGCTCGACGGCACCAAATACCGCGACTGGTAGAACGAGGCTCTGATGCGCGACATAGACATTCGCACGCGGCGCGGCGAGAGCGGCTGGACGCTCATCGAGATGCTTGTCGTCCTCTCGCTGATCATGATCCTGTCGTCGCTTGCACTGACGCAGTATCGCAACTCCATCGTGCTGGCGAAGGAAGCGGCGCTGCGCAGCGATCTCTATCTGATGCGTGACGCCATCGACCAGTACTACGCCGACAAGGCGAAGTATCCAGAGTCACTCGATGTTCTGGTGTCCGAACACTACCTCCGCACCGTGCCCAAAGACCCCATCACGAACGCGACCGATACGTGGCAGACGGTGGCCGCCGACTCCGAGCCAGGCACCGTGTCGACCACGACCGGCATCTATAACGTGAAGAGTGGATCAAACGACGTCGCCATCGACGGCAGTCGCTATGCGGACTTCTGACCGCGCGAGCGCCCACACGCAGACCGAGCAGGGCTACATCATGGTGGCGCTGCTGATTGCGATGGCCGTGTCTGCGGTCTGGATGGGCGCGGCGCTGCCCGCGTGGCGGCAGCAGGTCGTCCGCGAGAACGAAGCAGAGCTGATCTTCAGAGGCGAGCAGTACGCGCGCGCCATCTACCTGTACCGCCAGAAGAACAACCAGGCTTCGCCGCCCACGATCGACATCCTGGTCTCGCAGCATTACCTGCGCAAGAAATACAAAGATCCCATCACCGGCAAGGAGTTTCTGCCCCTTGGCGGGGCGGGCGCCGTGGGTGGCGCGGGCGTGGCGGGGCTCACGGGCGTGCGAAGCACCAGCAACGAGACCTCGATTGTGGTTTACAAGAACCAGCAATCGTATTCCCAATTTCCGTTCGATTGGGCCGCCGAGGCCCTGAAGTCGGGAGCGAACGCGGCGGGCATCGGGGCGGGAGCAGGGGGCCGGCAAGGACAGCCCGGTGTCGGCCGCGGGGGAGCGGCCACCCCACCCGGCATCGGCGGCAGCAATGGGGGGGCTGGCCAGCGCGGCGGCGCCGGACGGGGAGGCGCCGGCACTGGCACTGGACCGGCGCGTGGGGGTCCGGGCACAGGGGCGCCAGGGCCACCTGCCGGTGGCGTCCGCGGCGCGGCTCCGGGATTCGGCGGCGCGCGCTAGGTTACTTTCCTTCGAGATCGTGAATGACCGCGTCGTGCACCTGCGGGCGCACGCGCACGATTCGATCGTTGCTGCGCGACGGGTGCACGCGGTTGGTCAGCAGCACGACGTACAGGTCGCGATCGGGATCAATCCAGAGCGAGGTGCCGGTGAATCCGGTGTGGCCAATGGAAGTGGCAGAGAGGCGCGTGCCGCACGACGAAGTGGGCAGCATGGTGTCCCACGCCAAGGCTCGTGAACTGCCAGGCACGCCGGTCCGGGTCGCGAAGGTCTGCATGAGCTCCGGTCGGCCGAGCGGAGTCACCTTTCGAAACGTTCGCAGCACCAACTGCGCAAAGCCGCCGACGCCCGCGACGCTGCCGAACAGTCCCGCGTGTCCGGCGACACTCCCAAGGGCAGCGGCATTCTCGTCGTGCACTTCGCCACGCAGCAACCGTCCGCGCCAGGGGTCGACTTCGGTCGCCGCAATCCGGCTGCGCCACTCGTACGGCGGCTTGAACAGGAGCTCGCCGACACTCCATGCCGATGCGAACGTCGAGAACTGCTCCTGGATCGTGGCCGAGCCCAACTCCTCGAGGATGAAACCGAGAAGGATGAAACCAGGATCCGAATAGGTCGAGACCGTGCCTGCGTCCGCCGTGAGCGGCAGCGAGCCGATCGCCGTCTCATAGGCGGGACGACCGGCCATCCGCTCCCAGAACCGGGCATGTGCCGGCAACCCTGATGAGTGGTCGAGCAAGTGACGCAGCTGCACCAGCTCACGCCCCTGCGTGTTCCACCCCTCGAGCAGCCGGCTCACGGGCGTGTCGAGCGTCACGCGGCCCCGCGCCAGGTGCTGCATCAACAGCGAAGCCGTCGCCATCACTTTCGTCAACGACGCGAGATCGAAGATCGTCGCTGTTGTGGCGGGCGATGTGGGGTCTGGGCCCAGGACGCCGGATGCGTATGTCCAGACCGGCCCATCACTGCGCCCCACCTCGACGGCGACGGCCGGAAACGCGCCGGCGGCCAGTGCCGCGTCGATCGCGGCGCGGGTGGTGGGGAAGTCCATCTCAGTGCTTATCGAGCAGGTCACGCAGCGTCGGGGCCAGATCCTCGCCGAGTGCGACACGCATGGAGTGGTCGGACTCGCGGAGTCGTTTCTGCGCCTGCACGTACGTCAGGCCGGCCTTCTTCATCACAATGGCCGCCTTCACATTCCACTTGGCGCGTTTCAGGAGCGCGGCGGCCTCCTCGTGCTCGGCGCCGGTCACGAGGCCGACGATACGTTTGGCGCGGTCCTTGAGTTTTTCGGAGCCGGTCTGCACGTCCACCATCAGATTGCCGTACGTCTTGCCGACGCGAATCATGGAGATGGTGGTCAGCATGTTGAGCACCATCTTGGTCGCGGTGCCCGCCTTCAGACGCGTCGACCCGGCGATCACCTCTGGTCCGACGGCCGGCGCGATGATCAGGTCGACAAAATTCTGCAACTCGGTGCCGGGCCAGCACGTGATGAAAATGACACGCGCGCCCTTGTTGCGCGCGCCGGTCAGCGCGCCGCGCACGAACTGCGTAATCCCGCTGGCCGAGACGCCCACGACGACATCGCGGCGCGAGACACGGAGCCGGCCCATCGTGCGGGCGCCCTCCTCGAAGTTGTCTTCGACGCCTTCGCGGGTGCGGAAGACGGCCTCCTGCCCACCTGCCATGATGGCCTGCACCAGTTTGGGAGACGTCCCGAACGTAGGCGGCATCTCGGTGGCCTCGAGCACTCCGAGGCGCCCACTTGTCCCCGCCCCAACCAGGAAGATCCTGCCGCCCTTCTTCAGGGCGTTGACGACGATCTCGACGCCGTGGGCGATGCGTTCGCGCTCTTTGTGTACGGCGGAGACGACCTTGCGGTCTTCGAGGCCGATCAGGTCAATGATGTCGAGCACGGGCATCGTGTCGATGCCCAGCGTGTCTGCGTTGATGGCTTCGGTGGGAAGATCCTGCCACTTGGAGTGATACGGCATGCCACGGACCGCGGAACCCCCTAAGCCTACTCGCTGTGCGGGGCGACTGCAATGTGCGGGGCGGCTGGGGATGATGGCGACGACGTGCGCGGCGTGTTCGTCCGCCAGAGGGTCTGCGATGATGGAGGTCTCGTGACGTCACGCTCGCAGTCGCCCCCCGCCGCCCCCGAACCGGCCGTCGACGGGTTCCTGCGCCACCTCGAGGTCGAGCGCCGGATGTCACCGAACACGCTCGCGGCGTATGGGCGCGATCTCGGCCGGCTCGCGCGATTCGCCCAGAAGCAATCGGTGCCGCTGCACTCGCTCTCGCGGCCCGATCTCGAAGCCTTCGTGCGCGACGCCATGGCTGCGGGACTGTCGCCGACGTCAACAGCACGGCTCGTCGCGGCCGTGCGCAGCTTCTTCCGCTATCAGCGTCTGATCGGAGCCGTCGCGGCGAATCCCGCCGACGACCTCCATCCACCTCGCATGCTCGCGGGGCTGCCTCGGTTTCTGTCACTCACGGATGTCGACGCCCTGCTGGCGGCTCCAGACGTCTCGACGCCACGCGGGCTTCGAGACCGCGCGCTGCTCGAAGTGCTGTACGCCACAGGTCTCCGGGTGTCAGAACTGGTCGGGCTGCGGATCACCGACATTCGCGCCGATCAGGGCTACCTGCAGTGCGTCGGCAAGGGCAACAAGCAGCGCATCGTGCCGCTCGGCGCACAGGCCATCGAACGGGTAAACCTTTACCTCAGCACGGGAAGGCCGGCGCTGCTTCGACGCCGCGAGAGCCCGTGGCTGTTCGTCAGTGGACGAGGATCGAGCCCGCTCAGCCGCGTGGGGTTCTGGAAGCTGCTGAAGACGCACGGACGAACGGCCGGCATTCGGGCGCACTTGAGCCCGCACGTGCTCCGGCACTCGTTTGCGACGCACCTGCTCGAGCGTGGTGCCGATCTGCGGTCCATCCAGGCCATGCTCGGCCACGCCGATCTGTCGACCACGCAGATCTACACCCACGTGCTCGAAGCCCGGCTGCGGCACGTGTACGACGCGTATCATCCACGGCGCTGAGTTCGGCGGATTGACCCGTCTGGACGGCTCTGTTAGCGTTAGCTGTTCGGCAGGCCGTCAACAAGCTGTCGATGAAGGAGTCGCCCATGGGCCGTATCGGCCGCCATCTGTTCACGTCCGAGTCCGTCACCGAAGGTCACCCCGACAAGATTGCCGACCAGATTTCCGACGGCATCCTCGACGCGATTCTCGCGCAGGACCCGATCGCACGTGTTGCCTGCGAAACGCTCGTCACCACGGGGCTGGCCATCGTGGCCGGCGAGATCACGACGAGCGGATCTGTCGATTACCAGAAGATTGTCCGCGACGTGATCCGTGACGTGGGTTACACCCGCGCGAAATACGGTTACGACGCCGAGACCTGTTCGGTGCTGTCCGCGATCCACGAGCAATCCCGCGACATCGGCCAGGGTGTCGATACCGGCGGCGCCGGCGACCAGGGCCTGATGTTCGGTTTCGCCTGCCGCGAGACGCCCGAGCTGATGCCGTTGCCGATCATGCTGGCCCATCGGCTCGTCCGCGGCCTCTCGGAGCTGCGACGTTCGGGCGCGGTCGATTACCTGCGACCCGACGGCAAGTCCCAGGTCACGGTGGAATATGACGGCGACCGGCCGGTTCGCGTCGACGCCATCGTGCTCTCGACGCAGCACAGTCCCGAGTCGACGCAGGAAACCATCCGCAAGGATCTGATCGATCGCATCATCAGCACCATCATCCCGGCGGAGATGATGGACGCGAAGACGAAGATCTACGTGAATCCGACGGGACGGTTCGTCACCGGTGGTCCGCACGGCGATGCGGGCGTCACCGGCCGCAAGATCATCGTGGATACCTACGGCGGATACGCACCCCATGGCGGCGGTGCGTTCTCCGGGAAGGACCCGACGAAAGTGGACCGCTCCGCGTGCTACATGGCGCGCCATATCGCCAAGAACGTCGTCGCGGCCGGACTGGCAAGTCGGGCGCTCGTCCAGCTCGCGTATGCCATTGGCGTGGCCGATCCCGTCTCGGTGTTGATCGACACCGACGGCACGGGACAGATTCCAGACGAGAAGATGACCGAGCTCGTACGTGCGCACTTCAAGCTGACGCCGCAGGGCATTATCGAGTCGCTGAACCTGCGCCGCCCGATCTATCGCAAGACCGCGGCGTTCGGACATTTCGGCCGCAGCGAACCCGAGTTCACCTGGGAACGGGTGGACAAGGCCGAGGCTCTGAAGAAGGACGCGGGCCTCTAGGACACACGGCCGTGCGTGGGACCCTGCGCACGTTACTCATCGCGACGGCGGCTGTTACGGCCGCCGTCGCGCTGTACGTGGGTCTCACGCTCCCGCGTCGCGCCGCGACGTTGTCGAGCGGCCTCACCTCCACGCAGATTCTCGGCGCGTACCACATTCACTCCACACGTTCCGATGGCAGCGGATCGGTCGACGCAATTGCCGCTGCCGCCGAGCGCGCCGGCCTCTCGTTCATCATCCTTACCGACCACGGCGACGGCACCCGGGCACCCGATCCCCCGACGTACCGCCACGGTGTGTTGTGCATCGACGCGGTCGAGCTCAACAGCGCAGAGGGACACATCGTGGCGCTCGGTCTGACGGCCGCCGCGCCCTACCCACTGGCCGGGCCGGCCCGCGACGTCATCGACGATATTCATCGGCTCGGGGGCGCCGCGGTGCTCGCCCATCCGGACTCGCCAAAGCCGGAGCTTCGTTGGAGAGGGCAGAACCAGCGGTTCGACGGAATCGAGTGGATGAACGTCGACGCGGAGTGGCGCGACAACTCGAGCACGCAGCTCCTGTCGGCGGCGCTCCACGGACTGCTTCGACCTGCCGAGGCCATGGCATCGCTGTTCGCCAGGCCCGTGCGCACGCTGCAGCGGTGGGACAGTGCCGCCCGCGTCCGCCCGGTATTTGGCCTCGCGGCTGTAGATGCGCATGCCCGCGTGGGATGGAAAGAAGACGAAGAGCCCCGTCTGCATACAGCGGTCGAGCTGCCGTCGTACGAGGCGCTCTTCCGGACGATGAACCAGATCGTGCAGGTCGATCAGCCGCTGTCGGGCTCGGCGGCCCCCGACGCCGCGCGTCTGCTGACGGCGATCCTCGCAGGCCATTCGTACTCGGCGATCAGCGCCATCGCATCGCCGGGCCGCCTCGCGTTCACCGCGCGCGTGGGGGAGTCCGCAGGATTCGCGATGGGAGATCGTGTCCCCGCGTCCACCGCGCCGGTCACTTTCGTGGCGGCGATTGCCAACGCGCCGCTCGCGCGAATGACCATCCTCGCGAACGGGCGGCCGGTGGCCACCGGACTCGGAGAAGTGACGCATGTGGCGACCGCTGCCGGAGTCTACCGGCTCGAGGCGTTCTATCCGGGCTCGCCGATCCCATGGCTGGTGTCGAACCCGATCGTGATCGAAGCGACAGCGCCGGTGTTCACGGCTGGGTCCCCCGATGAGGCGAGGTCTCCAGTGCCAACGAGACTCGAAGCCATGCCGATCGATCGATTGCGGTGGGTGGTCGAACGCGACCAGCGATCGGCGGGGGAGGTTCGCCGCGCCGACGCGCGCGTTGAATTCGACTTCCTCCTCGGGGATGGTGCACCGATCGGCCAGTACGCGGCGCTGGTCACGCCACTCGACGCCCGGATGGGCGTGGAGCGTATCGAGTTCCTGGGGCAGGCGAGCCGCCCGTTGCGCGTCTCCGTTCAGGTGCGCATTCCCGGTGGGCGCGATGGAGAGCGCTGGCGGCAGTCCGTGTATCTCGATGAGACGCCGCGCCGCGTCTCTCTGAGACTGCAGGACTTCGAGCGCGTGGGGCCTCCCACCAGCCAGCGTCCGATCGCGGTGCCGCTACACGGTCTGCTGTTCGTGGTGGACACTGTCAACGCGGCGCCCGGAAGCCGCGGCACGCTCTGGATCTCGGACCTGACGCTGGGCGTGAACTCGGCCGGTGGGTGAGGCGCGCCGTTCGCCTCAGGTCCGCACGGTCAGCGTGGCATAGGCGGCGACGGCGAGAAACAGGATGTTTGCCGCCCACGCCGCAAGCGAGGGCGACAGCAGATCGGCCTGGCCCACCGCGACGAAGAACGTATTGAGCAGCCAGTAGCTCGAGGCCAGGATGATGGCGAGTCCCACGCCGTACAACGCGCCGCGACGACCCGTGGTGACACCAAACGGGATCCCCAAGAGCGTCATGACCACGGTGACGAGCGGAAACGCGACGCGGGCCTGGAGCTGCACACGCGTCTCGGCCAGGTTCACACCGCTCGCGCTCAATTGCGCGATGTGTTTCCGGAGTTCGCCGAAGCTCATCAAGTCTGACGACTGATTGTGCATCCCCGAGAATCTCGTGGGCGGCTCGAGCTGCATGGCCTTTGCGCCGAACGGATCGCGGGTGGCCGTGTCGTTGGCCGCAAAGCGCTGCACCCAACCGCCGGCGCTCTGCCACGCGCCGCGCGCGTAGGTCACCCGGCCTGTCATGGTGTGGCTGATCAGCCGGAATTGACGCGGAGCGGTCTCGAAGACGGACAAGCCGTAGAGCGTCTGTCTCGGAATGTCGAAGGCGGTGTAGTAGTAAATCCGAACTGACTTCGTGGCAGGGTCGGCGGGCGCGACGAGCCAGTTCGCATTGGCGACCTCATTGACCGTGTGTGGCAGGTTGCCCTTGATGCGATCTTCGAGCACCTCAGCCCGACGATTGGCCTGCGCCAGCACGCGGTCGTCGAGCAGAAACAGGCACCCGCTCCAGACCAGCGCCACGAGCAGCACTGGCACGGCGGCCCGATAGAGACTCACGCCGCACGCCCGCATCACCGTCAGCTCGCTGCTGCGAGTGAGCCCGCCGATTGTGGCGAGGGCGGCGACAAGCGTCGCCATCGGCACGATGTAGACCACGAATTGAGGGGTCGAGTAATAGAAGTACTCGAGGAGCATCCGGCCGGTCGCCTGTCCTTTGAACAGCCGCTCGGACTTGTCGATGAACGTGCCGATGTAATACAGCCCGAGCAGGGCGATGAACGCCAGGAGCGACACGTTCAGATACCTGCGGCCGACATACCGATCGAGAATCCTCACCGCCGGAAACGGCCAGGCGATGTGGGGCACACGGATAATCACGGCCGGTCGCGCGGGTCCCTTCGAGGCACTGGCAACGGTGCTGCCGCGAGCCGGGCGCGGCCAGGAGGGTAGCCACAGCGGCAGGTCACGACCGATGGCGCGGCTGCGCCACCGGATCGCCGCGATGCCGATGAGTCCAACGACGATGTTGGGGATCCAGCGTGCCCACTCGGCGGGAAACTGACCGCCCTTTGTCAGACTCTCCATCGTGACGAGAATCGCGTAGTACAGGAAGATGACCGCCAGCCCCTGCGTGAAGCCGCCGAGTTTGCCTTCTTTGCGCGTGTGTAAGCCCAGGGGCAGCCCGACAAGGGCGAAGATCAGGCAGGCCACCGGAAAGGCAAACATCTGGTGCCGCTGCAGAATTTCCGGGTGCGGTGAAATGCCGGCCGCACGCTTTTCAGCCTCAGCCTCCCTCAGCTGAGCAATCGTCATCTCCGGCCGACCCCGGGTCGGGCTGATGTTGCCTGTGCCGAAAACCGAGTCGGCGGACACCGCGACCCTGAAATCCTGAGTGCGCGCAACGTCGTAGACGTCTTCGTCTTCGCCCGGCACGTAACGGACCGACTCACCCGGCAGGACGATTGCCACCTGACGCTTCACCGGATCGAGCTCCAGCCGTCCGGCCGCCGCGAGCGTGACGGTCGGCCTGCCCGGCTGGCTCGTGTCGGCCAGCATCACGCCTTCCCACTGACCGTCCGGCTTCCGCTTCTGGATGAAGAGGACCTTGCCTGGGAAGCCTTCGTAGAAGATGCCCGGCTTGACGTCGACGGTGCCTTGTTTTTCGATCAGCCCATAGGTGACCTCGCGGAAGCGCTGGTTCGAGTCGGGCACCAGGCGAATCAGCAGGTACATGTCGGCGGCGCCTGCCAGCAGCGCAAAGATCAGGACGGGCCTGAGCAGGCGGATTGGGCTGACCCCACACGCCAGAAACGCGACCGATTCGCGATCGCCGGACAGGCGGCCAAGCGCCATCAGGACGCCGGTCAGGAAGGCCATGGGAATCGTGACGCCCAGAGCCTGCGGCAGCAGGGTCACGAGCAGGAACCCGACGGTCGGCAGATCCACACCCTTGGTCAACAGCACCTGCGCCTGCTCGAGCATGGGCTTGACCGCCAGCAGAAACGTGAACATCCCCAGTGCCAGGCAGAACGGCAAGAGGGACTCACGAATGATGTAGCGGTCGAGGATGGTCAGTCTGAATCGCATAGCGTCGATGTGCGTGCCGCCGCAGGCACCGCTGGATTCGATGTCTTGGGGCGCTGTGCCAGGCGCCCACGATAACACGGCGCTCTGAGGGAAAACGGCTGAGTCAGGGCTGCCTCGTCGTCCGCAAAGTATGCACAGGCACTAAATTCTAGCCAAACGCCTAACGTCTGATAATACATGTTATGTTTACTTCAGGACGGCTGTGAGTGGATTGCGGCGCCCAAGACGTCCGTCCTGGCGATTCAGATCGGAGTTCTCAAACGCCACCCCAATCCAATTCGCCCGAGCCATACCGGAGCCATAGTCGATTCGGGCCTGGCCCAAGGCGCTGGATGGCGATCACGCAGAACTCGCCACCGCATACGTATGCAGCCGCTTGAATAGCCGCGAGTGATTCTGTCGGGATGGTAAGAAGGTGACGATGCAGACGGAGCCCAAGCTCCAGTCCCGAGCCCCGAGCCTCAAGCCCCGAGCCGACCCCTGAGCCGCAAGCCCCGAGCCGCCCCCTGGGCCGCGAGCCCCAAGCCCCGAGCCCCGAGCCGACCCATGGGCCCCAAGCCCCGAGCCTTGACTAGAGCTTGAGTCGCCGTCCGTTGTCTCTAAGATTGCTGACGAAGCTCGGCGAGAATGCCTTCGAGCGCCTCGATGACTTCGCCCTTGTCGACTTCGGACTTGCGGAACTGCAGCTTCAAGTTGAAGGTCTTGGCGGGGGCTCGATACTGAAAGACATACGACTTCGGCCGACCCAGTGCGGGCTTGGAAGCCACCTTGCGGGCCTGCTCACGGGTGACAGGCCCCTGGGCCTTGTCGCGCGTCAGCGCCTCGATAAACGCGATCATTTTCTCAGGCGTCTGTTGCCTAACTATCTGCAACAGCAATGATTTAGACGAAATGTCGGCCAGCCGACAAAGACTTCGCACGTTATCAGGCATGGCCGCGAGTGCCAGCGATTCTGTAACGGTCGTTCGGGACTTGCCCAGCCTCTTGGCCAGGTCTTCGTGGGTGTATCCGCACTTGCTCGCGAGGCCAGCCATCGCCTCGGCCTCCTCGAAGGGTCCGAGGTCCTTTCGTTGGATGTTTTCGACGAGGGCTACCTCGATGATCTCAGTGTCATCCACCTCGCGGATCACAACCGGGATCTCGCGAAGGCCCACGCGCACCGCCGCTTGGTAGCGGCGCTCGCCGGCCACGATCTGGAAGCGACTTCCCCGCTGTCGCACCACGAGCGGCTCGATAATGCCCTTCTCCGAGATGGAGGCCATTAACTCGGACAGGTCGCCCATGACCTGGCGCGGCTGCTCCGGATTCGGCTCGATTTGCTCGATCGAAACGAGACGGCCAATGGGTGATCCAGCAGAGCTGGTCAAAGCGTCAACGTAGTGCTCGTCGTGACGCATCTTCAGAGAAACAGGTAGGCCGCGCTTAGACACGATCGATGACCTCCTCGCAGAGCCGGTAATATTCGGTGGCCCCGGACGAGTCCGGCGCAAACTTGAAAATGGACTCTTTGTACGCCGGACTCTCCTCCAGGCGCACGCTCTTGGTGATGACGGTGCGGAAGACCTTGTCGCCAAACACCTTGTCAATCTGGCTTCGAATATCTCGAGCTAGCGCGGTGCGCTTGTCGTGCATGGTGATCACGACGCCGACGATGCGGAGAGCCGGGTTGGCCCGGGACCGGACCTTTTCAATCGTCTCGAGCAGGTCGTCGGTGCCCTCGAGCGCGAAGTACGAGGACTGAATCGGGATGAGCAAATGCGTGGACGCCACGAGCGCATTGACCGTCAGCAGACCCAGCGCCGGCGGGCAGTCGATCACCATCACGTCGAAGCCCTTGGGTAACGCGGCCAGCTGATCCTTCAGTTTGAAATGCGAGTCGATCTCGCCAACCAGACGTGCCTCGAGTTTCGCGAGCGCGATGCGGGAAGGCGCAATCCACAGGTTCGGCTGATTTGATTCCTGGATGACATCCGCCAGCTTCACGGTGGGGTCGGTGAAGACGTCGTAGACGGACCGCTGCACCGTGGCGATGTCGAGGTACGACATGGTGCTGTTGGCCTGGGGATCCAGGTCGATCAGTAACGTCTTTTTGTGCCGCAATGCGAACGCCGCTGCGAGGTTGATAGCGGTCGTCGTCTTGCCAACGCCGCCTTTCTGGTTGGCGATCGATATGACCATGAGGTTGGGGGGTGCGGAAACTCTGGCCCTCATTCTAGGGAGCCCCCCGGTGGGTGTCAACAAAGCTACATTTTGTAGCCTAAATCATCCGGATCCAGACTCTCGAGCCAGCGCTGCAGACGGTCCCGATCCGCTTGATCCGAGGATGCGTCTACCGACCGGGCATCGTCGAGCACCTTCACGTCGACGAATACGGGGACCTTGGCGCGGAGCGAGAGCGCAATCGCATCGCTGGGCCGTGAATCGACGAAGACCGGCGCGCCCTGTTGCCGCAACTGCAGGTAGGCGAAGAACGTCCCGTCCCTGAGGTCGGAGATCACGACGCGCTCGAGAACCCCACCGAGATCCTGGACGGCATTGCGCAGCAGATCGTGCGTCATCGGTCGAGCGGGAGACACGTTTTCGATTTGCAGAGCAATGGCGTTGGCCTCGACCGGACCCACCCAGATGGGAAGCGTCCGCTGATTGTCGGCGTCGCGCAGGATGACGATCGGCATGTTGCTGACCGGGTCGATCATCAGTCCTTTGATGAACATCTCAATGAGCATGGGGGACCTGCTGTGGAATGGGGCGCAGCGCTTCGCCACGCAGGCTGTTGGGCGCAGCCTCCGTGATGGTGACGGGCACGAACTGGCCGACCCACTCGGCAGGTCCAGCAAAATTAACAATGGCATTCCCGTCGGTCCGGCCGGCGAGTTCCGTCTCCCGCCGGCGCGAGACTGCGTCGACAAGGACGGTCTCCCTCCGCCCAATCGCCGCCGTGTGGCGCCCCAGCTGGATGTCCCGCTGAACCGCCTGCAGCTCGACGATCCGACGCGTTTTTTCCTTCTCCGGCACATCGTCCACCAGCCGCTTCCCCGCCAGCGTGTTGGGGCGTGGTGAGTATTTGAAGGAATAGAGCGCCTGATAGCCGACGGTTCGCACGACCTCCATAGTGTCTGCGAAATCGGCGTCGGTCTCCCCCGGAAATCCGACGATGAGGTCGGTTGACACCGCGATGGAGGGGATGACGGCGCGCAGGCGTTCAACGAGGCCTAAGTAATCTTCGCGGGAGTGCCGCCGGCGCATCGCCTGCAAAATGCTATTCGACCCAGATTGAAGAGGCAGATGGAGATGCTTGCACACGCCAGGTAGGTCCCGCATGGCCTCAATGAGGCGAGTCGAGACGTGACGCGGGTGGGGACTCGCAAACCTGACGCGGACGATGCCTGGAATGGTGCTGACGCGCTCGAGCAATGACGCAAAGTCGCAGGATGGATCGTCTGGCGCCTGGTAGTGGTTGACGATCTGACCTAGGAGTTGAACCTCGACGCGGCCGCTGTCGGCGGCATGCCGCACTTCGGCAAGGATGTCCGCGACGGGACGCATGCGCTCGTGGCCTCGCGTGTATGGCACGACGCAGAACGCGCAGAACTCGTTGCACCCTTCGATGATGGTCACCCAGGCGCGGGCTGGGTCTGAATGGCGAACCATCCCGAGCGGGAAAGAGACGTCCTCGTAGGGGTTGATGTCGACCGCGGGGCGATGAGTCTCGCGCGCTTGTTCGATGAGCGCGGGCAACCGCTTGAGACTCTGTGTGCCGACGATAACGTCGATGAGCGCACCGCCCTTCAGCAGGGCTCGACCTTCCTGCTGGGCGACGCACCCAGTGACGGCGATGATCGGCGCCCATTTGCGGTCGGCGGTGAGCGTCCGTAACTCCCCCAGGCGGGTGTACAGCTTGTCTTCTGCCTTTTCGCGAACGCTGCAGGTGTTCACCACGATGACGTCGGCCGACGTGTCGTCGGCTGCTCGTTCGTAACCCTCGGCCTCGAGGAGTCCAGCCAGCCGTTCTGAATCGTGCACATTCATCTGGCAGCCGAATGTCTCGATGAAATACTTAAGCGCCATGGTGACCTTTCGCTTTCGCCCGGCGGCGACTTTCGCCTTCGCCTTTCGAATGAGCTTCGCTTTCGCCCTGCCTGGTGAGCAGGAGTTCGCGAGCTGATCCGAGTACGCCGTCCGAGATTGCGGCGCCGGCGATCATTCGAGCAATTTCGAGCTCCCGACCCTTGGAATCCAGCCGCGTGATGCCGGTCGTCGTTCGACCGTGGGCCACCTGCTTGGAGAGATGAAAGTGGGTGCCCCGCCTGGCTGCGACCTGAGGCAGGTGCGTGATGCACAGGACCTGGTAGCGCTCCGCGAGGAGTTGGAGCCTGGCCCCGACCGCGTCCGCCGCCGCCCCGCCGATGCCGGCGTCCACCTCGTCGAAGACCAGGGTGCGCCCGGCCTGCCCGGTGGCCGCCAGGGTCCGCAGAGCGAGCATGATGCGCGAGAGCTCGCCGCCCGAGGCGATCCGGGAGAGTGGGCGGAGATCCTCCCCTGGGTTGGCGGAGAGCAGGAAGTCGACACGGTCGATCCCGCTCTCCGACCAGAACGACTCATCACCGGGTGCCGGGTTGATGCGGAGGTCGACGCGGGCGTCGGGCATCGCGAGCGTGTGAAGCGCCTGCTGGAGTTCCTGCGCGAGCGCGGACCCGGCCAGTGAGCGGGATTGGGACAGGGCGCGAGCCGCAGACAGAAATCCGGCGCGGCCGCCCTGCTCCTCCCGTGAAAGCAATTCGATTCGCTCTTCGCCGGCCGATAAGGCTGCAAGCTCTTCTTCCAAGGCGCGCTGGCGCGCCACGACGTCCGCGAGCGTTGGGCCGTGCTTGCGGCGGAGGCGCTCGAGCGCCGCGAGGCGATCTTCGACTTCCTGCAGACGCTGGGGTGAAGCTTCGAGGTTCGTGGCGTACGTCCGCAGAAAGAACGCGAGATCCTCGAGCGATGACTTCACCGATGCGCGGTCGTTTAGATAGGGGGTGAAGCGGCCATCGAGTGCCGCCAGGTCGCCCAACCGTTTCCACACGCCGGCGAGCGCGGTGAGGGCAGACGCCTCCCCCTCATACAGACCGACGTAGGCCTCGTTGGTCAGACGGCTGAGCCGGTCGACGTTGGCGAGCATGGACCTCTCGCTCTGCAAGCTCGTGTCTTCGTCGAGTTGAGGGGCGATGTTGCGTATTTCATGGAGATGGAATGTCGCAATCTCGATTCGTGCGTTCTTCTCGCGGTCATCCAGCTGCGATCGACCGAGCGCGGCGCTCGCGCTGCGCCACCTCCTGAACGCGGCAGCGACTGCTTCGACCTGTCCGCCGTCTGAAAGTCGGGCGTCGACGTGCGCGAGATGTTCGGAGGAATCGAGGAGCGTGTGATGTTCGTGTTGACCGTAGAGGTCGATTAGCGATGCGCCGAGTTCCTTCAACGCGAGTGATGTGGCGAGGCTGTCGTCGATGAATGACCGCCCGCGTCCCTGGGCAGAGATCTCGCGGCGGACAATGACCTCGGTGCCGTCGGGGCGTTCGAAGACGGCTTGAATCGTGGCGACGTCCTCGCCGGTCCGGACCAGGTCGGCGCTGGCGCGACCGCCGGCCAGCAGTGCAATAGCCTCGATGAGGACCGACTTGCCGGCGCCGGTTTCTCCCGTGAGGATGTTCAGCCCGGGTTCGAATTCCACCTCGAGTTGATCGATGACCGCAAGATGGCGGACGCCCAGAAAGCGAAGCATGTCGAAACCGGAACTCTCATCCTATCAGACCTTTGACAGTGTCCGTGGTGCGTGTTACGCTTCTGTGATTCGCGCTGTGTCCCAGCGGCGCATCACCACGATCTTCGTGTGGAGGGCGCGTTGCGCTTGCTTGGAATACTGATCCTGGCCGTCCAGGATCCCGGCCTTACCGCGGGCTCATCCGACGCGGCCCCCATCAACTTTGCCGACCTCCTGCTTCACGCCAGCTGGATTGCTCAGGCCGTCCTGCTGATCTTGCTGTTGTTCTCCGGCGTGTCGTGGGGGATTGTCATTTACAAGCAGCGGCAACTGCGTCGCGCAGCGAAGCAGAGCGCCGCCTTTCTCGACGTCTTTCGAAAGAGCAGCCGGTTTTCAGAGGTGCAGTCGGTCTGTGCGGGACTGGCGGCGAGCCCACTCGTCGGCCTGTTCCAGGCCGGCTACACGGAGCTGAACGCCCAGATCCGCAGCGCCGCCGACAAGCCAGACGGCGCCGCGTTGCGTCCAACCCTCAAGAGTCTGGATGCTGTTGATCGGGCCCTGCTGCGCGCCACCACCGCCGAACTTTCCAAACTCGAAGATCGCGTGTCCTTCCTGGCGACTACGGCGTCCATCACGCCGTACATCGGGCTGTTCGGCACGGTCTGGGGCATCATCGCGGCATTTCAGAACATCGCAGCTCAAGGCTCGAGCAGCCTGGGCGTCGTGGCGCCGGGCATTGCCGAGGCGCTGGTGGTCACGGCGGCCGGGTTGTTCGCCGCAATCCCCGCCGTCTACTTCTATAACGATGTCACGAGCCGCGTGAAGAAGGTCGCCAACGAGATGGACGACTTCTCCATGGAATTCCTCACCATCGCCGAACGCAACTTCACCTGAGATGCCGAAGCTCGAGGCCTTGTCCACCGGATCCGGCCGCCGCGGCGGACGACGGGCACGCGCGGGGCGGGTGTCGACCTCGCTGGCCGAAATCAACGTCGTGCCGCTCGTCGACGTCATGCTGGTGCTGCTCGTGATCTTCATGGTGGCGGCCCCGATGATGCAGCAGGGGTTTGCCGTCAAGCTGCCCCAATCACGGCGCTCCAAGGCGGTGTCGGCGCCCGTCACGGTGACCGTGCCCCTGACCTTCAAGAAGGATCAGCGCGTTCAGATCGACGACCAGTTCGTGAGTCTCGCTGCCCTGCCCGAGCGAATTCGTTACACGATGGAATCGCACGATCCAAAGAGCGTCATCTTCCGGGGCGATGGCGGCGTGACGTTGAGCGAGCTGGCGACGGTGTGGGACAAGCTGATCGAGGGCGGGGTTGAGAACGTCAGCATGCAGACGCAGCCCGCGACAGGCCGCCAGCCGTGAGCATGCCGGCCACCCACGAGGCTCGTCGGTTTGCCGTGGAGGATGGCGCGTCTCGTGCCATGACCTGGTCTGTCATCGTCCACCTCCTGCTCGCGGGATCGATCATCGTCATTCCGCGCGACTGGTACACGCGGAAGAAGGCGACTCCGAACATCATGACGATCAGCCTGGGAGGCAGCGCCGGGCCGGTAACCACGGGCACCACGGCCGCCGGGGGGCGGACCGTCGAAAAGGTGGCGCCACCAGACAAACGCCCCGAGCCGATTCGCCCCGTGCCCAAGCAGGAGCCGGCCGCTACGCCGGTCAAATCGACGGCGCGGCCCGATACCTCGAAGGAGGTCGCGGCAATCAAGCCGGCGCCACCGCCGACGCGTCCTCCAACGACCGGCGCCCGGGTCGTTGCCGGCAGTACGCCTGTCGATACGGGGGCCCGCGGTCAGAGTGTCGGACTCACGACCACCGGAGGCGGGGGGTCAGGCGGAGAGGCTGACCTCATGAACTTCTGCTGCCCTGAGTACGTGCAGCACCTGCTGTCGGAAATCGAGAGCCGCTGGGTGAAGAACCAGCCGGAACACGGGAACACGCTGCTGAAGTTCACCATTCATCGCGACGGCACCATTACCGATATCTCCGTTGAACGCGGCAGCGGTTCCGGCGTGCTCGATCGCATTGCGAAGAATGCGCTGACCGATGCCCGGCTGATGCGGCTGCCCCGTGAGTACACCAAAGAGACATTGACGATTCACCTGACATTTCCCTACGGGACCCAGTAATGCGCATACGGACCACATTCATTGGCTTCGCTCTCGCGGCGGTCGTCTTTTCCTTGATCATCAGGGAGCGAGACGATGCGGTCGTCGCCATGTCGCTGCAGGCGAATCAACAGGACGAGTTGGCCCTCGCGCTTCGCGACCCGGGCCGGCATTATCGACTGGCGCTGCCGGAGTTCACGGTGGGGACACCGGATGCGCCATTGAGTGCGGCGGCCCGGACGATCGCCGAAGTTCTCTGGAACGACATCAACTTCGAACGTGAGTTCTACATGATTCCGCGTGTCGATGCGGCCCGCGTGCCCGTGGCAGCGGCAGAGGCCCTGCCCTATCAGCAGTGGGCAGAGCTCGACGCCGACTTCGTGCTGGTCGGCGCGGTGCGGCGGACCGGCACCGATCTCACGCTGGAGTTGCGGATGGTGTCCGTCAAGGCAGAGAATCGCGGCAAGCCGTACTTCGCCATGGGCTACACGTGCAAGGAGCAGAATCCGCGGTTCTGCGCGCACAGCATCGCCGACGACTTCCACAAGCAGGCGCGCAACCTCGACGGCGTGGCACGAACGAAGCTGGCGTTCTCGTCAGACCGGGACTCTTCGCGGGTGGCCGGGCGGCCGAGCCAGACCGAGGGGCAGGGCAAAGAAATTTACGTGGCCGATTACGATGGCGCGGGCCAGCTCAGGCTCACCGTCAATCGCAGTCTCAATATCAATCCCTCGTGGGCGACAAGCAGCCTGCTGTCCTATACCTCCTACAGCTCTGGATTTCCCGACATCTATCTGGCCAACCTGGCCACGCCAGGACGCCTGACACGCCCGGCAGCCGGCAACGACCGTGTGCAGAATCAGCTGGGCGCGTGGTCGCCCGATGGGAGCAAGCTGGCATACATGTCGAACGAAACTGGCGACATGGACATCTGGATTGTTAATCGTGACGGCAGCGGGCGGCAGAACCTGACGAGTTTTCCCAAGGCAGACGAGGGATCGCCGACGTGGTCGCCGGACGGCAGCCAGATCGCGTTCACCTCCACTCGCGCCACCGGGCAAACGCCGCAGCTCTATGTGATGAATTCCGCGGGCACGGCGCAACGTCGCCTGCTCGACGTGCGTGTGGACCGGCCGACGTGGTCGCAACAGAAATTCATCGCGTTCACCGTCGGCGGCGGACCCGGGCACGACATCGGCATCTACGACTTCAATAGCCCCGGCGGCGTCAGGGTCATCACTGATGGGCAGGGCTCGAACGAGAGCCCGGCGGTGGCGCCAAACGGACGGCACATCGCGTTCTTCACGACGCGGTGGGGCAAACAGCAGATTGCAATTATCGACAGCGACGGGAAGAACATCCGGCAGATTACGAACTCAGGCAACAACATGTATCCGTCGTGGCAGCCAATCGCCCGCTAGGATGGGATGACGACCGGTAAGGACAGTATCTCTATGAAAAAGACTCACGTGCTCTCGGTTCTGATCATGCTGCTCGCGCTGAGCCTGGCCGCGTGCGGCGGCAAAAAGCCGCCGGTCCCCAACGCGCCCGCACCGGCGCCCTCGGCCTTTCCGGGCGCCGTGACGCCGTCTACCACCCCGGCGCGTCCGCCCGATCCGCCGCCGATCCCGCCCGACACCAGCGTGCGCGCGACTCCCCTCCTGCCGTGGGAAGACAAGCCGCTCGAGGAAATCAACGGGCCGAACTCACCGTTGAAGCCGGCCTTGTTCCTCTACGACAGCGACGAACTGGACGAAACGGCGCGCAAGGTTCTGACAGCCGACGCCGAGGTGCTCAAGTCGTATAAGACCTGGGTTGTCACAGTCGAGGGTCATTCTGACGAGCGTGGCACGGCGGAGTACAACCTCGCGCTCGGCGACAGACGCGCCATGGCGGCACGAAACTTTCTCGTGTCGCTCGGCGTGGGCGCCGATCGGTTGCGGACGGTGAGTTATGGCAAAGAGTTTCCTTTCGATCCGGCACACAATGAGAGCGCCTGGTCGCAGAACCGGCGCGCGCATCTCATGCTCACGTCGAAGTAGTCGCACGGGGCATCAGCTCGGGTAGACTCAACGGCTCGACACCCTCCGCGGGGATACGACATGCGAATTCGACATGTAACCATGGTGCTAGTGCTGGGACTGCTGATCCCACTGACGGCTGCTGCGCAGAACCGCGAGCATCTGCAGATGAATGCCGACCTCAGGATTCTGCAGGAGCAGGTGGGCAAGCTGCAGCTCACGGCAAACCAACTCGCGGAGCAGTTGCGCGCGACGGGCAGGCGGCTCGACGAAGTAGCGGACGCGGGCGTCAAGGGCTTCGCGAACCAGCAGCTCCTCATCAACCAGATCACATCGTCGATTGGCACGACGCTCGAGAAGCTGCAGGACAACAACGTGCGCGTGTCACAACTGACACAGGAGTTCTCCGCCATCCGCGACGGTGTGCGGATGCTCACGGAGCAGATCAACGCGCTTGTCTCTCTCCTGCAGCCGCCGGTCAGCCCATCCGGGGCCGCCAGCGGCATGCCGGCGTCTGGCGGGATCGGTCCGGTGCCGCAGCCCATTTCTCCGAGCCGGATCTACGAACAGGCCGAGAGCGACTACGGTAGTGGCCGCTACGAGAATGCCATCGAGGGATACACGGAGTTTCTGCAGAAGTTTCCTAACGCGGCCGACGCGGCCAGTGCTCAGTTCTACATCGGCGAGTCGTACCACGCGTTGAAGAAATGTCCACAGGCGATTCAGGAATACGGCAAAGTGATCAGCACCTACAAGGACTCGTCGCTCGTGCGCGAGGCATACGTCATGCAGGGCGTCTGTTACGACGAGCTGAAGCAAACCACGAACGCGCGCAGAGCGCTCGAGTACGTCCGGGATCACTACCCGGGTACAATCGAGGCCGCTCAGGCCGAACAGCGGCTCAAGAACCTCAGCCGATAACCGACTCGAACGACGGCAACCCGAAGGACTCAGACTCATGGGCAGTGTGAACAAGGCAATCCTGGTCGGCAATCTCGGCCGCGATGCAGAGATGCGGTTTACGGCGGGAGGCACACCGGTCGCCACCGTCAGTCTGGCGACCACCGAGAAATTCACCGATCGTGAGGGCCAGAAGAAGGAAGACACCCAGTGGCACCGGATCGTGATCTGGGGCAAGACCGCCGAGGTCCTGCATGAGTACCTCACCAAGGGCAAGCAGATTTACGTCGAGGGACGCATCCAGACCCGAGAGTGGACGGACAAAGAGGGCAAGGCGGCCAAGACGACCGAAATTCGGGCGGACAAGGTCGTGCTCCTCAGTAGTGGCCCCGGCGGTGGCGGTGGCGGCACCCGGACGGGCTCTCGCGACCGGTATCAGGACGCCGACGGCGGCGCCGCCCCCGACTTCGCGCCGGTCGACGCGCCCAGCGACGACGACATCCCTTTCTAGGTCGACCCGGCACCGAAGCCGATAGTCGCCCCCGGTGACTCCCCGGGCGTCGGGGCCCCCTGCCCTGGCGCCCTGTTCCCCGGCGTGCCCCACCCGGCCCTGCCTGTTCCCTTTAGCCGAGCCGTCGCGCTGATCCGCCCCAAGCCCCAAGCCCCAAGCCCCGAGCCCCGAGCCCCGAGCCCCGAGCCTTATTCTCAGCCCCGCTGACCTTATATTGACAACGGTGACCTGTCCCGTTAGCCTGTTGGGTATACCTTGTTGATCCATCGAAACTGGCGGGAAAAGGCCTAGGCAATACCCCATGGCGAGCTGTGGCTCGTCCTGGGGCGTCGTCTGGTGCTCGATTGGCTCCCGCGCCGGTCGGGCAGGCTTGCGCACGCTGGGGCGCCCAGTTGAAGGCGAAAGGGGGAGCGACGCGGGGTGTGTATGTGTGTGAAAGAAGCCGCCGCCGAATGCTCGGCGGTACGGTCGCATCAGTCTCGGAGGAGAGACGCATGACAAGATATGTCCGTGTAATGCTGGCGGTGGCCTTGGCCACTCTCGGGATGTCCATCCCTGCCGGCGCGCAGATCACGACCGGCACACTCGCCGGCTCGGTGAGAGATTCACAGGGCGCGGGTGTTCCCGGCGCCACTGTGGTTCTGACGAGCGAATCCAGGGGAACGAAACTCCCGCAGGTGATCACCAACGAAACCGGCGACTTCACCTTCGTCAACCTTGCTCCCGACACCTATAAGGTCCAGGTCACCATGCCTGGCTTCAAGGGCGCCACGCGCGGCGGCGTAGCCGTCAGCCCAGGCGACCGCGTTTCAGTGCCACCGATGCAGATTGAAGTCGGCGGCACCACCGAAAACATCGAAGTCAAGGGAACCGCTCCCCAGCTGCAAGCGCAGTCGGGCGAGCGCTCCTACACGATCGACACCAAGTCGGTCATGAACCTGCCGATTGCCAGCCGCAGCTTCACCGAACTGGCCACCCTGGCGCCCGGCGTGACGGTGGATGGCAACAGGACCCCGACCCGTGAGGGCGGCGGCGGTTCCACGAACATCATGATGGACGGCGTCTCGACGATGGACACCGGCAGCAATCGTCCACTGCTCCAGATGAACGTGGAGTCGATTGCCGAAGTCAAGGTACTCGTCTCCGGATATCAGGCCGAATACGGCCGCGCGAGCGGCGTGCAGGTCAGCGCCGTGACCAAGAGCGGATCCAACCGCTTCCATGGCGCGGCGTACACAGTCGAGCGTCACTCCAAGTGGAACGCCAACAGCAAGACGAACATCCTGAACGGCAACGCGAAGGGTTTCCTCGATCAGCGTGACGCCGGATACTCGTTTGGCGGTCCCATTGGCAAGCCCGGCGGCGACAACAAGCTGTTCTTCTTCTACAGCCAGGAGTTCGCCCCACGCACCGGTGGCGGCGAGGTCCGGCGGTACCGCATGCCGACCGCTCTCGAGCGTGCTGGCGACTTCTCGCAGACGCTGGACAACAACGGCAACCTCTACAACTTCATCAAGGATCCCAACATCAACGGCCTCTGTCAGGCCGGCGCGGCGGCAACGAACCAGGCCGCCTGCTTCGCGGACGGCGGGGTGCTCGGCAAGGTTCCAGCGAACCGGCTCTACCAGACCGGTCTGAACATCCTCAAGATTTACCCGCTACCCAACCTCGCGACGGTCGGCGGCATCAACTACAACTACGAGATCTCACGTCCCAAAGAGAAGCTGATGTCGTGGCAGCCGGCGATGCGCATCGACTACCAAGCCACCCAGTCTCTGCGCGCGACGGTGCGCTACTCGTACTGGAAGCAGCAGAACAAGATCATCAACGGCACGCTGCCAGGCTTCAACGACACGAAGATGCAGAACGCGCCGGTGGCAAGTCTCTCGACCTCGGTGAACTACACGCTGAACCCGACGACGTTCTTAGAGGCCACATATGGCCGCTCCGCGAACGAACTTGCCGGTTGCGCCCAGGCCCAGTCCGGAACCGGTCCGGAGTTCTGCACCAATGGCATTCCCGTAGGCGCGCAGTCCAGCCTGGCGGCCAACAACCTGCAGAGCCTGCCCTTCTTGTTCCCGGACGCCACAGTGCTCAAGCCGGGCTACTACGCGATCCAGGCGCTCAACGAGATTGCCCCCCCGTACTGGGACGGCACTCGGATGACCAAGCTCCCCCGCTTCCAGTGGGGCGGCCGGGTCAGCGGCGGACCTCCAGGCACCAACGGCAACGACGGTGGCAACGGATTCCCCGGCTGGCTGAACACGAACGTCACGCAGGATTTCTCGGTGAGCATGACCAAGCTCATGGGGCGTCACACGGTCAAGGCCGGCTTCTACAACACGCACAGCTACAAGGCTGAGCAGACCAGCAACAATGCCTTCGGCAACATCAACTTCCAGCAGGATGCCGTCGGTACCAACCCGTTCGATACGTCGTTCGGCTTCGCCAACGCGGCGATCGGCAGCTTCAGCTCCTTCCAGCAGAACGAGCGCTACGCGGAGACGTCGGCGATCTACGCGAACCGCGAGTTCTATATGCAGGATAACTGGCGCGCAAGCAGCCGTCTGACCTTCGACTACGGCCTCCGGTTCGTCAACCAGGTGCCGCAATACGACCAGCTCGGACAGCTGTCGAACTTCCTGCCGAACAAGTGGTCGGTGGCTGCGGCCCCGACGCTCTACACAGTCGGGTGCCTCAATAACGCGGCGACCTGCTCGGGTAACACCAACCGCCAGGCCAAGAACCCCCTCACCGGACAGCTCCTCGGTCCGAACACCACCAGTGCCATCGGCACCCTGGTTCCCAACTCGGGTAACGTGCTCAACGGCCTCTACCTGCCCGGCCAGGAAGGCCTTTCGCGCGCCACTTACGACAGCCCTGCCATCGTCTATGCGCCCCGCTTCGGCGCGGCGTATGACGTCACGGGAACCCAGCACTTTGTCATCCGTGGCGGCGGCGGCCTGTTCTACGATCGGCCGAGCAGCACCACGTTCTCGGCAGGTGTCAACAACCCCCCGACGGCCGGTGGAGCCACCGTGCAGTTCTCGCAGCTCCAGCAGCTCGGCGCGGCCGGACTGACCACGCGCGGCGCACCAGGCCTGAGTGGCATCCAGCTCGATTCCAAGGTGCCGACGTCGGCGCAGTGGAACACGGGCGTTCAGATGACACTGCCCTATGCCATGGCGCTCGACGTGGCCTACGTCGGACAGCACAGCTACAGCGCCTTTAACGGCGTCGACATCAACAGCATCGACTTCGGTGCGGCGTACCTCGACAAGAACCGCGATGTGACCGCCGCCCCGACCGTTCCCGGCGGCACCGCGCTACCGGACGTCCTGGTCCGGCCTCTGAAGGGCTATGGCGGCATCACCATGCAGCTCAACCGCGCGTGGAGGACCTACCACTCCATCCAGTGGTCGCTGACACGGCGATTCCAGAACGGTCTGCAGTTCAGCTTCAACGACACCATGGGGCTGTCGGACAAGGCGAACACCAACGCCCGCATCGAGCACAACGCGGACGGCACGTGGCAGTACCGGTCGGACCAAGCGGCCGCGAACGAATTGCTGGGCAACCAAAACCCGAGAGCGCACATCATGAAGGCGACGGCGGTCTGGGATCTCCCGGACATCCACTCGGATAACACGGTGCTCCGCGCTGTCGGAATCGTGGCGAACGACTGGCTGCTCGCCAGCGTCTGGAACGGCGCCACGGGCGGGAAGTACGCAGTCGGCTTCAGCTACCAGAGCGGTGCTGGCAACAACATCCTCATGGGGACGAACCAGTCGAACGGCGTCGGCCCACGCGTATACGTGGTCGGCGACCCGGGCTCGGGCTGCAGCGGCGATACGATCCGCCAGTTCAACAACCAGGTGGGCGTATTCAAGGGACCGGCAGTCAATAGCGTCGGCCTCGAATCGAGTAACGGCTACCTGACGGGCTGCTTCACCAGCACGCTCGACCTGAACATCACCCGGCAGATTCGCCTGGGCGGCGGCCGCACGATTCAGCTCCGCCTCGACATGTTCAACGCACCGAATTCCGCCATCATCACCGGCCGGAATACGACGATGAACCTGAACAACCCGGGCGATCCGCTCACCATCACGAACCTGCCCTACGACGCCAATGGCAATCTGACGCTCGACGCCAATGGCGTACCCAACCGCAACCTGCCGCGTAACGCGGGCTTCGGTGTCGTCAACGGCTATCAGAGCCCGCGCACGATGCAGGCGCAGATTCGCTTCCAGTTCTAATCGGGAGCGACCGTACACACAACGACCGGGCGGAGAAATCCGCCCGGTCGTTTTTTTTGCTCGGTACGCTGTCGGTGACGCCGTCGCCAATTGCCCGAGTGCCCCCCGCAGGCACCCGGCAGCCGCGCGTTGACCCTTACTTGTCGGCGCGCCCGTACCGGTCTTCGAGCCGCACCACGTCCTGCAGCTCGGGTGTCGACACCTCGTAGATGTCTGCGTCTTCGATCGCCGTCATTCGATGCACGGTCTTCGGCGTGACGTGCACCGACTCGCCCGGCAGCATCTCCCGCCCCACCAGCTTGCCATCGATCTCCATCTCGAACAGCAGTTTGCCCGAGGCCAGGTAGATCGTCTCGTCCTTGAAGTTGTGGTACTGCAGGCTGAGCGCGTGCCCCTTGCTCACGTGAATGAGCTTGCCGACATAACGCTCGGTCTTCGCCCAGTGAAGCTCGTAGCCCCAGGGCTTTTCGACTCGTGTGACCTCGTTCATGAATGCTCCTTGATTGACATCTCTGCTGCCTGCTGCATCGCGTCCGTGAGCGGCGCGAGAAGCCGCTCGATGGCCAACGCCGATGTCGCCCGTAGCGCCCGCCGCGCGACAGCCGTCGCCTCGCGGCTATCCAGCACCAACAGCCCCCGCTTGACCAGGGGGATCGAGGCAGGCGTCATGCTGAACGCCCGGAACCCCAATCCCACCAACAGGCCGACCAGCAGCGGGTCGGCCGCCATCTCGCCGCACACGAGCAACTCCCGGCGCGCGCGACGCGCTCCAACCGAGATGCCGTGCAGCAACCGCAGAATGGCGGGCGAGGCCGGCTCGTAGTGGCCGGCCAGCCGCTCGTCCGTGCGGTCGACCGCCAGAGTGTACTGGATCAGGTCGTTGGTGCCGACACTGAGAAAATCGCACTGCGCCGCCAGGGCGTCAACGGTCAGCGCGGCAGCGGGAACCTCGATCATCGCGCCAATCGGCACAGAGGCTCTCGAGTCGAGGTCGCGGGCAATGTCGGCGATGATGCGGCGAGCCAGCACCAGTTCCTCGGCTGACGTGACGAAGGGCAGCAGAATCCGTAGACACCCGGAGTCCGCAGCCCTCAGCAGCGCGCGGATCTGGGTGCAAAACCGATCGTCCTGCTGCAGGGCGCCGCGAATCCCACGGAATCCGAACCGGTCTCGCTGGCTGCCCCCGCGGCTCGTCAACGACAGCCTGTCTTCTCCAGCGTCGAACGTGCGGATCGTGACCGGTTGTGGGTGCATCGCCTCGAGGAGCGAGCGATAGACGACGACCTGCGCGTCTTCGCTGGCGCCGTTGCCGTGAAGCGCGTCGAGCAGGAATTCGGACCTGTAGAGACCGATGCCCTCGGCACCCGCGTCGCGCACCCGCGCCACCTCGTCGGCAATCTCGAGGTTCGCGTAGAGGTGCACGCGCAGGCCGTCGGCTGTGACAGCCGGACGGTCGCGCAGCTCATCGAGGGCCCGAAGCCCGGCAGCCGCGGCCGTCGCCTGCTGGGTCCAGCGATCGATGTTCTCCCCGGACGGGTCGATGACGACCTCGCCTGTCGCTCCATCGAGCGCGACGATCTGACCGGGTGGAACGAGCTGCGTGATGCCCGACAGCCCCACGACGATGGGCACGCCCAGTGAGCGGACGAGAATGACTGTGTGATTGGTGGGCCCGCCGACGTCGGTGACCAGCCCGAGGATTTTCGACCAGTCGAGCTGCGCTGCCACCGACGGCGGCAGCGCGTCGACCACCAGGACGAGCGGTGCTTCGAGCTGCTGGACCAGCTGCACGAGCGGATCCTGCCCGTACCGGAGGTTCCGCTGCATCCGCTCGCTGACATCGGCGATGTCGCCCACGCGCTCGCGCACCCACGCGTCCCCCTCGAGCGCGAGCATCCCCTGCAGCTCGCCAAGCGCCCGCTCGAGCGCCCACTCCGCGTTGATGCGCTCGGTGCGCACCAGGTCGTCCGCGCGCCGCACGAGCAGCGGGTCGTCGAGCATGAGCAACTGCGCGGCGAAAATGGACGCCTGTGCGTCGCCAATCGTACGGGCGACCCGCGAGGAGATTTCCTCGAGCTCGAGACGCGTGCGCTCGCGGGCTGTCCGCAGTCGCTGCCGCTCACGGTCGGTGCCGCGCGCCGCAAGGCGATAGCGCACGTGACTGGCCTGCCGCAGCGCCACAACCGCGCGGCCGATGCCGACTCCTGGCGCCGCGCCGCGTCCGACGAGTCTCGTCATGGCTCGGTAAACCCATCCAGAGCGAACGCCGCCAGCGACTCGACGGCCGCCGACTCATCTGGCCCTTCGGCCGAGATGGTCAGCCGGGTACCTCGCGCCGCGGCCAGGAGCAGGAGCCCGAGGATGCTTTTGCCGTCCATCATGCGATCGCCGGACTGCACACGAATCTGGCTCTGGAAGCGGCTGGCCAGCCCAACGAAACGGGCGGCCGCGCGCGCGTGTAGCCCGAGAGCGTTGACGACGAGGACCTCGCGCGCCATCAATCGAGTGTCCCGGTGCCTCCGCGCGGCACAGACTGCAGCAGCTCCGAGGCCACCCGTATGGCGGCCCGGCCATCCTCGCAGAGCGTCCGCGCCAACTGCTGAAGATCGCGAACTTCGGCCACGCGAGCCAGTTTGATCAGCATCGCGAGGTTGACGCCCGTCACCACCTCGACGACACCGGGTTCCAGAAATGACAGACCCAGATTCGTGGGCGTCCCCCCAAACATGTCGGTGAGCACGAGGACTCCCGAACCGGTCTGCACTCTCCCGAGCGCGTCTGCAATCGCCTCGCGCGCGAGCGTCACATCCTCGTGCCACCCAATCGACACGGCCGCAAATCGTGGCAGATCCCCGACGATCATCTCGGCTGCGTTGAGCAGCTCTGTGGCCAGCTGGCCGTGCGTCACGATGAGCACGCCCACTCCAGGTCCGGCCTCCGGCACGCGCGTCATCCGCCCTCCCCGATGTCCCGATGCAGGATGCGCAGCTGAATGCCCCGCACCGTCTTCAGTTTCTTCGCCAGCGCCTCGACGATGGCCACCGACCTGTGCCGTCCGCCGGTACAGCCGATCGCGATCGTCAGGTACGCCTTGCCCTCTGCCACGTACTGCGGCAGCAGGAATTCGAGCATGTCGGTCGTCATGCGCATGAAGGTAGCCGCGGGCCGCGCCCGCAGCACGTACTGCGACACGCGCGCGTTCCGGCCGCTCCATCGGCGCAGCGATGTCACAAAGTGAGGATTCGGCAGAAACCTCACGTCGAACATGAGATCGGCGTCTTCAGGCACGCCATGCCGGAACCCGAAGCTCAGCAGCGTCACGACCAGCGGCGACACCGATCGGGAAACGCCCGTCGTCTCGGCAATGCGTCGGCGCAGCTCGTGAACGGTCAGCGCGGTCGTATCCAGCACCTGGTCGGCCAGGCGGCGAATCGGCTCGAGCAGCGCCCGCTCTTCGTTGAGCCCCTCGGCAACAGACTGCATTCCCGCTAGCGGATGCGGCCGGCGTGTCTCGCTGAAGCGACGCAGCAGAGCGCTGTCGCCGGCTTCGAGGAACAGCAGCCGCACCAGACGGCCCGACTGCTTCTTCAGGCGCCGGTAGACGCTCGGAAATCGCGTCAGTTCCCCGCCCTCGCGAATGTCGATCACCACCGCGGCACGACGCGCGGTGCCGCGCGCGTTGAGCGTCAGATCGGCAAACGTCGGCAGGAGCGCGATGGGCAGGTTGTCGACGCAGAAGTAGCCGAGGTCCTCGAGCGCCCGAATCGCATGCGACTTCCCCGCTCCCGATAGCCCGGTGACGACAACGAATGTCGCCGCTTTCGCGACCGCGCGGGCGTGGTCGCCAACCCGCGCGCCTGGCCCACCTGCCGTCGTGCCCGCTCGTGCCTTGGCCATCAGAGTTCCTCGGGCTCCGAGGAGTCGCCGTCCCGTTCGGACAGCTCCTCGAGCCGCCGCTCGAGCTTCGCCGCCAGCAACTGGGCCGCGTGCCGCCCGCGCAGGCGAAGCAACTGATTGCGCGCAGCCACCTCGACGAGCATAGCCAGATTTCGTCCCGACGCCACGGGCATCGTCACGAGCGGCACTTGAATGCCCAGGATGTCGATGAAGGTGGCATCCAGGCCGAGCCGATCGTACTCGCGCGAAGGGTCCCAGCGTTCCAGCCGCACGACCAGCTCGACGCGTTTGGACGACCGCGTCGCGGCGACGCCAAACAGATCGGTGACGTTCACCACGCCGAGACCACGGATCTCCACGTGGTGCCTGGTCAGCTCGGGACAGCGGCCGATCAGGATCGACGCGCTGCGGCAGCGGATTTCGACGGTGTCGTCAGCTACCAGGCGATGCCCACGGACGACCAGGTCGAGCGCGCACTCGCTCTTGCCGATACCGCTCTCGCCGGTCAGCAGCACCCCCAGCCCGAGGATGTCGATCAGCACGCCGTGGCGCATCTCACGCGGCGCGAGCTCGTCTTCGAGCAGGGCCGTGAGTCGCGCAATGGCCAGCGGCGTCGGAAGCGACGTGCGCAGCAGAGGTACGCCGGCGCGCTCGGCGGCTGTCACCAGATCGGATGGCGGATCGAGTCCCATGGTGAGAAGCACGCAGGGGAAGTCGCGAGCGAAGAGGCGGCGCAGCGTATCGGCGCGCGACGCGTCCATCTGCTCGAGAAACCTGATCTCGCTTTCACCAAAAATCAGGACTCGCCCGGGTCTGAGGTACTCGTCGAATCCGGCCAGGGCCAGGCCGGTTTTCTGCACGTAGGCCACCGTGACGCGGCGCTCGAGCCCGGCCGCGCCGGCGAGCAGATCGGCATTCAGTCCGGTCGTGCCCCCGCGCACGCCCAGCAGCGCCCCGACGCTGACGGCGTCGGACATCAGGCTCCGGGATCGATCAGCCCCACGTTGCCGTCGGGCCGGCGGTAGACCACGGCCAGCGACTCCGAGGAGGCGTCG
>JBDSZL010000038.1:0-184673 GCA_039925145.1 Vicinamibacterales bacterium | reverse complement strand
CGCCCGCTGACACGGGCCCTCGGCGCGGCGGACGCACAGACCGCGTCCCCCACGCCTCGAACGATTCGGAACGAAGGGGACATTTCTACTGCGTGAAGAAGGGGGACATTTCTACTGCGCGTTGACACACCTTGCCGAGGCGAGTTGACAGCGTCGGGCCGAAGTCGTACTCATGAAGCGTCCATCTGACTGACTGTAGGACTTCGGGTCTCGATGTCCGGCCTGGGGAGGCTGCCCCGCGTTCCTGCCAGGGGCGCGTGCGCGCATGCCCGCGAGCCTGGGGCGACGGGATGCCCAGCCCCGGCTACGGGCTGGGAAGGATCAGGCATGAAACGGTTCGGCTTCGTCGTGACGCTGCTCTCGCTCGTGAGTATCTCTTTATACGGACGTCAGAGCGGCACTGTTCAGGTCGGCTACTGCACGCGACTGCAGGGGCTCGAGCAGGCGAAAGCCGGCGGGTTCGACTACGCGGAAATCAGCGCCTCAGAAGTCGCCGGGCTGGCAGACGCCGACTTCGAGGCTGCCGTGGCGCAGGCCAAGCAAGCTGGCATTCCGACGCTCAACGCCAACCTCTTCCTGCCGGGTTCGATTCATCTCACCGGTCCGCAGCCGACCTCGCCCGTCGAGCAGATGGTCTACGTCAAGAAGGCCTTCTCACGGCTCTCGCAGCTCGGCGTGAAGATTCTGTGCTTCGGCAGTGGCGGCGCCCGCCGGGTGCCCGACGGGTTCTCGAAGGCCGAGGCGTTCCAGCAACTGGTGGCGTTCGGCAAGCGCATCGGACCGGAAGCGCACGCCGCAGGCATCACGGTGGTCATCGAGCCGCTGCGTAGCCAGGAGAGCAACATCATCAACACGGCCGTCGAAGGCTTCGAACTGGTGAAGGCCATCAACGACCCGAACTTCGAACTGCTGATCGACTTCTACCACCTGGCCAGCGAGAAAGAGGATCCCTCCATCATCCTGCAGGCTGGCAGCCACCTCAAGCACCTGCACATCGCTAATCCGCAGGGCCGGGTGTTCCCGCTGGCCTGGAGCGAGTACGACTACGCGCCCTTCTTCGCAAACCTGCGAAAGATCAATTACAAGGGCCGGATCAGCGTCGAGGCGTCCAGCCCGAACTTTGCGACCGAGGCGCCCCGCATGATCGCGTTGATCCGCCGCGCCTTCACCGAGGGGCCTTACACGCTCCTGGCCTCACCGTCGTCGATCGGCCTGGCTCGCCCAGTCCTCTCGGCGACCACATACTGACGCGTTCGGCGAGCCGAACGTGGCAGGTCTATTCGAATCTCGAATCACGGCGAGGCACAACTCAGAAGACCCAGGGCTCGCGCAGCCGACTCTGCCCAGGCGATGTGCCAAGGCGGCGCCACGACTGCGAGCGCGGGACCGCGTCGAGCGACGGGCTTCCTTCTAATTCGCGACGGGTTTTCCCAACAGCAGAGGCGATGTCGTCGGCCTAGGCGATCCACCTTTCGGCTCGTCGGTCACGGCCAGCGCGGCCACCACTGTGACGCCCGCTGGCAGCCCAATCGCCATCGTCGAACTGCCCGAGGCGTCGACATCGAAGGTGCCGGCCCCAATGGGCTCGGAACTTCCCTGCGCGAACACCCACAGCTGATAGGAACGGTCGCGCGCCAGGGGCGGCAGGTGGTCTGCGTTGAACACGAGCCCACCGCCCTGCCCGACGAGCGCACGGGCGGCAGCATCTGGCGCGGTTCCCTGTCCGCGCAGATCGACCTTGATCACGCGGCCGGATCGGATCACATTGACCGCGTTGGTGAGTGTCGCCGAGTCCTGCCGGGCCGACGCCAATTGGGCCCGCAGCGCCTCGGTTCGCACCGAGAGGTCGGCGAGCAGCTCCCGTGTTGTGGTGAGTTGCGCGCGAAGGGCCCACGCGTACGTGCCGAGGAGCCCGACGCACGCGATTGACGCCGCAAGCGCGAGCCACACGCCATAGCGCCCAGGCACGCGCGGCACCGGCCGTCCGGCCACCGGCACCGCTGTGTTCGGTACGGGGAGGTCCTGCGGCTGCGCGGTGGCTCGAGAGAGCACGCGCGCGCGCAATCCGGCCGGCGGATTCATCGGATCGGTCGATGCGCCGATGCCCGCCGCCACCCGTTGCAGCGACACCAGCTCGCGCTGGCAGTCCGCACAAGTGGCCAGATGCGTTTCGAACGCCCGGCGCTCCTGCGATGGAAGGGCATCCAGCGCATAGGCGGCGACGTCGACGTCAAAAGCCTCGTGTCCCATCATGGCTGGCTCGGAAAGAGCAGGCTCTCCCTGGTCACCCCTTCTGCAACGGCGAAAGCGCGCTTCTCAATGTCGTCATGGCGCTCCGCAGTCGCGTCTTGACCGTGCCCAAGGGCACCCGTGTTTGAACGGCAATCTCGACGTGCGTGAGCCCTTCGAAGTACGCCAGCTCGATGAGCGAGCGCTGGGTGTCTGGCAGCTCTTCGAGCGCTGCCCTGATCTGGCGCGTATCGTCGGCGCCAAGCGCAGCGGCCTCGGGGCTCGGGCTCGAGGCCGCCAGCGGCGCCAACGCCTCGAGCTGCGCGCTCGCGGTCTGATCGGGGCGCGCCAGCCTGACACGCACACGATCGATTGAGCGGGCCCTGGCCAGCATCACGATCCAGCCCGCGGCGGTGGCCCGGCTCTCGTCATACCGGCCGGCCTGTCTCCACACCTGCGAGAACACGTCCTGCACCACCTCTTCGGCGTCCTCGACGCAACCCGTGATCCGCCGCGCGAGACCGAACACAATGGTGACGTAGCGATCGTACAAATCGGCCAGCGCTTCGGCCGACCCACCAGCGATCGATCGAATCAACTGCCGGTCGGCATCGACGGGCCCGTCAGCAAGCGGCAAGTCTGGCCTCACGCGCCTCTCACACTACTACGGCTGCGCGGCGTCGAGCGATGTTCGCGGGTCATACGAAGCCGTCAGCGGCCGGAATTTTGATGGAGGCCAGGCGTTCGGCGGCCTGCTCTGCCGTGACGTCACGCTGGGGCTCGGCGAGCATCTCGTAGCCCACCATGAACTTCTTCACGGTCGCCGAGCGAAGGAGTGGCGGATAGAAATGTGCGTGCAGTTGCCAGTGAGAGATGTCGTCATCGCCAAACGGCGCCCCGTGCCATCCCATCGAGTACGGAAACGAGGTCTCGAACAGGCCGTCGTACCGCGTGAGCAGGTCGCCCAGCACCACCGCCAGACTACTCCGCTCGCGCCGCGTGAGATCTGGCAGGCGCGCGACCGCGCGCCGCGCGATGACGAGGACTTCGAACGGCCACACGGCCCAGAATGGGACGACCACGAGCCAGTCGTCGTGGTCGATCACGACGCGGTCCGCCGCGCGGCGTTCCGTCGTGACGTAATCAATCAACAGGGGCGAGCCGTGCTCCAGCCAGTGCGCGCGTTGCATCGCATCTTCGAGCGCGGCCTCCGTCGGCAGAAAGTCGCCCGCCCAGATTTGCCCGTGCGGATGCGGGTTCGAGGCGCCCATGATGGCCCCCTTGTTCTCGAAGACCTGCACCCATCGATACGTGGCGCCAAGCTCCACCGTTTGTGCCGCCCAGGTATCGACCACCGCCTCGATCTCGTCAGGGGGCATATCGGCCAGCGTGAGGTCGTGACGCGGCGAAAAGCAGATCACCCTGCACTCACCCGATGCCGGCTGCGCGATGAGCAGCCCATCACCGCTGCCGTCGACCACCGCCGGCTCAGCGTTTGGGACCAGCGCCGAGAAATCGTTGGTGAACACGAACGTCGACTCATACAGAGGGTTCACCGCCCCACCAGCGCGCGTGCCCCCAGGACAGAGGTAGCAGGACGGGTCGTGCGCGGGGCGTGTCTCTGGCGCCACGGCCTCCACCTGCCCAAGCCAGGGGCGGCGGGTACGGAACGGCGAGACCAGGACCCAGTCACCGCGCAAGGGGTTATAGCGGCGATGAGACCGATCGTCGAGCCGGAGGGTCACCGCTCTGCCTTTCCGGGCGCCACATGAGTGCCGGCAGCCGGCCGGCTCGAGAACATCGTGGCGGCTCGTGCGGCGCGGCGCTGATAGCTGGCGGCCACGTGTTCCATCACCTCATCCAGCGCACCGGCTTGGACGAGCGCCACCGCGCACCCGCCAAAACCACCGCCGGTCATGCGGCACCCCCACACGCCGCCCGCCACGCCCATCTCCTGGGCAATCTCGACGACGGTGTCGAGTTCGGGTGAGCTGACCTGGTAGTCGTCGCACAACGAGGCATGACTTCGGTACATGAGATCACCCATCTGCGCCCAGTCTCCCCGGCGCATGGCATCGGCGGCATCGAGCGTCCGCGTGTTCTCGGTGATCACATGGCGGGCGCGCCGCGCGACAACAGGGTCGAGTGCGGGCTCCGCCAGAGCGAGCATCGGCAGCGTGGCCTCGCGCAGCGACGGCACACCCAGACCGCGCGCCGCCTCCTCGCACTGGGCACGCCGACGCGCGTATTCGCCGGCCGCGAGATCGTGTTTGACGTTGGTATTGACGATGAGGACGACCAGGTCGGGGTCGGCGATGGGCACGTGCTCCGTCATGTAGGAGCGGCAGTCGAGCAGCAGCGCATGCCCCGCGCGCGCGAGGGTAACGGTGAACTGATCCATGATGCCGCACGGCACTCCGGCAAACTCGTGCTCCGCATGCTGGCAGAGCAACGCCTTCGCGACCGGATCGAGCGTGTGCCCAGTAACCGCTTCGAGGAGCGACGCGGCCGCGACCTCGAGCGCCGCACTGCTCGACAGGCCGCCCCCCATCGGCACATCGGAATCAATCACGACGCGCAGGCCTGAGAGCGGCACGTCCACCCGCTGAAATCCGGCGGCGACGCCGCGCACGTAGTTCGCCCAGCGCGGCTTGCCCGGGACGAGCGGCACGGTGAGGTCGATTGTGATCGTCTCCCGGCGTGATGTGCTGTGCAGCACCATCAGCCGGTCTTCAGTCCGAGCACCCGCCAGCGCGGTCTCACGCTCAATGGCCATCGGCAGCACGAACCCGCCGTTGTAGTCGGTGTGCTCTCCGATCAGGTTGACCCGACCGGGCGCCATGGCGACCCACTCTGGCTCGAGGCCAAAGACATTTCTAAAAGTATTGACGGCGCGTTCGGGCGCCAGCAGTTCTGGCATGGGTCCTGACCGGGGGAGGCTCCCCTGATACTATCAGCAGGATTTTCTGCATTCTGCCTCTCGATTCGGAGGAATCCGCGCATGCGCCGCCGCATTCTTGGACTCGTCGTCTGCAGCTCGATCGCCCTGTGTGCGGCGGAGCGTTTTCACCCGGTCACACTCGGCGCCGAGCGGGCGCCGACGCCGCAGACAAACCGCGACGAATGGCGTGTCGCGTCTCCCGATGGCCGCACGGCCATCGTTCTGACACGGCTGCCGGACGGACAGCTGAGATGGCGTGCCACGCGAGGAAACGTCGCCGTGCTCGCGCCGGCACCGCTCGGCGTCAAACGTATGGATCAGGAGTTCGTCACAGGGCTGACGCTCGTCCGGGCGGCCGCGACGGTCACGGTTGCAGATCAGTACCAGATGCCGCACGGCAAGCGCCGGATGCACAGGGTGAGCGCTCGCGAGCAGACGGTGACGTTTGCCAACGCGAAGGGCGCCAGGCTCGAGGTCGTACTGCGCGCACACGATGATGGCGTTGCCTTTCGGTACCGGTTTCCCGAGACAGACACGATCGCGCGGACCGTGACCGAGGAACTCACCGGGTTCGGCGTGCCTGCCGGCGCGGCGGGCTGGATTCAGCCCCAGCAACCAGTGAGTCAATACGGCCCAGCCTACGAGGACTTGTACAAGGAAACCGCGTCAGGGACGCCGGCACCGGCAGCAGATGGATGGGCGTTCCCGGCACTCTTTCATATCCAGCAGGGCCCCTGGGTGCTGATCACCGAGAGCGGGCTGGATGGTGGTTATGCCGGCGCGCATCTGGCGCAGAACGCGCCGGACGGCATCTATCGCATCAAGTTCCCGGATCCGGCCGAAGGGCGGAACGTGGGAGCCGTCGAGCCCAAAGCCGCCCTGCCGTGGACGCTGCCCTGGCGCGTGGCGATCATCGGCGACACCGCGCCGCGCATCCTCGAATCGGATCTCGTCGACGATCTGGCGCCGGCCACGCGTCTGCGAGACACCAGCTGGATCGTGCCGGGCCGATCGGCGTGGAGCTGGTGGTCCGAGAGCGACAGTCCGAAGTCCGCGGCGCGCCTCAACGCCTATACCGACCTGGCCGCGGAGATGACCTGGGAATATTCGCTGGTCGACGCGAACTGGAATCTGATGACCACCGGCACCATCGCCGACGTCGTCGCGCATGCGAAGGAGAAGAAGATCGGACTGGTGCTCTGGTACAACTCTGGCGGCCCCCACAATAACGTCACCGAAGCGCCGCGCGACCGCATGTCCGATCGGGTGCAGCGCCGGGCCGAGATGGCGACGCTGCGCTCGTGGGGCGTCAAGGGCATCAAGGTCGACTTCTGGCAGAGCGACAAACAGGATCGCATCCAGCAATATCGCGCGGTCATGCAGGATGCGGCCGATTATCAGCTGCTGGTCAACTTTCATGGCGCGACGCTGCCCCGAGGGTGGGAGCGCGAATTCCCGCACCTGGTCGGCATGGAGGCTGTGCTCGGCGCCGAACAGTACAAGTTCCGCGAAGACTTCCCCACCCACGCCGCCTGGCATAACACCGTGCTGCCGTTCACCCGGAACGTGGTGGGCGCGATGGACTATACGCCGGTCACGTTCACCGACCACAAGTACCCGCGTATCACGACGAACGCTCACGAGCTGGCGTTGTCCGTTGTCTTTCAGACCGGCGTGCAGCATTTCGCCGATAGCATCCAGGCCTATCACGCGTTACCAGAGGCCCCGCGGGCGTTCATCAGACAAGTGCCCGCCGCGTGGGACGAGATGCGGGCACTCGAGGGGGAACCCGGACGTGCGGTCGTCATCGCCAGGCGCGATGGCACGACATGGTACGTCGGTGGTATCGCCGCCAACGCCGCGCAAACGGCGTCGGTTCGGTTGAATTTCCTTGGCGCCGGCCCGTGGCAGATGACGCTCATCCAGGACGGCGCGAGCGATCGGGAATTCGCGAGCCGGACGGCCGCCGTCACCGGCGCCGACGTCATTGCGGTGCCGATGCGGGCGCGCGGTGGGTTCGTCATGCGCATCACCAAACCGTAGCGGCCAATGCACGGTCCTGCGTCATAATCCGGCCCGATGCTGTCGCTCGTAATTCCGGTCTACCGCAACGCCGAGAGCATCCCTCGGCTCTTTCAAGAGCTCGAGCATCTGGCGGCCGGGCTGACCGATGACCTCGAAGTGGTCTTCGTCGTCGACGGCAGCCCCGACGCCTCGCTGCAGATGCTGCAAGACCGTCTACCTCTCTGGCCGGTGCGTTCGCGACTGGTCGAGCTTGCGCGCAACTTCGGTTCGTTCGCCGCCATCGCCGCCGGCCTGCGTGAGGGCGAGGGAGACTACTTCGCGGTGCTTGCGGCCGACATGCAGGAGCCGCCAGAACTGGTGGCGCAGTTTCTCCAGCTTATGCAGTCTGGCCAGGCAGATGTCACGTTTGGCCACCGCGTGGCGCGCGCCGACCCGTTCTGGTCTCGCGTCCTGTCCGACAGCTTCTGGGCGGTGTACCGCCGCTACGTCGTGAAGGACATGCCCAAGGGCGGCGTCGATGTATTCGGCTGCACACGTCAGGTCCGCGATCACCTGGCCACCTTCCGCGAGCTGAACACAAACCTTGTCGCGCTGTTGCTCTGGCTTGGATTCCGGCGGGCGTTCGTGCCCTATGCGCGGCGGCCGCGCCTCGAGGGAAAGAGCGCGTGGACCTTCGGCCGCAAGCTGCGCTACGCCGTCGACAGCGTCTTCAGCTTCACCGATCTGCCCATTCGCGCGTTGCTCCTCATGGGCGCTGTCGGGACGACGGCGGCCGTCGTGGCGTCGCTGACCGTGTTCGTGTATTGGCTGCTCGGTCGCGTGCCGGTGCTGGGCTACACGCCCTTGATGCTCATGATTACGTTCTTCGGCGGGTTGACCGCGCTCGGGCTGGGCATCGTGGGCCAGTATCTCTGGCTCTCGCTGCAGAGTTCGCGCGGCCGACCGAACTTCATCGTGAAAGCGACGTGGACCTTCGCTGGCGCCTCCGCAAATACCCGGCCGACCAACCCGGTTCCCCGCATCTGACCCTCACCCCTCGAGCGCGGCTAGGAAGGCCGAGTACTCCCTGATGTAGTCGTCCGGGTCGTAGTGATCCGACGCGAACACGAGCAGCAGTGCGTCGGCGGAGTAGCGGTACTGAACGGCCCACACCATGGGGGGCAGATACAACCCCAGACACACGTCGTTCAGTTCAACTTCCTCGCTCTTCACCCCGTCGTCGACCATCACCGCCACCGAGCCGCGGACGCACACGAGAAATTGCTTGCAGCGGCGGTGCGCGTGTTCGCCCCGCACGTCCTTGCCCGGTACGTTGAAGACCATGAAATACCGTAGCGGCGTGAAGGGCACCTGACGCTCGAATTCGCCAGCCGTGAGCGTTCCGCGCAGGTCCTCGACGAGTGGCAACCGGTGAATCGTCACGCCCCGCACGGACGTCTGCACCGAGTCGCCGCTCGCCTGCGGGCGGATCAGTGATGCGCCCGTGGTCTGCCGCTTGGCATCGACATATCCGACGATGCGCGCCGGATTGCCAGAGACGATGGCCTTGGGTGGAACGTCGTAGGTCACCACGGCGCCGGCCCCGACCATCGCGCGGGCGCCGATATTCACACCGGGCAGGATGACCGCTCCTGCACCAATCGAGGCCCCGGCACCCAGGAAAGTCTCCACGACGGGACGCTGGTGGTGCTTGCTTCGCGGGTACTTGTCGTTTGAAAAGGTCGCGTTTGGTCCAATGAAGACGTCGTCGGCGACACGCAGGCCGTCCCACAACTGGACGCCGCACTTGATGGTCACACGATTGCCGACTGACACATCGTTTTCGATGAACACGTGATCGCAGATGTTGCAGTCGCGGCCGACGGTCGCGCCAGGCAGCACGTGGGCGAAGGCCCAGACACGCGTGCCCTCACCGACGTGAGGACTTTCACAGATCGCCTGCGCGTGAACGAAGAGCTCGGAGGAGCGCGGAGGATGGTCGGGCATGCCGGTAGAATGCTAGCGTATCCAGCGCGCATTCTTCGTGACGAACCTTCATCGCGATTCTCTCCCAGCCTCAGATCGTCAGGCCTTGCTCCCAGGCCGTGGGTTGTGGCCGCGAATTCTGTGGGCGTTGACAGCGGTCGCGTTGCTCGCGCGCCTGCCCTCGATCGCCGAACCGCTCGGCATCGATCAGAGTCTGTGGGCCTCGGCCGTGCGAGCCATGGCGCGGGGGCAGTTGCTCTACCGCGATGTGTGGGAGCAGCGGCCGCCGGGGATCTACTTCGTGTATCTCACGGGCTTCCGGCTGCTCGGATGGCAGACGGCAACCGTGGCCTGGCTCGACGTGCTGGCCGCGACGGTCACGACAGCGCTGCTCTACGCCATCGCCGGCCGGTTGGGCGGGCGCACGGCCGGGGCGATCACCGCGGCCATCTATGCCGTCTTCACCATGCCCGCGTGGCTGTTCAGAAACGACGGCTTCCTGGAGCGCAGTGTCTGCGAGACCTTCTTCGTGGTCGCGGTTGCCGCGGCCGGGTGGTGCGCGGTCGGGCTTCGGGAGCGCTATTCGCGGTTGCTATCGACGGCCGCCGGCCTGTCGCTCGGCGCCGCGGTGGTACTCAAACCCAACGCCGGACTCTACGCTCCGGCACTCCTGGGATGGATCCTGGTGTACGGCCAGCGCGCACCCGCGCGGCCATGGCGCGCCCATGCGGCGATGATCGGATGGCTCATCGCCGGCTCGCTCGTCGTGCCCGTGTTCACCCTCGTCTGGCTCTGGCACCTGGGCCTGCTCCATGACGCTCGTGTCGCCGTCGTGGATTTCAATCGGTATTACGTGGCCGGCGGATTCACCCCCGTGGAATTCGCTGCGAGGTTCAAGGACGCGGTGGGACTTCGTCTGAAGACGAGCCCGGATCCGCTGTGGATTGGGGGGGCCATCGGCACGCTGCTCGTGGGCTGGCGAATCCTCACACGTCGCGCGGTCGGTCCGCTGCCGGCCCTGGCCATCGGGTGGGGTGCTGCAGCGGCGCTGGTCATCGCGGTGAATGGCATCCGCCTGTTCAACTCCTACTTCATCCCCGCCTATGCCCCGTTGGCGTTGCTGACAGGCTGGGTCCTGACCGGCGGTGACCTGCGGAGCAGGTGGCGCCGGGCCGTGAGCATCGGAACGGCGGTGCTGATCGTTGCCATTGCCTGGCGCGGGCACTACCTCTCGAAAGTGAT
Source organism: Vicinamibacterales bacterium (assembly GCA_039925145.1). Classification (GTDB taxonomy): domain Bacteria; phylum Acidobacteriota; class Vicinamibacteria; order Vicinamibacterales; family SCN-69-37; genus JBDSZL01. The sequence continues at coordinate 174,271 of JBDSZL010000038.1, read as the reverse complement.
CGATCCGGCTCGAGCGGGAGTGGCTGCGCTGCGTGGGCACGTCTCCACACGCGACTACCTGGAACGGTTTGGCAGCTACGCGAACGGGCGCGGGTACTCAGCGACGGCCAATGCGGAGCTCGCAACCTACGTCAGCGCGCACACGGGACCTGACGATCGGATCTTCCTGTTCGGCATCAGCGGCGCGGGCGTGTACTTTCTCGCGGACCGGCTGCCGGCTCAACGCTTCCTGCGTGCCAATTTCTTTGTGGGCACCGACTTTCCGGACCCCGCGTTCCGTCTCGAACCGGTGCTGGCCGAGCTGGCCGTGCGGCAACCTGTATATCTGATCTTCGAGCGCCTGCACTCGAGCGCCAGCAGCGACATGGCCGCGGCGGTCGATGCGCTACAAGAACAACCAGACGTCAGGCGCCTGCTGCAGGGCTATCAACTGGAGACCCATCTCGAGGACTTCACGCTCTACCGTCGTCGCGATCGCTGAGCGGGCGCCACGACAGGTGTCGGATATCATTTGGCGGCCGGCGCCGCCGGTCGCATGAGCCACCCCTCCACGCCATCATCATCACTGCGCGTCACGGGCGTCTTGTGGCTATCGCTCGTCGTACTGCTGGCGCTGCGCGTCCCGTCGCTCGTGCAGCCGGCAGGCGGCGATCAAGGTCTTTACGCGTATACCGCCACCCGCGTGCTGGCCGGTGAGGTCCCCTATCGCGACGCGTGGGATCAGAAGCCGCCCGCCATTGCCTTCGTCTACGCGCTGCTGCTGAAGCTGTGGCCGCACGAGTCGGCCGTCGCCCTCGGCGACCTGCTGGCTGCGGCACTCACGGCAGGACTGCTCATCCTGCTCTTCCGGCGTCGCGGCGCGCACATCGCCGGGGGAGCGGCCGCGTTTGTGTTCCTTCTCTTCGGCCATCCTTCCCTGCAGCGTCTCAGCGGCGTCTATGTCCGCGGGCAGTGCGAGCCCTTCATCGCTCTGTGCATCACGGCCGCCTTGGCACTGACCGCGACCCCAGGCCGGCGGCGTTGGCATCTTGTGAGTGCGGGTGCCTGCCTCGCGCTGGCCTGCTGGCTGAAGTACAACGCGATCGCGTACGCGCTACCCGTGGCCATCGCCGGATGGGTGTGGGCACCTGGGGGGTCTAGCACGGCGGCCCGCATCAAAGACCTGGCCGCGATCGCGGTGGGCGTTGCCGTTCCGAGCGTGGCGATCCTCGGCTACTTCGGAGCACATGGTGCCCTGCACGACCTGTGGCTGGCCACCATCGACTACAACCTGCGCTACTCGAACGAAACCTATGACGGCGCATCGAGCGTCCCGGTCTATCTGATCACGCTTCCCTTTGACCGTGCGCGAACAGACATGCTCTGGTTCCTCGGAGGCCTCGGGTCAGTCGCACTCGTCTGGCGTGTGAAGTCGAGCGCGCTGAATGTCGTCCTGCTTGGATGGCTGGCGGCCGCGCTGCTCTCCATTGTTATTAACGGCCAGCGCAACCTGCCGAACTACTTCGTGCAGGCGGCGCCTGCACTGGCGGCGGCCGCGGCCGCCGGTGGCCAACTCGCGCTGAGCCGGCGCGGCTGGCTGACCTATGGCCTGGCCTGTGCGGTGGTCCTGGGCCTCTGGCGCGTCGGGGACGAAGGGGCTCGCGGCACGTTCCGCTGGGGCGGAATCCCGGGCCTGCTCGCCAACGTCCGGTTCGATCTGGCCTACGCCCGGGGCAGCATCTCGAGGCACGAGTACCTCTCCCGATTCCGAGGACTGCAGAAGTTCGACGCGCTCGAGATCGAGGAGCTCGCCCAGTATTTGCGGGAGACGACCAAGCCTGATGATGCGGTCCTGGTGTTCGGGTTTCTTGGGGGTAGCGTGTGCTGGCAGAGTGAGCGGGTCAGCTCATCGCGATTCTTCTGGAGCAGGCCCGTGATCATCGAGTTCGCCGCCGACGTGCCCGGCTACGGCTCTGCGGGATTGTTGCGCGACTTACTACGAAGGCCGCCAGCGGTTGTCGCCCTTCAAAAGGAGCAGTGGCAGTCGGAGGCCTTCTTCATGGGCAGTCCGCCGCTGCGCGCATGGCTCGAAAGCGGCTACGTGCGCGATCATGAGACCCCGATGTTCACCGTCTGGCGCCGCGCCAGGCGGCCCGACCTCTTGGCCGCGCCCCCGGTGCCGGGTCCCGTCGTGACACCTGCGGTTGCGGGCAGCCCTGCGGCCTGACTACACTCGACTGTCTACAGTCCGATGGCCGTTTCCGGTCGTCCTATGGGAACGTGCGTCAGGACAGTTTCCTCCGACGTAGTCACCTCACGAGGTCCGCATGTGTAATCGACGACGGGCGCTATCGGTGGTGCTCTGCTTGTGCGTGTCCGGGGCTCCCATGGTCGCGCGGACCCAGACACCGGCACCGCCGATGTCCGAGGAACTGACCGTCGCAGCAGCGGGCTGGGCTGCGCTCGGCGCCGGCAAGGCTGCCGAGGCCGCGGCCATTGGGGCCAAGGGGCTCGATCGCTATCCACGCAGCGCCACGATTGCCTCGCTGCTCGTCTCGGTCGAAGCAGAGCGGGGCAACGCCGCAGCAGCGCTCGCAGCCTACGAGCGATGGCTCGGGTCCAGTTCTCTCGAAGATCCCTACCTGCTGCGCCCGGTCGCGCTGGCTTTGCTTCGCGAGATGACGGCCAGCACGGTGCCGCCGGAGGTGAGACGCGCCGCGTTCCGGGCCCTGGCCGACGCGGGTGACGTGGCGGCGCTCGCAGAGCTCGGCCAGAGGTCGACCGCCGGTGGGTTGATCGAGCTCGAAGTGCTTGCGGCGCGTGGCAGTGAGCCGGCCATCCGAAGCCTCATTGCCAGCGTGAAGGCGATGCCGGGAGATAAAGGGCGGCTCATCTCGGCGTTGGTCGACACCCGCAGTCAGCTGGCGGTTGCGCCCCTCACAGACCTGCTGAAAGACCCCAACCCCGACAACCGGGCCGCTGCGGCAGACGGGCTCGGCCGCCTCGGAGCCACAGGCGCGGCGACGGCCCTCCGCCCGCTGCTCAATGATGCCCAGTTCAGCGTGAAGTTCGCCACAGCGCGCGCTCTGTACCGTCTGCACGACTACAGCGGCGTGTCGTTGCTGCAGACGCTCCAGACGTCGGAAGCTCCGCTGTTGCGTGTGCAGGCCCTCGAAGCCATGTCGAGTGAGGTCGGTCCGCCGTGGATTGACGCCGTGCGGGTCCTGCTCTCGGACGCCGATCCACAGGTGCGGCTCCTGGCGGCCAGGCTGATCGCCCCGTACGACAGCGGCGCGGCCTCTGCCGCCTTCAACGCGCTGATGACAGACAGCAATATTGCGATCCAGGAAGCCGCGGGACGGGTCTACGTCGAACAGGTCGTCACGGACGTGGCCGCCATGCGCCGCTACTTCCGGAGCGGCGACCCCCTGACGCGGGTAACGTCGGCCAATCGGCTCCTGGAATTGACGCGATAGCGCCTCAAATCGCACGGTTGCGCTTTACTTACGCGCGTACACGCCCTACAATCGGGCACCGGCCTACAGATAGGTTTTACAGCAGACGATAAGCGTAGTGCGGCAACTCGGCTACCCCCGCGCCTCAAGAGGTGGATTTCACGATGGTTGTATCGCCCAGAATCTTCAGACGTTTCATCCTGGCCCTTCTGGCAGTCGTTTCCACGTCGGCAGCCGCGCCGCGGCCGGCCAGCGCGCAGCTGTTTCCCGTGAGTCCCAGCTCCGGTCCGAGCACCCCACTCCTCGGCGGTTGGTCGTACGGAGTCGTCCGAGGCTCGGACGTGGGCTATGACCCCGTACGCGACATCTATCTGGTCGTAGGCGCCTACGGCGATATGCAAGGTGTCTTCGCCAATTCGGCAGGCAATGCCATTACTGCCCCCGTCACATTCACCAACTTTGGCGTGTGGGGCGCGTCGATGCCGCGTGTGCGCTACGCCGCAGGCATCAATGGCGGTCACGGCGGGTTTCTCGTGACGTGGCACGCAAACTCGGGTCCCGGCGCGGTGAATGGCATTCATTCGGCCGTCGTCACCTACGAGAACGGCGCTCTCTCGGTGAGCAACTACAACCTGCTGTCTGATTACTCCCAGGGTGGCTCCTATCAGGAGATGGGCGCGCCAGTCGCCTACTCGCCGTTGAGCGGACGGTTTCTGGTTGTCTGGTGCACGGCCGGTTACGGTATGCAGGCCCGGGCGGTGAGCGCCAGCGGATCTCCCATCGGCTCGGTGATGACGCTCGAAGGGGGCAGCTCGCGCGATCCGTCCGTCAGCTGGAACGCCATCACCAACGAGTTCGGCGTCGCGAATACGGGCTGGGGCGGCTCTGGTGCATTCGCGGCGTTCCGTCGCGTCACTGCGGCGGACCTTCAGGTGTTCGGACGCACCACGTTTGGATTCTCGAACGGGACCTATGCCACGGGCATCGACGTCAACACGAGCACAGGCAACTACGTCATGACCTGGTACGGCAGTGGCGGGATTCAGGTCGCGACCTTCAGTGCCGCGGGCAACCAGATCTTAGCCGCGCTCGCTACCTCCTCCATCGTCGGCACTGACAACTCAGCGATGGCTTTCAACCCGGTGAGCGGGACGTTTCTGGTCGTGGGCCACGGGTCGTTCACGGGCAACGTCGTCGGCGTCGAGTTGAGCGGCAGCGGCGCCGCCAACGGCGGAGCGGCGAGCATAACGACGGGCTCGAAACTTGGGTCGTTCTATCCGCGTCCCACGGGCAGGGCCAGCGCTGCGCAATGGAATGTCTCGTACGCTCGAGACCTGTCCGTGGTCGTGGATCAGATCATCGGCACGTCATCCACTAACGGGGGCGGGGCGCCGGCACCCACGCCGACCCCAACGCCGACTCCCACGCCAACACCGCCCTCCGGCGGCTGCACAACAGCGGCTCCGGGTTCGGGGTGGACGTGTGTCAACGGCGGATGGCTCCCACCGGGCTACGCGGGCACGACGACGCCCACCACGCCAGGAGGATGCACGACAGCATCACCCGGCACCGGGTGGACATGCCTCAACGGTGGCTGGACTCCGCCGACATCAGGTGGCGCGGGCGGCGGCGGTAGCTGCAGCACCGCATCGCCCGGCTCCGGCTGGACATGTGTGAACGGCGGCTGGCTGCCTCCCGGGTATGCTGGCACCTCACCCGCCCCCGGCCCCAGTAGCAGCTGCACGACGGCATCGCCCGGCTCGGGCTGGACCTGCTCCAACGGCGGCTGGCTGCCCCCCTCTTCAGGCGGCACCGGCAGCACCGGCGGTGGCGGCGGCTCGACATCGAGCTGCACGACGGCATCACCCGGCTCTGGCTGGACATGCTCGAATGGCGGCTGGCTGCCACCGGGTTACGCGGGCACCTGCTCAACGGCCTCGCCCGGGTCCGGGTGGACGTGCGTGAATGGCGGATGGCTCCCCCCGGGGTACGTGGGCACCACCCCGGCTCCCGCGCCGTCTGCGCCTAACACCTGCTCTTCGCCCGATCCATTCGTGTCGCTCGGCGGCGGAGTGTGCATCAACGGCGGTTGGGTGCCCAAAGGATTCTGACATCGCGTTCTCGTGAGTGTGAGCGGGCAGCCGTCGACGCAAGTCGGCCGCTGCCCGCTCTTTTTTTGCTTGGCGCCGAGACCAGCAGCGTGTCGGTTCCGAGCGAACATCCGCACCGGCTCTCCCCTGCCTGTATGATTTAGCCGCGCGAGAAGGGCGCCACCCACGGCTCCTTTCCGACGCGCCCCCTGCGCCCCGTGTTCCAACGCGTCAAACAACTCTTCCGCAGCCTGCTCATTTACGGCGTCGGCGACGTCGCCACGTCGCTCGTCAGCCTGCTCCTGCTCCCAATCTTCACGAAGTTTCTCGGACCGAGCGATATCGGCGTGGTCATCATGCTGCTGTCGGTGGAAGCGGTGACCAAGGTCGTGTTCCGCTGGGGCGTCGATACCGCATTCATGCGGCTGTACTACGACTGCACCGACCAGGCGGCGCGGCAGCGGTTGGCCAGCACCATCTTCTTCTTCATGCTGGCCGTCAACGGAACGCTGCTGGCCGCGGGGGTCCTCTCGGCGGGATGGCTGGCAACCCTGGTGCTGGGCTCACGGACGCAGTCGACGCTCATCGCCTTGACGATGGCGAACACCTTCGTGGCGGGCTTCTACTTCATCCCGTACCAGGTACTTCGCATCAGCAACAAACCCAAGCAGTACGTCGCGCTGACGTTCGGACGATCGGCAGGGACCATTGTTGCTCGGGTGCTGTTCGTGTTGTGGGCGCGCTGGGGTGTCTTTGGCATTGTGATGGCCGACGTCACGGTGACGGTCCTGCAAACACTCGTGCTCATCCGGTGGTTCGCCCCGCTCATCCGTCCGGTGTTCTCGCGGGCGGTCGCCCGGGAGGCGCTCGGCTTTGGCCTGCCCCGCATTCCGCACAGCCTTGCTCAACAGGTCATCGGGGTCGCCGACAGCTACGTGCTTCGTGCCTACGGCACGCTGGCTGATGTGGGCCTGTACGGCATGGGGGCCAGATTCGGGGTCGCGCTCAAGCTGTTTCTGAGTGCATTCGAGTCGGTGTGGACGCCGTTCTTCCTGGCGGTCATGCGCGAAGACGACGCGCCGCGAACCTACGGCATGGTGTCGACGTACGTCGTCGCGGTCCTGGTTCTGCTGGTGGCCGGGGTCTGCGTCGCGGCGGGCGACCTGATGCGCTTATTGACCGAGCCTGCCTTCCACGCGGCGGCGGCCGTCACGCCCTGGATTGCGATAGGTGTGATGTTCCAGGGCTTCTATCTCCTTGGATCAATCGGATTGGTCATTCGAAAGCGCACGACCGTGTATCCCATCACCACAGGCATGGCGGCTGTCGCGAGCGTCACCGCCAACCTGCTGCTCGTCCCCCGCTTCGGCATGATCGGCGCCGCGTGGGCGAACGTTGTCGCGTACGCCACGCTGGCGATCGGAACCACGGCGTTTTCGTGGCGGCTCTATCCAATTCCGTACGAGTGGAGCCGGCTGGCACGGATCGGGGTCGCTGGCGGACTTGCGTATGTCGTCGCAACCCGACTCGTCCCCGCGTCGATGAGCCCATGGACCGGGTTGTTGGTGAGGGGGGCAGCGACGGTACCGACGTACGTCATCGTGCTGTACTTGACCCGCTTCTTTCATGCCGGTGAGCTTCAGTTACTCCAGGAATTGCGCCAACGGACGAAGCGCCAGCCCGTCGTGCCACCGCCCGCTCAAACCGAAGCGGAGGTCGCGAGCGACGTCGTGCCCGGGGAAGACGAAATCACGATGGAGGTCGAGCGCGAACGGGCGGATGAACAGGCGAAGATCGTCAGTCCAGATTCCCGACCTCGGAATCGCTGACCGACCAGGCATCGGTGCGTGGCTGACACGACTTCCAGAGTCTGCGGAACGCGAGCGCGAGGTGACGGCGGCCGGGAAACATCGGCAGCCAATCGTTGCGGTCGAATGCACTCAGGCGTGCGTCGATCGTCTGACGCTCGTCTGAGGACCAGAGCTCCGGGAACTGCCGCGCGATCTCCAGCGCGTAGTCGGCGTATCCGTAGAGCAACGCCACCGACATGGCACGAAGCACCTTGCTCTTGCGCGCGTCGGCGGTCATCGCCCCCGCCATGGCGCGCAGCGCAGGCACGCTCCTGAAGTACAGTGCGTCGGCCCACATGATCTGGCCGTGGGGCCCGCCGAGACCCCTCCCTTCCCGCCTCTTCCAGTAGCAGGACCGCAGATCGAACAGCATGTAGCCCATGCCGCGGAGAAAGGCATCGACGTCTGGGAAGAGCGGCTGGTCTTTGTAGATGGGTGAGAACTCCACTTCGACCTCGACGCCGACGACAGAGTCGGACAGGGCCGCACGCGCTCCCTGCAGCACCAACAGTTCGCTGCCTTGGGTGTCGGCCTTGATGAAGTCGACATCCGTGATGCCGTGGGCGTCGAGCACACGATCGAGGGTCTCGCACTCCACCTCACGCTGCCCGTCGCTGTCGAAGCGGTCGGCGTCTGGAAACGAATCGAGAAAGGGGCGGTTAGGCTCGAAGATCGAACTCAAGCCACGGTCGCGTGCGACGTGCAGCGTGACGGGCCCTGGCCGGTTGTGCAACGCGACGCCGAAGAACCTGTCCGTGCCACCGTCGGCCTGCGCGCGCGCCGCCAGCCGGCTGAATTCCTGTTCGTCCGGCTCGAAGCCGAGCAGCCGCAGATGCCGACGGGCCGCGGCCCAGTTCGGACGAAGGCCCCCGCGTGCCCCTATGTCAGCCAGCACGAGTGGCGTGGCTGAGTAAATCGAGGCGAACCGGCCGTCGACGAATACATCGTCAGGAGTCAGGGTCACAGGGTCACAGGGTGATCACAGTCGCCCATGATCGGGCAGCGGTCGAAGCACTGTCAACTGGCGCCTAGCAGCAGACGGATGGGGACGACGAAGCGGACCAGCCACATGTTGACGAATCCCGTCGGATAGGGCGAGACGTTCTCGAGCCCTTTGAGCGCGAGCTGGTACTGCAGCAGGAGGAGGGCGTTGGCGAGCGTGAGTGTCAGAAGAACGCTCACTCGAGCGAAGCTCGGACCGGCTCCGGCGATGCCCGTCGACCGGCGGTGCCGCGAACCCGCCAGCCAGATGGCAAGCCCAAGCGCGAACAGCGGCGTGAGCGAGAGAAACCGCCTGGCGCCGAATGCCTCTCCCGCCCACCAGTCTGCGACGGCGGCATTCACATACCAGGACACGGCAACCATGCCGATGAGCGGCACGCGCCAGCGAGCATGGCGGACTGCAAACGAGAGCCCCCCAGCTGCGGCGACGATCAACAGCGGCGACCAGACGAAGAGCCCGCGGTCAATCGAGAAGAGCACGGCAAATAGATGAGGGGCCGTCCACTGCATGAAGGATGGCCCCTGCGGCATGGCGAACGGCTGACCGTACAGGACGCGCCAGACCGCCATCTGCGGTGAGAACGCCACGAGCCACGCTGCGCCGGCCGCGGCGAGCATCGCAATCCTCTGAATCACGGGACGAGGGCAGCGAAGCGCTTCCCACGCGGGCACGAGTAGGAAGAGCGCATCCTGCCAGCGCATGAGCGCGCAGAGTCCGACGAGGGCCCCGAGCCACGCGGCGCGTCGCACGGACGGCACGGCCGCGGGGTCGAGCCAGTACCAGCAGAAGAGCGCCGACGTGAACATCGACGCCGAATGCGAGTACGCAGGTGACACGAGCGCGTAATACAGGGCATGCGAGCCGAGCCAGATGGCGATCGCCGACAGGGCCGCCGTCGATCGATCAGTGAAGCGGCCGATCATGCGCCACGTGAGCGCGGTGGCCAGGCCGACGACCAAAACCCCTGTAACGCCGGGCACAAGCTGCAGCGATCGCTCGTAGCCGGTGGGCGGCAGGCCTCGACCGAGCCATGCGATCGCCAGCTTCGCGACGATGACGAGGACGTAGAGTGGCATCCAGAGAAGCGCGGGCCCGACCGGCATGTAGTTGCGCACGTGGCCGGTCGGTGTGAAGTCCGAGAACAGCCACTCGGCCCCCTCTGTAGGGTGCGTGATGTGAGCAGCGGTCATGTACTCGTTGCGGAAGTCGAGATCGTGGTCGAAGATGAGCGACCGCAACTGGACGTAGTGATGCTTCGCGTCTCCAACGACAATCTCGGCGTCGGGCTTCGGAAAAACAAGCGTCGCGGTGACGTAGGCGGCCAGCAGCACGGCCGATATCACCGCGATCAGTCGATCGGGATGGGCGTCCAGTTTGCCCATGAGACGGGCCACCAGCGGACGCGCCAGGGCGACTACCACCGGGGCGCCATCCCAAGGCACAGCACGGCGACGCGAAGCCCATCCCACGCGATCACGACGGCCAGTACTCCAGCGAGGCAGCGGAGGGGCCGGGAACCGCGCAGCAGTGGAGTGATGCCGTACGCGCAGAAAGCCGTGAACGGCGGCGCGGCGGCGAGATTCGCGCGAAGGGTCAACGGCGTGTAGATACCGAGCAGCGACAGGGTCGCCCATGCGAGCAGCCAACTGGAGAGGACGAGCGTGGATACACCACGGTCGCGCCGCCACCCGGCGAGGCCGAGACCTGCGCCCGCCACGATTAGGACGGGCAATCCGGGCAGGCCGTAATCGTCGCCGACACCCGATCGCCAGCGGGCGAACTTCACGGCGGGCGACGCCACGATCTTGGACGTGTCGTCACGCTCGCCCGTCGTCAATCGCACGTAGGTGCCGCGATAGACGGAGGTGAAGTGCGAGTAATAGGCAATCCACGAAACGGATGCCGCGCTGACGGTCATCACGAGCAGCCAGAAACCAGCGCGTCGAGCCGTTCCGTGCCCCCCGGTCACGAGCGTGGCCACTACGGCAGCAAGCGTCGCGAGGCCGACAGTAATGGTGCCGAAGTGCGAGAGAAAACCAACGGTCAGCAGCGCGGTAGGAATGATCAGCAGCAGCCGCGAGGGCCCTACGCCTCGTCGTCGAGCCTGCACTTCGGCGGCCGCCGTCAGAGCCAGTCGAGTGTCGGGTCGGGACGACTGGAGGCGACCGGCCCACCACGCGAATCCGGCCAGCCCAGCGGCGAACGCCCCCTGCCCGAAGAGATTCGTGAGGTTCGCGTTGCTGAGTGCTTCCATCGGGGCGCGCGCAAGCGGCCAGAGCGCGGCACACAGCAGCGCGGTCACGCGGCCCGCCGCTTGCTGCCGAACGGTGAAGTAGAGCGCGAGGCCAGCCACGGCGTCGACGGCGATCGCGAGCAGGCGCAGGAGGTGAATGAGATCCGCCTCCGCGCGAAAGTACTGCCAGAGCGGCTGCGCCGCGATGTACAGCGCGATCGCGTATGGGAACTCGAAGAAGGGACGAGGGGTCACCGACGTGAAGAAATATTCGCCGGCGTGCACCAGCTGGGCCCGGTGCACCTGGAACAGCGCATCACCCACGATCGCGAGCGGGTGCCAGATGAGAGCAACCTTCAACGCGCTCAGGCCGACAAGGAGTCCAGCGGCAACCTGCCATTCGGCCCCTGTGGCGGCGTCCGTCCGGCGCCCTCGCAGCCCGGCCACGCCACTGCTGATGACTAGCGCGCCCAGACTGATGCGCCACAGCGAATCGGCGTACCCGCCGAGAAAGGCGGCGTCCTGCAGCAGAAGCCAGAGGATGGCGATGACTATGACCGTGGACGCCGCCACTGCGATGCCGCCCGAGGCCCCGCAGAGGAGGACACCCAGCACAAGCGCCATGACTGCCGCCCCGGTCTGGGCGAGGACGGGCAAGCTTGGGGCAAAGTGGCCGCTCACCGGCGCGATGCCTACCTCCTCTACGATCACGCCCAACTCGCGGGGATCGCTGGTGCCCGGCCGGAACGACGGGACTGTGTCGACCATCACGACGTTCCGGTTCGATCCGGCCGGCACGGTGAAGCCGATTGTCTGCGGATCGTTAGTCACGATGGCCGAGGTGACAACCACGCGGTTCACGGTAATGGTCACCGTCGGCGGTGGTGCCTCGGCAGATTGTCCGCTTCGGACCCGTAGCCACATGCGATGGGCGCGTGTCGATGGCAGCTGCGCAAAGCGGAACCGCGCCCCAGGGCTGGTCCAACTTCGATAGAGGCCGGTTGCGGGATCGCCTTCGGCGCCGTACACCCCGGCGACCGTAAAGGCCGCGCGCGTACGCCGCGTCCACCCGCCTTCGGCGACCGGTCCGGTAATCTCCTGTGGCATGCACCATCGGGCGCCGGCCACGAGCAGCACCATCGCCAGCACGGCCGCGCTGGCACTCCACAGGATGTGACGGCTAGCTAGGTGAGCCAACGGCCGGGTCCCGCCAGAAACTCGTTGAAGTCGGCGCACGTGCCGTGCGGGGGCGGTGAGCTCGAAGCGAAGCTCTCTGCCGTGAAGCTGGACGTGATTGCCACGCAACACATGCCCGCGGCACGCGCCGCCGTGACGCCGAGGGGCGCGTCCTCGAAGGCCAGACAGGCCGCGGGGTCGACGTCGAGCACGCGTGCCGCATGAAGAAACACGTCCGGTGCCGGCTTGCCGTACGGCACCTGGTCGCCTCGCACGATCACCGGCAGACGATGCTGAAGCCCGGTTTCAGCCAGCGTGTGCGCGACATTTTCCGCGGGAGCGGATGTCGCGACGGCGATGGCGATGCCGTGTGCCGCGAGCCTGTCGAGCAATAGCGTGGTGCCGCCAAGTGGCTCGAGTCCACCGCGTGACAGCTCGCGATAGGCACCCTCCTTCTCTTCTTCAAACGCGCGCACTTCTTCGCGGCTCATCTCACGTCCGAACAGGATGGGGAAGATCTCGGAGTTGCGCTTGCCATCGATGCGGTGCCGCATTTCCATAGTGACGGCTGGCAACCCGTGCCGCTCGACGAACGCCTCGAACGCCTTTGCGTGCCAGTCCATGTTGTCGACGAGGGTCCCATCCAGATCGAACACGACGGCCACGGGACGAAACGCCTCCAGATCCAGCACGCGCGTATGGTACCGCGAGCGAGGGCTCGGGACCATCTCCACGTCCTGACTCCGCCGTCGCATCTGAAGGTAACGAGGCTACTGCCAGAAGACGACGTTGAGTTCGTCGAGCTCGAGACGACCCGACGCCGAGTCACAGCGGTAGCTGGTCACGCAGCAGTTGGGGGTGTAATACGCGCGCAGTTCATCCGACACTTGCGCAAACGTCCATCGCTCGAGCAGAAACCGGAACGTGCGCAGTGTGCCGCCATGAGTGACCACGAGGACGCGCTCGCCGGCGCAGTCGCGGAACACGGCATCGAGGAAGGCCGAGGTACGCGCGGCCACATCAGCCAGGCTCTCGCCGCCAGGGGGACGTCCGAACCACGGCCCGCACGTGTCCCAGTACGGCTGCAGCCAGGGAAAGGCTGTCACCACTTCCGAGGCCGTCATGTCGTAGGTATAGCCGGCATCGCGTTCCCGGATGAGGGGACTCATCCGCACGCGCATCTGTGCGCGCTCCGCGTCACTGAACGCCTGCAGAATCCCCTCGCCCGTCTGCTCGGCGCGCTGGTAGCCGGAGTGGTACACGTGCTCGAACGTGCCGAACCGTTGACGCAGGATCGTGCCTGTGGCGAGCGCCTGTCGGCGGCCCTCATCAGTCAGAGGAATCCTCCAATCGGCAATCCCCTGAACCGACTTCCGCGACTCATCGTCGAGGAAGAACCTGTTGTCTTCTTTCACGACGTTTCGTAGCGACTCCCCATGCCGCACGAGCACCAGCAGCGCTGGCCGACCCATCTGTAACGCGTCATCCTCTGCGTGCACTCCGCCTCCCCTGAAAGACCGCAGGCATTCTCGCATGGGGGGCGAAGGCGCACCTACTCCACCCAAGGTTGCACACCGGCGGTACCGGATGTGGAATCCAGCACGTTCGCCGCATTCCCGCCGTGGGCCACGTTCTTGCAATGCACGTGCAGCAGGCAATTCACGCGAGCGTTCGGAAGGAAGGCACTCATGGCCCTGAGCACGACTGTTCTTGCACTGACGACAGCGGGAAGCCTCGTATTCACGGCGGGCTGGGGGATTGAACGCGCCATTCAACCACGGGCAGAAGGTGCTGCCCTTGAAGCGCCCGCCCGACCGGCAGGTCCCGCCCCTACGCTGAGTGCCCTGCCATCCAAGCCAGTGAGTAAGCTGACGGCTGCATCTGGGCCGCAAGTGTTGTCCCTCAGCGGAACCCACCTTGCGTCGGTTTCGGCGGTCACTATCAGCCGCCCTGATGGACTGATCGTGACCTGGGGAGACGACGTCGTGGTCTCGACGGCTCCCGGAGCGGTAACCATCAAGCCGACACTCGACGTCCCGGGGACCTACATGGTCACGGTGCGAACTGAGTCGGGCGCGTCGAACCCTCTCATGCTCGACGTGAAGAAGTAAGACAGCCGTCCGTTCGATCCACAATCGGCGGGTGGACTCTCACTTGTCTTCCACCCGTCCTGCGTCCGAGTCGGTCGTCGATCGCTTCCTCCGCTACGTCCGTATCAACACCGAGTCCAGCGAAGAGAAAGCCGCGGTGCCGAGTACGCCCGGACAATGGGACTTGGCCCGGCTGCTGGCACGAGAGCTGAGCGCGTTGGGCGCGGCAGACGTACGCTTGAGTGACAGCTGCATGGTCTACGCGCGGCTGCCGGCCACGTCACCGGCCCATGCTGCCCTTCCGTGCGTCGGCCTGCTCGCTCACATGGACACGGCTCCCGCCGTCACAGGCGCAGGCGTGCGGCCCATCGTCCACCGCAACTACAGCGGGGACGACATCGTGTTACCAGGCGACAGTAGTCAGGTCATTCGCGAGGCTCAGCATCCTGCGCTGCGCGAGATGCGTGGCGATGACATCATCACCGCCGACGGCACGACGCTGCTCGGATCGGACGACAAGGCCGGCGTGGCGACGATCATGACGCTCGTCGATCTGCTCCAGCAGAACCCGCACATTGCACACGGCCCCATCGCCGTGGGCTTCAGCGCGGACGAGGAAATCGGCATCGGCATCGACAGGTTCGACGTCGAGGCCTTCGGTGCGGCATTCGGATACACGGTCGACGGCGAGGGGCTCGGGCAGATCAATCACGAGACATGGAGCGCGCGTGGCGCGACGGTGACCTTTCGTGGTGTGAGCGCCCATCCCGGCACAGCCAAGGGGGTGATGGTGAACGCCGCCTATGCGCTGGCCCACTTCCTGTCAGCGCTCCCGGCGGACATGCGGCCCGAGACGACTGCGGACCGCGTGGGGTTCATTCACCCGTATGCCGGCAGCATCGACGTGGAAACAGCGACGCTCAAATTGATTCTTCGCGACTTCGACCGCACGGAGCTCGACGCGAAGGAGCAGCTCGTTCGATTGCTGGCGGCGGGCGCTGAGGCCCACGTGCCAGGCGTGCGCGCCCACGTTGATGTCGTGGACCAGTACCGCAACATGAACGAGGTGCTGTGCGACCACGCCGATCTCGTCGACCTGGCGATGGAAGCGGCGCGCCGGGCAGGGCTGCAGCCATACACGCGTCCAATCCGCGGGGGCACCGACGGCGCCAAGCTCACGTTCCGCGGCCTGCCCTGCCCGAATATCTTTACCGGCGGACACAACTTCCACAGCAAGCTGGAGTTCAACTCGAGACGCGGACTGGAGAAGACCACCGAGACGCTCATGCACCTCGTGCAGGTAGTTGCGGAACGTCCACCTCGGGTATGAGGCGTCCTGTTCAAGGCTTTTTCTGCCGAATGGCTCCCCTCGCCTGCTTCGCGAGGTCCTCGTAGGTCACACGCAGCTGATCGAGCTCATCTTCCTCGAGCTCTTCCAGGTCGAGCGTCTCGTTGCGTGCACCTTCGATGGCGCGGATGATCTCGTCGAGTTTCAGCTGCAGCGCTTCGGAGTCGCGATTTTGCGTGTTCTGAATCAGGAAGACCATCAGGAACGTGATGATCGTCGTGCCGGTGTTGATGACGAGCTGCCACGTGTTGCTGAATCCGAAGAGAGGTCCGACCATCGCCCAGATCACAATCGCGCCCGCCGCAAGACCGAACGTCATCGGCCTGCCCGACAGTTTGGCCGTGCGCTTCGCAAAACGGGGGAACCACGATCCACCACTCGACACGGACAGTTGTGCAATCTGGACGCGACGCCGTGAGGGGGGTGCGCTCTGTGCCTGCGTCTGTTTTCGTTTCATGGTCGTCGTCCGGCGCATCGCGGCCCGGAATGGCACCAGTATACGCACCTGTTTCTCACAGAGGCTCTAAACCCGCGCCCCCGAGGTAGGCTGGGGAGATGCTCCGAATCGGCGCCCACATGTCCGTGGCCGGTGGCGTTTCCCGCGCCGTCGAGCGCGCCATGCTGCACGGCTGTGAGAGCCTCCAGATTTTTACCAAGAACGCCAGCCAGTGGAAAGGCAAACCACTCGACGACGACGAAGTGCGGCGTTTCCGCGAGGCTGTCGACCGGTCGGGGATTGGCCCGGTCGTCTCTCACGCGAGCTATCTCATCAACCTGGCCACCGCCAATGAGGGCCTGAGGCGCCAGTCGATCGAGGCGCTCGTGGACGAATTCGCCCGCGCAACGCGTCTGGGTCTGGCGGGCGTCGTCATCCACCCGGGCACCTGCACCTCCGGGAGTGTAGAGGATGCTTTGCGGCGGATCGGCGAGGCCGTTCGGGTGGTGTTTGCAGAGCGGCCGCACGATGCCCCCTTGCTGCTCTTCGAACACACCGCCGGACAGGGCCGGACGCTCGGGTCGCGCATCGAGCATCTGGCCTCGCTGCTGCTCCACCTCGACGGCTCGCCACGGGTGGGCGTATGCCTCGACACCTGTCATCTCGTGGCTTCTGGTTACGACATCGCTTCCGAGGCCGGCTATGAAGAGACCATGCAGCTATTCGACAGGCTGGTGGGTTTCGACCGTCTCGAGGTGATTCACGCGAACGATTCCAAGAAGCCGTGCGGTAGCCGCGTGGACCGTCACGAGCACATCGGGCTCGGGTGTCTGGGGCTCGACCCATTCCGGCGATTGCTGCACGATTCGCGTGTGGCAGGACGCCCGCTGATCATCGAGACCGCCAAGTCCAAGGACGCCGAGAACCCTCGCACCATCACGATCGACCCGCTGGACGTTCGCAATCTCGAGACACTCAGACGATTGCGTGACGACCACGCGTAAGTTTGGGGCGATCCGATCTGCGCCATGGCACATGGCGCGTGTCGGCACGATCTGAGATCAGTCATTGCGCTGAACCGCCGCCCAGGCTCACGGCCGATGACGACGGCTGGCGGAAGCACGCGCACCTTTTTCTTCGGCAATCTCCGGTCCCACTCCCCCGTGCCAGCTGAATCGCAATGTGCGGCCTCGCCGTACGTGGCCGACGAGTGCCGGCCGAAAGCAGGCGAGGCAATTGCCGGGCGGCAGTCGAACGCTCGGGTAGACCACGCCGAGAGCGCCGCGGACGAGCAGCGTGGCTGCGAGCGCCTGCGACTGGACGTAGCTGGTCGGAGAGAGGCAGCCCCGAAAGGCGCTGGCTCCGCGCAGGTCGTGAAACGCACCGGCGAAATCAGCCAGATACTCGTCGTAGGTCACCGACTCGTCGGACACACCAATCTCTGCGAGTTCGATCGACTTGTGAAACACGACTTCGGCCTGCGCCGTTTCGATTTCGAAAGCTGCGTACCACACGCCACGATCCGGGCCGGAGAAGCGGGAGCCGAGCGGATGGGCATGACAGAACGCCGCGTTGATGACCGACGCCAGCGGCACACCGGCCACCAGCTCGTCTGGTCCGATGCTTGGCAACGACCCGCGCTCGGAGAGCAGCCGGTCGTTGGTCGCGCCGTCCAGCTCGAAAATCGCCGCCAGATGCGTGTCGTCGTCTGCAATCCGTACGAGGACGCTGTCGCCGCGAGGGCTGTGGCACGACGGCACCAGTCGGTGGGTGTCCCGCTGGGTGAGCGTGACGACAGGAGGAACGCGCATCAGCCCGCGCGCCGCGCATCGAGGAGCCGCCGTACGGTCTGGATCGCCGGCAGTCCGCCGCGCGTCATGTACTGCAGGGGGGTGACGCCGTTGAAGATGCGGTTGGTATTCGGCAGCCGGACCCACTGGTCGGCCACGGTCGACGAATGCAGCACGCCCAACGCCTTGAAAATCCCGATCAGCAGCGACACACGGGTCAGCCGATCGACATCGAGCAGGCGGTCGGGATCGCGCTTCATGTCGTAATACGGCCCGTTGGTCACACCGCCGAGCAGCAGCCGCGCGTCCTCGTCCCGGACACCCCACCGAACCATGATGTTGAAGAAGGCACGCAGAGCGGCACCGCTCAGCCGCGCGCGCACCTCACGATCGGTGAGATCGATCGCGGGCCCGGGGCGGTGGTTGGTTTCCGGGTACGAGAGCAGGCGGGAGCGAGGCACAGGTTTCTCCTGATTAGGAGTATATGTACTCCTGATATCAGCGTCAACCCGAGGCGATACAATGCGCTCCGTGGCTCACCCACAACGCCCGGCAGTGCCCATCGCAGGGCTGCCCCGGCTCGCCAGCCAGGGGTCGACGTGACCATTGGCGGGCGCATTCTTCTGCGGCGGGCCGCCGTCGTGCTCATGTTGCTGCTGGCCCTCGGGTACGCGGGAGCTGCGGGGTACCTTCGATGGTCCGAGCACGCCTTGGTCTACCAGCCCGGTTCGCGTCAGGTGGACGTACCGCCCGAGCGGTTTGCCCTCCGCGAACGACGAGTCACCTACCCATCGTCAGGTGGCGCTGTACTCTCCGCCTGGGTAATCCCGGCACGCCCCCAGCACAGCGCCGCTCAGTGGATGCTGATCTGCCACGGCAACTACGGCAATGTCGGCTTCGGTCAACGGCCGGAGTTCTACGCGTTCATGCGTGACCTGGACGTGAATCTGTTCGCATTCGACTACCGGGGTTTTGGCGAGAGCACGGGCACGCCGAGTGAGCAGGCGTTCTACGACGACGCGGAGGCATCGTACGGGTATCTCATCCGCACGTTGGGCGTGCGCCCCGACCAGATCGTGATTTTCGGCCACTCCCTCGGCAGCGCCGTGGCGATCGAACTCGCGACGCACAGCCCTGCCTCGGCACTGATCGTCGACGGCGCGTTCACGTCGGTCGTCGAGCGGGCGGCGGAGCTCTATCCGTTGCTGCCAATTTCACTGGTGGCGACGCAACGCTTTCCTTCAATCGATCGAATTGCCTCGGTCGTGATGCCGAAACTGTTTCTGCACTCACCCGACGACATGGTCATCCCGTACGCGCTCGGGCTCCGGCTGTTCGAAGCGGCTCGGCCACCGAAGCAGTTCGTCGCGGTCAGGGGTGGGCACGAGAACGCCTTCAAAACCGATCAGACGGTGTACTACGGTGCCATCGCGCGCCTGCTGCGCGAGGTCGCACCGGTCGCGGCGCGGCCCTGACCTACTCGGCTTTGACGAGTTGATAGCGCGCGATCGGACCGCCCCCCGGCGCTCCAAGCTGTCGTTCCGCCTCGAACCAGTCTTCGCGGTCGTGCCCGTGTGATCCGCCCTTGGCTTCCCAGAGCTGGTAGGCGCGATCCCAAATCTCCTCCTCGTACACGAAGAGCAGATGGTGCCGGTGACGGTGAATCAACTGATGACCCCGAATCGGGCGTGCTGCACACCGGCAACGACGCTCCGCGATGTAGCGCGCATGATGCTCGAGCACAACTGCGGCGAAATCCCAGTGATTGAAACCGCCGGCGAGCGCCGACTGATCGGCGTTATCACCGACCGCGATATCGTCTGCCGCGGCGTGGCCAGGGGACACGACCCGAACGAGGCCACGGCAGCATCGTGCATGTCGCAGCCGCCTGTTACGGTCACGACCGACACGAGCCTTACCGAGTGTTGTCAGATCATGGAAGCACATCAGATCCGACGCGTTCCGGTCGTGGATCAACGTGGAGCGTGTTGCGGCATCGTGGCGCAAGCTGACATCGCCGCCCGCGCCTCTGCGGAGGACACGGCGGACCTGGTCCGGAAGGTGTCCGAAGAGGAACACTCCTCGCCCCGCATCCACTGACGCGTCGAACGCCTCGTTCGCGGGTAATGCGACACGACGACGCTCTCTATATGGGATGGGAGCGTCGTCGTGTCGTGTACGGGCGCTTCGGTGCGCGGCGGTACCGCGCAGGGCCCTCAGATGACGCGCTTCAACTGACCACAACCCGCCGACACGTCGATGCCACGTCGCTGGCGAATCGTGCACGGGATACCAGCTGCCTGAACGATGGTGCGAAATGTCTCAGCGGTCGAATCCGTACTGGCGCGCCCTGCATACCCCTGAGTCGCGTTCAGTCGGATGAGGTTGACGTGCGCCTGCACGCCGTCGAGCAATCGTGTCAGTCGCATTGCATGATCGGGCGTGTCATTGACACCGTCGATCAACGTCCAGCCGACAAAGATTTTTCGGCCGGTCGTGTCGCAGTAGGTACGACACGCCGCCATCAGATCCACCAGCGGCCAACGGTGACTGACCGGCACCAGAGCCGAACGCTCTGCCTCGGTGCTGCCATGCAGACTGACGCCGAGGTGGTAGGGCCGGCGCTCCTCTGCCAGCCGGAGAATCCCAGGCACCACGCCAACGGTGTTGATTGTGATGCGGGAGGGGCCGATATTGAGGCCCGCGCGGTCGCTGACGATCTCGAGCGCCTGCATCACGTTGTCGTAATTGTGCAGCGGCTCTCCCATTCCCATCAGCACGACGTTTCTGAGCGGCTCAGCGCGCCGTGTCACGCCGCGTTGCACGCGCAGAATCTGCCCGACGATCTCACCAGCGCGCAAGTGCCGAGTGAACCCCATCTGGCCGGTCGCGCAGAAGACACACCCCATTGCGCAACCGGCTTGCGTGCTCACGCACGCCGTGACGCGGCCCGGGTACTCGATCGCCACGGTCTCCACCTCGGCGCCGTCGTCGAGCCGCACCAGATACTTCACGGTTCGCTGGTCACCACTCGCGGTACAGGCCACGACGTCGAGCTGGCGCTGCGCCAGGTCAGAACCAAGATGATCGGTCAGCCAGCGACGTAAGGGCGGCGCCAGATCGCGGCACGCGAGCACGTCGGTGTCGGCATCGTGGTAGAGGGCGCGCCACAGCGCGCCGGCATGGACTCGGTGCACGCCATCGGCGGCAAGCCGCTCTTCGAGGGCCGCTCGCGTAAGGTCGTAGAGCGATGACAACCCGGACACGGCGCTCAGCAACGCTACTTCTTGGGGAGCTGATCGCGTAGCGGCTTCACGTCCGCTTCGACAATGGCGCCATGACTGTTGTCCCAGGCGTTGCGGACATACGTGGCAACGGCGGCAACCTGGCGGTCGTTCAGCACGGCCGCAAACGGGTCCATGCCGTGTTCGGCGTCGCCCTGCAGAATGCGCTTGATGACGTGCTCTTTGCCCGAGAGGGTGGAATTGTCGGCCAGCGCCGGACCGGCGCCATCGCCCGTGCCCTCCGCGCCATGACAGGAAGCGCATTCCCTGTTGTAGATGGTCTGGCCTTCGTCCTTCAGCGCCGCGAGCTGCTCGGCCGCGGAGGCAGGGGCAGGCCCCGTCTGATCGAGCCCTGAGCCGCGGACGTACGACCCGGCCGCAAGAGCCAGGAGAAGCGCTGCGGCTGCCGCCGTGAAGGTGTGTTTCGTCTCCCGCATGGCCCTGCGGCCATTGTAAGACACCCGCACGGGAGGGAGCACGTCCCAGAGTGCCGTCAACCGCACGTGGCGCTGGAGCGCCCTGGCCTGGTCCGGGCCCCCCGCTACTTGAACGGGCTGCGGCTGATCACGTAGTCCACGGACTCCTGCGGCACGATGAACTTCGGCATCGGGGGACGACCCTGCGGGAGGATGTCGCGCACTCCGAGCTCGCTTGTGTAGAAACCGTCTACCGTCATGCGTCGGGCCAGCACGAAGAATTCGATGCCAGGATCCAAGGCTGCCGACGCGTTCTTCTTGAACGCGATCTGGTCGAGGAGGGCCGTCTGCTGCGCCGGTGTGGCGGTGGCAAAGTCAGTCGCGCCCGCCGCCTTCGAGGCGGTGTCGAGCCAGGCCAGCCCCGCCACGTACTTGGCTTTCAGCTCGATGTTGACGTTCAGCAGCGAGTCGATCCAGGCCGGCACGGACGCCTGCACGGCACCGGGCTTGCCGTTCTCGACGGGGATGATCAGGTCGGTCAGCCGCTCGAGCGTGCGAAACTGCTGCGGCGAGAGCGCGGTGGGTGTGTATGGCCCGCGCGCCGCCGTTTGTTGCACAAAGGCGTGCGCCTCCTGCGCGAAAACGTAGTCGATAGCGGCGGTTGCTGCAAATGCCGCGGCCAGGTGGCTCAGTGCTTGGCGTCGCGTGATGTCAGACATTACCCTTCCTCAATTCCTCGGCGAGATACTCGGCCGTTCGCCACGCGAGCGCGATGATCGTGTGCGTGGGGTTCTTGTCTGCATGACTGGCGAAGGGCCCACCATCGGCGGAGAACACATTCGGAACGTCGTGCACACGACAGAAGCTGTTGACGACGCTGTTATCGGCGCTGGTGCCCATGCGCACGCAGCCGACTTCATGGATGATGCCGCCGCCGGCGCCGAGCTGCGGCCGGTCGTCCGCCGCCTGAGCGGGCGGCGTCTGGGCCGTGGAAGCGGCGCCCGCTCCGAGGGCTCCCGGCACACCGGGCGTGCCGATTGGACCGCCGGCCGCCCCGGGCGTTCCGGCAGCGGTCGCCCCTGGTGCCGCCGCTCCACCCCGAGCGCCGGGTCCCCCGGCCGCGACACCGGGAATCCCCCCGTTGGGTTGTCCCGCAGCTGCGCCGGCCGCCCCTGCCGCGTCCGCCACACCACGTCCGCCTGGCCCGCCGCCTCGCGCCGCCGCGTTCACCACGCCGCCCATGCCTTCGAGAATCGCCGTGAAGCTGTCGCGCATATGACGCGCCTGGTTCAGCTCGTGGTCGCTCCACTTCCAGTGGAACCGCAGCACGGGAATGCCCCACTTGTCTTTTGTGCCGGCGGGATCGATCTCGGCGTAGCTGTCTTCGTTGGGCACGCACGATCCGCGCCCCGTGAGGCTCACGTTCGTGCCCATGCCGTAGGAGTCTCGTATCGCCTTCTTGAGCGGCAGGCCGTAGCCTTCGCTCTGACCGTATGCCGCGCCGGCGAACCCGAGCCCGGGAACGGCAAAGCCGCCGCCACCGCATTCGACGTGATATCCCAGGGGGAAGTCCAACTTGCTGTGGTCGGTCACCCACCACGGGATATAGATGTGCGAGCCGTATCCCGCAGAGGTGAACGGCGGCGTGCCTCGCATGTAGGGCACGGTGGCCGAGAGGCCGAACCCGACCGTGTCCGTGAGGTACTTGCCGACGTTGCCCCCCGAATTCCCAATCCCGTGCGGATAGCGCGGCGACTTCGAGTTGAGAAGCAGCCGTGCTGACTCCGGCGCGGCTGCCGCCAGGACGACGGTTCGGCAGCGGACCTGCCGCTCCTGCCCTGTCGTCTTATCGATATACGAGACGGCCGTCACCTTGCCCGAGGCATCGGTGACGAGCTCGCGGGCCATCGCGTTGGCGAGAACGGTGACACGTCCCGTTTCCATCGCCGGAAAGATCTGTACGTAGCTCGAGGCGTAGTTGGACTTGCCGTGACAGCCGCGGCCGCACTGCCCGCAGTACACACAGGCCTCGCGTCCGTTCATCGCACTGGTGATGACCGCTTGACGGGCGCTCGTCGCCTTGATGCCCAGCTTCTCGCATGAGCGGTAAATCAGGTGCTCGTGCGGCTTGAACGCGGCTGGGGTCTGAAAGATGCCGTCCGGGGCTGTCCGCAGCCCTTCGGGTCGACCCGTGACGCCGACCAGCCGTTCGGCCTTGTCGTAGTAGGGGGCCAGGTCCGCATAGCCGATTGGCCAGTCGAAGCCGACGCCCTTCATGGACTTGTTCTTGAAGTCGTAGTCGGAGTAGCGCAACTGCACGCGTGAATAGTGGTT
The DNA here is from genome assembly GCA_039925145.1 of Vicinamibacterales bacterium. Lineage (GTDB taxonomy): Bacteria > Acidobacteriota > Vicinamibacteria > Vicinamibacterales > SCN-69-37 > JBDSZL01. The sequence continues at coordinate 150,787 of JBDSZL010000038.1, read as the reverse complement.
GGTGCGGCCGCCGATACAGCGTGAGCGCGACCAGCGGAACTGACTGCCCGGCGCGACGGTGTACGGCTCGTCAACGGCGTTCGGCGGGAAGACAACGCTCGGCTGCGCGAAAGCGGCACCGGTGTTGGTCGTGTACAACGTGGCCGCATCACCCGCGCCGCGATGCCAGTCGTTCAACGGACTCGCCAGATTCTTGAAGTCGTCCATGGTGACCATCGGACCGGCCTCCATGAGGAGCACCCTGATGCCCAAGTCCGCGAGAACCTTGGTGACGGTGCCGCCTCCGGCTCCGGATCCGATGATAACCACGTCGTGGACGGTAGAACCTGCGGTGACCTGCGCCATGACCGTACCTCAACGAACAATGAGCAACGGCCAGCCCGAGCCGGCCTCCAGAAACAGAGCTTCGCGATTTGGAAATTCTACACCCGGCCAGACTGCCGCGGATCGATCCGCGCACGGTCCTGCCGAAGAGGATAGGCTGGAGGCATGGCACTGCCGTGGCTTGCCGCCTTGAGGGCGATTCCGTGGAACACGATTCTCGCTAACGCTCCGGCCATCGCGCGATCCGCCGACGCGCTGTTGTCTGGCACGAGGCCTACGGCACGCCACCCGGACCTGCGCCAGCAGGCGCACGTGCTGCTCGCCGAGCGTGTGGGCGCGCTGGAGCAACGCGATCGCGAGACAGCCGAGCTGCTCACGCAGATTAGCGCGCAGCTGGCCGCCGTCGCCGCCGCAACAGAGGTCCTCGAAGTGCGCGTGCGGTGGCTGCTTGTCGTGTCCTTCGCCGCCGTGGTGCTGGCGCTCCTCGCGACGGTGCTGGCATTCGTCGTGCGGTAAATCTTCCCCGCGCGCATCCGGATGTGCCCGCCGGTGTCTGCCGGCCCGTCCCGTCCGCCCCGCGACACGCAGGTCGCTCAGTGCTTCTGGAAAATCTGTGGGACGAACTCAGCCAACGCCCAGCGCCAGACGGGCCACACGTGACCGCCGGCCCGATTGGCGTAGCCGTGTCGAATCTGCAGTTTCGTCAACTCGGCGTCCAACGCCTTGGCCGGGACGTCGAACGGGTCCTCGACGCCGCATCCGATCCAGAGCACATTGATGCGAGCATTGGCGGCATTCACGTCGGCGGCCAGCGCCGGGTATTTCGCCGCCAGGCCTGCGCCGCCCAGGCCGGCAGCACTGAACAGACCGAAGCTGCTGAACAACTCCAAGTGCTTCAGCCCTACGTTATATGTGGCGGCCCCTCCGGCCGACAGCCCGGCCATGGCGCGGTTCTGCCGCCCGGCCGCCACGCGGTATTTGCCGTCGATGTAGGGGATGAGCTCCTTGACCATGTAGTCCTCGAACGGAAAGGTTGACGCCGCTGTTCCGGTGCCCCGGCCTCCTGGTGCCGCCGCAGAACCAGCCGGCGCATTGCTGCCATTGAAGGGCATCACCACGATCATCGGCACGGCCTTTTTCTCCGCGATGAGACTGTCGAGGATCAGATTCGCCGCACCGGCCGTCGTCCATGCCAAGGCGGTATCGCCGGCTCCGTGCACCAGATACAGCACGGGATACTTCGTGTTGCTCGTGAAGTACCCGGGCGGGAGATACACCATAACCTCGTGCGCGTCGTTGTATACGTCCGAGTGATGCCAGTTCCAATCGACGCTACCGTGCGGAATGTCGCGCATCTGCCACACGGGAATCGGCGAGCCGGGCACATCGACCAGACTGGCCGAAGTCCGTACCCTCAACTTGAGCCTGGGGTTGATCGGATCCGCGATCGTCATGCCGTCGACGGTGAAGAAGTAGAGGTGCACCGTCGGCTCGAGCGGTGCGCTGGTGACGCTCCACACTCCGCTGGCGTCCTTCGTCATCGGCAACGGTCCGCCGGTCGACGAGGCCGGCGTCGCCAGCCAGTCGCCCGTGAGCGCCACCGAAGACGCTTGAGGTGCACGAATCCGGAACGTCACGGTCCGGTCAGGGTGCACTTCAGGGCTCAGCAGCGTGTCCTGCGCCCCGCGACCACCCGCCGCCGCCACCGCCGCAGGCGGCGTGGGTGCCACCTGGCCGGAGGCGACACCCGTCCCGACGAAGACCGCGGCAATCGCGGCGGCAACGACCTGTATTCTGATCATGCTGCGTGCTACTTCTTTCTCGGCTCGTTGAAGCCGCGTTCGACCGTGTCGTTCACATCAGTCGACACGGGTTGATCACGCCACAGCCATCGCATCATCTCGGGCAGCATCGGTCCACCCATTCGCTGACCGTGTGTGTTCAGGCCCCAGACGTAGTTGACGTCGTACCCTTTGTCGGTGAGCGCGCGCATGAGCCTGACGTTCTGATAGAACCAGTCCCGGCGCTGATCGTAGACACCACCACGCCCGACGCCGCGGCTATCATTGCGGCCGTCCTGCAGAAAGACGCGAATCGGCTTCTTCTCAGCCTGACGGACGATGTCAGGATACGCGTCGCCCCCGCGGATGTTGGTGAAGCTGCCCACAATGCTGAGCACCTTGCGAAAGTGAGTGGGCCGTTCCCACGCCACCGTAAACGCCGCGATTGCGCCCGAGCTGGCGCCTCCGATGCCGTGTCGTTCGGGATCCCTCGAGATGTTGTAATCCTTGTACACAACGGGCAGTAGCTCGTCGACAACGACGCGTGCGTACTTGTCATCGAGGCTGTTGTACTCGGTCGGTCTATTGCAGCACCGATCGCCCCAGTCTGCCGAGCTGGGCTCGGGCTGTTCAGGGGTGCGGCCCGGGTTGATGAACACGCTAATCATCGTCGGGATCTCGCGCCGGTAGATCAGATTGTCGAGCACGTGCGGCGCGCGAATCGACCCGTTGAGGTCCATGAAGGCCTGGCCGTCCTGGAAAATCATGAGGCTCGTCTCGACGGCGGCGTCATATTGCGCCGGCACATAGATCCAGTAGGTGTGCTGGGTGCCTGGATAGGCCTGACTGGGCAGTGTGTACGGCCCCTTCATCTGGCCCGTCGGAATCCCCTCGTGCGGCATCGAGTCGGGCCCGAGGAGATAGTGGGCGTTCATGTCAGGCCCTGGGGGCGCCGCCGGCGTTCCTCCCCGCCCTGCCTGGGCAGCCACGGGAGGCTGACCGGCGACTGGCGCCGGGGCCTGTTGAGACGTGACGGTGGCCGAGACCGAGGCGATCATGGCCGCCAAGGCCCATTCGTACACGCGAGCGGTTGTCATGGGCGAACTCCGGGGCCGAAACTAGCACAAGGGGCCGCGGCGGCCCAACCACTTTCCACAGCCTCCCCCATCAGCAGACGGTTCTTGGGTGTGATCGAGGCCGGAATCGTCTGCGTTCGCGTGACGTAGCCCCGCGCGCGCAAGCGAACCGCGCGCACGACGTCGATCGCAAGAGCGCGGTCCAACCACCCTTCGAGGCCGTCGGTCTCGCCTCTGTCGAGGTTGTGGCAACAGGGGAGGACTGCGACTCGTGCACGAACATCGGCGGCCATGGACAGAACCTGATCGGTGACGCCGCCACACGCGTGACTCGACACCACCAGATCGTCACAGCTCAGCGCGGCACGCTCGACGTCGATCTCGAGGAACCTGACGCGCGACGCCAGGCGGGGCCAGGCGTCGACGAGCGCCTGGTGCACTTTGTCGCTCGATAGCGGCAGTGCCTTGTCGACGACGACGGCTGCTGGCGAGGAGTCGTCGAGCAACAACAGCACGTGGGCCAGCAGGCCGTGGCCTCCCGCGAGATCGACAACGCGTCCTCCGCGGAAGTGGCGTCGGACTCGTCGCGCCATCTCCCACGCCTCGTAGAGCTCCTTGCGTGGCAGGCACGCCGCCGAGCAGACCACGCGCGCAATCCGGTCGAAGAGCGACTCTCCAGGAAAGCGATTCAGGTCATGGCTCGTGAGCCGCGCCCGCGATGAGGGATCGAACATTGCGGTATTGTGCGCCCGTCAGCACCAGATTTCAGGACCGCCCCGACCGCAACCGCGGGTAAACTATGCCGGCTTCCCCACCGCCCCCGGCCAGGAGTTCAGGACGCTATGCCTCGAGGTCTCGACAAGCTCAAGCACATCGTCGTTCTCATGATGGAGAACCGGTCGTTCGATCACATGCTCGGGGGGCTCACCGCGTTCGATCCCCGCATCGATGGCCTCACCGGATCGCAGTTCAATCTCGATACGACCGGGAAGCAGGTCCTCGCCGAGCCGCTGGCGAAGTTCCAGGGACAGCTGAATCCAGATCCCGACCATCACTTCGCGGCTGTCGATCTGCAGATCTTCGATGGCGACGCGAGCGCGCACCGCGTGCCGACGATGAAGGGCTTCGTCAAGAGCTACTTCAATCAGCAGCACGACGTGAAGCAGTCGCGCAAGATCATGTATGCGTTCGCCCCGGCGAAGCTGCCGGTCCTGAGCAACCTGGCGCTGGAGTTCGCAGTGTTCAACAGCTGGTTCGCCTCTATCCCAGGACCGACGCTTTGCAACCGGGCGTTCGCGCACTACGGCACATCGTTCGGCCATGTGGGCATGGAACTCTGGTACGCCAACAAGCAGATCAAGAGCATGTACGAAAGGATGCTCGACGAAGGCCTGACGTCGAAGCTGTACTACTTCGACCAGGCCAGCTCCTCGCTCGAGGTGGTCAATCTCCTGCGGGACCAGCCTCGCATCTTCGGCACGTATCCGCAGTTCCTCAAGGACTGCGCCGACGGCACGCTGCCCGACTACTCGTTCGTCGAGCCGAACTACAGTGATCATGAGGGGGACGCTGGCGCACTCGTGGCCAACGACCAGCACCCCGATCATCATGTCGGCGAAGGGGAACGGTTCATCGCCTCCGTCTACAACGCGATCCGGCAGAACCCCGTCTTGTGGGAAAGCACGGCGTTGCTCGTGACCTATGACGAGCATGGCGGCATCTTCGACCACGTCCCTCCGCCGGCGTGCACGCCGGATCAGTTCTTTGCGCAGCCCGACAAGACCGGCACCGGACAGCCCTTCTTCTTCGACCGTCTGGGCGTACGTGTGCCAGCGATTCTCATCTCGCCGTGGATTCCCAAGGGGACCGTGGTCGGCGGGCGCACGTTCGAACACGCCTCCATTCCTGCGACCGTGACCGACTTCTTCATCGGATCGTTCGACGCACGCTCGCCGCGTGAGAAGGATGCCGAGACTTTTCTCGATCTCCTCTCGCTCACCGAGATGCGAACCGACGCTCCGCTCTTCCGTTTGAGCTGAGGTGCAGCGTGATGCGAATCATCAGAGTCCCGAAGGTCCCCCGGAGCGCGTTCGATAAGGACCGCCCCGCTTCCGACCTGCTCCGCCACCAGGTCGAACACCTGCAGCAGATTATTCCGACGGTTCCGGGCGCACGCGAGCTTCCGCGAGCGCGGCCCCGCGGGGCGATGAGCGAGGCCCAGGCCGCGGCATTCATCGCACACGCGACGCAGGTGCTGAACCCAGAGGCAGTGCCAGGCCTGCCGCTGACGCCGGTTATAGGACCCACGCAGGACGTCCCCCAACCGCGCACTCGACCGCGCCCGAAGACGGTTGGCAAGAGGGCCGCTTCTCCTCGACACCCTAAGTCGACGAGACGCTCCAGATGAGCGCCAGCAGTCGCATTGCTGTTGCGGGTCTGCTGCTCGGGCTCACGCTCATGGCGCTCCCGGCGCACGCCCAAGAGACGCGTCTGGCCGCCGAATTCCGTCGCGAGAAGGAGCATCTGCAGGAGAGCTGCGGCCTCTCGTTCAAGCAGGTCACGGGGTGTGTCACCGGGCTCGTCACGGGATCTCCCCTGCACGTCGCGCTCGGGAGCCTCGCGCCACAGAACGGCTTCGCGCTGGGCGCGGCCTTCGGCACGAGCCACGCACCGAATGAAACGTGGCGGCTCAGCTGGAGCGCCGACGCGGTCCACACCCTCGGCAACTCGTGGCGCGCCGGCGCCTTCATGAAGCTGATTCACACACCCAGCCCCGTCATCACGCTGGCCGCACCGTCGTCGACGACCGGACCCACCGACGACCTGGCGGTGCGCCCCCACACGATCATCAGTCTCTACACCCAGGCGACGTCACTCGAGCGGGTCTCCTACTTCGGCCTCGGTCCCAGTTCGGCCCGCAGCGACAAGGCGGTGTATGGCCTGCGACACATTGTCGCCGGCGGCAGCGTCATTGCTCCGGTGAACGGCTGGCAACCAGCCCGTCGGTTGAATCTCTCCGTGGTCGCGGAACTGAACGCCCGATTCTTCACGGTGCGTGATGGAACCTCCGACGATGTGCCGCCAGTCAGCACGCGATTCAGCCGCGCCACGGCACCGGGCCTCGACGACCAGCCTGCCTTCTTCCAGATGGGCGAAGGTGTGCGTCTGATGCCGCGCATCGGTCGCTACTTCGGCTTGAACTATCTGCTCGGCACGCAACAGTTCGTGGCGGCGGACGAACACTCGTCGTTTCAGCGCTGGCGCCTCGACCTCGGCCACGACATCACGTTTTATGGCACCTCCCGCCCCGCCGACGTTCGAGACACGAACACGCCGAACGACTGCGCGACGAGTCCCGGAGCCGACAGATGCGCGCCGGTGTCACGCAACCGCCGCGGCAGTCTCAATCTTCGGGTGCTCTACCTGACCTCATCGACAGCTTCCGGGCAACAGGTGCCCTTCTACCTGCAGCCGACACTCGGCGGCAGCGACATCAACGGCCGCCCCTCGCTGCCCAGCTATGAGGACTATCGCTTCCGTGCCCCCAATCTCCTGCTGCTGCAGCAGACCGTCGAGCACTCGATTTGGGGACCGGTCGGCGCCTGGCTGCAGGCGGATGAGGGCCAGGTGGCGCTCGCGCGCGGGGATCTCTGGCTCGGTAGCCTGAAACGTACCATCGCTGCGGGTCTCACCATCCGCGCGGGTGGATTTCCGATGCTGGTGGTGTCGTACGCCACCGGGGGCGGCGAGGGTCACCACGTCGCCTTCACGATGAGCACCTCGCTGCTCGGTGGCTCGTCGCGGCCGCCGCTCGACTAGAGCCTGTTCACGGTTCAAGCCCGTTGTCGGCCCGGCGGTGGCAGCTCGCGACAGATTTCCACCAGCTTGCTCACAGTGTTCATGTTGCGCGCGGTCGTCACCCCCGGCAGTTTCGGCAACTTCAGCTGCGACGCTCCTATGCCTACCGGATAGTAAACGTAGAGCTCGCGCTCACAGACGACGATCTGTTCGCCGTCTGGCCCGGTGACCCGGGCTAGCAGCCCCGGCGGTACGGTTTCCGAGCAGAAGATCACCACGACCTTGGCCGGTGGCGCTGTGGGGAAGGGATTTGCGGCGAGTAGCGTCTCGAGCTCTCCGGCGTCGCGCACCAGCACATCGACCCCGCTGCCTCGGGACTTGATCAGCCCGTCTTTCAGCGCGGCCGCCGCGTCGGCTGACGAGCGGTCGGTCCGGAACACCACGTTGCCGCTCTGGATGTAGGTGCGCACATCGGCAAAACCCACGGTCGAGCAGATGGCCGCCAGGTCGCGCATCGACATCTTGCCTGTGCCGCCGACATTCACGGCTCGGAGCAACGCCACCAGCGTTCTCTGCGTCGTCCGTCCGAGTCCACGCGCCATGGCGGTCCTGTCCGATCGTCTCACGGTCCGCACAACTCGCTCCCGGTTCCGGACATCCGATCCTCGATGAGCGCTTTGAGAGCCGACCGGTGGCAGCGGCTCTCGTCTGCGCAGGCGTGCGGTGTGGCGCCTTCTCTCTCCGGTTGGGCTGTCGGTGATCTTACTCAAGCCGCACGCCATCTACTCGCGTCGCCCTGGAATAATTCGCGTGCAGCGGAAAGAACCCGCGAATCGTTCAACGCCCGCCCCTGCTGCCGCCGCACGCACGGGACAGGCCCACGGAATGCTTCTTGCGCCTGCTGCAAGCTGACCGGAGCGGGCGACACGTTGTGACATCCATCCTGGGTGCGCGATGAGCGCTGGTGATGTCCCGGTGACGCCCGAGGAGAGTCAATGCGCGAGCTGATGAATTGGCCAGTGGCGATCGGAGCCCTGTGCGTGGCCGTGATGGCTGGTGCGAGCGGTTGCGCACGTGGCACACAGCCGACCAACGCGGACGCCATCGAAGGGCAGGAAGACGCGGTGCTGACCGACGCGCCGGCCGTGCCCCCGCCGATCACCCGCACTCATCCCACCAAGGTCATCGTCAAGCTCGAAGTGCATGAGGTCGTGAAGCGCCTCGCTGACGGCGTGGACTACACGTTCTGGACGTTTGGTGGATCGGTGCCCGGCAAATTCATCCGCATCCGCGAAGGGGACGAGGTTGAGTTCAACCTGAGCAATCACCCGTCGAACACGATGCCGCACAACATCGACCTGCATGCCGTGACCGGTCCCGGGGGCGGCGCCGCGTCGTCATTCACGGCGCCAGGCCATACGTCGGTGTTCTCGTTCCGGGCGCTCAACCACGGTCTCTACGTCTACCACTGCGCGACAGCGCCGGTCGGCATGCACATCGGCAACGGCATGTATGGCCTCATCCTCGTCGAACCTCGTGGCGGACTGCCGAAGGTCGACCGCGAGTATTACGTGATGCAGGGCGAGTTCTACACGGCTGGTAAGTACGCGGCGCCGGGCCTGCAGCCTTTCAGCATGGAAAAGGCCATCGACGAAAAGCCGACCTACGTGGTGTTCAACGGCTCGGTGGGTGCTCTCACGGGAGACAAGGCACTTGTGGCCAAGAAGGGCGAGACGGTGCGGATGTTCGTCGGCAACGGCGGTCCGGGGCTCGTCTCGTCGTTCCACGTCATCGGCGAGATCTTCGATCGCGTCAATGCCGAAGGCGGCGACACGGTCAACACCAACGTCCAGACCACGATGATCCCGGCGGGTGGATCGGCCATCGTGGAGTTCAAGACCGAGGTGCCCGGCACGTTCATCCTCGTAGACCACTCGATCTTCCGCACGTTCAACAAAGGGTCGCTCGGCATGCTCAAAGTGGATGGCGCCGAAGACAAGAGCCTCTACTCCGGAAAACAGAACGATCTCGTTTACCAGCCCGAAGGCGGCGCCATACAGACCGTCACGGCCGAAGCGCCCGTGGTGCCACCGGCCGCGAACAAGGCGGAGAGGATTACACGCGGGCACCGCACGTTCATGAACGTCTGCGCGGCGTGCCACCAGCCAAACGGGCAGGGTCTCGACGCCGCGTTTCCACCGCTCGCCGGCTCCGACTATCTCAATGCCGACAAGACGCGCGCCATCGGCATCGTCCTCCGCGGTCTGACGGGTAACGTCGTCGTCAACGGGAAGCCCTTCAACAGCGTGATGCCAGCTCTGGCCTTCTCGGACGAGGAGATCGCGAACGTCCTCACCTCCGTCTACAACACCTGGAACAACGCCGGCTTCGAGGTCACGCCGGCCGAAGTGAAGGCGGCGCGTGGGGCATCGGAGTCGAACACCCAGCCGGCCGCGGCGCGTGGGGGCCGGTAGCCAACCAGATGTCGGCATCGATCCAACGGAGGCCTGTCGATCCTAAGATGCTGTGCGGGATCATCGTTCTGGTGATCGTCCTGCACATGCCGACGGGGCACGCGGCCACTCAGCCCGTCAAGGCCAACAGCGCCGGGATGGTGAGGATACCAGCAGGATCGTATCGGCCTCTTTACACGACGCCTCGCCGTGCAGGTCCGACCAATCCGCCACGTTCGTCGCCTTCGCAGCGCGTGGTCGTCGACCCGTTCCTGATGGACGCGGTGCCGGTTACCAACAGCCAGTTTCTGGCGTTCGTACGGGACCATCCCGAGTGGCGGCGCTCGGCGGCGAATCGACTGTTCGTCGACACGTCGTATCTGCGGCAGTGGCGCGGCGATCTGGACCCCGGAGACCTGGCGCCCCCAGCCAGCCCCGTCGTGTACGTGTCTTGGTTCGCGGCGCGTGCTTATCTCAAGGCACAGGGCAAGCAATTGCCAACGGTGGATCAGTGGGAGTACGCCGCGGCCGCCAGCGAGTCGTTAGCGGACGCCTCGCGCGACCCGGTGTTTCTCGAGCGGCTACGCATCTGGTACGGCCGGCCGACGCCGAAGCCGCTGCCGCCGGTGGGATCCACGTCCCGGAACGTCTACGGTGTGCGCGATCTCCACGGGCTCGTCTGGGAGTGGACGCTCGATTTCAACTCGGCGCTCGTCACCGGCGAGTCTCGCGCCGACAGTGCTCTCGAACAGACCCTGTATTGCGGCAGTGGAGGTGTCGGCGCCTCGGACTTCGAGGACTACGCGGCCTTCATGCGTTACGCGTTTCGCAGCAGCCTCGAAGCGCGCTACGGTGTCGCGAACCTCGGATTTCGAGGAGTGCGGCACGTCGAGGCACGTCCATGACCCGTGGCGTGCTGCGGTCCGTCGTCCTCGCCGCCGCGCTCGCCGGTGCGGGGGCCGCGTCGGGCTGCCGCGAGCACCGCGACGCACTGCCGGTCGCACAGTCTCAGGCCGCCGGGTTGGCGTCCACGGACGAGGACGCCTCGCTCTTTGCGCTCGATCTGACGTTCACCGATCAGGACGGACGTCGTGTCGCGCTCAGGGACCTCGGCGGCCATGTGACGCTGGCGGCCATGATGTACAGCTCCTGCACCTCGATCTGTCCGAGAGTGGTCGAGGAGATGAAAGCAGTCGAGAGACGGCTGCCACCCGCCGATCGGAGCGGGGTTCACTTCGTGCTGTTCTCGATCGATGCCGCTCACGACACGCCTGAGACGTTGCGTCATTTCGCAGGTGAGCATCAGCTGGATACCGCACGCTGGCGGCTGCTCGTGGCGTCCGAGGATGGTGTCAGGGATCTGGCGGCGGTGCTCGGCCTGAAGTACCGCCTCGAGCCATCTGGCGACATCGCCCACTCGGCCATGCTATTCGTGATCGACCGCACGGGAGTGGTCCGCCACCGGATTGAAGGCACCGGTACGGACAGCGCGACGGTTGTGGCAGCGCTCGAGCGCGCGCGCGGCTGAGACTCGGCCCTGGAAGAGCCGGATCCGGCCCGTGTTACCCTGTCGACATCCACCATGCAAAAGCAGACTGTCCCCGCTCGAATTCGAGCAGCGGCGATCATGCTGGCAATCGCAGCCGGCGTCACGCTGCTTGGCGGCGCCGTTGGCGCCAGGCAACAGCAACCGACCTTTCGCTCCGCCGTCGACGTCATCGAGTTCGACGTCCGGGTCGTCACCGGCAAGGGCATCCCCGTTCTTGGTCTTGGGGCCGACAAGTTCGACGTCACGATCGATGGTGCTCACCGCCGGGTCGTCTCGGCCGAGGTCGTGCAGTATGGCCGTAATGTTCCGGCCAGCGTGGCGCCCAACCGCCTTGCCAGCACAGCGGTGTGGCCCGATGCCAAAACCCTTCGCCAAGGGTCGGCAGATACTCGGACGTTCGTGCTTGTCATCGATGCCTCCAGCTTCGACATGACGAGCAGCATCGGTGTCATCCGGGCCGCCCGCACATTCGTGCAGGGTTTGCAGCCCGGCGACGTGGTGGGACTGTTCGTGTTCCCTACCGGCTCGCAGATCAGTCCCACGACCGACCGGGGCAAGATTCTGAACGCGCTCCTGCGGGTCACGGGGGAACCGTCGCCCGAGCCCACGTCCCGGTTCAACCTCAGGCCCACTGAGCTCGTGGCGCTCTCGCCCATGCTCAACGACCGCACCGACCGCGACAGCCAGCTCCTGATCGATCAGCTGTGCGGCGAGGATGTGCCCTGCCAGAAGCAGTTGCGGGTCGAAGTGCAGGCGCTCGTGAACAACTACGAACAGCGCGCGATGCAGAGCCTCGCGATGCTGCGGTCGCTGATCCTCAATCTCGCCGCTATCCAGGGGCGTAAGACGCTCCTGATGATCAGCGGCGGCGTGGTCACGAGTAACCGTCCCGGCGGTCGTCCCGACATCGGCAACATCGATATCCTGATCGGGCAGGAAGCGGTTCGCACCAACACGTCCATCTACACGCTATACGTGGACTGGCGCTTCAAGCAGCAGTCGTCGGCTGAACAGCGGCGCCCGCGCAATACGCTGACCGGACTGGCGGAAGACAGCGAACTGCTCATGCGCCCGCTGGCGCAGTTCACCGGCTCGGCTGGAGGCGCCCTGTTCACGGCCCTCAGTGATGAAGGTGTGGCGGCGTTCAACCAGATCCTGAACGAGACGTCGGCCTACTATGTGCTCGGTGTGCTGCCCGCGGAGTCCGACCGGGATGGCCGAGCGCGGCAGTTGAGCGTTAAGGTCAAACAGCCGGGCGCCACGGTGCGCGGCAGCCGCTGGGTGACCGTGCCAAAGCGTTGAGCACGCGAGCTGTCGCACGCGCGCGCTGATGGTCTTCTGGCTTCTGCTCGTACTCCTGGGTGTTTCGCCGCCCGCGCAGATCACGACAGGAACACTCGCGGGCACCGTCATCGACGCCACCGGACGCCCGATCGCCGGCGCCAGCGTGGTTGTGATCAGCGAGACGCAGACGACCCGGACGGCCAGCCTGCTGACCACCTCAACCGGTACGTATGTCGTCCCCGCGCTCCGCTCCGATAGTTATCGAATCGAAGTCACCATCGCCGGGTTCAAGACGCTCACCCGCGGCGGCATACGACTGAGCGGGGGCGATCGCGTCGCGCTCGATCCGCTCGTCCTCGAGATCGGGGGCACGCAGGAGACGGTCGATGTCCGCGACGAGGCGCCGATGATTCAGGCGCAGACCGGCGAACGGTCGGGCACGGTCGACCGCAATCAACTGGAGAATCTGCCGATTGCATCGCACGACTTCCAGCAGTTCATCGCACTCACGCCAGGCGTGAACGGCACGACGCGAATCGGCGGTGGCGGCCAAAATAACTACATGATCGACGGTGTCTCAGCCATGGACACCGGCAACAACGGGCTGATGGGCGGGTTGAACCTGCCGGTCGACGCGGTGGCCGAGGTGAAAGTGCTGACGTCGGGCTACCAGGCGGAGTACGGCCGATCGAGCGGGCTGCAGGTTTCGGCAGTCACCCGCAGTGGAACGAATCGCTTTCAGTGGTCGCTGTTCAACTATCAGCGGAGCTCCGGACTGGGGGCAAACTCCTGGGCCAACCGGCAAAACGGCGATCCCAAGCCGGTGGTGCAGCAGCTCGACGTGGGCTACACCCTCGGGGGGCCCATTGGACGTCCTGGTCGCGACAACCGCCTCTTCTTCTTCTACAGCCACGAATACAGGCCCAGACGCGTTGGTGACTACGTCACCCACTTCCGCGTGCCGACGCTCCTCGAGCGGCGCGGCGACTTCTCGGAAACGCGCGATCAGAACGGTCAGATCTATAGGCTCATCTACGATCCCGCGTCGGGGCGCCCGAAGAGCGCGTGCACGGTCACAGACACGTCGGCCTGTTTCAAGGACGCGGGTGTGCTGGGGCGCATCCCGACGAGCCGCTTGTATGGACCCGGCCTCGCGTTGCTGAGCCAATATCCACTGCCCAATCGAGATGCCATCGCCGGCCAGAGTTTCAACTACGGCGTCAAGGCGCCCATCGAGGTCACGCTCTCGTATACCCCCGTGATCAGGATCGACTACCAGGCGGCCACACGGCTGCGTCTCACGGGCAAATGGAACGGCACGAACTCGCTCGTGAGACCGGCCATTGGCAGTCTGCCGGGCTTCAACGACACCCTGCAGAAGTTTCCGCTGTCCTTCAATACCTCGATGACCATGAACTACGCGGTGGGGACGACGGGGTTCCTCGAAGCGACTATGGGCATGAATCAGAACCGGCTCGGCGCACCACCGATCACGCCATACACCAACCGCAACAACGTCGCCTGTCCGCCGGATACGGGTGCCCTCGTGGCTCATTGCACTCTTGGCGAGATCGCGTCCCTGTTCCCCGCCGCCGGCACCATCGATCCGCGCTACTACGAGTATGCGGCCCTACAAACCATTGGGGTGCCCTTCTTCGAGAACAGTCAGAGCCTGCTGCCGCCCCAGATCAACTGGTTCGCGGCGGGAACTGCCAGCCGACTCTCGGCCAACGGCTGCGACACGGGATCCTGTGCGCCGCCCAGCCTGAACTATCCAGGCTTCATGAACATCAACCGCACCCATGACGTCGTGGTGAGTTTCACCAAGATCGCCGGACGACATACAGCAAAAGCCGGGCTCTACATCAACCACAGCTACAAGGCCCAGAACCTCGGATCGAGTCCGAACTTCCAGGGGCTGCTGAATTTCGGCAACGACACGAGCAATCCACTCGACACGAGCTTTCCGTTTGCAAACGCGGCACTCGGCATCTTCTCGTCGTATGCGCAGCAGTCTCGCTTCATCGAAGGCAGTTTCATCTACGACAACGTCGAGTGGTATCTGCAGGACAACTGGAAGACCGGCACGAGACTGACACTCGACTACGGCGTGCGGTGGGTGCACCAGACCCCCCAACACGACCGCTTCAATCAGACGAGCAACTTCTTCCCGGGTCAGTGGACGAAGGGCGCCGCCCCGCTCTTGTACGCGCCGGCCTGCGCGCAGGTGACGCCGTGCAGCGATCCGGATCGTCAGGCGAGGCATCCGGTGACCGGGGTCCTGCTCGGCGCCGGCACGTCGAGCCTGATCGGCCAGGCGGTCCCCGGAACGGGCGATCCGGCCAACGGCCTGGTGCAGGCCGGGCGCGGGATTGCGGATACCGGCTACCTGTGGCCGTCGCTGGCCGTGGCGCCGCGAGTCGGCGCCGCCTACGACGTCACCGGCCGACAGCGTGTCGTCATCAGAGGATCGGCAGGACTGTTCTTCGACAGGCCGGACGGCAACACCGTGTTCAACACCATTGGAAACCCTCCAGTGGCCACAGGCCTGACGCAGCAGTGGGGCAATCTCTCAGACCTCTCGGATACGTCGTTGTCTTTCGGCCCCGTGCCGACCGTGCGGGTGTATTACTACGACTCCAAGCTGCCGTCCGACGTGCAGTGGAATGGCGGCGTGCAATGGGCCCTGCCATGGTCCTCACGGGTCGACGTCTCCTACGTCGGCCATCACGCCTACCATGTACTCGGCGGACAGCAGGCCGGCGGTGCTGTCAACCTGAACACGATCGACCTGGGCACGACGCTCGCGCTCAGCGGACAGGATTCCACGCAAACAGCCGGCACCGCCCTGCCCAACAACCTGCTTCGTCCCTATCGGGGCTACAGCAACATCCTGGTGCAATGGGGCCGGTTCCACCGCACGTTCCACTCGCTCCAGACGTCGGTCACGCGTCGACTCCGCGGTGGCTTCGCCGCGGGCGTCAACTGGACGTGGACGATCAGCGACAGCGGCAACACCGGGTTGCCGAGCCCGCAGTTGCGGATCGATCACGCTGAGGATGGTAGTTATGGGGTGCGGCCTGACCAGGCCACCGCGGAGGCTCTGTTCGCCGATCAGGGACGCGTGCCGCACATTCTGGTGGCGAACGTCACGTGGGTCCTGCCCCATCTGGCGGCGCGAAACCGCTTCACCCGCAAGGCGGGCGTGCTCCTGAATGGCTGGCAGCTCTCGGGCGTCTTCCGTTACGACTCGGGTGCGCCTTACGACGTCACGTACAGCTACGAGACCGGCGGCGGCGCGAGCCTCACCGGGTCTCCCGACTACACCGCCAGAGTGCTGGTGACGGGCGATCCCGGATCGGGCTGCTCGAGCGACCAGTATCAGCAGTTCAACACGGCCGCGTTCAGTGGACCATTGCCGGGCAGCAACGGGCTCGAGTCTGGACGGAACCTGCTCCGTGGCTGTGGCGATCACCGGGTGGACGTGTCAGTCCGCCGCAGCGTCAA
Source organism: Vicinamibacterales bacterium (assembly GCA_039925145.1). Lineage (GTDB taxonomy): Bacteria > Acidobacteriota > Vicinamibacteria > Vicinamibacterales > SCN-69-37 > JBDSZL01. Next base: position 135,015 of record JBDSZL010000038.1, on the reverse strand, counting down.
GTTCCTGTTTCACCGGCAACTCGAACTGCGGCTCGACATATTCAACGCGCTCAACAGCGTGATCTTCAATGGCCGCAGCGCCACGCTGCAGCTCACAGCGCCTGCGCAGCAGACCATCCTCAACGCCCAGTACCTCGCCGACGGCCGGCTGGCGCCCGATCGGCTTCAGCCCGAGAACGCGGGATTCGGCGCGGCAACGAACGCGATGGCGCCCCGTGCCGTCCAGGTGCAGGGACGGCTCAAGTTTTAAGACGCGATCGGTCGTGCTACTGGCTTCTACCCGCAAAGTACGTGCGGCGCGTGCGCGCGCTGTAGTTGGAATTACGCACGCGCACTTCGACCTGATGCAGCGTGTTGTCGAGGGTGTCCGGGCTGAACGCCAGCATGTATTGATGATGCAGCTCGTCGGCCACCCGGGAAAATGTGGAACGCAGGTCGTCGGTGGCGCGCAGTTCGAAGTACCCGCCCCCACCGACCGCGGCGAGATCGCGCAGGTCCGGATCTGGACCAGAACCACGGCAGTTGCCGGACACGACCGGACCCGGCCGAGTCGGCTCCGCCGGAGGTAGCAGGGGCGGGAGACCCCCGACGGGTGGCGGAAAGCGGGTGGGTGGGCGGCCGGGCAACGGAAGACCGGGCCGGGGCACGCCAGGCCGGCCCCTCGGCCCCTGGGGCACTCCTCCGCCGGGACGTCGTCGCTGAAACAAGATGCTCGTGAGCGGGGTCGGTCCGGCGCTCTGCGTGCGCGTCGCGCACCGTTCCGAGAAGCCGATGCCGTAAACCATGATTTCCTGCGTTTCAGATCGACGGCGGACCTCCTCGTACTTCACGCCGAAACCCGGCTGTGGACTGTCTTTCCCATCGGTGAACATCAGCACGACGCGTCGGCCGTCCAGATCCGCGAGGGCGTCCATCGCCAGCGAGGTGGCACTCCACAACGGCGTGGCACCGGCGGGCAGCAGATTCAGATCGAGAATTTCGCGGAGGGTCGTCTGGTCGCTCGTGAATGTCCCAGGGTCGATGCGAATGCGGTCGGAGAAACTGCCCACCCGCGCTCGATCCGCGGGAAGCAGGTTGCCGACGAATGCCGAGGCCGCGTCCTTGACCAGATCGAAGTTGGACGCCATGCTCCCGCTGCGGTCGAGCATCAACACGATCGTGATGGGCTGGATCGCGTTCTGGAACAGCGTCAGCGGCTGCGGCTTGCCGTTGTCGAAGACCTGAAAATCGTCGCGATTGAGATCGGGCACGAGCCGGCCGCCCCCATCGAGCACCGTTGCGTAGATCGAGACGGTGTGGGAGGACGCGCGAAACTGCGGCTCCTGGCCGGCGAACAGCAGAGCCGTTGCCGCGAGAAGGACGACGACCATCAGACCGAACGTGCGGGTCATCACGACCTCAGGGGCGGGCTGGCACTTCCATGGTAGCTGGAGCCGGGACTTCGCGCCACCGGCAATCCGGTAAGATGCCGGTGTGACGGCTTCGAGCCCTCCTCCGGTTCATCTGTGACGAACACTCCCTTCCCCGATCGCATCGTGCAGGTGCGCGAGGCCCACACCGCGATCCTGCCCGATCCGGGACGGGTAGCCGCATTTGCCGACGACCTGCTCGGCCTGCTGTTCCCCCACTTCTCCAGTGCGGCCGCGGCGACGACCAGAGACGATGTGCAGCACCGCCTGGACGAACTGAACGACGCGCTCTGCGCGCTGCTTCGTCCGCAGCAGGCCAGCATGCCCGCGCGCTGCACCGACGCCGCCGACCAGGTTTTTGCCGACCTGCCGGAGATCTACCGGAAGCTCTGGCTCGATGCCCGGGCGATGCACGAGGGAGATCCGGCGTCCGAGAGCATCGACGAGGTCATCGCGTGCTATCCCGGCTTCTTCGCGATCTACGTGTACCGTCTCGCGCACAGCCTCCACGTGCACGGAGTGCCGGTGCTGCCGCGGCTGTTTGCCGAGTACGCGCACACCCGGACGGGCATCGACATCCACCCGGCGGCCCGAATCGGCGAGCGGTTCTCCATCGACCACGGCACCGGAGTCGTCGTGGGCGGTACAAGCGAGATTGGCGACAGCGTGCGGCTGTACCAGGGCGTCTCGCTCGGTGCACTCAGCGTCCGAAAGGAACTGGCCGGCGTCAGACGCCATCCGACGATTGAGGACAACGTCGTGATCTATTCGAACGCCACGATTCTCGGCGGCCAGACCACGATTGGTCACGACAGCGTGATCGGCGGCAACGTCTGGCTCACCGAGAGTGTGGCGCCATTTTCGATCGTGCAGCACCGAAGCGACGTGAGGGTCAGGTCCAAACCCGTCGCGGACCACACTATCGACTTCGTCATCTGAGCCGGCTTGTCGGCGCCCCCACCGGAGACCCAGCGACATGAGACTCGACAGCATTCTCGATAGCATTGGGAACACACCCCATCTGCGCCTTCGGCGCCTGTTTCCGCAGGCGGAGGTCTGGATGAAGCTCGAACGCAGTAACCCTGCCGGCAGCGTGAAAGACCGTATTGCCCTGTCGATGATCGAGGACGCCGAGCGACGAGGCGTGCTGCAGAAAGGGAACGTCATCATCGAGCCCACGTCCGGGAACACCGGGATCGGTCTGGCCATGGTCGCCGCTGTAAAAGGCTACCGTCTGATTCTCGTCATGCCAGAGTCGATGTCGATCGAGCGTCGTCGATTGATGGCCACCTATGGCGCCGAGTTCGAGCTGACGCCTCGGGAGGGCGGGATGCCCGCTGCGATCGCCCGGGCGAAAGAGCTGGTGGCCCAGACGCCAGGCGCGTGGATGCCAATGCAGTTCGAGAACCAGTCGAACGTCGAGATCCATCGGCAAACGACCGCCGCGGAAATTCTGGCGGACTTTCCCGACGGTTTCGATTATCTGATTACGGGTGTCGGCACCGGCGGCCATATCACGGCGTGTGCGGAGGTGCTCAAGCCGCGCTTTCCTGGCCTGCAGGTGTTTGCGGTCGAGCCCGCGCTCTCAGCTGTTCTCAGCGGTGGCAAACCGGGCCCGCATCCGCTGCAGGGCATTGGCGCCGGCTTTGTGCCGGCGATTCTGAAGATGGATCTGATCGACGGTGTCATTCAGGTCGAAAAAGACGAGGCCTACGCCTACGCCGTGCGCGCGGCGCGGGAGGAAGGCGTCCTGATTGGCGTGTCATCGGGGGCCGCCCTGGCCGCCGTCGCCAAGAAACTGCCGGATCTGAAGCCGGGCAGCCGCGTCCTGACCTTCTGCTACGACACCGGTGAACGTTACTTGTCGATCGAGGGATTGTTCTAGCTGCCTGACCGAGGACGCGAGATTGGGAACAATTCTCCGTGCGCGCCCCTCGAACCTGGCCGGGAACCGATGCTCCTCTTGTAAAGAGTTCCGGTTTCCTTCAAGCTGGGCCAATCCCAACGAGGCAAGGAGCCGAAGCAGGTGGCCGGCTCGCAGGTTCCTGTCTTCTTGCAGCAACCCGGAGGTGTGACGTGGATCGACGATATTTCCTGATGAGCACGACCGCAGTCCTGGCCGGAGCTGCCGTGCGCGGCATCGCCAGCCCGAACGATCGCGTGCGTATTGCCATTGCAGGCTGCGGCGGCCGCGGCCAGAGTCACGTAGACGGCTGGCTCGGCTTGCCCAACGTCGAGGTCGTCGCCCTCTGCGACGTCGACGACGCGCATCTGGCGAGCACGCTGGCGCGTGTGGCCCAGAAAGGCGCGACCACGAAGCCAGTCACCTACACCGACTTCCGGAAGCTGCTCGAGGACAAGACAATCGACGCCGTGTCACTCGCCACGCCAAACCATTGGCATACGCTGCAGACAATCTGGGCGTGCCAGGCGGGCAAGGACGTCTACGTCGAGAAGCCGTGTTCGCACAATATCTTCGAGTCGCAGCAGATCGTCGCCGCCGCGCGCAAGTACGACCGCCTGGTGCAGCAAGGCAGCCAGAGTCGGTCGTCACCGGCCCTGCAGGAAGCCGTGACGCGGATGCGCAGCGGCGAACTGGGCGACGTCTACATGGCCCGGGGGCTGTGCTTCAAGTGGCGTGACACGATCGGCCGCACGGGGCCGTCGCCCGTCCCGGCCGGCGTCGACTACGACCTCTGGACCGGTCCGGCTCCAAAGCGTGAGTTCACGAAGAACCGGTTCCACTACAACTGGCACTGGTTCTGGGATACGGGCAACGGCGATCTCGGCAATCAGGGCATTCACGAAGTGGATATCGCTCGCTGGGGTCTGGGCGTCACCCATCCCACCAAGGTCACCTCCATCGGTGGAAAGTTCATGTTCGACGACGACCAGGAGACGCCGAACACCATGACGTCGCTGTTCGAATTCGAAGTCGACGGCAAGCCAAAGACGATGAGCTTCGAGGTGCGGCACTGGATCACGCCGCACGAAGCCGGCATCAACGGCGAACGTCCAGGCAACACGATTGGCAACCAGTTCTACGGGTCCAAGGGTTACCTCGTGATCGACAACTACAACAAGTACTACTCGTTCATGGGAAAGGAGCAGACTCCTGGTCCAGCGGCCACACAGAGCGACCATCACTGGGCCAACTTCATCAATGCCGTCCGGAGTCGGCGCCGCGAGGACCTCACCGCTGAGATCCAGGAGGGTGCGCTCTCGTGCAACCTCGTGCATCTGGCGAATATCAGCTATCGACTGGGGCGGACCCTGCATTGGGACGAGAAGACCATGACCTGCAAGGGCGATGCTGAAGCGAACAAGATGCTGAGCCGCGCCTACCGCGCGCCGTTCGTCGTGCCTAAGAACGTCTGAGGGATGGGACTCGTACCAGCCATGCGGGCGATCCAGAGGGCCATCGGGATGTGGCCGCCACTGGTCGCACTGACGGCCGTGGCACTGACATCGGCTTGCACGTGGGATGGACCCGCCGGGGGGCCGGTCCAACGCGACCACACTGTCGTCGATCTCGACAAGTCAGCATCGACCCGTGTGCGTGTGACCATGAGGGCGGGCGAGCTGTCGGTGAAGGGCGGGGCGCGGGGGCTGCTCGAAGCGGACTTCAGCTACAGCGTTCCCGACTGGAAGGCAACGATCACACACGACACGACGGCTGCAGAGAGCGAACTGACTGTCTCTCAGGGCGCCGGCACCAGCCCCAGGGGCAAGACGGAGAACCAGTGGCAGCTGGTCCTCAATGACGCCAGACCGCTGGACGTGGTCGTGAATGTGGGTGCGGGCAAGGCGACGCTGACCCTGGGTAGCCTGGCGCTTCGGTCCGTGGACGTGGAGATCGGCGCCGGCGAATTGGACGTGGACCTTCGCGGCCATCCCACTCAAAGCTATCGCGTCAAGCTCCACGGCGGCGTCGGGTCGGCGACGGTGCATCTGCCTTCGGCGGTCGGCATTTCTGCCAGCGCGTCTGGCGGGATCGGCGGGATCGACGTCAGCGGCCTCGAGAAGCGCGGCGACCGCTGGGTCAACCCGCGAGCCCTCTCGTCACCCGTGACCATCGACCTCGACGCCAGCGGCGGCGTGGGTGAAATCAAGATCGTCGCCGAGTAGGTTTGTCGCTGACCGACCCTCGCCTGCTTTCGGGTGGGGGCTTGGCTCTCGCCCGGCACATACGTCCTCGGCTCGATCGGGAAGGCCCCCGAACCGCCGATCGCGTTGCGCGAACGCCAGGAGCGCGTCCGCCAGGTGCACGTCGGTGAAATCGGGCCACGCGACGTCCAGAAAACAGAGTTCCGCGTAGGCCGCCTCCCAAAGGAGAAAGTCACTCAGGCGCTGCTCCCCGCCTGTCCGAATCAGCAGGTCGACGCCTGGCACGTCCACCGCGACACCTCTGCCGCTCCCAACACGCCTCGCGAACTCCTCCCGGCTGCGAGAGCCAGTCGTCATCATCCGCTCAGCGGCGAGCCAGAGGGCATCACGGGCCGAGTAGTCGATCGCCAGCCGGAGGTGCAGGGCGCTCCCCTGCGCTGTCGCCTCCTCGACCGCCGCGATGCGCCGGCAAAGCGATGGGGGGACCCGGTCACGACGCCCGATGACAGAGAGCCTGATGCCGTTCTGCGCGCATCGGGCGCCCTCCTCGCGCAGATACTCCTCGAAGAGCTGCATCAGGGTCAAAGTCTCCGCGCGCGGCCGGCGCCAGTTGTCCGCGGAAAAGGCATAGAGCGTCAGCACCTCGATAGCCGGCGTCCTGGCGGCCGCCTCGACCGTGCGCGCCACGGTGGCCGCGCCTTGGCGATGGCCGGCGATGCGCGGGAGGCCGCGGGTCGTGGCCCATCGCCCGTTGCCGTCCATGATGATCGCCACGTGCAGAGAGGGTTCGGCGGTCACGACTGAGCCTCACCCGCGGTCAAGCCGGGCCAGAGGCAACCGAGCGTGGCAATGGAGTAGCTGCTGGCGATTGAAAGCGGGTGGAGCGGCGTCATGCTGAGGTCTCCTCATGCGGGCGAGGGTGACGTCTGGAGTGCAGCCGCACACGCGTCGCCCCGGTGCCCTCCACCATGACGGCAATCCCGATCGAAGACATGAGCGAGTTGTGAGGCGGCGGTGAGATGTGTGTCAGATCGCGGACTGCGGGCCCACTGGCGCCGCGTCGACGCTACGAGCGGCTGGGCCGGTGCGTCAACCCGAAGGCGAGGCCTGCGCCGAATAGCAGTCCTTCGAAGGCGCTGACGAGCGTGCGGGTGACTGGACGCAGGCCCTCTTCGCCCAGCAGTCGCGCCAGCGGAGCCAGGCCGACGTGAGAGCCGGAGAATGCCGACGCCATCACATCGAGACTTGATGCGACGAGGTGACGGCCGCTGAGCGTGAGCAGGACCGCTGCGACGGCGCATGTCGATCCGGTCAGCAGCGCCGCTCGCATCCGCGCCCGGCCTCGGGGCGCCGCCAGCCCACCGCCGGGTAGCGGCGTTGTCGACAGCGTGTAACCGAGGCCGGCGGCGGCGCCGAGCACGATCCCCTCCTGCCACCCGCCCGCTGCCGGCACATCGTGCCCGAACATGCCCGCGAGCACCGCGCGAGCCAGCACGTGGGCGACGGCGCCGGCCACGGCTCCGCCCAGTGCGCCGCACGAGACCAGGCCGGCCGCACGCGCCGACCGCGCCAGCGCCTCGGCCGCCGCCAGCCCTGCGCCCACGCCGGCGGCGCCGAGCGCGCCAGCCACGCCGCCCACTACGGCCAGGGCAAGGATGACGTCTGCATGCGCCTGCGACTCGGGGACGAGCCACAGCGCCACACCGCCAATGGCGCCAGCGCACAGACCAGCGACTGTGCCTCCAAGCGCCGCCGCACCCCACCGGTTGGATGTGTGTCGCGCGGCACGGCGAAGACGCAATCCCATCAGGTGCAGAATGGAGGCGACAGGCTGAGGCGAGGCCAGCAGCGCGACCTCTCCGGCCCCGGGCACATCCCAGCGGGCATCGCGGAGAATCGCGCGGGCTTCTGCTTGACCGGAGGCGCCCTCGAGTCGCCGCAGAGCCTCCCGCGTGCCGAGCGTGTGCAACTGCTCCGCTGCTTCGCGTCGCTCCTCGTCCGCCGCCCGCAAGAAGGGTGGGCGTCGCAGCAGCCGGTCGATCTGAATCGCCATCACGTCGACGTCCGGCACAGGAGCCACCGGGGCGGGCAGATCCGAATCGGCATGGGCGAAGATCACGGGCCGTTGATCGGCAGGCTCGACCGCCGCCTGGTCGGGCGGAAGCGGCCCCTCGTCCGACTCTTCCGTCACGATGGCGCCCACGAACTGGTAGCCATGCCGTGAGACGGTGCGGATGAACTGGGGATCGCGAGAATCATCCCCGAGACAGCGACGGATCGTACGGACCGCCTGGCTGAGCGCGCCGTCGGACACCACGACGTCGGTCCACACGAGATCGAAGATTTCCTGGCGGGTCACCACGCGATGCCGCTGCGCCAGCAGGAGCACGAGCAGGTCGAAGTAGCGGGGAATGAGCGGCACGTCGAGCGTACCGCGTCTCAGGCTTCGATGCGCCGGAGAGACGAGAAACGGCCCGAAGCGAAAACGTGTCACTGGCACCGAGGAGGATGCTACACCGGCTGGGTCTCGAGCGCGGTCGCCGGTGACACGCCCGATGCCGCGCGCCAGCCTGCCGTGTGGGACCCGTGGCTACCGATCCGTGTCGGGCTCAGACTCCCCTGCGGCGGCATTGATCTCGCGCTCGAGTTCTTCGTCGTTGGGAAGACCTGTCAACTGCTCGACGAACATCAGCGAATGATGCGAGGGAATCTCGAACTTCTTCCCGCACGTCTTGCACGTCACCTCATCGTCGAGGCGCAGCAGGTAGTCACGCAGTTTGCCGAACTTGGCCCGGTCCCCTTCATCGGCACCTGGCGGCAGGCGGTTCAGCTTCGACCGCCGAACCCACCGGATGTTGTACTCCCCCGTTCGCCGGCACTTCGGACACTGGTAACGGCCGGGCCGGGTCTCCTGCTTCTCAGTGAAAAAGGCGCGTTCATCCATGACAGGACATCATCGTAACAGCGAACCGCCCGCGTTGGCGATTCGAGCGGCCGGCCGACCCGCGGAGACGAACCGACTCTGAACGGCGACCAAGCCGCACGCCTCGAGACCGCTCACACCGCACCCTGCGTGTTCACGTAGACCGCATAGAGCGACTGGCTGGCCACCATGAACAGCCGGTTGCGCTTGGGTCCGCCGAAACAGATGTTGCCGCACACCTCGGGCAACCGGATGCGGCCAATGAGCTTCGCGGCCGGCGTCCAGACCGTTACGCCGTTGTAGCCGACAGATCGGCCTGCGTTGCTCGAGCACCAGAGGTTGCCGTCCACGTCGCAGCGCAGTCCGTCGGGGGCGCACTTCACCCCATCCACCATGAAGTCAGCAAACAGCCGGTGCCCACTCAGCCGGCCGTCGGTGGCCACGTCGAACACGTGGACGTCGCCTTTGCCGCCCGGCCCGGTATCGCCCGGGCCCTTTCCCGTGCTGGCGACATACAGACGCTTGTAATCGGGCGAGAAGGCCAGGCCATTCGGATCGGGTACCTGATCTTCCGTGGCCACGCGGGTGACGCGTCCCGTTCGGTCTACGCGGTAGACCGCCGTGGGCAGTTCACGTTTGAGCGAACCGGCCTCGGCCGCCTGGCCCACGCGCGGTCGCAGCAGACCTGCCGGATTGGTTGGTCCGCCCGACGCGTCCGGCTGTCCTTCGAACAGACTCGCGCCATAGGGCGGGTCGGTGAACCAGTAGCTGCCGTCCGTGTGCGCCACGACGTCGTTCGGGGAGTTCAGGTGCTTGCCTTCGAACATATCGGCAATGACGGTAATCGACCCATCGTGTTCGTAGCGCACCACACGGCGTGTGAGGTGCTCGCACGCGAGCTGCCGTCCGTCGAGATCGAACGTGTTGCCGTTGCTGTTGTTGGCCGGGCTTCGGAAGAGGGTCACCCGCCCGTCGTCTTCAATCCAGCGCATCTGGCGGTTGGCCGGAATGTCGCTGAACAGGAGGTATCGCCCGACGCTGCTCCACGCGGGCCCCTCGAGCCACCCGCCGCCGCGCCAGAGCCGCTCAATCGCGGAGTTGGGCTGTATGTATTTGTCGAATGCGGGATCGACGCTGAGTATGTCGGGATCGTTGAAGTACACATTGGGCGGACCGGTGGGCCCAAAGTCGCGCGGAGGGTTGCTCACCGTGGTGGGCGGCGCGGCCGCGGTGCCTTGCGCCAGAGCCCCTACCACTGGTGACGCTGCCAGCGCACCGGCCAGCGAGCCCATCGTCTTCATCACGTCACGTCTGGATACGCGCTGCGTCTTTCCGTCCAAGCGGTTCTTGTCCATGGTCGCACCCTCGCAGGCTGTGTGTTCTGCCCGGCGTATTGTCGCCGCTTCGACTGAAGCATGCAATCAGTCGCAGAGCGCGTGAGTTCGGCCGCCAGCGCGATCTATCATGCCCGTATGACGCCTTCGGACTGCATTCTCTTCAGTGGCGGCGCGCCCGGCGCCGAAGCGGCATTTGGTGCTCAGGCCGAGCGCTACGGCGTCGAAGAGGTGAATTTCACCTTTCCCGACCATCGCATGGCGAGAGACCGGGGCATCCGGATGCTGAACCACGAAGAGCTGCAAGCGGGCGATGTCAGCCTCGAGTACGTCTCCCGGCTGATGAAGCGACGCTACACCGATGCGCCGACGATCCGGCGCATTCTCCAGACGCTCTGGTATCAGGTCAACCATGGGCAGGAGGTCTACGTGATCGGTGTGGTGCTCGACGATGGCACCGTCCGCGGCGGCACGGGCTGGGGCGCGGAGTTCGCCAAGCTCTGCAACAAGCCGCTCTTCGTCTTCGATCAAGAGCAGGACTGCTGGCAGCAGTGGAGCGGCACCGGGTGGGGTCGGTGCCACGCCGGTGCGCTGCCGGTGATCACACATCCGCATTTCACGGGAACCGGGACGCGTCTCCTGCGTGAGAACGGCGAGCGCGCCATCGGTGAGCTGTTCGCGCGGTCGTTCGGCACGGTCCCGCAGTCCTGAGCTCCCCCCTGGACGCGGCGGGGCGGTCAGTCGCGCGGCTTCTGGCAGGATTCATGCTCTCGTGTCATCATCGCCGCATCACAAAGTCCATATTGAGACGTCCTGCCATGCACCTGATGCTTCGCGCGTTCGTATCGGTGGCCGGTCTCGCGGGGCTCGCTGTCAGCCTGGCTTCTGCCCCCATCACCCGGCTCGATGGCTCGGCGTCTCCTTCGGCTGCTGATCCTCGACAGGGCACGACGCGAACGCTGAGCGGGCGCGTCACATTTCAACGCACCGTGGACGCGCCGCCACTGGATCACACCACCGTCGTGGTGACCCTCACGCCGCTCGGCGTGTCCGATGTGACGGCGCTGTCGGCTCCCGTGCACGACGATGGGACGTTCAGCTTCTCGATTCCGCGCACCGGCACGTACGCACTTGGCGCGATGTTGCCGCCGGCCTTCGAGCGCTGGTGGCTCGAGGCGGCCCTCAGCAACGAGCGCGATGTCCTCGACGAGCGGATTGAGGTCACCCCGGACTTCCACTTGAAGGATGTCGTCCTCAGTTTTGCCGACCGGCGCCCAGAGCTGTCGGGCACGATCAAACTCCCGCCCGGCTCCCCGATCACCAACCAGGCGGTCGTGATCTTCCCGGTCTCCGTGAAGCTCAGGACCTCGCCTCGGCGCATCCGCTGGACGACATGCGACGCCAGCGGGCATTATCAGTTGCGCGATGTCCCGCCAGGGGACTACTGGTTCGCGGTGGTGACCGATTTCACGCCACGCAATCTCACCGAGTCGATCTTCTTCGACATCCTGTCGTCGACAGCCGAGAAGGTCTCGATCGGAGAGGCCGAACGTAAGCAGCACGACCTGACGCCGCGATAGTTGGCGGCGTCCCCCCCACTACGAGCGCAACGTCAGCGTTCCCTGAATCTGCGTCGGCGTGAGCATCGGCGAGAGGCCCCGAAGACCCAATGTTCAGCACTCGGTCGAGCCGGCTCCCTTACTCGAAATGGATCGGCTTCAGGCGCGGCACGAGCAGATGGATGATGCCGAGAGCCACGAGGTACCCGCTGCCTGCCATGGCAAAAATCAGCAGGTAACTGCCGGTCGACTCGAGGATGTAGCCCGTCAGCTTGGCAATGAGCATCCCGCCGATCGCACCCGACATGCCGCCCAGTCCGACGACGGACCCAATCGCCTGACGCGGAAACATGTCGGAGGTCAGCGTGAACAGGTTGGCCGACCAGCCCTGGTGTGCCGCGGTCGCCAGACCGATCACGGCCACGGCCACCCACAGGTTGGCCACGCCGGCCACGAACATGACGGGCACGACGGCAAGCGCCATCACCAGCATCGCGCCCTTACGCGCCCGGTTCAGCGACCAGCCCCACCCGAGAAACCACGAGGAAAGCCAGCCGCCGCCGATGCTGCCTACGTCGGCCGCCAGATAGATCGCCACGAGCGGGTAGCCGATGTTTCGCAGATCGAGCCCGTACGTACGGCTCAGAAAATCAGGAATCCAGAAGAGGTAGAGCCACCAGATCGGGTCGGTGAGGAACTTGCCGATCATGAACGCCCACGTCTGCCGGTAGCCGATCAGCTTCCGCCATGGGACAGGCGTGACCGCATCTGGTACGTCGCTGCGGATAAGCGCCAGCTCAGCCGGCGTGATCCGCGGATGCTGCTCCGGCGGGTGGTAGAGGACGAGCCAGGCGGCCAACCAGACGAATCCAACAATGCCTGTGGCGATGAAGGCCCAGTACCACCCGTACGAGTACGTGATGAAGGGCACGACCAGCGGCGTCACCAGCGCGCCGACGTTCGTGCCCGAGTTGAAAACTCCGGTCGCCAGCGCACGTTCGCGCTTCGGGAACCACTCGGCGACCGTCTTGATGGCGGCCGGGAAGTTGCCAGACTCGCCGATCCCCAGCAGGAACCGAACGAACATGAACCCGGCGACGTTCGTGCTGTACCCGAGACCCAACCAGCCCAGCACCATCGCCGCCACCGGACCGAGTGCTGGCGCCTCGGCGTGCAGCATCGCGGCCAGACTCCAGATGATCAGCGCGAGGGCAAATCCGGCGCGTGTGCCGATGCGGTCGATCAGGCGACCCGCTGCGATGAATCCGATGGCGTAGGCGAGCTGAAAGGCAAAGACGATGTTGGCGTAGTCGATCTCGGTCCAGCTGAACTCCGCTTGAAGCGTCGGCTTGAGGATGCCGATGACCTGGCGATCGATGTAGTTGATTGTCGCGGCCAGGAACAGCAGCGCGCAAATGATCCAGCGGACGTACCCCACGCGTGGCTGCTGCGCACCCGGCATCGAACACTCCCATCTGACCGGCCTGGCTGGGGCCGGCGCGTTGCGTTACTGGTTGACGCCGCTCGCGAGAAAACCGCCGTCGACCGCCAGCATGTGTCCGGTCACGAAGGCCGCGGCGTCCGACGCGAGGAACACGGTGGCGCCGACCAGCTCATCGAGTTGTCCGAATCGACGCATCGGCGTGCGCATCAGGAATTCCTGACCGCGTGGTGAGTCGAGCAATGCGGCATTGAGGTCGGTGCGAAACACGCCGGGCGCCAGCCCGTTGACGGTGACCCCGTGCGGCGCCCATTCCACCGCGAGCGCGCGTGTGAGGCCGGCGACTCCGGCCTTGCTTGCCGTGTACGCCGCCACCTCGAGCAGTCCGACATACGACGACAGCGATCCTACGGTCACGATGCGGCCGTAGCCCCGATCCACCATGTGGCCGCCAAAGGTGCGGCAGGCCCGCATCGTGCCAGTCAGGTTGATGCCGATGATCTGCGCCCAGTCCTGGTCTCGCATCGCGCGGGTGGCCATCCGCTTGGTGACACCAGCCGCGACAACCGCGATGTGCACCTGGCCGAACGCCTCCACGCACGCGGCAAGCAGCGCATCGACCGACTCGGTCCGCTCGACATCGGTCGCCACGCGCAGTGTCCGGCGGCCCCGCCCCTCGATCTCCGCAGCGACGGCCTCCACGTGGGCTTCGCGGCGGCCTGTGGCCACCACGTCGGCTCCCGCGTCGGCGAGGCCCAATGCAAGCGTGCGCCCGATGCCGCTGGTGCCGCCGATGACGACCGCGACGCGGCCGGACAAATCGAATGGTGAGTGACCCATCGCACGAACTCCGCGGCACGTGAACGGGCGTGCCATGCCCCTGACTGAGGCGCCATCATATGCCAGCTCGCGACTGGCTTGCGCGCGACTCCGGCGCCCGGATAATCTCGTGCGGGCGCATCGCTGGCAGCTGACGCAGCGATCCCCGACGAAAGGACTCATGGCCTCTTCCTCTCAGGAGACTCTCGACCTCGTGGAGCGCACCGGCGTCGTGGCGATCATTCGGCTCAACGAGGCGTCGCACGTGCGCGGCATTGTCGATGCACTACTCGAGGGAGGCGTCCGCGCCCTCGAAATCACCATGTCGGTGCCTGGAGCGATTGGATTGATCGCGCAGATTGCACCGACGCTGCCGGCTGGATTCAGACTGGGCGCCGGCACCGTTCTCGACGCGGCAACCGCCATCAGCGCTCTCGACGCCGGCGCGACGTTCATTGTCACGCCCGTGCTGCAGCGCGATGTCATCCGGGTCTGCGTCGACCGGCGGGTGCCCGTGATGCCCGGTTGTTTCACTCCGACGGAGATCTTCACCGCATTCACGGCCGGAGCCAGGATCGTCAAGGTCTTTCCGGCGACGTCCCTCGGGCCGGGTTTTCTCAAGGACATTCACGGTCCCTTGCCTCAGCTGAAACTCATGCCCACGGGCGGCGTCTCCCTCGAGAATGCCGCCGAGTGGATTCGCGCGGGCGCTGTCGCCGTAGGCATCGGCGGCGCCCTGCTCGATAAAGCGGCGATTGCGGCTGGCAATTACGCCGTCATCAGAGACCGCGCGACCCGGCTGATTGCCGATGTCGCCGAGGCCAAGGCAGGCCGATCGTGAAGGTGGTGACGTTCGGCGAGATCATGCTCAGGCTGAGTCCGCCTGGATTCGAGCGGCTGCTACAGTCGCCAAGCCTCCACGCGACATTCGGCGGCGGCGAGGCCAATGTCGCAGTCAGTCTCGCCACGCTGGGCCTCGACAGCTGGTACCTGACACGTCTGCCCCAGAACGGTCTTGGCGACGCGGCCATCCGCGCGCTTCGAGCAGAAGGAGTCCGCACGGAGGCCATCCTGCGCGGCGGCAGCCGTCTGGGGGTCTACTTCACCGAGGCGGGTGCCAGTCAACGCCCGTCAACGGTGCTCTACGATCGCGCGCACTCGGCCATCAGCGAGCTCGAGCCCGACGCGGTCGACTGGGCCGGCGTGATGGCCGACGCCGGCTGGCTGCACGTCACCGGAATCACTCCCGCCCTCGGAAGCCGGGGCACGGCATGCACGCAAGCCGCTATTGCCGCAGCGCGCCACGCCGGTGCGCGTGTCAGCGTCGACCTCAACTTCCGGCGCAAGCTGTGGACGGAGACCCAGGCCCAGGCCGTCATGCGTCCTCTCGTGACCGGCGTCGACCTCGTCATCGCGAATGAGGAGGATCTGCAGGCGACACTGGGCATTCAGGTCACCGATACGAATGTCACGACCGGTGCGCTCGCCCTCGAGGGGTACCGCGCGGCCGCGCGCGAATTGAGCGAGACGCTGGGTGTGGCCATGGTCGCCATCACGCTCCGCGAAAGTCTCTCCGCCAGCGACAACGGGTGGAGCGCTGCGCTCTACGACCACGCTGCGGGGGAGTTCGTCACCGGCCAGCACTACGATGTGCGCCTGGTGGATCGCATCGGGGGCGGCGACGCCTTCGCTGCAGGATTGATCTACGGGCTGGTCACCGGTCGCGGCGGACCGGCAGCCCTCCGTTTTGCCATCGCGGCGAGTGCCCTGAAGCAGACGATTCCGGGTGATTTCAACCGCGTGACGGTAGAAGAGGTCGATCGACTCGCCGGCGGAGACGCGTCGGGCCGCGTGCAGCGCTAGGCCGAAAGGCGCCTGCGGCTCGACAGGGCAGGCGGCTCTCAGCGCCACCGATGGCTGTAGTAGCCGTCGCGCTCGGTCACCTCGAGAGGCAGCCCGAACAGGTCGGACAGCGCGGCCGACGTGAGGATGTCCGCCTTCCGTCCGTCGTTCACCAGCGTTCCCTCTCGCATCAGGATCACGCGATCGATCTCGGGGATGATGTCGGGCAGGTGATGTGTCACGAGCACGATGGCCGTGCCAGCCTGCGCGATCGTGCGGATGCTTTCGCCCAGCTCATGCGCCGCCCGCATGTCCAGGCTGTTGGTCGGCTCGTCGAGCACGAGTGCCGCGGGCTCATGCACCAGCGCGCGACCTATGACCACTCGCCGCGCCTCCCCGGAAGACAACTCATCGAGCCGGCGCTCGGCCACGTGTTCGATCTCGAGACGCCCCAGGATCGCGTCGGCCTTCCGGGCCATCTCCGGCGTGACCTGATGGTGCGACCAGACTCCGACGCTCGAAAAGAACCCGGACAGAATGGTGTCTCGACCCGTCACGGCGTTCTTGAAATCCGACGCGAAGTCGCCCGTGATGCCCCGCACGCATCGATCCACCAGATCGTTGGTGACGATGCCGAGCATGGATCGCAGAGTGGTGACATCCCACCGCTCTTCGCCAAGAATCTGAAACTCGTACGGCCCCTGTCTCGACGACGGGTAACACTCGCGCGTCATCGTCTTGATGAGGGTCGACTTGCCGCAACCGTTAGGCCCAAGAATGGCGACGTGCTCTCCGGCCGCAATGCTCAGCGAGACCCGGTCCAGGGCCAGTCGCTCGCCACGGTAGACGCTCACGTTACGGTAGTGCAGCAGTGGTGCAGTCACGAGATTCGGACGAGGATAACAGACCGCGCCGCAGGCATCACTGCGGGTCGATCTCACTCAACAGCGGGAAGTGATCCGAGGCGTCACGCGTAGCTGGATCCCTGACAACTTCACAACTCAGCAGCCGGGAGACGAACGGCGTCGGCACGAAGGCGTAATCGAGACGCACGTGCGGGCTCCAGGTGGGAAAGGTGAGGCCCTGCACGTCGGGATGTCGCATTCGAAATCCGTCGACGTAGCCGGCGTCGAGAATGCTCTGGATGGTGCGCCACCGGATGCGTCCGCCGCTCATCCACACGAGCACCTGCAGGCGTGCCGGCAGCGCCCAGACGTTCAGCGGCTCATTCGGCGCCAGTGTATTGAAGTCGCCGAGCAGCATGTGGAATCCGTGCTGGTGTTGCCCGATAGCCTGCACCAGGGCCCGGAGCTCACGCACGCGCCGGCGTTCCGTCCACGCCGCGTGGACCGCGCTCAGGTGCAGTCCGAAGACCCTGAACGCGTCGCCGACGGGCACGATTTCCAGAAACGCATGTCGCGATCGACGAGGCTTATGCCAGGCGTGATGAGCGACTGGCAGCCGGCTGATGAAGGCGAGCGACTCCCCCGGTCTCGCGCCATGCTGCGCGTATCCGAGACGTGCGGCAATGCGCGCCACCACCTCGGCACTGGTTGCCTCCTGCAGCACGACGAGGTCCGCGTCGGTCGCCCCGATGACCTGGGCGATCCGATCCTCGCGGCCGCGTCCGCCGCGGCAGATGTTATAGCTGAGAATCCGCAGGCTCACCGGCCGCGACCCTCTCGATGAGCACATGGTACGGCTGGCCGAGGATATCGCCCCGCAGGTACATCACCGCGTCGAGGCTGGCCTGGATGTTGACCGGCCGTCCCACCATCTCCATCAGGTGCTCACGGAGCGGCACGAGGTCGGGGGCAATTCCTGGCGCGTGCTCACTCAAGGGCCTGGAGTGCACGCCGGGCACATAGAAGCCCGAGAGCTTGAAGAGCTTCACGGCTTCGTCGCCGACCAGCGTGAGGTCGAGATCGCTCGTACCAGGACCGTCGGCATCGAACTCAGCCCCGTCCTTCCACCGCCGCCCGGTCACCGAGCTCCCACGGAGGATGACGGTCGTGTTCTCCGGCACGCCCGTGGCGACCGCATCACAGAACTCCTGATAGCGCTTCTCGTCGCCACCAAACGCCAACCGGACGACGTTCTCCCGTTTCTGCGCCTCGGTCGGTTGTTCTTCGTCCGCGGTCTCGGTAGCCCCCTGCTCATCTGTCATGCGTTGCTCCGGTCATTCGTGCACGGCCAGGGGAGGTGATCCCAGCTTACTGCACAGGCGGAGCTGCCGTGGAGCCTGCGCGTGCAAACTTCCGCCGCCGAACAACGCTTCGCCCGCTATCATGACGGGATGCGCAAGTTGCTCCTGGTCCTCGTCCTGCTACTCGTGGCTGCTTCAGTGACCTATGTCGTGGCCGGCCGCGCCGCGGGGCCCACAATCGAGATCGTCCGTCCACAGCAGGTCGTCGGCACCGACTCGCAGCTCGAGGTTGTGATGGGCACACCCGCCGGACGCCTCTCGGCGATGCGCATCGCCTTCGAACAGAACGGCAGCAGTACTGAGTTGTACTCCCTGGGCGGTGACACGAGCCGCAGCGGGGTGACGGTGACTCCCGATGGCCCGGACCGGTTACGCATCACGCGGCCTGTGGGACGCCAAAGCATTCCCGGGATCGTGCAGGGGCCGGCCCGGATTGTGATTTCCGCGTCGCGCCCGACCTTGATGGGCCTGCGATCGGCCAGCGCCCAAGCCACGCGCGACGTGCAGGTCCGGCTCGATCCGCCACGCGTCTCGGTCGCGTCGACCTACCACTACGTCAATGTTGGCGGCTCGGAGATGGTCGTGTACCGCGTGTCGCCGCCCGATGTCCAGTCGGGGGTCAAAGTCGGAGAGTTCGAGTACCCGGGCTACCCGGCGTCAGGCGCAGACCTACCTGGCGCGGCGCTCGGAGATCCGGCTCTTCGCATCGCGTTCTTCGCGCTCCGCTACGACCAGCCACTCGATACACCGATCGCGCTGTTCGCCCGCGACACGGCCGGCAACGTGGGTCGAGCGACCTTCGATTACCGCACCTTTCCGAAGCCGTTCAAGAAGAGCCGCATCGAGCTCGACGATGCATTTCTGGAGCGGGTGGTGCCGGCCATCATGGCGGGCACCAAGGAAGTCACGCCCGAGGGTTCGTTGCTCGACAAGTACCTGGTCCTCAATGGTGAGCTTCGGCGCAAGAACGCGGAGAGGATCCGGAGCGTCTCGGCCGAGACCGCGCACGAGATGCTCTGGAAGGGCGACGTGTTCTTCCCCTTCACGAACTCGGCGACCGAGTCGGCGTTTGCCGATCAGCGCACCTACATCTACCAGGAACGTGAGGTCGATCATCAGGTGCACCTGGGCTTCGATCTCGCCTCCTACGCCAACACACCGGTCGTAGCCTCCAACCGTGGCAAGGTGCTCTTCGCACAAGAACTCGGAATCTACGGCAACTGCGTGATCGTCGATCACGGCATGGGCGTCCAGTCCCTGTATGCCCATCTGTCGTCGTTCAGCGTCAAGGTTGGTGACATGGTCGAGAAGGCCCAACCACTTGGCAAGAGTGGGATGACGGGTATGGCCGGCGGCGATCATCTGCACTTCACGATGCTCGTCAACGGCCAGATGGTGAATCCCGTGGAGTGGTGGGATTCACACTGGATTCAGGATCGCGTGCTGAGGAAGTTGCGGCCTTGAGAGACGCCGGACGTGGGGCGGTCCGGCTTAGACCTGGGAGTACGCCGTCGGACGCAGGTAGCTGTTGCTGATGTTGGTGACGATGTCGGGATCGGTGAGACCGGGGGTGGTCGACAACTTGCGCCATTCCGGATCCGCTGAGAACGCGCTCCACTGTTTGTCGTGCGCGGCCATGTCCTCGTATACGAGCATGTACGTGAGATTGGGCAGTCTGGGCCCCACGAGCGTCTCTCCAAAGAATACCGGCATCATGCCCGCGCGCCGGAAGATCGCGATTTCGGCGCTGTTGAACATCTCGATCTTCTTCTTCGACGCTTCCTCACTGTGACTTTCGTACGTGCGCAGTTCGAAGATACGCGCGCGCCGTCCCGCCTCCCCGCCGCCGAACGGCAGTTCCAGCGATGGCATGCCAGAGAACGCACGCATGAGCGAGGACTCGATGCGGATAAAGGCCGCGTCGGTGGCGGCAGCATTCAGATACGCCGCGCCGGCCTGACGATACGCTGTGTCGGCGGCCAGCTTGTCGGGCAGCGAGGCAAAGCCGTCGAGGGTCTTGTGCACGATCAGCACGTGAAGCGTCGGACTCTCTGCGCCGATCATCACGTTGAAGGCACCCACCGGACCACCACCCGCGCGTTGAATCGCAGGAATCAGGGCAGACCGCATGTACTCGTCGATGATCCCCTGGTGAGGACCGCGCCGCAGCAGGTAGCGGCGCAACTCAAAGAACTGCACGGGTTTCTCCTGGAGACCGGTCGTGGCGCGGCCCTCCGCGTCGGCTGACGTCGATACGCCTGCCGCGAGGCATGCACTCGCGGTCGCCAGGCGCGTGACGAACTCACGTCGGTTCATCGTAGTCAGTATAGGCCGAGCTCGTGCCGCCGGGCCTGACCTGTCGCACTCCGTCCGAGCCGCGATCGGGACTCCTGCGTGGCGTCACGACCGTCGCCGCCTTAGCGCTTCGGCAGCTTGAGATTGACGCTGCCTGTGAGGTCCGCGCGGTAGTCGTAGACCACCACCTTTACTGCCTCTGGCACCCCTGTGACAGGAATCGTGAACGCGACCGGAGCGCCTGACTTCAGAACATCGGCGTATCGCGCATCGGTAAACGTCAGGCTCACGGTGTGGTGCGCTTCGCCCAGCGGACGCTGATGATCGTCGATGCAGAAGGCCGCGACTTCGACCGAAGCCGTCCGGCTGCCCGCGGCCGATTCGAAGTGGATGCGGGAGATATCGAGGGTGACATTCAATGCGACCGCGCCGGCCGACGACAGGGATGCACCGCCCGTGATGCGAATATCTGGAATCTCAATGGCGGTCGTCGCGGCACTCATCATGCGTCCGTACGTCATGACGCTCTGCCGATCGATACGCGACGCGGGCTCACTGGCGTAATAGCCGTGCCGATACATGACCGTCGCGCCAGGGCGGTTGACCGCCACGGTCACTTGACGGAACCGGCCGTCCCACCGCTGGTTCGCCGGGTAATAGCCGAGCAGATAGTAGAAGCGGCTCGAGTCGTCAATCAGATCGGTCGACTTGGCCGCAGACATGCGATTCGCGTCCGACCGGCCGCCTGTCAGCTCCGCGATCAGACGGGAAGTCGCTGCGGGCTGCATGCTTCGTATCGCTGCAGGCCCCAGGCCGCGTGACGGCGTCCGTTGCTCGGCCGCCCCCGCGCCCACGAAGACGGTGCCGCCGGTGCGCAGGACGTCGAGCACGACGCGCGCGTCTGCCGCGGCACGGCCCAGATTCCTGTCGAACTCCCACCGGGACAATTGCAGTCCGTATTCGGCCACGTAGACCAGATGCTTCTCGCCGTCCACGTGCCGCAGATATTCGATCGCCGCGTACAGGTTGCTCTGATCCTGCATCGTCTGAGCCGTCTCGGACGCGAACTCTTCGAGGCTCAGGCCCATCGTCTCGAGCCTGGCTTGCGCGAAGCTGTCGCTTGGGGAGGCGTTGAAGAGGTCGTACTGATCGCGCACGTCCCTCTCCATCTGCGTCGCCTGCGGCAACGCGCCCGTGCTCAACGTGCGGGTGGCCGCCCCTTCAGGCCCGTGGAATACGTTGTCGATGCTCTTCTGGGCCCACGCAGGGACCTGGCGGCTGCCATAAAACCACGCGGGCGACTTGAAGTACTCCGACAGCTGTCGTTCGACGCCACGGTATTGCTGTTTGAAACGCTCGAGCACCGCGAGCGTGCTCGCGCGGTCCGTCGTGAGATCGGTCGAACGATTCCAGGCGAAGATGGCGACCCGGTCCTGAGGCAACAGCCGATCGCGCACGAAATGGATGATCCCATCCACGCCGCCGGCCGGGCCATTGACGTCGCCCCGACCCAGGTAAATCAGAAACACACGGAAGTTCTGCGGCGCAAGCACAGACGGGCTATCGGCGCGCCGGAGCGGCGCGTCCTTCAAGGCAGGCTCAGCCTTGAGCTCCTGCACCGAGAAGTGCCGAACCTCCTGAGGCGCGCCATTCTCGAACACCCTGAAATCACTCTGCGTGAGATCGGTAATCGGACGGCCCTTGCTGTCGAGCACGCGGACGTCCAATGGGACGAGCGTCGTTCCCGCGCGAAACGCCGGAGTCTCCTGGCCGGGAGCGGCACCAGATGCGGGCTGGTTGGCGGGGACCGGAGTGGGGGCCTGGGCCAGCAGCGTTGAGCACACTACCGCAACGCCAAGCGCGATCGAGCCGAGCACGACGTGCAGACGAACTCTCATCAACGACCCCTTTGCGAGCTGGCACAGGCAGTGTACTGCGGCAGCACACAGACTGTCACACGCTCGCCGGTCGTTGGCAGTCAGAGCTGGGATGTTCCTGGCGCGTGACTCTCGCTGCCAGGCGCGGACACGACAGACGGCAGCCTCGTCACCGTTCCGTCTTCGCTGACAACGTAGCAGGGCGTTTGCGCTGATGTCTCACACACCCGCTCTATCTCCACCACAATGCTGCCGCTGTTGTTGTCGTAGAACAGCCACCAGTCGTTCGCAAATGCGTAGAACACGCCAGCAGGCGCGCTCATCACCACGTCGACGCCACGCTCATCGGTCTCGAGGTGATGCCCCAGCGGAATCAGGCTGGCCGTGAGCTCGTGTGGCTCACGCACGACCAGATACTTCAGTAGACGTGACGCCGGCAACTCGCGAGCCGGCCACACCCGGGGATGCGCCACGTGACCGACGAGCTCCATCCACCGACCAGGCACATAGCGTTTGCCCCAATTCAGGCCGCGACGGATGTCGCGTCCTGTCGCGTCCTGACCGGCCGGACCGCAGAAGGCGCCTTCGCGGTCGCGCCACAGGCCGCCGACGTATCTCACGCGATAGCGTCCGCCGCGTTCCATGACCACACCCGATCGCTGCCATCCCTGATCCGCGCGAATCGCCACGGTCGCGCGCTCCCCGATCGACAGCGTGAAGAGCTCGTCGCTTCCCACGGGCGCGTGCTCCGCACGCAGAGAAGCGGCATGCGCGCTGCGAAGGACGACCGACCCGTCGAGCACGCCAAACCCCTCGCTGCGCCTGGCGTCAGCGGTGTCACAGGGATGCCAGCGAGGCCACGCGCCGCTCAGCCGCCACGCGCGCTGGCGCTCGATTTGAGTGATGACCGCCCCGAGATCGTTCGGATGCAGCGTCTGCTGCCAGCCGCCGTCGACCAGGAGATGGTGCGCCGTGGCTTCCTGCATCATCCACTGGAGCGAGATATCGGAGAGCGAACTGTCCACGTAGCCTCCGCCCACCCCCGAGTGCGACCCTCTGAACCATCGCTGCTGAATGTCCCCACCCCGCGTCGACACGGAGCTTTCATCGAAGAGCGTCGGAAAGAACTGCGAGCGCTCCTCGTCCATCGAGAGGGCATGCCGAACCACCTTGCAGTTGGTGATATCGGTCACGCCGAAGCCCTCGTTGCTCCAGAGCCCGCCGACCGAGAACGACCAGCCCCAGAGCGGCACGCCGAGCGACGCCACGGTGTCCCACAGACCGAGAAACTCGATCTGCACGTTCTCGTGCAACAGCTCTGGCCGCAACGCCACATGCTGGTCCGTGCCGGTGCGATACCGATAGAACTGCACGACATCGGGCGCAAACCTGATGTGCTCCGCCTTGAGCAGCCCGACGTCGTCGATGACATCGGCCACGCATCGGGCCGTGTAGGCACCCCGCG
This sequence comes from Vicinamibacterales bacterium, assembly GCA_039925145.1. Lineage (GTDB taxonomy): Bacteria > Acidobacteriota > Vicinamibacteria > Vicinamibacterales > SCN-69-37 > JBDSZL01. Next base: position 111,738 of record JBDSZL010000038.1, on the reverse strand, counting down.
AGAACCCCACGAGAAAAATACGATCGCCGGGCTCGTACATGCGGACGATCTGCCGATACGCCTGCGAGATGTTCTCAGTGATCCCGATGCCGAAGCCGAGCTCGTAGACCATCCGCAGCTTCTCGAGCACACTCACGACGCGCACTGGTGTGTTCTGGCCAATCCAGCTGAGGAGGCGCGCCAGCAGGCCAATTCGTTTGCTCTCGCCCGACGTGCCGGTTCCGACGCCGTCGTCGTACCACTTCTCCTGATGCCATCGCGAGTCGGCGCTGGACGTCGCGAACTCGTAGAAGCGTCGCACGTTCGACACCACGCGGACCGTGCCTTCCATCGCCTCGGCTCGATTGCCTGTGCCGTCGCAGCAGATCAGGATGTTCTTGGGAACGGGTCGACGCGGATGCTCGACCTGGGCTGGGGCGCTCGCCGCCCGAGCCGACTGCGCCGGACCCGGCGTTGAGACTTCGAGGCGCAGGATCCGCGTCGAGTCTCCCGCGATCTTCACGCCTCGCGCCAGTGCGGCGCCGGCTCCAATCACGACGAACGCAATCACGGAACGGGCCGACAGTGTCAGGAACGCAGCGGCTCGACCATCCCAGCTCCACGGCAGGCCCAGACTCACGACCAGCAGGATCACCGTCGCGATGCCGCCAAGAATCGCTCCGCTGACACCGCAGAGTAGCCATTGCCACCCGGCTGGAATCCTGAACCACGCCCCTTTTGTCCGCCGCCTGAACCGCCAGCCCGCACCGTTGACAACGCGCCCCGCCACCCAGGGCGCGGCGAGTACGAGCGCGAGGTCGAGACCGAGCACCCACATGCGGCCCGCTCGGGGCACCACACGGCGCTGGGCCAGCACATCACGCACGCGTAACGCGGGCGCTCCCCACAGCGGGTGTGCCTCGATACACAGCCGTTCGGCATCTGTGTTGATGACGGAGTCTCGTGGCGATCGATCGCACTCGAGCACCAGCGCCCCTGCCCTGCCGCCCTCCGCCGCGCGTCCACCCGGCTCCTCCAGCCGATCGGCAAGCGCATCGTCGAGCTCGCCGACGGTGATGCGGCCGTCGCCGTTCGCGTCGGCAGGTGCAAGCGGACCGTCGAGGTGGCGCGAGCCACCGCAGCCGGCGATGCACAACAGCCATGAGAACAGAAGGAGACTGGCGAGCGACTTTGGCCGGATCATCAGAGGCAACTCCCGGCGACGTCCACCACTCACGGCAGAGTCGGCTACTTGCGCTTCCAGCGGGTGCCGGACGCGGAGTCTTCGAGCACGATACCGCGCGAGTCAAGCGTCTGGAGGATTTCGTCCGCGCGGGCGAACTGCCGGGCCTGACGCGCCAAGCGGCGTTCGTCGATCAGGCCTTCAATTTCTTCCACGGGCACTGGCGGCTGCCGGTCTTCCTGCTGCCGGAGTGCCAGCACGCCGAAGACACGGTCGAACTGGTCGAACAAGCCGCGGATTTCGTGGGCATCTGGAGCGCCGACGTCCCCCTGGTCGATCGCGGCGTTCATCTCGCGCACGAGATCGAACACCACGCCCAGGGCGGCGGGCACGTTGAGGTCGCTCGCAATCTTCTCGCGGAAGTCGACGCGCGCGCGTTCGAGCCGAACGGCAACGGCGTCGTGCGCCGGGCCACCTGTGACGGTCTCGAGACGGGCCGCGAAATCCGAGAGCCGGGTCAACGCCGCCTCCGCCTGGTCGAGAATCTCCCAGTTGAACGTGAGCTGCTTACGGTAGTGCACCGACATCAGCAGAAACCGCAGCGCGGAGGGGCGGTACCCCTGCGCGACGATGTCCGGAATCGTGAACACGTTGCCGAGCGACTTGGACATCTTCTCGTTGTCCATGTTCAGGAACTCGACGTGGACCCAGAAGCGGACAAACGGATGGCCCGTCGCACCCTCGGCTTGCGCGATCTCGTTCTCGTGATGCGGAAAGATCAGATCGATGCCTCCACCGTGGATATCGATCGGAGGCTCACCCAGCAGACGAAGCGCCATGGCCGAGCACTCGATATGCCAGCCCGGCCGTCCCGGTCCAAAGCCGAAGTCCCAGCTTGGCTCACCGGGCTTTGCCGCCTTCCAGAGCACGAAATCACGCGCGTCCTGTTTTGCGTACTCATCGGCATCCACACGGGCGCCCGCCTGGATGCCCTCATGGTCGAGCCGCGCCAGCTTGCCGTAGCCGGGTAGCGACGCAATGCGGAAATAGACGGACCCGTCGGACTGGTACGTGTGGCCGCGCGCGGTGAGCTGCTCGATCATGTCAGCCATCGCGCGCATGTTCGCGTCGTCGGTCGCGCGCGGATGTTCCTCGACCGGCTCGAGCCCCATCGCCGCCGCATCCTGCTCGAAGGCGGCGATGAACCGGTCCGTGTACTCGCGCAACGGCACACCGGCGGCCGAGGCCGCGCCGATCGTCTTGTCGTCCACGTCGGTGTAGTTGGTGACCTGACGGACCGCGTATCCGTCCTGGTACTTCAAGGCCCGACGCAGCACGTCCAGACTGACGAAGGTCCTGAAGTTGCCGATGTGGCCGCGCGCGTACACGGTGAGCCCGCAGTTGTACATGCGGACGGTCTTGCCATCGGCAGGAACGAAGTCGTCTTCAGTCCGGGTGAGGGTGTTGTAAAGGCGCATGAGAGAGTACGGCGGAGTCTATTTCTTGATGGCGGGCAGCACATGGCGAATCAGGCGCAACTCGGGACCGCAGCGGATGGCCACCTCCACCCCCAAGTGCGCGCGGTCGAACACCAGGTCAATCGCCTCGCCCGAGGCGGCGACCGACTCCACGCCGGCGGCCACCTCGACACCGAACGCCTGTGCCTCCGCGCTGCTGCCCCCGACGGTCTCCGCAAACCGCGCTGCAACGTCTGCCGCCAGCCCCCGATAAGGGTGCTCGACTGGCAGATGCAGCGTGAAGGCATGGGACATCCGAGACAGATTCTAGCGTGGAACAGGCAGACCCGCATGCCGCCTGGTGCCAGGCCGTCCCGGGCGCGGAACGGCCTTTCGATGGGTCGCGTCTAGAGGCCCATCTGGCGGAAGAGCGCGGCAGCGTCCGCCACGTCTCTCGCCATCTGGGTCTTCAGAGCATCCAAGTCCTCGAACTTCAGTTCGGGACGGAGCCACTTGACGAACGCCAGACGCTGCGTCGTCCCGTACAAATCATGTTCGCCGTCCAGAATGAACGTCTCGACCGTGAATTGCCCGTCGCCGATCGTCGGTCGCACGCCGATGCTGGTGACCGCGGCGTGCCAATCTGACCCGAGCAGAACCAAGGTGGCGTAGATGCCGTTGGCCGGCACGAGCTCGTTCTGCGTGCGCAGGTTTGCGGTTGGGAAGCCCAACTGCCGGCCGCGCGCCTCGCCATGCACCACCTGCCCGTCGATGAAGTAGTGATGGCCCAGCAGCGAGCCCGCCTCGTCGACCCGCCCTTCGCCGACCAGGTGGCGGATCCGGGTGCTGGACACCACAAAGTCTTTGTACCGGACCGGGTCGATCGTCTCGACGAGGAAGCCCCGGTCTTCGCCCAGCGCGCGCAGCAGCGTGAAGGTCCCGGACCGATCCCGGCCAAACAGAAAATTGGCACCCACCCACACTTCAGCGGCCCGCAGCCAGTCAATGATCACGGTCTCGACGAACAGCTCCGGCTCCCAGCGCGACAGTTCACGCGTGAAGCGGACGATGGCCACGGCATCGAGCCCCGCGCGCTCGAACGCCTCGAGCTTTTGCTCGAGCGTCATGAGCATGGCCGGCGCCTTGTCCGGGCGCAGCACGCGCGGCGGATGCGGATCGAAGATCAGTGCCACCGACGTGCCGGCCCGTTCCTGTGCCTGGCGGCGGACCTCGTCGATCAGTTTCTGATGACCACGGTGCAGACCGTCGAAGTTGCCGAGCGCCACGACCGGCCGCGGCCAGTCCGGCCGCGGCGCATCCGGAAAGTAGGCGACTCGCATCGGTAGCCTAGTGGAGCACCGCGGTGGAGCGCACGGCGTCGACCGGCGGCACGTCCAACAGGAGGCCGTCGTAGGCGAGCGCGACGCCGTGTGGCAATTCGGCACTCACCGCTGCATGGCCGAGCTCGTGGGCAATGTGCGTGAAGTATGTCTGCCGCGCTCCCAGCTGCTGCGAGATGGCAATCGCCTGATCGAGCGTGAAGTGCGTCGGATGCGGCGTCCGGCGGAGCGCGTCGAGCACCAGCACGTCTACCCCGGCGAGCAGCGCCATCGATGCAGGCGGAATGCCGCTGCAATCGGTCAAATACGCCAGCCCGCCCAGCCGGAATCCCAGGATTTGCCACGAGCCGTGCAGAATCGGCACGGGCACCACTTCCTGCCCGCCCAAGCAGAACGGTCCGCCAATCTCCCACAGTCGCAGGTCGGGCACCCCGCCGCCGCGGGGCGCATCGGATCGAAATACGTAGCCAAACGTCCGGCGCAGATCCTCGAGCGTGTGGCGCTCGGCAAAAATCGGCATCGGCTGCCCGCTCATCATGTTGAACCGGCGGACCTCGTCGAGCCCCATGATGTGATCGGCATGCGAGTGGGTGAAGAGGATGGCGTCGACCCGCCGGATGCCGTGGCGCAACGCCTGCTGACGCAGGTCGGTCGTCGTGTCCACGAGCACACGCAGCCCGTCGTCGCACTCGACGTAGATGGACGAGCGAAGCCGGGTGTCGCGAGGGTCAGTCGATCGGCAGACCGCGCACTCACAGCCGATCATCGGCACGCCGTGCGACGTGCCAGTGCCGAGAAACAAAACACGCACAAAGACTGAATGCTAGCATGAGGCCTTGAGGCCCAGTCGTTTGGCACATCGTGTTCCCACTGCTCGTTCTGCCCGCCCGGCACGCAAGACCGGCGTCAGACCCTCCACCGCCCGTCGGCGCCGCGCCGCCCGCGCGTTCGACCGCCTGGTCGACGTGATGCGGGTGCTACGTTCGCCTCGGGGCTGTCCGTGGGACCTCGCGCAGACGCATGAGAGCCTTCGCCGCTATCTCCTCGAGGAAGCCTACGAAGCCTTGGACGCGATCGATCGCGCCGATGCCGACGATCTGCGAGGTGAACTGGGCGACGTGCTGTTCCAGTGCATCTTTCACGCGCAACTGGCCGCCGATGCCAACGGCTTCGATATCGCGGACGTGGTGGAAGGCGTGACGGCCAAACTGGTCCGCCGCCATCCGCACGTGTTCGCCGGCTCAGGCCGGCCTCTGACCTCGGCCGAGCGCCGACGTCTGCATCTGACCAGCCCTGACGCGGTCATCGAACAATGGGGCCGTCTCAAGGCCGAAGAACAGACCGCCGCCGGCAGCCAACGCCGCGTGCTGACCGGGCTGCCGCGTACGCTGCCGGCTCTGCTGCGCGCGCATACGATCGGCTCGCGCGTGGCGAGCGTCGGCTTCGACTGGCCCTCCGCCCCCGACGTGGTCACGAAGATCGAAGAGGAAGTCGCCGAATTGCGGGCCGCACTCACGGAAGGTCGTGACCGGGCCGTCGACGAGCTTGGCGACGTGTTGTTCTCGCTGGCCAATCTCGCGCGCAAGCTCGACATCGAGCCGGAAGCCGCGCTCTCACAGGCCAACGACAAATTCACCAGACGCTTCAACGCACTCGAAGCGTACCTCGAGCAACGGGGCGGCGACGTCCACGCCGCCTCACTGGCCGAGCTCGAATCCGCCTGGTCCATCGTCAAGGCCCAGGAGCAGAAGACCAGACACCAGCCTGCCACGTCTGCCCCTCCCACGTCTGCGCCCGCACCACGTGGCCGTCGGTCTCGACGATGACGGCGGCATCGCGGTCGGATCGAAACACGTGCGAGGCCACCTGCCGTAGGCCCGCGATCACCTCCGGTGCCGGGTGCCCGAAGCTGTTCCCGCGTCCCACACTGACGAGCGCAGCGACGGGCCGATATCGCTGAAGGAACCTGGCCGACGACGATGTGCGGCTGCCGTGATGTGCGACCTTGAGCACCCGCAGCGGCGGGTCATGGTCGTCGACTGACGAAGACAGCAGCGTGCGCTCGATTTCGGCACTGACGTCGCCAGTGAGCAGCATCTCGACATCGCCATAGCGAAGACGCAGGACGACGGAGTCATCGTTCCGGACTTTTTGTCGCTCCCAATCGGGCAGCAGGGGGCCCATCACGTCGACCGAGATGCCGCCGACCTCGAGATGGTCGCCGCGCTGCTGCTGCCGCCATCCCGCGCCAAGGGCCGTGGCCACCTGCCGCAGCGACCGACGCTTCGGATCGCGGGGAACGGGAACGCCTTCCCAGATCTCGCGCACGTCGAAGGCGGCCGCCACGGACGCCGCTCCGCCAATGTGATCGAGATCGGGGTGGGTCACCAGAAGCCAGTCGAGCCGTCGGACGCCGAGCGCCCAGAGCGCGGGCGCCACGACGCGGTCGCCGATATCGAACCCGGAACTGGCGCCGCCGGCATCGACAAGCAGCGTGTGTCCTGTGGGGAACTGCAGCAGAAATGCGTCGCCCTGCCCGACGTCGATCATCGTGAGGCGAAGGACTCCGACGGCGGGCCTGCTCCATTCGAGAGCGGGCGCATACAAGAGCGCTACCAGACTTGCAGCCCCGAGGATGACCCCGGGCACCCGGATGCGACGATGGCGCCACCCAAACCAGAGTGTCGCCAGGCACGCGTAGTAGCAAGCCACGCACAGGATGGAGGCGGGCGGCACGCGCCACGACAACCACGGGGCGACATCGACAAGCTTCGACGATTCGACAAGGAGCTCGGCGCCGCCGATCGCGAGGGCCCCCGCTGCACGGGCCGCGAGCGGCCACCAGTCAATGAGCAGCACACCGGCTGCCCCTGCGATTTGTGCGACGGCCATTGCGGGTATGGCCACGAAGTTCAACAGCAGACCCGCGAGACCTACCCGCGAGAAGAGCGCGGCCGACACCGGCAGCAGCACCAGCTCGGCGGCGAGCGTAGCGCAGAACAGACTGGCGGCGGCGCGCCACACGTGCGCGAGTACGCTTCTCGGAGCTGACGGTTCTCCCCTGGCAAGAACGAGCAGTCTGGAGGCCATGAGGAGAATTCCGAAGGTGGCCCCGAACGACAGCCATGCCGCAGGCAGGACAACCGTCAATGGCGCCCAAAGCAACACGAGGATGACCACGAGCGCGATGGCCTGGCCAGGTGCAATGACGAATCCGACGCATTCAGCGGCCAGGTAGAGGCAGGCGGCGGTGACAGCACGCCTTACCGACGGAGCATCGCCAACCACTGCACCATACGCACAGGCCGCCGCAATCGTGACAAGTGCCGGTACCCGGTACGATCGGACCAGCGGCCGCAAGGCGATGAGGACCAGACCGGTGACGAGCGCGATATTGCCACCCGAGATCGCGATGACGTGGTACGTGCCGGCGGCCTGCAGTCGGCGCTGGACATCCTGGTCGAGGCCGGCACGGTCGCCGATGAGAATCGCCGTGATCACCGCCGCCGACGATCCGTGTGCGTGTCCGCAGAGGCGTACGACGCGCTCGCGGACAAACCGGCGCACCGACGCGGACGCCTCGTCGATCCACGCGCCGCGGGCCACCGACACGAGCCAGGCGCTCTTCACCGTGCCGAAGTAGTCGTAGCCGCGAACGAGCGCCTGCCAATCGACGGGGGGACTGCCTGGATTGCGCGTGACCTGAGGCTCTCGGAGCACAGCTGGCAGGACGACCGCCCGCCCCCGAGTCCAGCGTCCGGCGAGTGACGGCGCCGCGGCGCCGTTCACATGCAACTGCACGTGCCCGCGCACGTCGTGCCAGTCGTGATCGGCCCGGGCACGGCTGACCGCCACGCGCAACCGCACCGATCCAGACGACTCGATTTCTGCATCGCCCTCGAGGCTGCCCTCGAGTGTCAGGAGCGACTCTGCCAGGTCTATTCGTGATAGCCAGGCTTCGAGCGGGGGATGCAACGCGACCTCGCGCTCCCCCGCCGCGTACGCCGTCATGGCGGCACCGGCACATGCCAGTCCGAAGACGACCCGAGGCCACGGCCGCCGACAAGCGACGGCCACCGACCCAGCGCCCAGAGCGATCGCCGCGGTCGCTCCAGGGGAGACTCGGATCAAACAGCCACACGCCGCACCGACGAGGACAACGATGGCGAGCACGTGGACGAGCCGCACGCCACAAACGGTGCAAGAAGCGCGGCAGCGTGTTGATTGGCAGTCCTGCTGTCCGGACGGCGTTGGTGTCGTTCGGGTGTGCGGAAACTGCAGCAGCGGGACCTGGGGCTGGCAGAATGTGCCAGTCGTCAGCGGCGCGGGCGGCCGTGGCAGCGAAAGAACGAGCGTCGCTTGCCAGGTCCGTGTGGCTCAGTCCGTGTCGTCAGCCCTGCCCGTGCTGCGCTGGCGTTTGATACTGGCGCGGCGATCTTTCGCCACCAACCGCAGCTCGCGTGCGGCTCGCGTCGGGCGCGTAGGCCGACGGGTGCGTGGCCGCTTCGACGCGCGCTCGATCAAGGCTCCGAGTCGCGCGCGCGCCGCCTCGCGATTGCGCCCTTGTGTCCGGTGTTCGCGTGCCTCGATTACGAGCACGCCATCGTCTATGACCTTGACGCCCGGGAGCGTCACGAGGCGCGTTTTGACGTCATCCGGGAGAGCGGACCGAGCCACATCGAACCGGAGACGCACCGCCGTCTCCACTTTGTTGACGTTCTGTCCGCCGGGGCCCGAGGCACGGAAGAACTCCTCGGAGAGGTACTTCGACAGGTCGATAGTTGCCATGGGCGATTGTGGCCGAGTGGTCCAACGAGATCGGCGAACGTCAGCGAGGCTCAGAGGCCTGAGGGCACGGGGTCGCGCCTACCTGCGTGGCACCGGGCGCGCCCAGTCGCCTCATCTGGCCTTCTGCGCCTGAAACTCCTCGTGGTACTCCTGCAGAGACTTGACGCTGAGCCCCTCGTTGCGGATTGCTTCGATCGCGCTGACCGCGGCGGCCGCGCCCGTCAGGGTCGTGATGGCGGGCACGCCCTGCATCATCGCGACGCTGCGGACGGCGCGATCGTCGAAGAACGAGTCACGACCGAGCGGCGTGTTGATGACGAGCGCGATGCGGCGGTTCAACAACTCGTCTCCGACGTGCGGACGGCCTTCGTTAATCTTGAAGATAATGCTGGCCTCGAGTCCATGCGCTCGCAGGTAGGCGGCCGTGCCGCGGGTCGCCATCAGCGAAAACCCGAGGCGCGCCAGGTCGCGGGCGATTGGCACCACTGCGGCCTTGTCTCGATTGTTCACGCTGATGAACGCGGTCCCCTGTTGCGGCAGGTGCTGCCCGGCACCCATGTAGGCCTTGGCGAACGCCGACCCGAAGGTCTCCGCGCAACCCATCACCTCGCCCGTCGACTTCATCTCCGGCCCCAACAGCGTGTCGACGCCAGGAAACCGCACGAACGGAAACACCGGCGTCTTCACGAAGGACCCGCCGACTTCCAGGTCCGCGGTGATCCCGAGCTCGGCGAGGGTCCGGCCGATCATCAGCCGCGCCGCGACCTTGGCCAGCGGCACACCGGTGGCTTTCGAGAGGTACGGCACCGTCCGGGACGCGCGGGGATTGACCTCGAGCACGTACACCACATCGTCCTTGATGGCGAACTGCGTGTTCATGAGCCCGACGACGTTGAGGGCACGCGCGATGCGACGGGTGTAGTCGCGAATCGTCGCCATGTGACGATCGCTCAGCTGGAACGGCGGCACGACACACGAGCTGTCGCCGGAATGGATACCGGCCTGCTCGATGTGCTCCATGATGCCCCCGACGATCACCCCGCCGCTGGCATCGGCCAGCGCGTCGACGTCGATCTCCGTAGCGTCCTCGAGGAACTTGTCGATCAGTACTGGGTGCTCGGGCGAGGCCTGCACCGCGTGCCGCATGTACCGATTGAGCGCGGCCGTGTCGTACACGATCGCCATCGCGCGGCCGCCGAGGACGTATGAGGGGCGCACGACCACGGGAAAGCCAATCGCGCCGGCCACTTCGCGCGCCTGCTCTTCTGATGTGGCCGTTCCGCTCTTGGCCTGCGGAATGCCGAGATCCCAGAGCAGTCGTGAAAACCGGTCACGATCCTCGGCCAGGTCGATCGAGTCGGGCGACGTGCCCAGAATCCGGACGCCGGCCTCCTGCAGCCGCAGGGACAGCTTCAACGGCGTCTGCCCGCCGTACTGCACGACGCAGGCGACATCGCCGCCCGCGCTTTTCTCGCGCTCGATAATCGCAAACACGTCTTCGAAGGTCAGCGGCTCGAAGTAGAGCCGGTCGACCGTGTCGTAGTCGGTCGAGACCGTCTCGGGATTGCAGTTCACCATGATCGTCTCGAAGCCCTCCTCGCGAAACGCGAAGGCCGCGTGACAGCAGCAGTAGTCGAACTCGATGCCCTGACCGATGCGATTGGGCCCACTCCCAAGGATGATTACTTTTGACCGGGAATTCGGTTCAGCCTCGCACTGATCCTCGAAGGTGCCATACATGTACGGGGTGTACGACTCGAACTCAGCCGCACAGGTGTCGATGCGTTTGTACGCGGCGATGATCCTGGCCTCGATGCGACGTCCGCGCATGCTGTCTTCGTCGACGCCGACGAGACGGGCGATATCCGCGTCGCCGAACCCGGCGCGTTTCAACGTGCGCAGCAGGTCGTCGGAGAGGTCACGCGCGCCCACGGCCTGAGCCGAGCGAGCGAGCTCGACGATCTGCTGGAACTGCGTGAGAAACCAGGGATCGATGTGCGTGAGCCGATGGATTTCGTCGAGCGTCCATCCGCGCTCGAGGGCGCGGAACACGGCGAACATGCGGCGGTCGGTCGGAATGCCGAGCGCCTGCTGCAGCGACGTCTGGTCCTCCTGCTCGTACTCGCTGCCGGTGGCCGTCTGGCCGAGCAGCAGCCCGCTCTTGCCCAGCTCGAGCGAACGGAAGGCCTTCAAAAAGGCTTCCTTGAAGGTGCGCCCGATCGCCATCGCCTCGCCGACCGACTTCATCTGCGTCGTCAGCGTGCGATCGGCCTGGGGGAACTTCTCGAACGCCCACCGCGGCACCTTCACCACCACGTAGTCGATCGTCGGCTCGAACGACGCGGGCGTCTCGCGCGTGATGTCGTTCTTGATTTCATCGAGCCGGTACCCCAGCGCGAGTTTGGCGGCGATCTTCGCGATGGGAAACCCAGTGGCCTTCGAGGCGAGCGCCGACGACCGCGACACGCGCGGATTCATCTCGATGGCGACCATGCGTCCGTCGTCAGGGTTGATCGCAAACTGGATGTTCGAGCCCCCGGTCTCCACGCCGATCTTCCGGATGATCCGCCGGGCGGCGTCGCGCATGCGCTGGTATTCCTTGTCGGTCAGCGTCAGCGCCGGCGCCACGGTGATGCTGTCGCCGGTGTGCACGCCCATCGGATCGATGTTTTCGATGGAGCAGATGACGACGAAGTTATCGGCGCCGTCGCGCATCACTTCGAGCTCGAACTCTTTCCAGCCGATGACCGACTCTTCCACGAGAATCTCGTGGACCGGGCTCATGTCGAGACCCCGCTGGCAGATATCGCGGAACTCTTCGATGTTGTAGGCGATGCCGCCGCCGACGCCGCCGAGGGTGAACGACGGGCGGATGATCAGCGGAAATCCCATCGTGTCGGCCGCGCCGAGCGCCTGACTCATCGAGTTGGCGCAGACACTGAGGGGCACGCTGATGTCGATCGAGCGCATCGCCTCTTTGAACAGCTGGCGATCCTCGGCAACCTTGATGGCGGCAATCGACGCGCCGATCAGCGCGACGTTGTACTTCGCGAGCACGCCGTGCTCGGCCAGCTCCACCGCCAGGTTGAGCGCCGTCTGACCGCCGACGGTGGGCAGCAGCGCATCGGGACGCTCGCGCTCGATGATCTGCTCGAGCGCCGCGACCGTAAGCGGTTCGACGTAGGTGCGATCGGCAATCTCGGGGTCGGTCATGATCGTCGCCGGATTGCTGTTGACGAGGATGACCTCGAGCCCCTCGGCGCGCAGCGCCTTGCACGCCTGGGTTCCGGAGTAGTCGAACTCGCAGGCCTGGCCGATCACGATCGGACCAGAGCCGATGACGAGCACACGTTTCAGGTCGGTTCTCTTCGGCATGCTGCGGGCTACTTCTGATCCATCGCGCTGATGAACTGGTCGAATAGGTAATCGGCGTCGTGCGGTCCGGGAGCCGCTTCTGGGTGGTACTGCACGCAGAACACCGGGCGGGACACGTGACGCAGCCCTTCAATCGTGCCGTCGTACAGATTGAGGTGCGTCACCTCTACGTCGTGGGGCAACGAATCGCGGTCGATCGCAAAGCCGTGGTTCTGCGACGTAATCTCCACCTTGCCGGAGCGCAGCTCCTGCACCGGGTGGTTGGCGCCGCGGTGGCCGAATTTCAGTTTGAACGTGCGCGCCCCGAGGGCCAGGCCCAGCACCTGATGCCCCAGGCAGATACCAAACGTCGGCACGCCGCTCTTCACCACTTCCCTGGCATTGGCAATGGCGTAATCGAGTACCGCTGGATCACCCGGGCCGTTGCTCAGAAATATGCCATCGGGCGCCGACTCTAACAGCGTTGACGCAGGTGTGGAAGCCGGATACACGCGCACCTGGCAGCCGTAGGCGGCAAAGCGGCGCAGGATGTTGTATTTCATGCCCAAATCGTAGGCGGCAATCCGCAGCGGTCGACTCACCCGGTGCCCCGCGGGCACGACGAACTCGTCGCCGGGCGGCGGCTGGTAGTCGAACGGCTCCTGGCAGGTGACCGTCTGCACAAGATCGGCCCCTTCCATCCTGGGCAGGCTCTTCGCCTTCTGCACCAGCTCGTTCGGGTCAACGCGTCCCGTGCCGATGACGCCGCGCATGACGCCAGATGAACGAAGCAGACGTGTCAACGCCCGCGTGTCGACATCCGCGATGGCCACGATGCCGTTGCTGATCAGGTAGTCGCGCAGGGTGCCCTCGGCGCGCCAGTTGCTCGCCATCGGCGACTCGGCACGGATGACGAAGCCGGCCACCTGAACCCCCCTCGACTCGACATCCTCGGCCGTGACGCCGTAGTTGCCGATCTCCGGACAGGTCATCGTGACGATCTGGCCGGAGTAGGAGGGATCGGTGAGCACCTCCTGATAGCCGGTCATGCTCGTGTTGAACACGACCTCGCCCGCGGCTTCGCCTATGGCCCCCGCTGACATACCGCGGAACACCATGCCGTTTTCAAGTACAAGAACTGCGTCCAAACACAACCTCGGCAGAATGAATGCGGAACGGCCTCTGGCTATTCCATGTTGATGCGCACGGTCGCGACCTGGCCCGCATCGACGCGGACCCGGCGGGTCGCCGCCGGCCGCCCTGGGGATTCCAGCGTAACCGTGTGCGCGCCGGTCTGCAGCTGCGCCAGCCGCAAGGGCGCCAGTCCGACGAAGCGGCCATCCAGATTAACCCGTGCGCCGCGTGGACGTGAGTCTACATCGATCGACCCGGTGGACGCGCTCGATCCATCGCCACGCGGGGGCGGCCCGAGCTCAGCGCCGCTCCGCGACGCGCTCTCGAGTCCGGCCTGCAAGCGGATGGTCAGCGCCTGTGCGGGGGACCCGGCGGTGAGCACCACCTGCTCTGAACGCGGCACGTAGCCGGGCCTGGCCACCATCACTGTGTGAGCCCCGATTGACAGGTCGGTCGCGGCCGCTGGCGTCGCGCCCAGAAAATGTCCGTCTATGGTGACCATGGCGCCGGTCGGTTCCGAGTTGACTGTCACTCGACCCGGCAGTGCCGCTGTCCGTCGGGGAGTGGTGGTCGCATCCTGTCGGCCTTCCGCCGCAGGGCGACGCGGGAGCGGCGAAGCGGAGGTCGGCTGCTGCGCGGGTCCGGCCGGTGGCGACGGCGCTGAGTCGACGGACTCGGCCGGTGGGAGGACCGACGTCGAACCGGAGACGGACGCTGTTCCCCCTGTCGCGACCGGGTCGCCCTGCTGTGCCGGATCGGCCACCGGCCGGTGGAATTGGAGGTATGCCGCGCCGCCGCCGATCAACAGGCCGATAGCGGCCATGAGCGAGACCGTGAAGGACGAACGCCACGCCCGTGGCCCCGGCGCGGGCGCGTGGGTGATGGAGCCGTTCCTGAGCGGCAGCGCCGCGCGCGCCATCGGGGCATCCCCCAGCACGTCCTCACGCCCCATTGCCTGCCCAAGTGGCGCCTGCGATGTGAACACATCCGGGTCGATGCCAGCGGTGACGACCGGAACGCTCGGCGCCATCGACGAGGGTCTGCTCTCAGACGGGAAGTCGGGTGCAGGCATGGACTCATCGCGAGACGCCGGTGACGGCCCCGATTCTGCGCGGTCAGGACGTGCGCCTGCCATGACCACGTTGGGCTCGGGTGCCCGCGTCATGGGCGGAGACACAGCCGGCAGGACCGACCGTAGGTCCGAGGCCGGCCGTGAGGCGGCGCCTGCCTGCGCGAAACTCTCGCGTTCGGCATCGAGCCCCGCAGTTTCTGCGAGGGCCTGGACGAATTCGTGAGCTGAATGAAAGCGGGCGGCGGGGTCCTTTGCCAGTGCGGTGGCGAGCACCGCTCGGATGTGAACCCGCCGACGCGGGGGGACCTCGGCACCCAGCTCGCCGTCCTGCTCACCAGGCGCAATCGGGCGCCTCCCCGTGAGCAATTCGTGGGCGAGCGCACCCAGTGCAAAGACGTCGGCCCGGATATCCAGTGGGATCTGACTCTGCTCTGGCGCGGTGTAGACCCGACGCCCAGGCTCGGGCTGGCCCGCGCGCGCCAGCGCCTGCGCGACACCGAAGCCCGTGATGGCCGCCAGCTCGCCCGTCGGCGAGACGAAGATGTCGCGCGGACTGAGTGCCCCGTGTCCCATGCGCTGCTTCCAGCCCGCGTCGATCGCGGTCGCGAGACCGACGAGCAGCGGCAGGGCACGATCGACAGGGGCGGGCGCGAGGCGTCGCAAGGCCTGCTCGAGTGTCTCCGCGGGCTGGAACTCCATTGCCAGATACGCCACGCCCTCCACGTCGCCCGCCTCGTACAACGCAACCATGCGGTCGTGCGGCATTTGCGCGGCCGCCAGCGACTCGAGGCCAGTCGCGACGCGGAGACGATCTTCGTCGGACCACTCCCGGACGAAGACCTTGATGGCCGCCAGCCGGCCGGTCTCGAGATCGTGCGCACGGAATACGGGCCCCGACGTGCCGCTACCGATTTGGTGGAGCACGCTGTAGACGCCAAACCGTGTCGGCATCGTGCGACGGGACGCCTCGTTGGGCAGCAGAACGGCTCCTTTCAACCGGGGGCCAGGGTCCCCCGCGATCCTAGCATCCGCGACGGTTCGCTCGCCTCCATCCGAACGCGGGAATGTAGTAGATTGCCGCAGTGCCCAGCCATCCGGACACCGTCGCGTCGGGGATCGTGCGCGACGTCATCGAGTTCGGCCGCTTGCCCTGGATCAGGCCGCTCGTGCAGGCTCACGCGAACAATTTCGCGTCGGTCGCGTCGCTGTTCGCGGGTAATCCCGCCGATCCGGTTGCGTGGCGCACAACGATCGCCCGGGTGCAGGCCGCCGCGCTCCGGCGGCCGGTCCCCATGGCAGCGCTCATCGCCGCTCAGCAGTCTCGACGCGGCGCCCCTGCCGAGGCCACACGCGCCGCTGCGCTGCTCGAGAATCCCCAGACGGTTGCCATCCTCACAGGCCAGCAGGCCGGTCTGTTCGGCGGCCCGTTCTACACGCTCCTCAAGGCCATCACCACGGTACTACTCGCCCGCCAGGTGACGGCCGATCACGGTGTCCCGACGGTGCCGGTGTTCTGGGTCGATGCCGAAGACCACGACTGGGACGAGGTGCGTACTGCCCATGTGCTCGACCGCGACTTCGCGCTCGCAAGTGTGGCCCTCGACCCGTTACCCGGGGCCGGTTCTCGGCCCGTCGGCGGACTGTGTCTCGACGAGCTCGTCGGTCAGAGCATCACCGCACTCGAGCAGTTACTGTCGCCAACCGAGTTCACACCGGGCCTGCTGGCGGGACTGCGCCGGCGGTACCAACCGGGCGAGACGATGTCGGGGGCGTTCGCCGGATGGATGGAAGACCTGCTGGGCCGCCATGGCCTGGTCGTGTTCGAGTCGTCCGATCCGGCGGCAAAACCGTTCGTCGCCGGCCTCTTCGACGCAGAGCTCAGCGACCCCGGCCGCACGTCACGCCTGGCGCGCCGGGCCGGTCACGTGATGGCCGAGCTGGGGCACACCCCACAGATCGAGCCGGCCGATGAGAGCGTGTGTCTCTTCTATGTGAACGCTGACAGCCGGCGCCCTGTTCGCTATCGCGACGGGCAGTATTCAATAGGCGACGAGGTGCGGACCGTGGACGACCTCCGCCGCGAAGTCGCCGAGCATCCAGACCGATTCAGCCCCAACGTGCTCCTTCGCCCGCTCGTGCAGGACCAGCTGTTTCCCACGGTGGCGTATGTGGCGGGCCCCAGCGAGCTGGCCTATCACGCGCAACTGGGTACCAGCTACCGGGCGCTCGGAGTCGAGCCGCCGCTGCTCTGTTCACGTGCCAGCGCAACGCTGCTCGATTCGGCCGCGCTGCGCTTTCTTGGCCGGCAGGAGCTTCCGCTCGAAGCGCTGGAGCCGCAGGACGAGTCGGCGCTGAACCAGATCCTCGAGCGACAACTGCCACCGTCGCTCGACGAATTCTTTCAGCAGATGACCGGCCTCATGAGCGAACAGGCCATTGGTCTCAAGCAGACCGTCTCGTCGATCGATCCCACGCTCGTTGGCGCCATCGACACAACGGTCGACAAGGTGCGCGATACGCTGAAAAGCCTGCAGGGCAAGATCATCCAGGCCAGTAAGAAGAAAGACGACACGCTCCGGCGCCAGTTCGTGCGGACGAGGGCACTCGCCTTCCCCGGAGGGCACCCGCAGGAGCGGCTCCTCAATGTTGCCTTCTTCATGAACCGGTATGGGCCGGCCCTGATCGACCATCTCCTAGACGCCTTGCCGGCCCTTCCGCAAAAGCATTACGTGCTGGCGCCCTGACCCGTCAGAGCGCTTCTCGCCCTACTACTTCGGATCGCACGCGACGGAGTGGGGACGCGCCATCAACTTCGACGGAGAGCAGTGCGGTGGCGTGCGTGAGTTCTATCTCGCGAATGCCGCGTACTGGATCAGGGAGTTCCATCTCGACGGTCTGCGACTCGACGCCACGCAGGCGATCGTGGACACATCGCACCCTCATATCCTCAGCGAGATCGTCACAGCCGTGCGCGGCGCCGCGGGACCACGCGCGACCTGGGTCGTCTCCGAGAACGAGCCGCAGGACTGCCGTCAGGTCCGGAGCGAGAGTGAGGGCGGATATGCGCTGGACGCGATGTGGAACGACGACTTTCACCATACGGCCATGGTGGCGCTGACAGGCCGGCGCGAGGCCGCCGATGCTCTTCCAAGGTCAGGAGTATGCGGCGTCTTCTCCCTTCCTGTATTTTTGCGGATCACACACCAGAACTGGCCGCGCTCGTGCAGAAGGGGCGCCGGGAGTTCATGGCGCAGTTCAGCAGCGTGGCGCACGCCGAGATCGATCAACAGCTTCCCGACCCGGCCGCCCTGGAGACGTTCATGCGGAGCAAGCTCGACCCCCGCGAGCGCGATCTGCACCGCGAGGCCGTGGCACTGCACGCCTCCCTGCTCCAGCTACGTTCGGCAGACGTTGTGTTTCGAGACCAGGGTCGCTGCGGCTTCGACGGAGCGGTGATTGCGGAGCATGCCTTCATCTACCGCTTTCGGGGTGACGCCGCCAGCGGGCACAACAGTGAGGATCGGCTGCTGATCGTCAACCTGGGCCGCCAGCTCGATGTGATCGTCATGCCCGAACCCTTCCTGGCGCCGCCGGCTGGCAGTCACTGGGTGGTGCTGTGGTCGAGCGAGGATCCGCTGTACGGAGGCGGAGGCACACCAGACATTCTGTTGCGCAACGGGTGGCGCCTGCCTGCGGAGGCAGCGATCGTGCGCGCGCCAGCGGAAGGAACCCGCCGATGAGCCGTACGCACGTCACGACATTGCCCGTCCGTCGGCTCGCGTTCGATGAGCCCCACCGCCCTTGGAAACGGAGTGGCTGGTCACCAACGGGCTCGGCGGGTACGCGTCGGCGCCGGTGGCCGGCGGCTTGACGCGGCGGTATCACGGCTTGCTCATCGCGTCTCTGCCGGCTCCGCTCGGCCGGATGTTGTACCTCTCGCACCTGCGGACAGTCCTCGGGGTGGGGCCGCGTGAATTTGTGATCGATCACGAAGACACCAGGTGCCTCGCCGACAGCGAGACGGCCAGGCTCCGGGAATTCAGGCTCGAGGGAGGACAGCCCATCTGGACGTACGAGGCGGGATCCACCGTGTTCGAACGCCGCGTGGTCATGGCCGCTGGTCAGAATACGGTGCACGTGATCTTCACCCTCCTCGAAGGCGAAGAGCACGCTCGCCTGCTGCTGTGGCCGCTGCTGCACGTGCGGCCTCATGAGGCAGCCGTGTCATCGGGCTGGGACGAACTGCCACGCGTCACGGCCGAGCCAGACGGATTCCTGGTGACGCCCGCTGGACTACCGCCGATGCGGTGGCACGTAAGCGGCGCGGCTCCAGTTGTCACTACGTTTACCGGTCCAGAGGTGTCGTCGGTCGAGTACCTCGTCGAGCAGTCGCGGGGCTACGACTTCGCGGCCAAGTTGTGGAGTCCCGGGTGGCTGGAGATGCCGCTGCACCGTGGTGAGCCGGTGGCCTTCAGCGCCTCGACGGAAGACTGGCAGCACCTGCTGGCCACCGGCGCGCTGGCGGCCTGGGACCAGGAGCGGACGCGGCGCGGCGTTCTGCTGACCCGCGCGGCAGCCGAAAACGACGTCGTCCTCGCGGAGTTGGTTCTGGCGGCCGATCAGTTCGTCATTACACCGGTCGGCCACGGGGGCACCACGGCGTCACCGGAGACCGAGGCCGTTCGGCCTCCAACCACCGCGTGTTCGATCATCGCGGGTTATCACTGGTTCACTGACTGGGGTCGCGACACCATGATCAGTCTCGAGGGGCTCGCGCTCGAGACCGGACGCACCAGAGAAGCCGGACAGATTCTCAGGACGTTCGCACAACATGTGCGTGACGGTCTGATTCCCAATTTCTTCCCCGAGGGCGAACACGAAGGCGTCTACCACACGGCCGACGCGACGCTGTGGTTCTTCCACGCCCTCGATCGATACGTGGCACGCACGGGCGACACGGCGATCATCGACGAACTGCTCCCATCACTCGTCGCTATCGTCGAGCGACACCTGGCAGGCACCCGCTTCGGCATCGGGGTGGATCCCGAGGATGGGCTTCTGGCTCAGGGCGCCGCCGGCTATCAACTCACCTGGATGGACGCGAAGGTTGGCGACTGGGTGGTCACGCCTCGCCGGGGAAAAGCAGTCGAGATCAACGCGCTCTGGTACAACGCCCTGCACGTGGTCGCCCGGTGGCTCGAACAGGCCAGACGGCCTGAACAGGCCGAGGCATACCGGATCGCGGCGGCCAGGACGCGCCAGTCGTTCAACCATCGCTTCTGGAACGAGCAGACCCGGCATCTCTACGACGTGGTCGACGGCGAGCAGGGCGATGACCCGGCGTGCCGGCCGAATCAAATCCTCTCAATGGCATTGCCCCACCCCGTGCTCGACCAAACGCGCTGGTCGGCCGTGCTCGAGGTGGCCGAGCGCACGCTCCTGACGCCAGTCGGTCTGCGATCGCTCGCGCCAGGGCATCCTGACTACCAGGCCCGATATTTCGGCGACCTGAAAGCGCGCGACGCGGCGTACCACCAGGGCACGGTCTGGGGCTGGCTCATCGGTCCTTTCGTCGACGCATGGCTGAGGGTCCATCCGGGCGAAGAGACACGCGCCCGCCAGTTTCTGACCGGCTTCCTGCCCCATCTGGATCAGGCCTGTGTCGGATCTATCAGCGAGGTGTTCGACGGCGAGAACCCGTTCACGCCGCGTGGCTGCATCGCCCAGGCGTGGAGTGTGGCCGAAACGCTGCGCGTCTGGCGCAAGACCGGAGGGAGCGCCGGGCGCACGCCGCCCGTGGACTGAATTCTGCACACCCTGGCTGCAGGAGATTCATGTATGCCACCGGAGAAGTGTTGACGCTCCTCGGCGGCGAGACGACGGCCGGATAGGCGCCGTCACAGGAGCCGGTCAATCGCGAGGCGGCGCTGCCGTGCGGCGGCGGCAAGTCCGCCTCGCGACTGAGCCATCGTGGCTTCGTCGGCCGCCAGCTTCCTGCGGCACTCCTCGATAGCGGCGCGGGTCACGTCGGGCGCGGGCCCGCCCCACGTCCGGCGGAGCTCGACGAAGTGTTCGGGGCTGAGAATCCGATGCAGGTCTTCGTCCGAGAGATTCAGCTGGTATCCCATCTGATGGGCCGCGGCGTTGAGCGCTGCCGACGGGGCGACGCTGCCCCCTGCTGTGACTTCGTGGACCAGCACGGCGGTCAACGCATGGGCTCTCGTGAACGACATGCCAGTGTCGCGCGCGAGCGTGTCGGCCAGCTCTGTGGCGGTGACCCAGCAGGCGGCTGCCCTCTCGCGCATGCGCGCGACTTGAAACTCCGCAAGCGCCGTCGTGGCCCCGACGAGAGCGACCGCCCGCGTGGCGTTCGCGAAGGCGACGCGCACGAGGGGCTGCAGGTCGTCTTCGGTATCGACAATGTCCCCAAAGGGCGTGTTGTGCACCGCCGATTGAATCGCGTTGATCTCCCCGAGTGATCGCGAGCTGAGCGCACGGGCGTGCTCGAGCGCCACCGGGTTGCGTTTCTGCGGCATGATGCTGCTCGTCTGAACCAGCCCGTCTGGCAGACGCAGATAGCCGACTTCGGCCGTCGACCAGAACAGCATGTCCTGTACGAAGCGGCCCAGGCCGGTCAGGAGAATGGCTGCCGCTGCGGCTGACTGGAGCAGGTAGTCGACCGCCGCGATGCTGCCGTACGTGTTTCCGGTCGGCTCCCGAAACCCAAGAAGGGCGCTCGTCAGATCGCGATCGATCGGGAAGCCGGTGCCGGTAATCGCGCACGCCCCAAGCGGGCAGGCGTTCACGACGGCATAGGCAGCCATCAGCCTTGTCGTGTCGCGCTCGAGCTGCTCGATCATCGCGACAAGATAGTGCGCGACTGTCGTCGGCTGTGCGGGCTGGCCGTGCGTGTGCGCGGCGAACACCGTGCCGCCGTGCTGAGCGGACTGCTCAATCAACGAGCCACGCAGCCGGAGCAGGGCGTCGCCAAGATCGAGCACCCACTCCCGCAAGCGCATCCGGTACATCGTCATGTCGATGTCGTTGCGGCTGCGGGCGGTGTGCAGGCGTCCGGCCAGATCCCCATTGCAGGCGTCCGCGATCAGGCGATTGACGTAGAAGAAGAGATCTTCGTATGAACCGTCGTAGGTCGCGTGGCTGACAGCCGAGAGGTCGATGCTGTCGAGCGCGACCGCGAGCGCCCGCGCATCAGCTGGCGACACGATGCGTTGCGCCGCCAGCATGACCAGGTGAGCGTGATGAATCGCCATCAACGGGTCGAGCCAGAGGGTCTTGGCGTCTTCGAAGTTCTCGTTGAGAACGAGCCGGACGTAGTCAGGCGAGAATGACATGGCGTCGGTCACCCATGCGGGCCTGAGCGGACGGTATGCGCGGGCGCCGCGGGTGTCAAGCGCGCGCGAATCGCACTCTCCACCACGCGTCGCGTTGCCGTACACTCTAGGGCAACGTGGCCACCCGCCCTCCCGCACGCCCGCCCACCCGACGCACCTCCACGCGCTCAGCCACGGGTCTGCGGCTGAGATTCCGGATGCCGGCGCGGCCGTGGCTGCGACGACTCGTGATCGGCGCCGGCATCGTCGGGCTGCTGATGATCGCGGCGACGGTGTACTTCTGGATCAGCTACGGACGGATCATCGATCGTAAGCTCGCCGGTGAGCAGCGGCCGGTCCCGCGCATTTTCGGCCGGCCGCTCGAGGTCGCCACCGGCCAGGGCATCAGCCCGACTCAGCTCATCCAGCACCTCAACGATGTCGGGTACGCCGAACGACCGAAGGCTCAAGCGCCGGGCGAGTTCAGCCTGACGGGCACCACACTCCGGCTCGTCACGCGAGCTCCCGCGCGGGGAAAAGCGGAGACCGTGCAAATCGACTTCTCGCGTACGTCAACGGCCGTGACCAAGATCACGCGCGTGGGACCTCCGGCCAAGGCCCTGGATCGTTTGACACTCGAGGCGCCACTGCTGGCGGCTCTCGCTCCCGGTGAGCGCCGGCGCTACGTGCCGCTCGCCAGCATCCCCAAGCACGTCGTCGACGCCGTGCTGGCTATCGAGGACCGACGATTCTTCGAGCATCCCGGCATCGATCCCATCGGCATCGTTCGAGCCATCGTGACAAATCTGCGCGGCGACAAGCCCTACCTGGTGGGCGGCAGCACGTTGACGCAGCAGATCATCAAGAACACGTTCCTGACGCCTGCCAAGACCCCGCAGCGGAAACTGCAGGAGCAGTTCATGGCGCTCGTGCTCGACCGGCGCTTTACGAAGCAGCAGATTCTCGAGCTCTATCTGAACGATGTGGTGCTCGGCCAGCGCGGGCCTTTCGAGATTCACGGCGTGTCGGAAGCCTCGCGCATCTTCTTCGGCAAGGACGTCCGTAACGTCACACTCGCCGAAGCGGCCACGATCGCCGGCCTGATTCAATCTCCGTCGCGGCTCTCGCCGTTCAGAAATCCGGATCGGGCGCGCGAACGCCGAAACATCGTGCTCCACGAAATGGCCGAAGGCGGCCTTGTGCCGAAAGACGACGCGGAGAAAGCGGCGGCCGGGCCGCTCGTGGTGTCGACGCGGGCCTTGGAGAACGAGGCGCCGTATTTCGTCGACTATGTCAGCCAGGTCGTCGATCAGGACTACGCGGGGCTGCTTCAGAAGGACGCGGCCGTTGACGTCTACACGACGCTCGATCTGCACAAGCAGCGGCTGGCCCAGGAAGCCGTCGCTGAGGGACTGGCGCAGGTCGACAAGCAGCTGGCCGCGCGCAAACGATCGGGGACGCCGCAGGCGGCGCTGATCGCGGTCGATCCCAGAACCGGCGACGTGCTGGCCATGGTGGGTGGACGGGCGTACAGCCAGTCGCAGTACAACCGAGCCGTCGCGGCCAAACGGCAGCCGGGGTCGACGTTCAAGCCGTTCGTGTACCTGGCCGCATTCGAACAGACGGCATTGGCCGGTGGCGGCGACGGCTTGACGCCGGCGACGCTCATGACCGACGAGCCGACGACCTTCAAGGATGGCGACCACGACTACTCCCCGACCAACTACCAGGGCGAGTACGACGGCCCCATCACCCTTCGCAAGGCGCTCGCGCTGTCGCGCAATGTCGTGGCGGTCAAAGTGGCGGAGGCCGTCGGCTACGGCCGCGTATCCGATTTCTGGAAGCGGGTCAGCATCGGAAGCGCCGCCAAGGCCTACCCCTCCATTGCACTTGGCGTGTTCGAGGCGTCGCCGGCCGATATGGCGACCGCGTACACGATCTTTCCGAACAAAGGCGCGGTCCGTCCGTTGCGGACCATCAGCACCATCTCGGAGAACGACCGCGTGCGCACCGTGCCCGCACCGGCGATCCGCCCCGTCGCGCGAGCGGACACGACGTTTCTGGTCACGAACATGATGCGCAGCGTGCTGAGCGAAGGCACGGGCGCGGCGGTGCGCGCCTCGGGCTTCGCGCTCGATGCTGCGGGAAAGACCGGCACCACCAACGATTTGCGGGACGCCTGGTTCATCGGCTTCACACCCGAATTGCTCACGGTGGTGTGGGTCGGGTTCGACAACAATCAACCCATTGGGCTGAGTGGGAGCCAGGCAGCGCTGCCGATCTGGAGCGCCTTCATGCGCCGCGCGCTGGCCGGCAGCCCGAATGTCGCCTTTGACGTCCCCGGCAACATCGTCTTCGAAGAAATCGACAAGGATACCGGTCAGCTGGCCACGCCGAATTGTCCCCGGGTGTTCCGCGAAGCGTTCCTCGCCGGCACCGAGCCGAAGCAGGCGTGCGAGACCCACGGAGGAGGAGGCGATGCGGTGTTCTCCAAGCTCGGAGGGCTGTTCCGCCGGATCTTCCGGTGATCGTGGGGGCCGCCGTGGACGCCGCCCGTGTTTGCTATACTTCCTTAGCACTCTCAGAAAGAGACTGCTAAGATCATGACCGACCGCCAACGCCGTATTCTCGCCAGCCTCGTCGCGGAATACATCGATCAGGGCGAACCGGTTTCGTCGTCCTGGCTCGCTGAACACAGCGCTCTCGGCCTGTCATCGGCCACGGTGCGCAACATCCTGGCGCGGCTCGAAGAGCAGGGGCTGGTGCGTCAGCCCCACACGTCGGCGGGCCGGGTGCCGACCGACTCCGGGTACCGGCGGTACGTCGATGTGTTGCTCGGCACCCGCCGGCGGTCCACCACCTCACCTGATTTTCAGGCCCGCCTGCAGCGCGCCGGCACGGTGGGCGACCTGCTCGAGCACGCGTCGCACGAGTTGTCACAGGCATCGCAGCAAATCGGTTTTGCGGTCGCTCCGGCTAACACGAGCGTTCGGCTGCAGCACATCGATTTCGTCAACCTCGAAGGCACTCGCGTTCTGGTGATCGTGGTGGCGGCCGGCGGCCAGATTTCGCATCGCGTCATCGACACGGACGAGCGCTACGACTCGGCCGCATTGACCGAAGCGGCCAACTACATCAACAGCGAACTGACGGGTATGACCCTCGACGAAGCGCGGCAGGCGATCGTGGAGCGCATGCGTGAGGAACGCCTGCTCTATGATGCCCTGATGTCACGAGCCCTGAAGCTCGCTGGCAGCGGGCTGGCCGAAATGCAGCCGGTGGAGACTCTGCACCTGCAGGGCGCCTCGTTCCTGATCGACGGGATGGCCGGTGAACCGCTCGACCGTCAGCGCGCCATGGAGACGCTGCGCGTCCTGTTTCGCATGATCGAAGAGAAGCATCAACTGGTGGAGCTGCTGTCGCGATCGATCGAAGCCGGCGGACTCACCGTCGTGATTGGGTCCGAGAACATCTCGCCCGATCTTCACCCATTCAGCCTGGTGATCTCCACGTTTCAGAATGGCGATCGCACGGGCTCCGTCGGCGTCATCGGTCCGACCCGCATGCGGTATCAGCGGGCGATCTCGGTGGTCGATGGCGTCTCGCGGGCCGTCTCGCGCCTGCTCGAAGGTCAGTAGCCACGCATTATGTCCACGGAAGACACCACCAGACAGGCTCCTGGCGAGTCGGGAGCATCGGACGAGGGGTTGCGCCAGGAGCGCGACGAGCTCTACGACCGGTTGCTCCGCCTGACCGCTGAATTCGACAACTACCGGAAGCGGACCGACCGCGAACGGCGCGAGCAGGCCGAGTATGCCGCCGTCGACCTCATCCGCGACCTGCTGCCAGTCGTCGACGATCTGGAACGAGCGCTCGCCGTACCAGTCGACCCGAAAGCGGGCGCCGAGCAGGTGGCCACCTACCGCCAGGGCGTCGAGCTGATCCGCCGACAGATCGCCGAGGTGCTCAAGCGTCGCGGCGTCGAGACGCTCGAGGTCCTCGGGCAGGACTTCGATCCGCAGTGGCACGAAGCCATCGCCAACGACCCCATCGATGGCCATCGCGAAGGCGAGATTACGGTCGAAGTGCGGCGAGGATATCGCATCGGGCAGCGGCTGATTCGGCCAGCGACGGTGAAGGTGGCCAAGGCGTGAGCCGACGCGACTACTACGAAATACTGGGCGTGGAGCGTACGGCCGGCGACCAGGAAATCAAGAGCGCCTACCGCAAGCTCGCGCTGAAATATCACCCCGACCGCAACCCGGGCGATCATTCCGCCGAAGAGCGCTTCAAGGAAGCCGCCGAAGCTTACGCCGTGCTGGCCGACGCCGACAAACGTTCGCGGTACGATCGCTTTGGCCATGCGGCCGTGACCGGCGCAAGCGGCCAGGGGGGACCGGGCGCCAACCCCGACATCTTCTCGGATTTCTCGGACATCCTGGGCGATTTCTTCGGCTTTGGCGGCAAGACCCGGCAGGGGCCCAGCCGTGGTTCGGACCTGCGGTTCGATCTCGAGATCTCGTTCGAGGATTCGTACGCGGGCACCGAGACCACGATTCAGATTCCGCGCGAGGAGAACTGCGAGACGTGCAAGGGCACGCGCGCCGCGCCAGGCTCCGCTGTCGAGACGTGCCCCCAGTGTCGCGGCACGGGACAGCTGCGCTTTCAACAGGGGTTCCTCATCGTCTCCCGGCCCTGCGGACAGTGCGGTGGGGCGGGTCAAATTGTTCGCAATCCGTGCCCGGCGTGCCGCGGCACCGGCCGCACGACGAAGGAGCGCCGCGTTACCGTTCGTATCCCGGCCGGCATTGCCGATGGGCAGCGCCTTCGGCTGCACGGCGAAGGCGAACATGGCGCTCTCGGCGGTCCCACGGGCGACCTCTATGTCGTGGTGCACGTTCGTCAGCATGCGGTCTTCCGCCGCGAAGAGGACGACCTGTTCGTCGAGGTGCCAGTCCCGTTTCATCTGATGGCGCTCGGCGGCCACTTCAGCGTCGACACGCCGGGCGGACCGCAGTCCGTCAAGGTCGAGGAAGGCACGCCCAGCGGCACGGTGAAGACATATCGCGGCAAGGGCATGCCCTCGGTCACGGGACGTGGACACGGCAGCTTTCACGTGCGTCTCGTCGTGGACGTGCCGAAGAAGCTCGCGAAGGACCAGAAGAAGCTGGTCGAGCAGCTCGGCAAAACCATCACCGTCGACACGATCGAGCCGCTCGCGCCAGACGCGGATCGCGAGAAGCCCTTCTTCGAGAAGGTCAAGGACCTGTTCGGGTGACGAGCCCGCGGTACTATCCGGCACTCGACGTCCACTGGTCGGGTCCTGGGCAACCTGAGACGGTAGACCTGCTGCTCGCCACCATCGACGAGTCGTCTCCAACCGCCCTCGAGGAACGAGAGGACGGGCTCCGCCTCTTCTTCTCGTCCGATGCGGACCGGGAGCGTGCAAGGGCGCTCGTCGACGCCGGTGTCCCTGGAGCGACGACGGCGGCGGTGGCTGTTTCAGACGAGTCGTGGGCCGAACGCAGTCAGGCGGCCTTGCAGCCGATTACCGTGGGCCGCATTACTGTCGCTCCCCCGTGGACGATCACGGCCGCTCAGCAACGCGCCATCGAATCGGCAGCCGAGAGCGTGATCCACCGAGCAGGTAGCCTGCTGCCCATCGTCATCGCCATTCAGCCGTCGATGGGTTTCGGGACCGGCCACCACCAGTCGACCCGTCTTTGCTTGCAGCTGCTGCAGCAGCAGAACCTGCAGGGCCGGTCCGTGATCGACGTCGGCACCGGATCGGGCGTGCTGGCAATGGCCGCGTGGCGCCTTGGCGCTCACACCGTGCTGGCGCTCGACTACGATCCGGACGCGGTCACGTCGGCGCGCGAGAACATCGCGCGTAATCACGCCACGGGCGACGTCATGCTCGAAGTCGCCGATATCGCGCGATCCGCGGCCGGGCTGGCTGGCCGGTTCGATCTCCTGCTCGCCAATCTCACAGGAGGCGTACTGATAAGGCTGGCCTCGCTGCTGATCGCCACGCTGGCCGATGGCGGCGTGCTCATTGCCAGCGGATTTCAAGCCGACGAGGCGCCCTCGGTCTTCGCGTCACTCCAATCGGCCGGCAGCGTGATCGAGTCCGAAGCGACCGAAGACTCGTGGGTTGCCGTGGCCTTGCGTCGCGTGATCAGCTCCAGCCCCAGCACGTCCACAGCACGCTGAGGGCGACCGTCGGCGCTGCTTCCGCACGCAGCGTTCTGGGCCCGAGCGCCAACAACCGCGCCTCGTACCTGTGGGCGCACGCGAGTTCCTCGTCCGACCACCCGCCTTCGGGCCCCACGCAGACCAGCGCGCTGGTCGGACGTGGGCCGACGCCGACCGATGCACCGGTGGACAAGCTGGGTTCGACACAACAGACTCGCGTGCCCGTTTCGGCCGCAAGCACCGCCTCCAGCGTCGCCAGCGGGCGAATGTCCGGGACGACGGCGCGCCCGCACTGTTTCGATGAGGCCACCGCGACGCGGGCCCAGCGTTCGACCGTTTGCGTGCGGCGACCGGGGTCGGGTCCGGCCACGTGCGCGGAGACAAGCGGCACAATCGCGGCGGCGCCGAGCATCGTGACGTCACGGATGACGTTGTTCATGCCGTCGGCTTTGAGCAGACTGATTGCGACTGTCACCGAAACGGCCGGCTCGACGACCGGAACGCGGGCCTCGACAAGCTCGACGCGCGTGAGCGAACGGGTGCTGTCGGCGATGCGTCCAAGCCATTCTCCGCCGCGGCCGTCAAAGACCGCCACTTCCGCTCCGACGCCGAGCCGGAGCACGCGCGTCACGTGATGGGCTTCGTCGTCGGAGAGCACGATCGACGGGCGCGCGGCATGCGGCGCGTAGCAACGGTGCATCGGGACGTTATACTCTCCCCGGCAATGGTGTTCCGCGGACAGACGCTTGGCAAGTACCGGATGCTCGAGCCGCTCGGCAGCGGAGGCTTCGGCACGGTCTATCTGGCGGAAGACACGTGGATCGACAAACGCGTCGCCATCAAAGTTCCTCACAAACAGAATCTCGACTTCGGCGAACTGCTGCGCGAGCCACGGCTGCTGGCATCGCTGAATCACCCGAACATCGTGGCCATCAGCACCGCGGAGAAGCAGGACGGCATCTTCTTCATCGTCATGGAGTACGTTCCTGGCGAGACACTCGAGACGATCATCAGCGACCGAGGCGCGCTCGACGTGCACCTGGCGCTCGACTACACGTGTCAGATCGCCAACGCCGTGGAGCATGCTCACCGGCAGGGCGTGATTCACCGGGATCTGCGGCCCGCCAATGTGTTCGTGACCGAACGCGGGTTGCTGAAGGTTGGCGACTTCGGCACGTCACGGTTCCTCGAAATCGCGGCTCACGGCACCACCGTCATCGGGAGTCCGCCGTACATGGCGCCGGAGCAGTTCGAGGGACGCGCCGTCTTCGCTTCGGATCTGTACTCGCTCGGCATCACGATGTATCAGATGCTCACGGGCGTTCTGCCGTACGACACCCCGTCGCCCGCCGATCTGGACCGCATCAGGCGTGGAGACTTCGTGTCATCCACGCGGCTCAAGAACGCCGCTGTGCCGGCCGCCATCGACGACGTCGTGATGCGAGCGATTCAGCCTGACGTCTCGGCCCGCTATCAGCGGGCCGAAGACATGTTGACGGACATCCTGCGCGCGCGACAGACCCTGGTCCGTCGCGTCGCCGCGGCCTCTGGAGCGGGAGGCTCGACCAGCGGACCGCGCGGGGGTCCCTCCGCGGCCACTCCAACGCCTCAGGCGCGCGCGGTGTCGACGCCCGCCCGCACACCTGACGTCGTCGCCAACCGCTTCTGCTGGCACTGCCGCAAGCCGCTGCCGTCGCGCACTGCGCGCTGCCCGTTCTGCGGCGAAGGTCAATAGCCGTAGTAAGATCGGGTGTTCCTGCCCCGTACCGGGCGCGGTATCTTCCTCAGGAGTTTTCATGGCGTTCAGCGGCACCGGCAAGGTGTGGATGAATGGCAAGATCGTCGATTGGGCGAACGCCAACATTCACGTCGCCTCCCACGTGGTCCATTACGGGTCGGCGGTTTTCGAAGGCGCGCGCTGCTACAAGACACCGCAAGGGTCGGCGTTCTTCCGCCTCGACGCCCACATCCGACGCCTCTACGACTCGGCGAAGATCTACCGGATGGACTATTCGCTCGATCAAGAGACGTTCATTCGGGGCGTGGTCGACACCGTGCAAGCCAACGCGCTCGAGGCCTGCTATATCCGGCCGCTGCTCTATCGGGGCTATCACGAGCTTGGAGTCAACCCCCAAACGTGCCCGGTCGAAGGGGTCATTCTCGTCTGGGAATGGGGTGCGTACCTCGGCCCCGAAGCGCTCGAACATGGAGTCGACGTCTGCGTGTCCTCGTGGGCCCGAAGCGCGCCGAACACCTTCCCCGCCATGGCCAAGTCGGCCGCGAACTACGCCAACTCGGCACTCATCAAGATGGAAGCGCTGGTCGACGGCTACAGTGAGGGCATCGCTCTCGATCCACAGGGCCACGTGAGCGAAGGCAGCGGCCAGAACATCTTCGTCGTGCGCGACGAGGTGTTGTATACGCCGCCCGTGTCCGCCTCGGTTCTCCCGGGTATTACCCGGGACAGCATCATCACCATCGCGCATGATCTCGGGTATCACGTTCGCGAGCAGGATCTGCCGCGCGAGATGCTCTACATCGCGGACGAGCTCTTCTTCGTCGGGACCGCGGCCGAAGTGACCCCCATCCGGTCGGTCGACAGGATTCAGATCGGCGAAGGCCGCCGAGGGCCGGTCACGGCCGCTCTGCAGCAGGGCTTCTTCGACTATGTGAACGGCGTTGTGCCCGACCGCCACAGCTGGCTGCTGCCTGTCGAGATCGCATCCGTCACCGGCAAGCACGGCTGAGAGCGCTAACGGTTTTGTCGTCCCGCGTCACGCTTGCGACACGGCTAACAACGGCCCCATCGGTGTTCCAGACCATTTTCCTGGAAAAAAGACGGCAAGGCCCTTGCAGTGGGCGTGTAGCCCGCGTTAGACGCGGACGAGACCGATGACTTTCGACCAGCTGATCACCACCGCAAGCGCCAAGGGCGCGTCGGATATCCACCTCAGGGCGGGGCACGCCCCGCTCGTGCGCATTCACGGCGAGTTGCAGCGGTGGACGTCGGTGGCGCCCCTCACGGCGGCCCACCTCGACGCGATCTCGCTGCGGCTCCTCCCTCCCGGGCACCAGGAAAAGCTGCAGACGAAGCTCGAAGTGGACGTAGCGTGGCAGGCCACGGGCATCGGTCGCGTGCGCGCCAGCGTGTTTCGGCAGCGCGGCACCACGGCCGTGTCGATGCGTCTGATTCCCGATCAGATTCCGGCCATGGACGTGCTGGGTGTTCCCGCGTCGGTCATCGCTCTGGCCGAGGAGTCACGCGGCCTGGTGCTGGTCACCGGCGTTACGGGCAGCGGCAAGAGCACGACACTCGCGGCCATCATCGACGCCATCAACCGATCGCGTGCACTTCACGTGCTGACGATCGAAGACCCCATCGAGTTCGTGCATCGCGACCGCCGGGCGGTCGTCACCCAGCGCGAGATTGGCTTTGACACGCCGTCGTACGCGTCGGGCCTGCGCGCGGCGTTGCGGCAGGATCCCGATGTCATCCTGATTGGTGAAATGCGCGATATCGAGACGATCGAGACAGCCCTGGTCGCGGCCGAGACCGGCCACCTTGTGTTCTCGACGTTGCACACGCTCGACGCACCCGAGACCATCAACCGCATCATCTCCGTGTTTCCGCCGCACCAACACGACCAGATCCGCACGCAGCTCTCGCGCGTGCTGCGCGCAGCCGTCTCGCAGCGTCTCCTGCCTCGCGCCGACGGCCAGGGCCGCGCGCTGGCGGCAGAAGTCCTCATCTCGACGCCGTACATCCGCGACTGCATCCAGGATCGCGACAAGACATCGCTCATCGCCGACGCGATTGTCGCGGGCGGATCCGAGTACGGCATGCAGAGCTTCGATCAGGCCATCTTGAACCTTTGCCAGAATGGCACCGTCACCACGGCCGAAGCTGAACGGTGGGTCACCAACGTCGAGGAGTTCCGCATGCGGCTCCGCGGCATTACCACCGGCACGGCCGCGTCCCTGGTCTCCGGCGGTCTCGGCGACGGGCCCCGCTTCAGGTCGTAACGTGATCCATCGTCGCCGGCCGGGCGAGGCGCCTCCTCGCCCCACGACCAACCCGAGGACGCTGGCACTCCGAATGCTCGGACGGCGCGACTACTCGACCGCCGAACTCACCACCAAACTGCTCGACAAAGGCTATGCGGCCGAGGAAGTGGAGCGCGTGATCTCCGGCCTCGTCTCCGACCGCTTCGTCGATGACACGCGCGTGGCCCAGGCGCACGTGCGGACCGCCAGCCGTATCAAAGGACGCGGCCACCTCCGCATTCGGCGCGAGCTCGAGGCACGCGGGATCAGTCCCGCGATCGTGCGTGAGGCGACGCTGCAGATTTCGCCCGACGAGCAGCTCGAGACCCTCACGCGCCTCGTTGCCAGAAAGCGTGGCCACGCACCCATGGACACAGCCACGCGCCGCCGGCTGTTCCAGCAGCTGCTCCGCCGGGGCTTCCCCGCCGACCTGATTGCGAAGGCGCTCAGCTATCGGCCAGACGAAGACGAGCAAGGCTGAGGCCGACGCGGGTCTGTGCGGCCGGCGCAATCCCCGATAGAATGACCAGTTCCAATGACTGGTAACCAGATCCGCCAGAGCTTCCTCGACTACTTCGCCCAGAACGGCCACCGGATGGTGTCCTCGTCATCGCTCGTGCCGGGCGACGATCCCACGCTGCTCTTCACCAACGCGGGGATGAACCAGTTCAAAGATCTGTTCCTCGGGAAGGAGCGGCGCGACTATACGCGCGCCACGACCTCGCAGAAGTGCATGCGCGTGAGCGGCAAGCACAACGACCTCGATAACGTCGGACCGTCGCTCAGACATCACACGTTCTTCGAAATGCTGGGCAACTTCTCGTTCGGGGACTACTTCAAAGGCGACGCCATTCCCTTTGCGTGGAAGCTGCTCACCGAAGAGTGGAGACTCCCGGCCGACCGCCTGTTCCCCACGGTCTTCAAGGGCGAGGGTGGAATTGCCCGGGATGCCGAGGCGTTCGAGATCTGGACGCGCTTCGTGCCAGCGGGACGCATCACGGAACTCGGCCAGGCAGAGAACTTCTGGCAGATGGGCGATACCGGACCGTGCGGACGCTGTTCGGAAATCCACTACTTTCGCGGCAACGAGGTCCCCTGCGATCGACCCGTCTGTCTGGGCGTCGAGTGTTCCTGCCAGCGCTACGTGGAAATCTGGAACAACGTATTCATGGAGTTCGACCGGGCGGCCGATGGCACGCTCTCGGCACTGCCAGCGCCATCGATCGACACCGGAATGGGGTTTGAGCGGATCACCGCGGTGCTGCAGGGCAAGCTGTCGAACTACGACACCGATTTGTTCGCGCCCATTCTCGATGCAATTGGCCAGCGCGCCGGGCGTCGCTACACCGCCGTGACCGACGAGCGCGACCATCCGGACGTCTCGATGCGGGTCATCGCCGACCATCTGCGCGCGATGACGTTTCTCATCGCAGACGGAGTGCTGCCCTCGAACGAGTGGCGGGGCTATGTTCTGCGCAAGATCATGCGGCGTGCCATGCGCCACGGCAAGAAGCTCGGTTTCACGCAACCGTTTCTCTGCGAGCTCGTCGATGTGGTCGTCGACCAGATGGGCACGGCGTATCCAGAGCTGGTGTCTGGCCGGGATGCGGTCGTCCGAACCGTCCGGTCAGAGGAAGACCGCTTCGACACCGTGCTGATCTCCGGATTACCGCGGCTCGAAGAGCTGCTCGATCACACCGTGGCGGCGCAGGCGACGGTCGTTCCAGGTGAGGATGTCTTCCGCCTGTACGATTCCCTCGGTGTGCCGCTCGACTTCGCCGAGGATCTGGCCAGCCAGCGAGGTCTCAGCATCGACATGGCGGCCTACGAGCGCGCGATGGAGGCACAGCGCGTACGCGCGCGATCGAGCAGCGCCTTCGACACGAAGAAAGCGGCGGGCTTCACCTTCCTGAGTGACGCCGAACGTCAGCGACTCGAGGCCACCCCTGATCGCTTCGAGGGTTACACATCGCTCCGCCTTGACTCTGCCGCAATCATCGCGCTCTTCGATGAGCACCGGCAGCAGGTGGAAAGCCTCGACCCTGGCGTCGAAGGCTACGTTCTCCTGGATCGCACGCCCTTCTACGTCGAGTCGGGCGGACAGGTGTCCGACAGTGGCTGGTTGACCGTCGGCGGAGAGCGTTCCGCGGCGGTCATCGGTATGAGCCGA
Organism: Vicinamibacterales bacterium; assembly: GCA_039925145.1. Classification (GTDB taxonomy): domain Bacteria; phylum Acidobacteriota; class Vicinamibacteria; order Vicinamibacterales; family SCN-69-37; genus JBDSZL01. The sequence goes on along the minus strand of JBDSZL010000038.1, from coordinate 77,691 downwards.
CTCACCCAGGGCGGCGCCCGCCTGCACCGGGTGAGCACCAGTCGAACCTTAGCGGTCGGATCCACGGTCGCGGCGGAGGTCGACGCCACGACCCGCGACGCCACCCGACGCAATCACACCGCCACGCACCTGCTGCACGCCGCGCTGCGGCAGGCGCTCGGCCCGCACGTCCGGCAAGCCGGATCGCTCGTCGCCTCGGACCGTCTCCGTTTCGACTTCGCGCATTTCCAGGCGCTGACCCCCGAAGAGCGACGAAACGTCGAGACCGCCGTGAACCAGCAGGTTTATCGCAACACGCCGGTCACCACCGAGGTCCGTCGAACCGACGACGCCATCAAGGCCGGCGCCATGGCGCTCTTCGGAGAGAAATACGGCGAGTCGGTACGCGTGGTGTCCGTCGCGGACTATAGCCTCGAACTGTGTGGCGGCACGCACGTCACCGCGACGGGCGACATCGGAACGTTCCTCTTGACCGCCGAGTCTGGCGTCGCCGCGGGCGTTCGCCGCATCGAGGCGATCACCGGGTCGGGCGCAATTGCTCACGTGCAGGCTCAGAGCACAGCGCTGCACCGCACGCTCGAGACGCTTGGCGTCTCGGCGACCGACGCGCCCGACGCGATAGCGCACCTCCAGGCCGACGCCCGGCGCCTCGCCCGCGAGAACGCCCAGTTGAAACTGAAGCTGGCGCTCGGAGGCTCGGCGCCCGAGCAGGACGATTCCATCGCCGTTGGCGATGCGCGGCTCGTCACCCGCCGCGTGAGTGGGCTCGAGAAGGACGCGCTGCGGAGTCTGTGCGACTCGCTTCGCGATCGTCTGAAGCGCGGCGTCGTGATACTCGCCGCCGAGAATGACGGCAAGGTCCAACTGTTGGTTGCCGTCACGAAGGACCTCACCGATCGCGTCAAGGCCGGTCAGCTCATCAAGGAACTGGCGCCGATCGTCGGGGGCGGAGGAGGCGGCCGGCCTGACTTTGCCGAGGCAGGGGGCAAGGACCCATCACGCATCGACGAGATGCTGGCGAAGGCGCGAGACCTGGTGACCGCGGCGTTGTAGCGGCGCCTCGACGCTGGGCCGTCATCGCACGGCCGGGCCTGCTAGATTATCCAGGTGGACGACCAGTCGCCGGTGCGGCTCGATATCTGGCTCGACGTCGCGTGCCTGTTCCGGACGCGGTCGGAAGCCCAGAAAGCCTGCAAGGGCGGCAAGATCGACCTCAACGGCCAGTCGGCCAAGCCGCATCGCGAGATCAAGCCGGGCGACGTCATCGAAATCACGCGCCCACTCGGACGAAGGCAACGGATCGTCGTCAGGGGAACGGCGGACCGTCATATTGCCAAGGCAGACGCGCGCACCCTCTATCAGGACACCACACCGCCCCCGTCGGCCGAAGAACAGGCACTCCTTGACCTCATGCGGCTCGCCGGACCGCGCCGGCACGTCGCGCCCGTGGCTCCGGACCGCCGCGAGCGCCGGCGGCTGCGCCGGGCCAAGGAGGGGGACGGTCCGGAGTAGCGCGTGCTATACTTCGATGTTTATTGCCCGAGCGTGGGCACATTCCAGCGGGTCGAGCCCGCAGGAGAGGACAGCTAGTGGCCACTCGACATGCTTCCGCGGTGAAGGCTCACCGCCAGACCCTCAAGCGGACCGAGCGCAACCGCGCTCTCCGATCGAAACTCCGGACCGCCCTCAAGGGCATCCGCAGCGCCATTGAAACGGGCAACACCGACGCCGCCAAGGCCGCCGTGAGCCAGACGTTCTCGCTGATCGACAAGATGTCTGGCAAGGGCATCATTCACGATAACGCCGCCGGGCGTTACAAGTCGCGCATCGCCAAACGCCTCACCGCGAAATCCGCCAGCGCGTAGCATCGGCCTTATCGGCGCGCCGCCGCGGCTCGTCGCGTGTACGGGACGCGTGGCCGTTGTGCGCGATCAGCGCTTGCCGGTCCAGCCGCGCGAAGCCGCGACGGGTTTTCCTGTCAGCTCCACCACCAGCCGTTCCATCACCACCCGCTCATCGCCGCCGGAGCTCTTGAGCGCGAGATCGGTACGCAGGAGCGCCTCCAGCGCCGGACGGACGCGCGACGGGTCCGCCTGCGCCAGGCGCGAAGAGACCCACCAGCGCAACTGCCCCACAAGACCATGTGGAGAGTCGCCGCGCTCCATCCGGCGACCGACTTCGGCCAGCGCGAGCGCCGCGTTGCCGTCCCCGATGGCGTTGATAACCGCCCACTCGTCTTCGACGGCGTTTGCGTCCACGACGACCTCGAGCACATCGTCGGTCCCAATCCGCTTGCGGCCCTCGGCGTAGAGGAGCAGCCGCTCTACGTCGGCGCGCAGCTTGGTAATGTCGTTGCCGCAGCGGGAGACCAACAGGCGCGCAGCATCGGGATCGATGGTGCGCCCTTCCCTGGCCAACTCTTCGCGCAGCCAGTCGGCGGCGGGGCTGTGTCGCGCGTCTCGCCCTCCACCTGCGTTGCCGAGGCCGCCGAACTCGACGACCTGCGCCTTCTCGAGCAGGCGCTTGGTCAGGCGGCGCGTGCGGTCGATCTCAGACGCCACGAACACGAGCGTCGACGAGGAAACGGGATTCTGCAGGTACTCCTCGAGAGGGCCGGCATCGACGGCCTGCTCTGACTCCCCATCCGACACGTCTTCCTGCTCGGCCTTCGCCGCACGCTTCGGCTTCAGCAAGCGCTCGGCGCGCATCACGATGACGAGGCGGCGGTCACCGAGCATCGCCAGCATGCGGGCCGACGACGCGATGGCCAGCGGTGTACCGCCGTTCTCGCCGGCATACAGCCGATCGATGGCAAAGGGCCGATCCGCCGGATCGATGACGCTCTCGAGGCCATCGACCATGCGATCGACCAGCTTGAGATCCTCACCGACGAGCAGATACACCGCACTGAGTCGGCGATCGGCGATGTGCCGCTTGAGGGCGGGCAGATCGAGCGCGGGCACTAGAAAGCCTCGAAGATCGAGGCAACCACCGAGCGCGCGAAGCTGCGCGACAGGCGGTCGAGCGCGTTCTGGTCCTGCCGAAACAACGCCGTGGGATCGGTGGCGCTCGTTCCCGTCGTCACATCGTATTCGTCGCGCACCTGGAAGGAGGGATTGGCCCAAATCACCCGGCCGGTGGAGACCTCCTTGAACTCGAGACTGGCGGTCACGATGATGAGAATGCGGGTGGCCTGGTTCTCTCGACTGAACGCCACCGGTGGAAGCAGCACGTTGACGATGGTGCCCGTGAGCACCGCGTCGACGCCGGCAGCCTCCGACTTCACCTGATATCGTCCGCGGCTCTGAAACTCCTGGAGCACGGCGGAAGTGAGAGATCGATCGATCTCCGGCGTGGTCGACCGGTTCACGAACAGGGGCACACCAATGGTCTTGATCGTGGCTGGCAGCGCGTTTCCACGACCGGCCAGGGCATACCCGCACCCGGCGCCGGTGCCAAGGACGACGAGCACGGCGACGAGCTTCAAGAGACGCCTCACAGCGTGCCCTTTGCCGGTCTCACGACGATATTCACGAGCCGTCTGTTTGCGACGACGGTCTTCACCACGTCCATCCCTGCCACATGCGAGACGACTGCCGCCTGGGCCGCCGCCAGGATGTCCGCTTCGGCGGCATCGACAGGCACGGTGATCCGGCCGCGCAGCTTGCCATTGACCTGCACCGGAATTTCGATCTCTTCAGCACGCGCAACGATCGGATCCGCCTGCAGCCAGCCGGCGGCGCTCAGGCCATCGTGATGGCCAAGGCGCTCCCAGAGCTCCTCGCTCAAGTGGGGTGTGAAGGGTGAGAGGAGCAGAACAAGCGCTTCGACAGCCTCGCGCAGCACGGCGGCCGTCTCGCGACGGTTGATCACCGCGGCTGGCTCGTCATCGCGTCCAGCAGGACGCAGACCCTGCCCTTCGCAGAACGCGTACAGCTCGTTGACCATCGTCATCAGCGTGGATACCGCGGTATTCAGATGCATGCGCGGATCGATATCCCGCGTCACGCGATCGATCGTGTCGTGCGTCTTGCGGCGGAGGGCGCGTTCGTCGGGCTCGAGCGTCATGCCCGTCGGCTGCGGTGCGTCGGCAATCGCGGGAATCAGGTGATCGACGATGCGCCAGACACGGCTGAGGAAGCGGAAGGCGCCCTCGAGACCAGAGTCGCTCCACTCGACTTCCTTCTCAGGAGGGGCGACGAACATGACGTACAGCCGCAGCGCATCAGCGCCGTACTTCGCGATCATCTCGTCGGGATCGACGACGTTGCCCTTGGACTTGGACATGACGGCGCCATGCCGGAGCACCATGCCCTGCGTGAGCAGCCGACTGAACGGCTCGTCGATCGAGACCAGCCCAAGGTCACGGAAGACCCGGCTGAAAAAGCGCGAGTAGATCAGATGCAGGATCGCGTGCTCGACGCCGCCGCTATAGAAGTCGACAGGGCCCCAGTAGCTGACTTTGGCGGGATCGAACGGCAGCTGATCGTTGGTGGGGTCGCAGAACCGGTAGTAGTACCACGAGGAATCCACGAACGTGTCCATCGTGTCCGTCTCGCGGCGCGCGGGACGGCCGCACGTCGGACAGGGGACGTTGACGAACTCCGGGACGTACGCGAGCGGCGAATCACCCCGGCCGCTGAACTCGGTGATATTGGGCAGTTCCACGGGCAGGTCTTCGTCTGGCACGGCCACCAGTCCGCACGACTCGCACTGGATGATTGGAATGGGCGTGCCCCAGTAGCGCTGTCTGGAAACCCCCCAGTCCTTCAGCCGGTACTGAACCGTGCCCTCACCGATGCCCCTCGCTGCTGCGTCGGCCGTCATGCGTGCACGGGCTTCGTGCGCCGGCAGTCCGCTGAACGTCGCCGAGCTCACGAGCACGCCTTCGTCCTCGAACGCCACCTCGAGCGCCTCGGCGGCGAGCATCCGGTCGAGCGGCTGAATGACGACCGTGACGGGCAGTCCATACTTACGGGCAAATTCGAAATCGCGCTGGTCGTGCGCGGGTACCGCCATCACCGCGCCGGTGCCGTAATCACCGAGCACGAAGTTCGCGACCCAGACCGGCACAGGCTGTCCGGTGAACGGGTTGATGACCTGACGCCCGGTGTCGAACCCCTCTTTTTCGATTTCACCCGTCAACCGCGCGGTACGATCCTGGGCGCGGAACCGGGCGACGCGCGCGCGAAACGCGTCCGGAGCATCTGATGCTGCCGCGAAGCGATCAACGATGGGATGCTCTGGTGCCAACAGGACGAAGCTGGCGCCGAAAATCGTATCGATGCGGGTTGTGAACACCTCCACCGTGTCGGCGGACTCGCCGGGCCCAGCCGCAGCCACGACAGGGAATCTGACGCGCGCGCCCTCGGACCTGCCGATCCAATTGCGCTGCATCATGACCACTTTCTCGGGCCATGCGGTCAGCGAGCCGAGCGCGTCGAGGAGCTCGTCCGCATACGCCGTGATCCTGAAGAACCACTGCTCGAGATCGCGAATCGTCACCGGCGTGCCGCATCGCCAGCAGCCGCCGTCGACCACCTGTTCGTTGGCGAGCACGGTCTGGCAGCTTTCGCACCAGTTCACGTTGGAACGACGCCGGTAGGCGAGCCTGCGCTGGAACATGCGCGTGAAGAGCCACTGATTCCAGCGGTAGTAATTTGGCAGGCAGGTGGCAATCTCGCGTTCCCACGCGTAGCTGATGCCCAGCCGCTGCAGCTGCCCCTTCATGTGTGCGATGTTCTCGAGCGTCCATTGCTCGGGATGGACCTTGTTCTTGATCGCGGCATTCTCCGCCGGCAGACCGAAGGCGTCCCACCCGAAGGGATGCAACACGTTGTAGCCGCGCATCCTTCGTGTTCGGGCGATGATGTCGCCGATCATGTAGTTGCGCACATGGCCCACGTGCGCGTGACCGGAGGGATAGGCAAACATCTCCAGGCAGTAGAACTTCGGACGCGTCGGGTCTTCCGTGACCTCGAATGCGCGCGTCTCCTGCCAACGACGCTGCCACTTCTGCTCGATGTCCTGCGGGTGATACTCAGTCACTATGCGAAACCGTCGCTGTCAACGCTCAGCCGTAAGTCGTAAGTCGCAATCCGCCTTTAACTTAGCACGGCCGTCGCGGCATCCAGACATTCGCGGAGCGCGCCCAGGTGGTAGCCGCCCTCGGTGACTGCCGCGATGCGCCCCCCGCACAACCGGTCCGCCGCTTCTACCAGCAGGCGCAAGATTTCGGTGTAGCCGGCGGTGCTCAGACGCCAGCCCCCGAGCGGGTCGAGCTGATGGCCGTCGAACCCTGCGGAAATAAGGAGCATCTCAGGTCCAAACGCGTCCAATGCACTGGCGATGCGCGTGCGATACGCCTCCACGAGCATGTCGTCGGTGGCCCCTGCCGCAAACGGCAGGTTGAGCGTACAGCCCACCCCCTCCCCCGCCCCTGTTTCCTCCGCCGCGCCGGTGCCCGGGTAGTAAGGCCACTGATGCGTCGACACATAGAGGACCGTCGGATCGGCGTAGAACGCGGCCTGCGTGCCGTTGCCGTGATGCACATCGATGTCGACGATGGCCACCCGCGCCGCACCGCTGGCGCGCAGCGCGGCCGCGGCAATCGCCACGTTGTTGTAGATACAGAAGCCCATGGCCCGGTCGGGCTCGGCGTGATGCCCCGGTGGACGCACGAGCGCGATGGCGCTCTCGCGCTGATCCCAGGTATGCCGAGCGGCTCCCACAGCTGCCCCGGCGGCAAGCAGCGCAATCTCGTGAGACTCCGGGCTCGTAAACGTGTCCGCGTCAATCATCGTGGCGCGCCCAGCCGTAGCCGTCATCCGCAGCACGTGCCCCTCGGTGTGAACGCGCGAGAGATCGGGGAGGATGGCCGGGGAGGGCTCGACCACGGCACCGCCCGCATCCCTGTAGGCGCGCGCGAGGGACTGGAACACCTCGGCACGTTCCGGACGCTCGGGGTGGCCGGGGGGCGGTGTGTGCTCCGCGAAACGATCGGACCAGAAAAGAACCATCCGTCGCCTACCGCTTCCTCTCTATTCGACACTCACTCACCAGATCAACGGCGACGCGTTCCGCGTCGCTCAACGCCGCCTCGAGCGCAAGGCACGTCGTGCGAATCCCCTCGTCGTCGACCCCAGGCGCCACTTCGATGGGTGTGCCCAGCACTGCGGCGAGAACGCTTCCCGGTTTCGGCACCTGATGCCGGTCCCAGCTGTTCATCGTCCAGTACGCGGAGGCTTCTATGTGAAACGGCAGGATGGGGTTGCCCGTGGCGCTGGCGAGCCACGCGGCCCCGGGTTGGGCCACCCGTGCCGGCCCGCGAGGACCGTCCACGGTAAACGCCACGGGATAGCCCGCGCGCATGTCGCGCCGCAACTGCACGAGCGCTCGCGCGCCGCCTCGCGACGTGGAGCCCCGTGCTGTGTGATAGCCGAAACGCCGGATGATGCGCGCCACCCATTCACCGTCGAAATTTTCGCTCGTGATAACCACGATCTGCCGGTCGCGCAGGTACAGGGTGCCCGCCATGATCCGGCCGTGCCAGAGCGCATAAATCGGTTGTCGACCTTCGGCGCGGATGCGCTCGAGGTGGTCGGTGCCGCGTTCGATCCAGGTACAGGTGCCGCCCAGCGCCTCGATGACCGGCATGCCGACGGCACCAATCGCAGCAGCCTCGATGCGCTTTCCGCGGGAGAGTGTCACATGCCCTCGTACTGTGGACCTTCGCCGCCTTCAGGAGGGGTCCAGTCGACGATCTGATACGGGTCCATGATGTCGCACGCCTTGCAGTGCACACAATTCGACGCGTTGATCTGCAGCCGCTTCCCGCCCGCACCATCGTCGACCATCTCGTACACGCTCGCCGGACAGAAGCGGGTGCACGGGTTCCCATACTCGACCACGCAGCGGGTTCGGCAGATGTCCGTGTCGTGCACGATCAGATGCGACGGCTCGTCTTCGCGATGGCGGGTTCCGGAATAGTGCACGCTGGTGAGGCGATCGAACGTGAGCTGCCGATCGGTCTTGACGGGGCGCGGCCCGGTCGACGGGATTCCATCCGGATAGTACGATCCGATTGTCTGCATGCGCTCGTGGCCAGACCGCGAGGGCGATGGATCGCCCAACCAGCGTCCTCCCGTCAACATGGTCCATCCGGCGACGGCGGCACCGGCAAGGATGCCGTGGTCGAATGCCTGATGAACATTGCGGACCGGGTACAGCTCGCGCCGGATGACGCTCGCCTGAATCGCGCGGTCGTACCCGGAGAGACCGGCCGCCGACGTGTCGTCTGCCGCAATGGCGTCGAATGCGGCGTCGCCCGCCAGCATCCCGGATCGCATCGCAAGGTGAATGCCCTTGAGCCGAAGGGAGTTGACCATGCCGCCGGCATCGCCCGCAATCAAGCCGCCGTCCATGACCAGCCGCGGAATCGCGTGCCACCCGCCTTCGGGTATAGCCTTCGCGCCATAGCGGACCATGCGTCCGTCTGACAGGAGCGCGGCGATGAAAGGGTGCTGTTTGAATCGCTGGAAGGCGGCGTGAGGATCGAACATCGGATCCTGATAGTCGAGCCCCGCGACGAGACCGATTGATACCAGCCCGTCCGGCAGCCCATAGAGGAACGCGCCCCCGAATTCCGTCATGCGCAGGGGATACCCCAAGGTGTGCACCACACGCCCCGTCGCCAGCCGATCGCGCGGAAGCTCCCACAATTCCTTGATGCCCAACGCGTAGCGTTGTGGTGCGCGGTCGCGATCCAGCCCGAGTGTTCGGACCAGCTCTTTGGTGAGGTTTCCACGCACTCCGTCGCAAAAAATCGTGACGCGGGCCCGGATGTCCACTCCCGGCTCGAAATTCGGCTTCGGCTGCCCCTGCTTGTCCAGCCCCCGGTTACCGGTGCGCACACCGATCACACGCGGGCCGTCGAACAGCACCTCACTGGCGGCGAAACCGGTGAAGAGATTCACACCAGCGTCTTCCACCTGCTGCGCCAACCACTTCACAAGGTGGTTGAGCGAGACGATGTAGTGGCCATGGTTCCTCAGCGGAGGTGGAACGATGGGGAGACGCCACGCGCGTTTCGCCGTCAGTACATAGACATCGTCGTGCTCGACCGGGGCGGCAAGCGGCGCTCCCTTGGCCACGAAGTCGGGGATGAGCTCCGCGAGCGTGGATGGATCGAGCACCGCCCCAGACAGCATGTGAGCGCCTGCATCGCGTGATTTCTCGACCACTGCAATCGACAGCGGCGAGCCACCCGCCAGGAGACACCGCTGCGACAGACGAAGCGCCGCAGAGAGCCCGGCTGGGCCGCCTCCCACCACCAGGACGTCTACGTCGAGCGTCTCGCGTTCGGGCATCCCCCAGATGATACAGGCCAGACGCGCATTGCCTGCCGCAGTGCGCACAGGCCCGCGGGCGCAGCCTTCACACCGGCTTCGTGTTAGAACTGAAATGTGTCAGCTGATTCGATGGACACCGACGGCGGAGCGGTACCACCGGCCCTGGCGTGGGCCCACCCTGTGGTGCAGGAGTGGTTCGTCCGCCGGTTCAGCACCCCCACCGAGCCCCAGATCCTGGGTTGGCCCGCGATCCACGCGGAGCGAAGCACGCTGATCTCCGCGCCTACCGGGTCGGGCAAGACCCTTACAGCGTTCCTGGCGTGCATCGACAGGCTCGTACGCAGCGCGATTGCCGGGACGCTCACCGACCGCACCGAGGTGGTCTATGTCTCCCCGCTGAAGGCGCTCGGCAACGACATCCAGAAGAACCTCGAAGGGCCGCTAGGTGAGATCGTGACCCTGGCTCGCCAACGCGGCTATGAACTGTCGGAGATCCGGACAGCTGTACGCACGGGCGACACGCTGGCACCCGCGAGGCGTGCCATGCTCCGGCGGCCGCCACACATTCTTGTCACCACGCCCGAGTCGCTCTACATCCTGCTGACAGCCGGGAAGAGCCGGGCCATTCTGGCCGACGTGCATACCGTCATCGTCGACGAGATTCACGCAATGGCCGACGACAAGCGCGGATCGCACCTGACACTGTCTCTGGAGCGGCTGGAGACGCTCGCCGGACGATCGCTGACGCGGATTGGTTTGTCCGCCACGCAGAAACCGATCGAGGTGGTCGCACAGTTCCTGGCCGGCACCACACGCAGCACGCCTCTCGTTGTCCAGGTGCCGCAACGGCGTGAGCTCGACGTAGCCATCGAGGTGCCCGGGAGCGAGTTGGAGGCGGTCGCCTCGAAAGAGCTCTGGAGCGAGATCTACGACCGCATCGCGGCGTTCACCGCAACCCATCGGTCCACGCTCGTGTTCGTCAACACGCGCCGTCTCGCGGAACGCGTCGCGCATAACCTGGCCGAGCGGCTCGGCACCGACGCGGTGGCGGCCCATCATGGCAGCCTCTCGCGCAAGACCCGCCTCGAGGCCGAGCGCCGGCTCAAGCACGGCGAGTTGCGAGTGCTCGTTGCGACGGCATCCCTCGAGCTCGGCATCGACATCGGCACCGTTGACCTCGTCTGCCAGATCGGATCGCCACGAGCGATTGGGACGGCACTGCAACGCATCGGCCGCGCCGGCCACTGGCGGGGAGCCATTCCCAAGGGCCGCATCTTCGCGACCACGCGCGACGAACTGGTGGAGTGCGCGGCGCTGGTCTCCGCGATTCGTCACGGTGACCTCGATCGGCTGATCGTCCCCGACGCTCCGCTCGACATCCTGGCTCAGCAGATCGTCGCCATCTGCGCGGCCGAAGACTGGCACGAGGACGCGCTGTTCGAGATGGTGCGGCGTGCGTATCCCTATCGCTCACTGCCTCGCGAGACGTTCGAGGAGGTCGTCGAGATGCTGTCCGAAGGGATCTCGTCCAAGCGCGGACGGTACGGCGCCTACCTGCACCGCGATCGCGTCAACGGCCGCCTGCGCGGACGACGGGGCGCGAGGCTCGCCGCCATCACCAGTGGCGGCGCGATTCCGGAAACAGGGCTGTATACGGTTGTCGCCGAACCCGAGGGGACCGTTGTCGGCACCGTCGACGAGGACTTCGCCGTCGAGAGCCTGGCCGGCGACGTGATGCTTCTCGGCAACACCTCGTGGCGAATCCGGCGCGTCAGCGCCGCCGGACGCGTCATCGTCGAAGATGCCCACGGCGCCGCGCCGACTATTCCCTTCTGGCGCGGGGAAGCGCCTGGGCGCACGAACGAGCTGTCCGGGCACGTGGGGCGCGTGCGCGACACTGTCAGCACGCTTGCCGCACACGCGGTGCCTGGAGCCGCCGCGTTGCAGCTGCCCACGACCGAACCAGCGGTGACGTGGCTCATGAGTGAGTGCGGCGTCGACCGATCGGGCGCCGAGCAACTGGTCGAACACATCGTCATGGGCCGCACCGTCCTCGGCGCCGTCCCGACGACAACCACGGTGATCGCGGAACGGTTCTTCGACGAAGGTGGCGGGATGCAGCTCGTCATTCACGCACCGTTCGGGGCGCGCATCAACAAAGCCTGGGGACTCGCCCTCCGCAAGCGTTTCTGCCGATCGTTCAACTTCGAACTGCAGGCGGCCGCCACTGACGATGGGATCAACATCTCGCTGGCCGAGCAACACAGCTTTCCCCTGGCGGACGTCTTCGCGTTCCTGCGGCCGGCGACTGTTCGCGAGGTGCTCGAGCAGGCCGCGCTCGCATCGCCGATCTTCGGCACGCGGTGGCGCTGGGATGCCGGTCGGGCGCTGGCCTTGCTGCGCTTCCGCGGCGGGCGCAAGATGCCGATTCATCTGCTCCGTCTGCAGTCAGACGACTTGCTCGCTGCTGTCTTTCCCGATGTCGCCGCGTGCCAGGAGAACATCGAAGGCGACATCCAGATTCCCGACCACCCGCTCGTTCGCGAGGTCATGAAGGACGTACTGACTGAGGCGATGGACCTCGAGGGACTCGTCGCGATTCTCGAGGGGATCGGCACAGGCGCGATCCGCACGGTGGCGGTCGACACACCCGTGCCATCTGTCTTTTCGCACGAGATCCTGAACGCCAATCCCTATGCCTACCTCGATGATGCCCCACTGGAGGAGCGGCGGGCGCGCGCGGTTGAGATGCGCCGCGTGCTGCCGCAGTCAGTGCTCGAGGAAGTCGGAGGTCTCGATCAAGCCGCGATCGAGGAAGTGCGCGATCAGGCATGGCCCGACGTGCGCCATCCCGACGAACTGCACGACGCATTGCTCACGCTGGGAGCGGTGCCGGAACAGGTGCCATCGGGCCTCGACACCCCGCCCGCAATGCACGGCACGCTTGCCGCTCGACTCCGTGAGTCGCTGCCCCGCTGGACGGGTTTCTTCGAGGCCCTGGCCTTGGAGCGGCGGGCCGGACGCGCGCGCGTCAGCGGACGAGTGTACTGGGTCGCCACCGAGCGCGTGAACGCATTTCTCGCCGTGTTCCCCGAAGCGACGTTCGACAGCGAGTTGCCTCCACTTGTCGAGCGGGCGCCGCGGCCGGGCACCGCGGCTGTCAGTGCAACTCTCGATGCCACCATCAGCTTCGTTCAAGGCTGGCTCAGCCATCTCGGCCCGGCAACGAGCGCCGGCATCGCGCAGTGGGTCGGCCTGACCGCATCACAGGTCGACGAGGCCGTGCTGAGGCTCGAGGCCTCCGGCTGGGCGCTACGGGGCCGATTCGTCTCCGTTCAGGAATCCACGACGCAGTGGTGCGAGCGACGCCTGCTCGCGCGCATTCATCGCCTCACGCTCGGGGCCCTGCGGCGCGAGATTGCGCCAGTCACCGCTGCCCAGTTCATGCGGTGGCTACTGGACTGGCAGCACGTGACGCCAGGCACGCAACTGCCAGGCGACACGGGCACGTTCGAGATCCTCCGCCAGTTGCAGGGCTTCGAGGCGCCTGCGAGCGCATGGGAACCCCAGGTCCTCATGCGCCGCATCGCGGGCTACGATCCGGCGGATCTCGACCGGCTCTGCCTCTCGGGCGCCATCGGCTGGGGACGCCTTTCGCCGCATCCAGCGACGCGCGAGGGCGCCGCACCGGGCCCGCGGCGTGTCATTCCGACGAGTGCCGCACCGGTCACGTTCTTCGTGCGCGACGACGCAGACTGGATTGGCCTGCGCGGCGATGCACGTGCCGACTCCCAGTCACTCTCGCTTGGGCCCATCGCTCGCGACGTGCTGACGTTTCTCGAACAGCGCGGCGCGTCGTTCTTTCCCGACATCGTCCGTGGGGCCCGACACCTCAAGTCGGAGATCGAGGCCGCGCTCTGGGAACTGGTCGCGGCCGGACTCGTCACGGCGGATGGGTTCGACAACCTGCGCGCGCTCATCGATCCCCGTCGTCGGGCGGGTCAGGGCCATGGCCGCACGCAGCGGCCACGCGACAGTGCCGGCCGCTGGGCGCGGCTGCCGCATGATGGAGCGCCAGATCGCGCCCGTGCCGTCGAGGCCGCGTGTTGGATGCTGCTGCGGCGGTACGGCGTCGTGTTCCGGGAACTGCTCGGGCGCGAGTCCAACCTGCCGCCATGGCGCGATCTGCTCATCACGTTCCGCCGGCTGGAAGATCGGGGAGAAGTGCGAGGGGGCCGCTTCGTCTCGGGGTTCATCGGCGAGCAGTTCGCGCTGCCGGTGGCGGTGGAGTCGCTGCGCGCGCTGCGTCACCGGCCTGCGACAGGCGAAATCGTGACCATCTCGGCATCCGATCCGCTCAACCTCGTCGGCATCCTGCTGCCCGGCGAGCGGGTGCCGGGCAACTCGGCCCGGTGCATCAGCCTGCAGGACGGTGTCGTCACCAACAGCAGCGTGCCGGCCGATGCGATGCCCCAGGTTGTCGCCGCCAGCTGAAACAGACGGGTTGCCCAGGCCAGTCGGAAACGGCGTTTACGCGTTCAATGCAGCGATCAGCGCGGGCACGATCTCGAACAGATCGCCGACGATCCCGTAGTCGGCAATCTCGAAGATCGGTGCGTCGGCGTCCTTGTTGATGGCGACGATCGTCCGCGCACCCCTCATTCCGACCAGATGTTGAATCGCACCAGAGATGCCGACGGCTACGTACAGCTTCGGCGCGACCGTCTGACCGGAGCTCCCCACCTGCCGATCGATAGGCAGCCACCCTGCGTCACACACCGGGCGCGACGCGGCCACTTCGGCGTCCAACGCCGCCGCGAGACGCTCGATCAGCGCGATATGTTCGTGACTCTTCAGCCCACGACCCGCCGCGACAATCCTCGGCGCCTGTGACAGATCGACCGTTTGTCGTGCTTCTCTGAACGGGGCCTCGGGCCGCTGGCGGATCCGCCCCACGTCGACCCGGGCCTCAACGCAGCTGACGGGGCGCGCGGTCTGGCTGCGCGCGGCAGTCTCCGCCGCGAACGCGCCCGCCTGCACGGTTACCAGCAGCGGCGCCGGCCCGGCGCCCAGCACGTCGGCGATCACCTTGCCCTGGAACATGGGCCGGCTGAACACCAGTCCGGCATCGAGCCGACCGATGCCTACGCAATCGGTGATGAGCGATCGATCCAGACGCGCCGCCAACTTCGGTGCAAAGTCGCGAGTCCGGTACGTGTGCGGCAGGAAGACATGAGAAGGTGAGGCATCCCGGACGAACGCGCTCAGTGCCTGCACATAGCCGTCGGCCGTATAGTCGCCCAGGGCGCCGTGCTCGAGCCGCACCACGGCAGCCGCATCGGCCGACCGCAGCTCCTCTGCTGCCGCCGGATTGTTGTCGCCCGGCACCACAATCGTGATGGGCTCGTGCAGCTGCTGGGCGGCGGCAACGGCTTCCCAGGACACGCGCTGCAGAACGCCGCCATGCTGCTCCGCGATCACGATCACGGCGCTCATGTGATGACCCCTGTGTCTCGGAGAAGCCGCACCAACTCGGCGGCCGCTTCTGCTGGGGCGCCAGACACGAGGTGGGTGGCCTTGCTCCGGGCCGGAATGCGCATGGCCACCACGCGAAGTGCATCCGCGGACGGCGGCGGAGCGGCCACGACGCTCATGTCCTTCTTTCGAGCCGCCATGATGCCTTTGAGCGTGGCGTACCGCAGGTGGTTGATGCCGCTCTGGACGGTCAACAGGGCTGGGAGCGGCAATGCCACCCATTGGAACCAGCCAGCTTCGAGCTCTCTCTTCACGCGAAGGCCATCACCGTGCGATTCAATGGCGACCACGATTGAGGCATGGGCCAGTCCGAGCTCTTCAGCCAGCACCACACCGACTTGTCCAAATCCTTGATCGTCGGATTGCAGCCCGGTGAGCACCAGGTCGACGCGCTCGTCCCTCAGCGCTGCGGCCAGGGCCGCGGCGGTGGTGCGGGCATCAGCCTCAGCGAGCCCATCTCCCTTCACGTGAATCGCCCGGTCTGCGCCGCGCGCCAGGGCCTCGCGAAGCACCTGCGTCACGCGTGCGGGACCCGCCGCGATCGCCACGACTTCTCCGCCATGCGTCTCGCGGAGACGAAGCGCTTCTTCGAGCGCGTAGGCATCCGGCTCGTTCAATTCGAACGCGGCGTCTTCATCGCGCACCCAGGTGCCAGCCGCGTTGATGCGGGCGTGCCACTCCCGCGCGATGACCTGTTTCAGACAGACGGCGACGCGCACAGACGTCCCTACTGCTGGTAGCGCTTCAGCAGGAGCGTGCCGTTGGTGCCGCCAAACCCGAATGAGTTCGACAGGGCGTAGTCGATCTTCATCGGACGTTTCACGTGCGGCGTGTAGTCGAGGTCACAAGCCGGATCGGGATTGTCGAGGTTGACTGTCGGCGGGGCGATCTGGTCACGCACGGCGAGGGCCGTGATTCCGGCCTCGAGGCCCCCAGCTGCGCCAAGCAGATGCCCGGTCATCGACTTGGTCGAGGAGAGCACGAGCTTGTACGCATGCTCGCCAAAGGTCGTCTTGACTGCCAGGGTCTCGGTCGGATCGTTGATGGGCGTCGAGGTGCCGTGCGCGTTGATGTAGTCGATCTGATTCGGGTGTACACCGGCCTTGCGCAACGCCATCCGCATGGACCGCACGGCGCCGTTGGCGTCCTCGGGCTGCGCTGTCAGGTGAAAGGCGTCGCCCGACAGGCCGTAGCCGGCAATCTCGGCATAGATGCTCGCGCCGCGCCGAACAGCGCCCTCGAGCTCCTCGAGAATCAGAATGCCGGCGCCTTCGCCGACCACGAAGCCATCGCGGTCCTTATCGAAGGGGCGGCTGGCGCGCTCGGGCTGGTCATTGCGGGTGGACAGCGCGCGCAGTGAGGCGAAGCCGCCGACCCCCATCGGCGTGATCGAGGCTTCCGAGCCTCCCGCGATCATGATGTTCGCATCGCCCCGCCGGATGATCTCGTAGGACTCGCCGATGGCGTGGGCCGAGGCGGTGCACGCCGTACAGGTCGCCAGGTTCGGTCCCTTGGCGCCGTGCCGAATCGACACCTGGCCGGCGGCGAGGTTAATGATGGAGGCCGGAATGAAGAACGGTGAAATCCGGCGCGGCCCTCCGTTGAGCAGGGCTTCGTGCTCGCTCTCGATCGTGCTGAACCCGCCAATCCCAGAGCCGATGAACACGCCGGTGTCGTCGGCAATGTCAGGCGTAATCTCCAGACGGGCGTCCTTGACCGCGAACTCGGACGCCGCCACGGCGTACTGGATGAAGACGTCCATCTTCTTGACGTCTTTCCGATCCATGAACTGCAGCGGATCGAACCCTTTGACCTCGCCCGCAATGCGCGCTGAGAACAGCGACGCATCGAAGTGCGTGATGGGTCCAATCCCCGTCCGGCCGGCGCAGAGCGCCTCCCAATTCGCCTCCGTCCCAATGCCGACCGACGAAATCAGGCCGACACCGGTGACGACTACTCGCCTCGACAATGCGCCTCCGAACTACTTCTTCTTGGCGTGGCCCTCGATGTACTCGATGGCTTCCTTCACGCGCGTAATCTTCTCGGCGTCCTCGTCGGGGATTTCGATGCCGAACTCCTCCTCGAAGGCCATGACGAGCTCGACCGTGTCCAGAGAGTCGGCACCCAAGTCGTCTACGAACGACGCGTCCGGCGTGACTTCTTCCTCATCGACGCCGAGCTGCTCGACGATAATCTTCTTGACCTGATCCGCAACCGCCATTCAGTCCTCCTAGTGCGCAGCACGAGCCACGCGCGAGTTGATCGTACGGCATTCCTGCCTGCCGTCCTACATATACATGCCGCCGTTGACGGCGAGTACGTGCCCCGTAATATACGACGCTTCGTCCGATGCCAGGAACATCACCGCGTTTGCCACGTCGTCGGGCGTGCCCAGCCGCTTCAGCGGAATCGTCTCGGCCCACTTTTCATGGGCCTCGCTCGAGATGGCCCGCGTCATGTCCGTGTCGACCAGTCCAGGCGCCACGGCATTCACGGTGATGCTGCGTGACGCGACTTCGAGCGCGAGCGCTTTCGTGAAGCCGATGAGGCCCGCCTTGGACGCGGCGTAATTCACTTGACCGGCGTTTCCCGCCTGGCCCACCACCGACGTGATGTTCACGATGCGGCCCGAGCGCTGCTTCACCATCGGCTTGAGCACGGCCTGGACGCAGCTGAACGCGGCCGTCAAGTTTGTCGCGAGCACGGCGTCCCAGTCCTCGCGCTTCATCCGGAGCATCAGTTGGTCGCGCGTGATGCCGGCATTGTTGACGAGGACATCGATTCGTCCCGTGCGTGCCAGCACTTCGGCCACCACCCGGCCAATAGCGGCATCGTCGGTCACGTCCATTGCCACAGCGGTGGCCTCGCCGCCCGACGCCCGGATTTCCTCGACGACCGCACGGGCGTTATCGCCGCGTGCCGCCGCGACAACGTTGGCCCCCCGGGCCGCAAGGCCGAGGGCCACGGCGCGGCCAATCCCACGGGACGCGCCTGTTACGAGGGCCACGCGACCCGTCATCGAGGACATCACAGCCTGCCTACTTCAGCACACGGTGGCTCGGAGGCGCAACTGAGGGCGCAGCTCATGCGCCCGCGAGCGTGTGCCCGAGACGCTCCACGAGGCGCGCGTCAGCCAGGCGCGCAGCCATGGCGATGCCAGATTCGACGGCCCGTGGCGACGAACGGCCATGTCCCACGAGCGCGAGCCCGGCGACGCCGAGCAGCGGAGCCGCCCCATATTCGGCGTAGTCGACCCGCTGCCGGAACCGGGCCACAGCACGTCGCGTCAGCAGGCCGCCAATCTGTGAGACGAGCGCGGCTCCCATTTCTTCGCGCAGCATCTGCTCCACCGCTTCGACCAGGCCCTCGCCCACCTTCAGCGCGACGTTCCCGGTGAAGCCGTCGCAGACAATGACGTCCGCGCGCCCGGTGAACAGGTCGCGCGCCTCCACATTGCCGATGAAATGGAGCGGCGTCTCGAGGAGGCGTCGATGCGCCTCACGGATGAGATCGTTGCCCTTGCCCGCTTCTTCCCCGATTGACAGCAAGGCCACCCGAGGCCGCGTGACGTCCAGCGAGACGGCCGCATACGCGGAGCCGAGATGCGCGAATTGCACGAGATGTTCGGCACGGCAGTCGACCGTGGCACCGACGTCGAGCAGGATCGCGGCGCCGGTGTGGGTCGGCACGGTGACCGCCAGCGCAGGCCGGTCGATACCGGCGAGCAGCCCGAAGACGCCGTGGGAGGCCAGGACTACCGCTCCGGAGTGGCCGGCGCTGAACAGCGCTGCGGCCTTTCCCGCGCCAACTAGCTCGGCGGCGATGCGAATGGATGACCTGGGCTTGCGGCGCAGGGCAGAGAGCGGCGATTCGTCGAAACCGATGACGTCCGGCGCATCGACCACCCGGAGGCCCGCGGTACTCCCGCTATGGCGCTCCAGCTCCTGATGGAGCCGGCCGGCCGGACCCACGAGGGTCACCTCGATGCCGAGGGCCCGCGAAGCCCGCAGGGCGCCGTCGACGACCGCGCCAGGCGCACGATCACCGCCCATGGCATCGACGGCGATGTTCACCGGTTAGTCTTCCTGGACCGCTCTCACCTGGCGCCCACGGTAGAACCCGCAGTTCTTGCACACGATGTGCGGCAGTTTGTGCTCGTGACACTGGGGGCACTCACTCGTGCCAATCGGCTTGAGAGTGTCGTGCGTCCGGCGTTTGGCCGTGCGGGTCTTGGAGTGGCGTCGTTTGGGATTCGGCATCTGAGGTTCTCTGCTGGCTACGGTCTTCGCGTGAACTCGCGTGAATGAACAAATTGAAGGCTAGCGCCCCTTATGACTCGGGGATCCGGACCTTCCGGAGCGGCTCGAGCCTAGGGTCGACCCACACACTCTGACAGGAGCAGGGCTCGCGATTCCGATTACTGCCACACACTGGACAGAGCCCCAGGCAGTCCTCCCGGCAGAGCGGCTTCATGGGCACGGCCAGGTAGAACTGCTCGCGAACGACATCGGCGAGGTCAATCTGATCGTCGTGAAAGAACGAGACGCCCACGTCGTCGTCGGCCAGTTGGGCCTCGCCATCGCGAGCCACCACGGCAGTCGCTGGCAGAAACAGCAGGTCGAACGCGTTGTCGACCGGCACGGCGAACGGCTCGAGACACCGGCTGCAGTCCATCTCGAGCGCAGCCGTCAGGCGACCGACCAGCCGGATCTTCTGGCCATCCTTGGTCGCTTCAGCCTTCAGCTCGACCGGGGACACCACTCGAAAGTCTTCCGCCGCCACGTTGATGGCCGACGCCTCGAACCGGCGGTCGACCGTTTCGACGCCTCCCCGCAGGCGGCTGAGATCCAGAATCATACTCATAGAGCAGCCCAGGCCGGCCCGGGCAAAACATTGATTCTACCATTGGTTTAGGGCGAAATGGGGCCGCAAGGACGTCCCGGCCACCGGGGCGTGAGCTGGTCAGACGCTCCAGGAACGCGGGACGAAGAGTTCCTGAAAGAGCGCGACCGCGTACCGGTCGGTCATTCCGGCCAGAAAATCACGCGCCGCCGCGTCGAGCCCCTCGGTTTCGATGGTCGCCTCGTCCAGATACAGCTCTGGACGCGTCCGGAGCCGCTCCCAGATGCCTCCCAGGATGCCCGACGCTTTCTCGAACTCGGCCGTGGCCCGGGGATTCTCGTAGACGGCGTCGAACAGGAAGCTCCGAAGCTCGAGCGTGGCGGCGAGAATTTCGTCGCTCATCCGCACTTCGGCAAGGCCGCCCTGCAACGTTCGATGTACGACATCGGTGACCATGCTGTTGATCCGCTGCGACGAGGTGGTGCCAAGCACCGTGGTGGCACTGGCCGGCAAGGCCGCCTCCTCGAGCACGCCGGCTCGCACCGCGTCATCGATGTCGTGATTGACATACGCGATGATGTCCGCGACCCTGGCGATCTGCCCCTCGATTGTCGTCGCCCGGTCCTGCTGTGCGGCCCCCACCGGAAGCCCGTGCTTGCCCTTCGAATGGCGTGCAATGCCGTCGCGCACTTCCCATGTCAGATTGAGCCCCTGCCGCCCGTTCTCGAGCACATCCACGATGCGCAGGCTCTGCTCGTAGTGGCTGAACCCACCGGGCACCAGACGATCGATGACCCGCTCGCCGGCGTGTCCAAACGGCGGATGTCCCAGATCGTGTCCAAGCGCAATGGCCTCGGTGAGCTCTTCGTGCAGTTGCAGCACCTTGGCGATGCTCCGCGCGATTTGCGAGACCTCGAGCGTGTGCGTGAGCCGCGTCCGATAGTGATCGCCGGTCGGCGAAAAGAAAACCTGTGTCTTGTGCTTCAGCCGGCGAAACGCCTTGCAGTGAATGACGCGATCGCGATCGCGCTGAAAGACGGGGCGAATCGGATCCTCCGGCTCCTCGTGCAGGCGGCCACGACTGGCGGCGCTCTTGGCGGCCTGCGGCGCAAGAAACTGAATTTCGCGCGACTCGAGTTGCTGTCGGATAGTGGACATAGCGGGCAACGGCTCAGTGTAGCAGCGGGTCTCCGGGCTTCAGAATTTCACGCAGAAAGCTGCGGCCGTGCGCGAGGCGCGGTAAGGCGAACAGCTCAGCGACGGTTTGGCCCAGATCGGCGAAGCTGTCGCGCGTGCCGAGATCGACACCGGCCGACACCGCCCGCCCCGCCACGAACACCGGCACATATTCCCGCGAGTGGTCGGTCGAAACGGTCGAGGGGTCGTTGCCATGGTCGGCCGTCACGACGAGAAGGTCGGACGGCCCCAGCACGGCCAGCAACTGCCCCAGGCGCACATCGAATCGCTCGAGGTTCGCAGCGTATCCCGCGATGTCGTTGCGGTGCCCGTAGAGCGCGTCGAAATCGACGAGATTACAGAACAGCACCCCGGACGGTGTGCGCCTCAGCTCGTCGTCCAGCGCATCCATGCCGTGAGTATCCGATGTCGTGTGGACAGACCGGGTCAGACCCCGCCCGGAGAAGAGATCATGGATTTTTCCGATGCCCACCACCGCGTGGCCAGCCTGCTGCAGATAATCGAGCACGGTGAGTCCTGTGGGTTCGAGCGTGAAATCCTTCCGGTTGGCGGTGCGGACGAATGCCCCGGGGATACCCACGAATGGGCGCGCGATGACACGTGCGACCCCCAGACCGCGCGCGGCCAGGTCGAACGCCACCTCGCACATCCCGTACAGCGCGTCGACGGGAACGACGTCTTCGTGCGCCGCGATTTGAAACACGCTATCGGCAGACGTGTAGACGATGGGCGAGCCTGTCTGCAGGTGCGCGGCGCCGAGCCGGTCGAGAATGACCGTGCCGGACGCGACGACATTGCCGAGCGTCCGGCGCGCGATCCGGCGCTCGAACTCCTGCATGAGGTCGCGAGGAAATCCATGAGAAAACGTCGGAAAGGGCCGGTCGAGGATGATCCCGGTCATCTCCCAATGTCCGGTCACCGAGTCTTTCCCCGCCGACGCTTCAGCCATCCGCCCATAGGCTCCGAGCGGAGCCAGTTGGCTCGGCGATGCCTGACGCCTCTGGTCGTGCCGGTCTGCCACCGAGAGGGACGGAACCAGGCGATCGAGCCCAAGCGCCCGCAGCGTCGGCACCTGTAGCGGAACTGCTTCCCCGATGTGCGCCACGGTGTGGCTTCCGGCATCGCCGTAGGCCGCCGCATCGGGCAGTTCCCCGACGCCCAGCGAGTCCACGACAATCCAGATCAGGCGCGAGACGGCCATACCGTGTGACCGCAGATCACGAACCGGTGACGACGGATGGTGCGCCCACTGGGCTGACATGGACCGACTCGCGACGGGCGTCGAGTGACGCCTGCACGAGCGCCGCGGCCTCGTGTCGCGCGGTCGGCGACTCTCCCGCCGCGTCGATCCAGTGCACATCGGGCTCGGCCCGAAACCACACCAGCTGTCGACGGGCGTACTGCAGGTTCTCTCGAACGATGAGATCGCGCGTCGCCGCTTCGGTCCTGGCACCATCGAGCAGCTCGCGGACCTGCCGGTACACGAGCCCGCTCAGCGTGTGGGCGTGCGCCGGCAATCCGGCGGTGAGCAAGGCCCGCACTTCGGCCACGACGCCCGATGCGAACTGCGCGGCGACCCTTCGTTCGACGCGCGCCTGCAGTGCCTCGCTTGGCAGCCGCAGACCGAGTGTGAGCACGCGGAAGTCGGCGACGGGAGAGACGGTGGCCGAGAAATGCGCGGTGAGCGGCTGGCCGGTCAGCAGGTACACCTCGAGCGCCCGAATCAGCCGCTTACGATCACGCGGCTGAATCCGCGCCCCAGACGCGGGATCGACGCGGGCCAGCCACCGGTGCAGGAACTCGACCCCTCGCGTGTTCGCAACCCGGTCCAGGCGCGCCCGGAGCGGCTCGTCGCGCGCCGGTCCCGGAAACAGGCCGCGGACCAGAGAGCGATAGTAGAGCCCGGTGCCGCCTGCCACGATGGGCAGCCGGCCGCGGACGCCGATCTCGCGGGCCACACGGGCCGCGTCAGCCGCAAACCGCGCGGCCGAGTACACCTCGGTTGGGCCCACGACATCCGTGAGGTGATGTGGAACACCCCGCTGTTCGGCGACGGGCACTTTGTCGGTGCCGATGTTGATGCCCCGGTACACGGCCGTGGAGTCGCACGAGATCACCTCGCCGTTGAACTGTTCGGCCAGCGCAATGGCGAGCGCACTCTTGCCCACGGCCGTAGGCCCCACGATGGCAATGAGCAGGCTCACGGTGTGTTTCCGTCGTACTCGTTGTAATGAAACGTGACGGTGAAGAACGCGCGGTCAGCAGGATAATCCGGCGGTAACGCCGCCGTGGGATTCGACAGCTTCAGGGCGTTGAGGGCGGAATTGGTCAGCGCGGGAAATGCCGAAGGCTGTACGACCTTCAGGCCCGTGATGAAACCGTTACGCAGCACATAGAACTGGATGATCGTGCGGCCCTTGTATGAGAAGACGTCTGGCGGACTCCAGTTGCGCTCGACCTGGTTCTTGAAGCGGCGCAACCACGGCCCGAAGTCGACGCCCATGGAATCGAACTGGATGTCGGTGGACTGCTCGGCGTCGCCGCCTTGCGGGTTGTCGAAGTTCTCGTGTTTCAGGTATTGCTGCAGATTGCGGAGCGACTGCGCCAGCGTGCCACCGGCGGGTTTCGCAGGTGCGGCGGGCGCTTCCACGGCCATCCCTTTCGAGGGGACCTCTGGAGCTGGCGCGGGGGATGGTGGCGCCGGGGGTCCAGGCGGTTCGGGCTGCCCCGCACGCGCGGTGGGGCCACCCACGACCGGTTCCGGTGTGTTGCCGCGCGACACCGGCTTCGGGTTTTCGGGGGTTGGCGCCCGCTCACGCGTCGCGGCACGCCGATCGAGGTCCGAGGAGTCGGCCAGACGCAGCGGCTTGGCCAGCCGCTCCTTCATCGGCAGCACCTCGACAAATCGCAGCGGCTCGCGACTCTGCGGCGTGAGAACGGGCTCAGCCGGGTCCGCTCGAAAGAACTTCTCCGGCGCCACCAGTACGGCGATGACGAACGCCATGTGGACCACCAGCGACAGCAGCACGCCCTCGCGTACCGAGATCACCGAGGCCACACGGGGCGTCTCGGGACGATGGTCGTCGAAATCCAGATACATCGGAACGTCTTGGCAGTATACGGCCCGGGCTGCACCCGGACCACCGAGGCTGCGGAAGGACGGCAGTCATTCAGACGTCGCAGAACCACGGCTGGATGGCGTCATGGCGGAGAAGCCGTCGCGCTGCCCCGTCTCGAATCGGGCACCGAGACGCGCTGCGTTGACGCAGCCACTGCTCCTCCCTGTGCGTCGAGGGGCTTGGTGGCCAGGTACAAATACACGATCCCCAGCGAGAGCGTCTCGAACCGCACCTGCCCAAAGCCCGCCTGCCGAAGCATGGCTTCGAACGCGGCGCCGGAGGGGAACTCGATGACGGAGGCCGGCAGGTAGGTGTAGGCATCGCGGTGCTTCGAGATGAGGCGCCCGACCAGCGGCAGGACACGGCGGAAGTACCAGAGATAGGCCGCTCGCAATCCTGGAATTCGCGGCGACCCGAACTCGAGCACGGCAAGCCGTCCTCCTGGCTTCAGGACACGGCAGAATTCCTGGCACCCCCGCACCGGGTCAAGCACATTGCGGATACCAAAGGCCACCATGGCCGCATCGCATGTGCCGTCCGGCAGCGGCACGGCCGTGGCGTCACCGCGCAGCAGCTGCACCCGCGTACCCAGGGACGCAGCGCGCACCTTTGCGGCGGCGTATCGAAGCATCTCACTCGAGAAATCCACCCCGACGACCCGTGCCGCACGCCCGGACGTAGACGTCACGGCCTCTATGGCCAGGTCTGCCGTGCCGGTGCACATATCGAGCACGCACTCGCGCCCCGTCAGGGCCAGTGCCTGGACTGCACGCCGGCGCCATCGGCGGTCGAGGCCGGCGCTCAGCAGATGATTCAACGTGTCGTATCGCCTGGCGATCGCGTCGAACATGCCCGCAATACGCTCAGGCTCCTTGGAGGTCGAGGTCCGAGCGCTCACTGTCCCTTCCATGGCGGGAACAGCTGCTGCTCAAACCCCAATCCGTTGAGGATCTTGCCGGCGACGAAGGCCGCCAGGTCTTCGATGGTCTGTGGGTGCTGATAGAAAGCCGGCATCGCTGGCAGGATCATCGCCCCCGCTTCGGCGCAGGCCACCATGTTGCGCAGATCGGGCAGGCTCATGGGAGTCTCACGCGGCACAATGACGAGCCGCCGCTTCTCCTTCAGCATCACGTCTGCCGCCCGCTCGATGAGATTGTGCGACAGCCCATGCGCGACCCCGGCCAGCGTCTTCATCGAGCAGGGCACGATGGCCATCGCCTCGCACTGATGACTGCCGCTCGCCAGCGACGCGCCCAGATCGCGATTGCTGTGCAGCTCGAAGGTGCCGCCCGTCACGACCTCGCCATACCGTGCGACGAGCAATTCCTGCAGGCGCTCGATCTTCGCATCGGCTCCCAGTTCGTCCGCCAGCAGCCGCCGCCCATAGTCGCTGAACACGATCTCGAGATGGCACCCGGCTTCGAGCAGCGCCGCAATCGTGCGGACGGCGTAAATGGCGCCGCTCGCGCCCGTCACCCCGATGGCGACTCGCCGACGACGTCCTGCGGAAGCTGGCATCGTCATCACAGAAGGAACACGTCGACGATGGTGGCGGCCAGGTAGAGGACCCCAACCCATCCATTGAGATCGAAGGCGCGCTTGACCTGCGAGAGATCGTCGACGCGAACGAGCGACTGCTCGTAGATGAGCAGAAGGCCGACCACGGCGACACCGGCGGTGTACACCCACCCCAGTCCGGCAAGCCGTCCGACCCACCAGAGCGCGACCACCGCGAGAACATGGACCGCGCGAGACAGGGCGAGCGACCGCGCAATCCCGAACCGCACGGGGATCGACCGCAGCCCTTCGCGTCGATCGAATTCCAGGTCCTGGCAGGCGTACAAGATGTCGAAGCCGCCGACCCAGGCACCAATGGCGACGCCGAGGACCCACGGTTCGAGCCGCAACGGCGCACCAGTGGCGATCCAGCCGCCTACCGGCGCGACAGCCATCGCGAGGCCAAGAAAGAGCTGCGTGTACGACGTGTAGCGTTTGGCGAGCGAGTACCAGAACACGATGGCGAGCGCCACGGGTGCCAAGGCGAGGCAGAGGCGGCTGATGGCGCCGGCACACATCACGAACACGATCGACCAGAGGACGACAAACCAGGTCGCCTCGCGACGCGAGAGCGCGCCGCGCGGGATCTCACGCATGGCGGTCCGGGGATTCCGCGCATCGTGGTGCGCGTCTACCAGACGGTTGAAGCCCATGGCGGCGCTGCGGGCCGCGACCATGCAGGCGATAATCCAGGCGATCCGGACCCAGGAAAACGGCACGAGACGCGAGGCCAGCAAGGCTCCAGCCAGTGCAAACGGCAGCGCAAAGACCGAATGACTGAACCGGACGAAGGAGGCGTAGGTTTCGAGGCGGGCGCGCATCAGAGCCACAGGGGCTGCACCGCCGAGGGCGGCACGCCACTGACCAGGTATTCTTCCACATCGGTCGTGCCCGGAGGGACCTGCACCCGGGCGAACGCGGCGCGACGTCCAGGCGCGATGGTCCCGAACGTTCGACCGAAACCGAGCGCTTCGGCGCCAATCCGCGTCGCGCTTTCGAGCAGCGATGCGGCCGCGACATCAGGCGCTATCCGCCGCAGCTCGGCGAGCTCATCGAACAGACTCAGCGTCGGTGTCGACGCGAGACTGTCGGTGCCGATCGCCACCGGTACGCCTGAGGCATAGAAGTGAGACAGTCTTGGTGCCCCCACGCCCACCCAGCTGTTGCTGCGCGGGCACGTCACGATCACCGCCTGGGCACGTCTCAGCTGCTGCAACTGATCGTCGCTGAGCTGCACGGCGTGGACCGCGAGCATGCCAGGCTGGAGGTACCCGACCCGAGACAGGTAGGTGACCGGATCGCACGCCGGCGGAGTCCACCGCTCGGTCGAGACGCCCAGTTCCTCGAGCAGCGCGCGAAATGGACCCTCGCCGGTCCGCAGGAACTCGACTTCCTCCGCTGACTCGCCCACGTGAACCGAGAGGGGACCGCCGCGATGGCGGCGGACGATCTCAGGGAATAGCGTGGGCAGCACCGAATACGGCGCGTGCGCCACCACACAGGCCGTTACATCCCCGGGACCAGCGGCATCCCCCGGCCAGGCGTCGCCGGCGCGCAGGGTCGGACCAGGGTCGATGACCCGATCGATGCGTTCCCAGGCGTCGCGGACAATCGCGCCTGGATCGACCGGATTGAACCCCACCATCTCGTGAAAGATGACGCCCGCGATCTCAGCCTCGCGAAGGACCTGCGCCGTCGTCATGGTGTTCGAGACATCGCCGACGAGAACCGTGCCGCTATCGCGCAACGCAAATGCGGCGCGACGAATGGCTTCGCTATGCGCTTCCTCGTCGTGGGACGCGTGCGCCCGCCGGTCGAGCATCAGCGTCCGGATCCAGGCGACGAAGGAGGCAGCAGGAGGAACCCTGCCGGCCATCCAGCTCAACTCGAGGTGCGTGTGTGCGTTGACGAGGCCGGGCAGCAGCGCGACATCGCCCAGATCGAGCGCGGCACCCGGTGCCGGGCCTGCGCCGACGGCGACCACGTGGCCGCCCGCGACCTCCACCCAGCCGCCCTGGATCGGCGGTCCGGTCATTGGTAGGAGCCAGCGAGCTAAGAGAAATGTGGAGGCAGGCACACCCGCCACACTAGGCCGACGGACTGCGCGGTGTGGCGCGCGCCTGTCGCGCGGCGGCACTTCGGGCCTCGTAGCCGCGCAGATCGTCGGACTCGCCGGCACGCCCATCGCGCCGCGCGACTGCCAGCTCGAGCATCCGCGGCACGGCTCGGTCGCGGAAGATCGGTTCGCCCAGCACTTCGTAGTGCATGTTCCGACGCGCCGCCGTGAAGCCGGCGTTCTCGATATTGCGCACCACCTCGAACTCGTCCATGCAGTACTCGGCGCCCGCAGCCCGCACGACGTTCTCTTCGATCATGACGCTGCCCATGTCGTTGGCGCCGTACGCCAGACTGAGTTGACCGACCTTGCCCCCCTGGGTCACCCACGAGGCCTGCAGGTTGTCGACGTTGTCGAGCACGATGCGGGCAAGGGCAAGCGTGCGCAGATACTCGACGCCGGTCTCCTCCGTGCCGCCAATCTCGGTGTGCTGCGGTTGAAAGCTCCAGGTGATGAACGCCGTGAAACCACCAGTCTCGCCCTGCAGATCGCGCAGCCGGATCAAATGCTCGATGCGCTCGGCCGGCGTCTCGACGGTGCCGTACATCATCGTCGCGGTCGTGCGAAGTCCGGCATGGTGCGCGTGCCGCATCACGTCGAGCCATTCGTCCGCGGTCGCTTTGTTGTAGCAGTTCAGGATCCGGCGGACGCGATCCACCAGAATCTCGGCTCCGCCACCGGGAATGCTGTCGAGCCCGGCCGCAATGAGCCGCTCGATCACCGCCGGTACCGGCAACTGAGAGAGCCGCGAGATGTGAATAATCTCCGGCGGGGACAGCGCGTGCAGCCGGAAATCTGGAAAGCGCGTCTTCACCTGCCGGAACAGGTCTTCGTACCATCCGAGCGGCACATCCGGGTTGTGGCCGCCCTGGAGCAGCAACTGCCCTCCACCGAGCGCAATCGTCTCCTCGATCTTCGTAAAGATTTCATCGAACCCGAGCGTGTAGCCCTCGGATGACCCCACGGGTCGATAGAACGCGCAGAACCGACAGCGCGCGACGCAGACGTTCGTGTAGTTGACGTTGCGGTCGATGATGTAAGTGACAACAGCGTCAGGATGGCGCCGGCGGCGGATGCCGTCCGCCAGACGGCCCAGCAGCGAGGTCGGAGCGGTCGTGTAGAGCTCGAGAGCTTCCTCGTGGTTGACGGTTCCGCCAGAGGCCACCTTGGCGGCGATGGTCGCGACGCTCATGACACTAATTCTACGCCGGGCCAGCCCCGAAGAAGGCCGGTTCGGCTACCGCTGGCACGAGCCCCAACTCGGCGGCCTCGCGGTAATACCGCTCTAACCCGTGCACCGCTCGCGCCGAAAGGTCGAACGTCAGGTTTTCATGCAAATACCGGCGCGCCACGTCGATCTGCCCGGGATGTCCGGCGCAGTAATTCGCCGCAATCTCGTCGAAATGCGCAATCCCGGACTCGGCGGCGTTCTGCAGCAGGCTCGTACCCACGCGGTCGACGGCATCGGGAGGTCCCGACCAGAATGCCCACACGAAGGGCAGGCCGGTGAGTTCGTGCCAGAGCGCGCCCAGATCGAGCTTGTCCACCCCCAGCGCCTTCGCATCAGCGAACAGCGCCGCGTCGCCAATGACCAGCGCGGCGTCTGCCACCGCAAGCATCGACGGCAGGTCGGGTTCCCGGGGAACGAACACCGGGGCGATGTCGAAGACCCGGCGGCAGAGAATCTGCACCAGGGTGGCTGACGTGCGCGAGGAGGTGTCGAGCGCAATCGTCTGCACCCGCGCGATGGGTGTTCGCGTGAAGAGCGCGACCGACGCCACGGGGCCGTTTGACCCGATGCAGATGCCCGGCACGATCCGATCACCGGGCCGTTCGAGATACGTGATCGACGGCACCATGCCGAGGTCGATCTCGCCGCGCGCCAGCAGCCGTGCGCACTCCGACGGGACGTCGAATCGCACCGAGACATCGGGATGAGCGTCCAGACCGTAGACCAGCGGCCGGACGTTCAGATAACTGACGGCGCCGAGCCGGAGCGGCGAAGTCACGGCCGCAGCTCGTACCTGCCGTTTCGCTCAGCGGGCGTCGCGGCGGCCGATCGAATCTGCCTGGCGATGTCTTCGGCGGCGGCACGGCGAGCTCCCTGGTTCACCGGGTCGATCGGCAGGATGCCGTCGACGTCATTGGCGCCGAACGCAATCGCGACCTGCGCAAGCTTCGGTCCGTAGAGCGGCCAGTCGACCTGCACGAACGGAATGTCGGCACAGAGCAACCGTGCAATCGCAATGGTCCGCACATCGTCGTACCCCGTCGACGGGACACTGGCCGGATCGAGCCGCGGCAGCGGCGCGAAGGCACGCACGGCCCCTGTCGCTTTCTGAAGCGCCGCCGCGCGCTCTACCAGACCGAGGCGCTCCTCAACCGGCGCACGCTCGACCGTGAGCCGCCAGGCCCCGAGCCCTCCCTCGACCAGACCGGACACCGCGGCAATCAGCTGGCCAATGGATCCCATGCGATCGATCGGCACCTCGGCGACAGACTCGAGTCCGGCTTCGCGCAGGGCGACGGCACCACGCACCAGTTCGCGCTGGTCATGTCCAATCAGGTCGAGCAAATCGGCCAGAGAGAAGCCGGTGACGGGCACTCCAGGAGCCAACTGAACGGCGTGCCGAATCCAGCCCACGGCCTCCGCCACCGATGCCGGCACGCCAACGATGCGCGCTTCGCCGGCCTGCCCGATTTCGGTGGGTCCATCGGCGGCGATGACGACGACACGGCCGAACGTCACGCGATCACCTGATTGGCGGCGACGCGCCGCCTCTGCCACCATCCCGATGCTGACGAGATCGGTCGTGGCCATCACGCGCTCCGCATCGGGCCGGGTGAACGGCTCGCCTGCCTCCAGCCGCGCTTCGAGATCGCTTAACGTGTGCGCCGATAGTTCCATGCGTGCCGTCCTTCTTCTCAGGTCTTCGTGCCCTGCGACGCGACAATGCGACTCCAGACCTGCTCCGCACGGGTCCTCGCGCTGTCGGTCGTGGTGAGCTTCTTCGGGAACTCGCGCGTCACGCCCTCTGACGGCCACTTGCGGGTCGCGTCGATGCCCATCTTGCCGCCGTAGGCCGGCAGCAATGACGCGTCATCGAGGTCATCGACCGGCCCCTTGGTGATCTCGATGTCGCGGGACGGATCGACGTGGATTCCGACGACCCACGCGACTTCCTGCGAGTCCTGCGCATTCACGTCCTTGTCCACGACGATGACACACTTCGAGAACATGAGCTGACCGAGCCCCCAGCACGCACTCATGATCTTGCGCGCGTGGCCGGGGTACCGCTTGTCGATCGAGATGATGACGATGTTGTGGAAGATCCCGGCGGGCGGAAACGCCATGTCCACGATCTCGGGCAGTGTCTTTCGGATCAACGGGAGGAAGATGCGCTCGCTCGCCTTGCCCAGATACACGTCTTCCATCGGCGGGATGCCCACCACGGTCGTGACGTAGACCGGCTTCTTCCGCATTGTCAGACACGTGAGGTGAAACACCGGGAAGTCGTCGGCCAGTGAGTAGAGGCCCGTGTGATCGCCGAAGGGTCCCTCGCGGCGCCGCTCGCCAGGCTCGACGTACCCTTCGAGCACGATCTGAGCGTTTGCCGGCACCTCGAGGTCGACAGTTCGACACTTGACCAGCTCGACCCGACGCTTCCCGAGCACACCGGCGAGCATTAGCTCGTCGAGTCCTTCCGGCATGGGAGCCGTGGCGGAATACTGGAGGACGGGATCGGCGCCGAGCGCAACGGCAACCTCGAGCCGCTTGCCCAGCCGCTCAGCGATGCGATGGTGCTGCGCGCCTCCCTTGTGCCTCTGCCAGTGCATGCCGGTCGTCCGGCGATCGAAGACCTGCATGCGGTAGGTGCCGATGTTACGCATCCCGGTCTCGAGATCCTTGGTGATCACGAGCGGCAGCGTGATGAACGGCCCTCCGTCTTCGGGCCAGGTCGTGAGCACGGGAAGCTCGTCGAGTCCCCCATCCAGGCGGACGATCTCCTGACAGGGAGCGTCCTTGACCGTCTTCGGCATCAGATCGGTCAGCCGGTTCACGAGCGGCATGAGCTTCAGCGCGTCCATGAAGCCCTTGGGCATCGGCGGCGTCGTCAACTCTTCGACGTCTCGGGCGAGGTCATCGAGCTTCTCGACTCCCAGGGCCAGACACATGCGGCTCGTTGATCCGTACAGGTTGGCGGCCACGGGCATCGACCCGCCTGTAGGCTGTTCGAACAGCAACGCCGGGCCGCCAGCTGGTGACTTGCAGGCCTTGTCGATGATCGCGGCCATTTCGAGATACGGATCGACCGGTTCCGCCACACGCGCCAGCTCCCGGCGTCGACCGAGCTCGGCGATGAAGGCGTTGACATCAGCAAACATGGACGGGACTCTCTCTTTTAAGCAGAAGCGATGGCGTCGGCCACGCGGGTGGCAAGCGCCAGCGCGCGACGGCCGTCGAGGCCGGTCACGCGTGGAGGGCGACGGTCGCGGACGGCGCTCACGAAGTCGGCCAGCTCGGCTCGCAATGGCTCGTCACGGGTGACCGCGACTGGTCCACCCTCGATCAGCGGCCGGTCGCCCTCGCGATGACGCAGGCGCCACACTTCCACTTCCTGCGCGCCTGAATCGACCGAGACATACATGTCCGGTTGAAAACATCGTACCTTGCGCACCTTGTCACGACTGATGCGGCTGGCAGTCAGGTTCGCGATGCACCCGGATGCAAAGCGGATTCGCGCGTTGGCGATGTCGATGCGCGAGGTCAGCACCGGCACGCCGACGGCCTCGACGGCCACGACCTCGCTGGCGTCGATGGCTAGGATGATGTCGAGGTCGTGAATCATCACGTCGAAGATGACGTCGATATCGAGGCTGCGCTCTGGAAACCCGCTCAGCCGGTGAATCTCGATGAACTTCGGCCGCTGCAGGACGGCCAGCGCGGCCTGCATCGCCGGGTTGAACCGCTCGGTATGGCCCACCGCGAGCGTGGCGCCGGTGGTCGCCGCGGCTTGAAGCATGGCGTCGGCTTCGTCGAGTGAAACGGCCATCGGCTTCTCCACCAGCACGTGCGTGCCGTGCCGCAGGAACTCGCGGGCAATTTCCAGGTGATCGGCAGTGGGGACCGCAATGGTGACAGCGTCCACCTGGCCGATCAGGTCCCGATAGTCCGTGCGGGCTTCGGCGCCAGTGGCCGCGGCGGCCGTCGCAGCACGATCGGCCATTGAATCGACAGTCGCCACGAGCGTCACATCGCTCATCGCGGCGAGTAGCCGCGCATGATGTCGCCCGAGGTGCCCCACCCCCACGACGGCCACGCGCAGCGGCGTCTGTGCAGCGCCGATCATGCGGGCCCCCTGCCGATAACCGCAATCCCCGCCTCGTCAGCAGCCGCAAACAACCGGTCGCCATCCAGCACGAGCGTTCGTCCGGCGTCAATCGACAGCCCGTCCGCCCCGGCCGCCTGCATCGCCAGGATGGTCGCCACGCCAACGACAGGCACGTCGAACCGCATGTCCTGCTTCGGCTTCGCGACCTTGACGACGCGCGTGCCTCGGCCGGCGAGCGCCCCCGCCCGCGCGATGACGGCATCGGTGCCTTCCATCGCCTCGACCGCCACGACCGCGCGGTCCTTGACGACGATTGTCTGCCCCACGTCGAGCCCGGCCACCGTATCTGCCACGCGGTAGCCGAAGTCGAAGTCCGCCTGCATCGCCTCAGACGGGCTGGTGCGTGTCAGGACACCAGGACGCGCGAGCAGGTCGGCCAGCATGGTGGTCGAGTCCATCAGTGTGATGCCGTGTCGTTGAAGGGTGTCGGCAATAGCGGAGATGAGCGCGTCGGTGTTCTTGCTGCGCAGCTTCGCCAGCAGGCCCAGCATCGCCAGGTCGGGCATCACGTCGGTGAATAGCTTGACGTGCTTGACCTGACCGGCCATGACCGCTTGCGACACACCGGCACGACGGAGGGTCGCAATGCAGGTGCCTAACTGGCCGAGCGGTACCCAGGTCACGCTCGTGTGTCCAAGTTCGGCCGCCGTCTGATCGAGTTCGGCGAAGGCCTCGCCTTTGATGGCCACGACTGTGACGTCGTGTCCGAGCTGTCGCGCCGCCCGCAGCACGAGAAACGGGAACGTGCCGTTGCCGGCGATCAGGCCGATCGGCACCGCCCTATTCCGTTTCGAGCAGATCGTCGACGCGCTTCGACGGTCGCCGCAAGATGACGCCGCGCTGCGCAGAGGTGATGAAGTTGACCAGGTAGCTCACTTCGGGCGCCGCCAGGCTGGGATCGCGCTCGATGAGCTCGAGGGCCCGGCTGGTGTTGTGCTGTACGAGGTGGCGGTACGCACGTCGCAGCTTGCCGATGAGCGCTTCGCTGAAGCCGCGTCGCGCCAGGCCGATGGTGTTCACGCCGTAGATGCGCGCCCGGTTGCCGACCGTCTTCGCAAACGGCAGGGCATCGCGCGTGACCACGGTGTAGCCGCCGATGAAGGCATGCTGGCCGACGCGACAGAACTGATGAACGCCCGAGTAGGCGCTGATCGTCGCAAAGTCCTCGACGAGCACGTGTCCGCCGATGGTCGCGCCGTTGCCGAAAATGGTGGAGTTGCCGACCTGGCAGTCGTGCGCCACGTGCGCATACGCCATGAAGAGATTGTGGTCGCCAATCAGCGTGACTCCCCCGCCGCCGGCCGTTCCGCGATGCACGGTCACGAACTCCCGGAAGACGTTGTGCTCTCCGACCACGAGCCGCGTCGGTTCGCCCTTGAACTTCAAATCCTGTGGCGCGAGCCCCATCGATGCGAAGGGGAAAATCTCGGTGTGATCGCCAATCGTCGTGCACCCGTCGATGACCGCCGACGCTCCGACCCTGCAGTTGCGGCCCAGCACAACGCTGGCCCCAATCACGGCATGCGGCCCGATGACGCTACCCGGACCGATGACGGCCCCGGGCGCCACAATCGCCGTCTCGTGGATCTCGGTCTCTCCGGCCACGCGCTTCCGATCGCACACACGCTCGAAGACGATCACGAGCTCGGCTTCAGCCACGACGTGGCCGTCGACCGACGCCACAGCCCCCGCCCGCACGATGGCGCCACGCCGCCTGCCCATCGTCACATCGAGCTCCAGGCGATCGCCAGGCACGACCTGCCGCCGGAACTTCGCGTTGTCGACGCCGCGCAGTCGCGCCCGACGGCCCTCGGTGTCGCACCCGGCGAGCAGCAACGTGGCCACCTGGGTGAGCGACTCGATCATGAGCACCCCCGGCATCATCGGTCGCCCGGGAAAGTGCCCCTGGAAGAACTCTTCGTTGACGGTGACGTTCTTGACGGCGACGATGCGATGCCCCGGCTCATGACGAGTGATGGCGTCGACCAGCACCGACGGATAGCGGTAGGCGAGGCGCTCGAGTACGGGAGGGATGGTGGTCATGATGCCCAAAAAAAAGACCCCGGCCGCGTGTTCCGGGCCGAAGCCCAAACACCGACGACCGGAGCCGTGAGCGCAGCCAACCGGCCGGCGCTACTTTGTCGCATCGAGGCGCTTGACGACCTCGGACGAGAGATCGAGCCCTGCGTGCACCGCCGCGACGCCAGTTCCGTCTCCCAGGGCAAAGACGACCCACAGGTTCTTCTCGGCCCGAATCTGTTCGACGATCGGCAACACCTTCTGGCTGAATTCGTCGAGCAGTTGGTCGTTGAGGTTCTGAATGTCAACCTGTGCCTGTTCCTGCCGGAACTGCACCTCACGGGTCAGCTTGTCGAGTTCCGTGTTCTTCTGGCCAAGCACGGCGGCGGAGAGCACATTCGCGCCGGTCTGCACTTCCTGCTGCAGCGTCTGAATCTGTTTGTTGAGCCCCGTGAGCTCGGTGGACTTCTTGTCGTTCAGCTCCTTCATCCTGTCCTGTCCCGATTTCCCGAGCTGGGACTGCGCGACGATGAGCTGCATGTTGACGAAGCCAATCTTCGCGTCGGCCGGAAACGGGACCGGAGCGGCAGGAGGCGTCGGTGTGGTCGTGGCTGGCGTGCGAGTCGTGGGCGCCGTCGGCGCAGGCGCGGGAGCCTGCGGCGCGGGCCGTGGGGGCGTCTGTGTTGCCGGAGGACGAGTGGCGGGCGGCGTCTGCGCCGCGGCGGAGCTCGCCCCGATGAGAACAGTCAGTACGGACACGATCATCATGCGGGTCATCTTTAGCTGCACCTTGACAGGAACGATAACGTAGGTCGGCGACCGGCGCCAGCCCCTTCGGCTGAACACTGCATGCTACCAAACAACGGGGCAATCCCGTCACTCCCCCGTCGGACGCGCCTTGATGTAGACGAAAGGGCGCCATCGCTGGCCGGGACCCTGCGTGACTGTCGGGCCGCGCCTGTCGACCACTCGGGGGCGGTCGGCGTCCAATGCAGTGAGCGATCCGTTTCACCCCGGGCGCGAGTACACTTAGCGGGTCGCAGAGGCCTGGTCCACACCAGTGGGCATGGCCGGGCGATTTCAAGGAGCAGGCATGCGCCGACGTTTGGTTTCCCGAGTCCTATTGTTCAGTCTGGCGACGCTCGCCATCGCCGGGTGCAGTAAGACCGACACGCCCACCACGCCCACTCAGCCGACGCCGACGCCGGTCAACGAGACGTTTACGGGTACCCTCACCCTCAACGGCGCCCTCACGTTTCCGTTCGTCTCCTCCCAGGCGGGCCTGCTGACGGGAACGATGACCGCCGTCGGGCCCGATGCGACGTCTGTCGTGGGCCTCGCGGTGGGCACGTTCACCGGCGCCACGTGCCAGATCGTGCTCGCCAACGACATCGCCGGGCTCAACAGCGTTATCACCGGCCAGGTCAACGCGTCGGGCACGCTCTGCGCCCGGGTCTACGATGTCGGCAAGATCTCCGCACCTGTCACCTTTGCCATTCTAATTTCGCACTTCTGAACCGCGCAGCGCGGCAGCGCGCGCGGAGAGACACGTCGCTCGCCCCAGGCGAGCGGCGGCATACCTGCGCCCCGCGTCCCGCGAGTTAGAAGGTGGTGCCGACCGCAAAGCGGAACGTGAACCGCTTGGACGGCTGGAGCTGGTTGTCGAGCACACCCTGACGCTGCGGGTTGTAGGCGCCAATCAGGCGGAACGGCACGTTCAGCACGGGCATCATGAAGCGGGCTTCGATTCCGGTCGACGTCTTGAAGGCGCTGGTGTGGCCGATTACCTCGGTGCGGATGGCCCCTGGCGTGGTCAGCAGGTTCGGGACGCCGAACGGGTCGGAGAGGAATGGCAAGGCCGGCGCGGTGAGCTGGGTGATTGGTTCCTTCCACCCGAACCGCTGTCCGATGTCACGCACCTGACTGGCGTCGTAGAAGCCGAGCACGCGGACCTGCCCGAAGAGCGTCACGTAGTACTCGGCGTTTACGGTGACCATCTTGTTGCCGCCGGTCAGCAGCCCTGACGCGGCATCACGCGGCGACACGCTTCGCAGGTCGTAGCCGCGAAC
This sequence comes from Vicinamibacterales bacterium, assembly GCA_039925145.1. Classification (GTDB taxonomy): domain Bacteria; phylum Acidobacteriota; class Vicinamibacteria; order Vicinamibacterales; family SCN-69-37; genus JBDSZL01. The sequence continues at coordinate 40,494 of JBDSZL010000038.1, read as the reverse complement.
CGAGTACTCGCCCCCGGAGAACAGCTTCTCGAAAATCGGCAACGTGGTCGTCGACCCGTACGGCCGGATGTACTGCGACTCGGCGTGCAGGCCGAGCGCCGTCCGTCGCGAGAGCGGCACATACCAGATGCCGTCGAGGCGCGACTGCAAGTACGAGGTGTTGCCGCCAAGACCCGCCACATCCATCGACGCCGTGTACCGGCTGCCCGCACTGGGGAAGATTGGCTGGTTCACCGTGTTGTAGACCACGCTCGGCGAGATCTTGCTCACGATGCGTTGGCCGCCCTGGTCGATGAGCAGCGAATCGCGCAGATACAGGTTCTGGCTCAGCAACTGCTGGCTGTAAGCCGGGCTCAGGTCTTTGACTCGAATCCGCTCGTAGCTGTAATTCAGAAAGCCGCGCGTGAAGTTCGCGACAGGGAATCCAAACACGACGTTGCTGCCGCTCGACTCCTGCGTGTACTGGAACGGGAAGATGTACTGACGGCTGAACACGTCAGCGCCGACGGTGATCGGTCGATCGAGCAGGTAGGGCTCCGAGATGGACACCTGATACTGACGCGCCTGCGAGCCCTTCTGTAACGACACCCCGACGGTTTCGCCGCGGCCGAGGAAGTTGGCGGTCTGGAACGAGAGCTGACCGAAGAAGCCGTCGAACTGCGAGACACCCGCACCGAAGGCGAGCTGATTGCGGTTCTGTTCGGTCAGCTTCAACTTGATGTCGACCCGGTCGTCGGTGCCGGGGGTCTGCAGCACGTCGGTCTCGCCTTCCTTGCCCTCGATAGGCTTGAAGTAGCCCAGCTGATTCAGGCGGCGCACACTCTCCTTGAGGGCCTCGGCGTTGAACACGCCGCCCTCGGCAACGCGCAGTTCGCGACGGATGACGGCGTCGTGGGTGTTGGTATTGCCGACGAAGGTGATGCGGTTGACGTAGAACCGCGGTCCTTCGTTGACATGGATCGTAATGTCCATCAGGGGCTCTGCGGCCGCCGGGCCGACGGGCAGTCCGGTTTGAGGGTCGAGCCCGCGCGGGCTCAGCTCAGGGTCGGGCGAGAACTGCCAGAAGCCGTAGCTGCCGTAGGCCTCCTTGGTCTTCTCGAGCCCCTTCCGCATCTTCTCGCTGCTGTAGTAGTCGCCCTCTTCCAACTTGAAGAGACTGCGGATAGCTTCGAGCCGCAGCGTAGACTCGCCGGTGAGCTGGAAGGTGCCGATCTTGTATCTGGCGCCCTCGTCAACGGGCACACGCACGCGGATCCACCGGTGCTTGCCGTCGGTCGAGGTGCGAATCACTTCCGTCTGCGGCAGCCCCACCTGCGCGGTGGCATAGCCGTTTATCTTGTAGAACTCGCCTATTCGTTCTGCATCTTCCGCGAACTTCGCCTCATGGTAGGTCGCGTCGCTGAGAAAGCCGAGCAGACCCGTCTTGGTCTTGTTCGCCTTCATCTGCTTGCGGAGCTTGTGGTCGGTGAAGGCCTGATTACCGTCGAAGAGAATCTCGGCCAGTTCAACCTTGGGTCCGGGGTCGATCTTGAACGTCAGGTGCAGGAGCTTGGGTCCGTCTTTCATCTCGGCGCGCGTGGTCGTCACCGTCGCGTCGTTATAACCCTGCTCGGCATAGAGATCGCGGATCACGCCGATGACCTTGCGCAGCGTGGCCTCGTCGACAAACGAGTCGAGCCGGACCGAGATGTCCTTATCGCGCAGGGTGCTTTCGATTTTCGAGATGTCGACCTTGAGCTTCTCGTCTGGCACGGCCGAGAGGTAGTCGACCATCTTCACCTTGGCGCGCTCCTCCATATGAAAGACGATGTGTTTGCCCATCACGCCGTTTTCGTACGGCTCGTCGAGCGTCTCGATCCACAGGTCTTCGAGAAACCCGGTGCGATACAGGTTCCAGAAGTCGGCCTTGACCGTGGCCTCGTCGTAAGGCACCCACCGTGAGGTACTCCGCAGGGACGGCTGCACCTTCACGTACGAGAGGTAGGTCAGCGCGTCGATCATCGGCAACGTCTCGGTGACGCGGTCGTTGGCCGGGTGGAAGACCGGCTGCAAACAGCGGACGAGGGGCGGCGAGTTGGCGGGCGGCAGATTGGGCGAGGTCTCGTTCGCGCTGCAGGGCTGGATCTGGGCGCTGGTGGTGGCCGCGGCCGTCAGCACCATGAGAACCGCCCCGGCCAGACGAATCAGAGTCTTCAAGGCAATGCCTTTACACATGAAATCGGTTGACGGAGTTCAGACACGACGGGCGTGGGGCCCGTCGTGTTAGACGGTGACGGCCAGCCGGCGGCCGGCCTCACCCTGGCCTGACGCGCGCCACGCCAGAGTGCCATGGTCGAGGTAGATTTCGACCGTGCCTCCGCGCAGTTCGCCCCGGATGAGCTCTTCGGAGAGCGGATCCTCGATGTAACGTTGAATCGCCCGGCGCAGGGGCCTGGCACCGTATGAGCGGTCGCGGCAAGTCGCCTCGATGATCCAGTCGATCGCTTCCGGCAGCACTTCGATCCGGAGCTGCCGGTCGGCCAGGTGGACGTTGAGATTGTCCACGAGCAGCCCGGCGATGCGGCGCAGGTCCTCGTCGGACAGCGGCTCGAAGACGATGATCTCGTCGACCCGGTTGATGAATTCTGGGTTGAACGTCCGCTTGACCTCGCCGAGCACCATTTCGGTGACCGACTTCTGAATCTCGCGCGAGTCGGAAGACTGGAAGCCCATGGACGCCTTCTTCTGAATGAAGCGGGCGCCGATGTTGGAGGTCATGATCAGGATGGTGTTCTTGAAGTTGACCCGGTTCCCCAGGCCGTCGGTCAGATGTCCATCCTCGAAGACCTGCAACAGAATGCTGAACAGGTCCGGATGCGCCTTCTCGATTTCGTCGAGCAACACGACAGAGTACGGGTTCCGCTTAATCTTCTCGGTGAGCTGCCCGCCCTCCTCGTGGCCGACGTAGCCAGGAGGCGACCCGATCAGCTTGGAGACCGAGTGCTTCTCCATGTACTCGGACATATCGAACCGAATCAGCGCATGGTCGCTTCCAAAGAGGAAACCGGCGAGCGCCCGCGCGAGCTCGGTCTTGCCAACGCCGGTGGGCCCGAGGAACAGGAAACTTCCGACCGGGCGCATGGGATTCTTGAGGCCCGCGCGCGAGCGGCGAATGGCGCGTGACAGCGCCGAGATCGCCGGTTCCTGGCTGATGACCCGGCGGTGCAGCTCGTCTTCCATCCGCAGGAGCTTGCCGCCCTCGTCCTCGGTCACCGACATCAGCGGGACGCCGGTCCACTTCGAGACGACTTCGTCGATCTCCTGCTTACCGATGGGAATGCGCGAGGCGCTCGACCGGACGTCGATCCGGTCCTTGACCACCTGCAGATTGGTGTCGCGGGGCTGCGCGTCTTGCTCGCGGTAGAGCCACGCCTTGTCGCTCGCCGGCGAATCGATTGCGTCGACCGCCGTCCGCACCACGCGGCTGATCTCCCCCATCTCCGCGGTGAGCTCCGCCTCGCGCAGCTTGGCGCGCGCGCCAGCCTCGTCGATCAGGTCGATGGCCTTATCGGGCAGGAACCGGTCCGTGATGTACCGGCTCGACTGATACACCGCCGCCTCGATCGCCTCAGCCGAGTATTCGACGTGGTGGAAGGTCTCGTAGCGATCCTTGATGCCCATGAGCACCTGGACGGTGTCCTTCTCGCTCGGGGGCTCGACCTTGACCGCCTGAAACCGGCGCTCGAGCGACCGGTCCTTCTCGATGTACTTGCGGTACTCGGCGGGCGTTGTCGCGCCAATGCAGCGAATTTCGCCTCGCGAGAGCGCGGGTTTGAGAATGTTGGCCGCGTCGAGCGAGCCTTCCGCGGACCCGGCGCCCACCAGCGTGTGCAGCTCGTCGATGAACACGATGATGTTCGGATTGTCCGTGAGCTCCTTCATGATGGCCTTGAGGCGCTCTTCGAACTGGCCGCGGTACTTCGTGCCGGCGACGATCAGCGAGATATCGAGCGCGAGCACGCGCTTGTCGGCCAGAAAGTGCGGGACGTCGCCGCAGACAATTTTTTGCGCGAGCCCCTCGACGATGGCCGTCTTGCCGACGCCTGGCTCGCCGATCAGCACCGCGTTGTTCTTGGTGCGGCGGCAGAGCACCTGCTGCACGCGCTCGAGCTCCTGCGCGCGTCCCACGAGCGGGTCGAGCTGGTTCTTGACCGCCGCCTCTGTGAGGTCGCGGCTGAACTCGGCCAGCAGCGGTGTCTCCTTCGGACGCGCGGGGGCCGTCTTCTCGTTCAGCAGCTGAACGATGTCCTCGCGCACGCTTGCCAGCCGCATGCCCTTCTCGTAGAGAATCGACGCGGCCACCGAACGCTCCTCACGGAGAATCCCCAGCAGCAGGTGCTCTGTGCCGATGTAGGTGTGCAGCAGCCGATCCGCCTCTTCGGCGGCGTACTGCAGCACGCGTTTGGTCTCGGCGCTGAAAGGAATCTCGACCGAGGTCGAGACTTTCTCGCGAAACACCGTGCGTCCCTCGATCTCCTTGCGGATGCTCTCGAGTGACAGGTGCGAACGCGCAAAGATGCGACTCGTGAGCCCTTTTCCCTCGCGAATCAGGCCCAACAAGAGATGCTCGGTCTCGATCGACGTGCTCCCGAGCTGGGTGGCTTCGTAGCGGGCGAAAAAAAGAACGCGCCGCGCTCGTTCCGTATAGCGTTCAAACATTCAACTGTCCGCCTGAATGCTGGCCTTTCATTCGTGTTCCTGCTCAGCATTATACGGCATGCGCCAGAAGCGCGGACGGAGACGGGCGCGCCTTTCGCGCGGGAACTCTTTCGCGGGCGCGTCCGCCGATCACAATTCTGACTGCGTGCGATGGTCGAAGCCGGTCTCCCCCGGCCGATCGCCAGTTGCGGCCACGTCAACCAGCCGCCCGCCTTCGAGCCTGAGCACGCGATCGCACGCCGTCGCGAGCACGGGGTTGTGTGTCACGACGACCGAGGTCAGGCCGTGCTCCTGATGCATGTCACGCAACAGCTGATGGAGGTCGGCCGCGGTCGCCTCGTCGAGATTGCCGGTCGGCTCGTCGGCCAGCAGCAGCGCCGGCCTGCAGACGAGCGCGCGTGCCACAGCCACCCGCTGCTGCTCACCACCCGACAGCGCACCGGGGCGGTGCGTCTCGCGATGCGCGAGCCCGACGCGAGCGAGCAGCGCCCTCGCTCGCAGGCGACGCTCGGCGGCCGCCACGCCTCCGATGAACAGCGGCATCTCGACGTTCTCGAGCGCGGTGAACTCGGGCAGCAGATGGTGGAACTGAAACACGAACCCCACCTGCTGATTGCGAAACACGACCCGCGCCTCATCATCCATCCGATCGATGGCGGCCTCTCCGAGGCGGATGCTGCCGCTGTCGATCGAGTCGAGCCCGCCGAGCACATGCAGCAACGTACTTTTCCCGACACCCGATGCGCCAACCACCGCCAGCATCTCGCCCGCCGCCACCGAGAGATCGAGATGGCGCAGCACGTCGAGCCGGCCTCCGGCGGCCAGGTAGGACTTCGAGACGTCGTGAACCTCGATGAACGCCATGACTACTGATTACGCAGCGCTTCGGCGGGATCGATCCGGCCAGCCTGCCGCGAAGGGTACAGCGTCGCGACGAGGCACACCACGAGTGCCGACGCCACCACCACGGCGACGTCGACCGGCTCGACACGAAAGGGCAGGTAGGCAATCTGATAGACGGTCGCCGACAGCCGAATCAGTTTGTAGCGCTCGCCGAGATAGCAGACGGCAAGACCAAGTGTGGTGCCGATGCCCGTGCCGAGAAATCCGATCGTCAGCCCCTGGTAGATGAAAATTCGCCGGATCAAACGCGCCGGGGCGCCCATGGTGCGCAGAATCGCGATGTCGCGCGTCTTCTCCATTACGAGCAGCACCAGCGACGCCACGATGTTGAGCGCGGCCACCATGACGATGAGCCCGATGGTAAGAGAGATGGCCACCTTCTCGAGCCAGAGTGCCGAGTACAGCTCCTGGTTCATGTCGGTCCAGTCCTTGACCTGATACGCCGCACCGAGCAAATCCTGCAGCTGGTCCCGCACGGCCGGCGCACGCTCCATGTCGGCGAGTCGCAGCTGCATCATGTCCGGGCCGTCCTGCGCCAGCAGCGCGGCTGCAGTCTCGAGCGTCACGAATGCGGCCGTCGTATCCATCTGGTAAAACCCGAACCTCACGGTGCCCACCACCTGCAGCGGCCGGCGATGAGGCACGAGACCTCCTGGGGTGGACGTCAGTGCCGCCGTGTTCGCCCAGATCAGATCGCCTGGTTCGACACCCAGGTCGTGGGCCAGGTCGACACCCAGCACGACCCCATCCTTGGCGCCGGCAGGCCGCTCCTCCAGCGCGCGCAGCGATCCCGACGCAACTGCCTTCGAGATGTCGGTGACCTCTGGCTCATGTGCGGGATCGATCCCGTGCAGTGTCGCGAACTGCGTATTGCGGTTCGCGGACTCCAGCAATGCCGGACCGAGAATCGTGGGCGACAGTCCCACCACACCGGGCAGCGCCATGCGTGTGCGCTCGGCCGGCACATCTGCAAAGCTGCCGTCGAGCTTGTAGACATAGACGTGCGCCGTGCCGCCGACAATGCGGTTGCGCAGTTCGGACTGCACCCCCGTCATGAGCGCCAGCGCGATGATGAGCGCCATCACGCCGACCGCGACGCCCAGGATGGACACCGCGGAGATCAGCGAGATGAACGCCTGCCGCCGGCGCGCGGTCAGATAGCGGCGGGCGATGAACCAGGAAAAGGACATCGGAGACTGAACGTTATGCCTCAGGCTCGGCGGAAGATGCCGCGCTGCTCTGGACGCGCGGTCGCATGAGCGGAAACAGAATGACGTCACGGATGGAGGGACTGTTGGTCAGGAGCATCACGAGCCGATCGATCCCGATGCCCTCCCCCGCCGTCGGCGGCAAGCCGTATTCCAGAGCCCGGATGTAGTCCTCGTCCATCTGATGCGCCTCGGCGTCGCCAGCCGCCCGGTCTTTCAGCTGATCCTCGAACCGGCGCCGTTGCTCGACCGGATCGTTGAGCTCGCTGAACCCGTTGGCCACCTCGAAGCCGCCTGCGTACAGCTCGAAGCGTTCGACGGTGTCAGGGTCATCTGCCTTCTGCTTGGAGAGCGGCGACACTTCGGTCGGAAAGTCATACACGAAGGTAGGCTGAACGAGATGCTCCTCCCATAACGCTTCGAAAATGGTGGTCGCAATGCGGCCAGCGCCGTGCGACGGATGTGCGTCGAGGCCGAGCGCGCGTGCAATCCCTGCCGCGCGGTCACGATCGCGTAAGTCGGCTTCGCTGACCGCCACGGCACCCTTGCCCGTCCCGGCGGCGGCCAGGCGCTCGGTGGCTTTCTCTGCGGCGGCCTGCCGCAACGACAGCCGACGGTAAGGTGCCGCAAAGGAGATCGTGTGCGCCCCGAACGGCGCCTCGAGTGATCCGAGCACGTCGCCGATGACCGCCGACAGCATCTGCTCGGTGAGCGTCATCAGGTGCTGGTAGTCCACGTAGGCCTCGTAGAACTCCAGCATCGTGAACTCCGGGTTGTGCTGTGTCGAGATGCCCTCGTTCCGGAAGTTGCGGTTGATTTCGTACACCCGCTCGAACCCGCCGACAGTCAGCCGCTTGAGATACAGCTCAGGCGCAATGCGGAGATAGAGATCCAGATCGAGCGCGTTGTGATGCGTCACGAACGGTCTCGCCAGCGCGCCGCCGGCAATCGGCTGCATCATCGGCGTCTCTACCTCGAGAAACCCGCGTGCGTTGAGGAAGCTGCGAATCGCCGCGACGACACGGGCGCGGATTTCGAACACGCGCCGCGAGTCGGGGTTCACGATCAGGTCGAGGTAGCGCTGCCGGTAGCGCACTTCGACATCGCTCAGGCCATGCCACTTCTCCGGCAACGGCGTGAGGCATTTCGCGAGCAGCGCCAACCCGGAGGCCCCGATGGTGAGCTCGTTGGTGCGCGTGCGAAACACGCGGCCGGCGACCCCGACGATGTCGCCAAAGTCCAGCAGCTTGTATATCTGGAAGCTGCGCTCGTCCATCGAGTCGGCCCGGATGTAGACCTGCAGCCGCTGCAGGCCATCGGACAGCACCAGAAAACTCGCCTTTCCGAAGCTGCGGATGCCGAGGATGCGGCCGGCCACGCGCACCTGAGGCTGTTCGGCCTCGAGGGCCTCGCCAGTCGCGGAGCCATGACGATCGACCACCGTCGAGATCGACGCGGTCCGCTCGTACGCGTGTGGATAGGCGGCGAGCCCGAGCGCAACCACCTCGGCCAGATTGGCCTGGCGCTGCGCGACCTGTTCTCTCTCGTTCGACATGATGATGCCAGTTCCGCGATCAGGCGCCGGATCGTTCGGCCAGGGTGCGGCGGACGGCGTCGAGGACACCGTTGACGAACCGCACGGCGTCTTCGGTACTGAAGCGACGCGCCAGTTCGACCGCCTCGTTCAGCACGACAGCCGCCGGCACATCCGGTTGGTGACGCAATTCCCAGATCCCCATCCGCAGGATCAGCCGATCGATGACCGCGAGTCGTGCGATGCGCCAGTGGCGTGAGTGCTGTTCCAGGATCTCGTCCAACTCGGTGACATCGGCGACCGTTCCGTGGACGATCTCCGACGCAAACGATCGCACGGTTTCGCCGGCTTCCGGATCGTGCGTCTCGAAGAACGCGTCGATGGCCGCCTGAGGCTCGGCCCGGCCGACTTCCCAGAAGTAGAGAATTTGGAGCGCGGCCTGACGCGCCTCGTGGCGGGGTCCGCTCACGATGTCCCAGCCATGGAGCGGTAGAGCCTCGCCATGGCGAGGGCGGCTGCCGCCGCTTCACGCCCCTTGTTGCCCGGGCCCTCCACCGACCGCGCGATGGCTTCGTCGGCGGTAAACGTCGTGAGCACACCAAAGGAGATCGGCACGCCGGAGGTCTGTGCCGCGCGCATGATGCCGTGCGCGGCTGCCTGCGCGATGTAGTCGAAATGCGGGGTCTCACCTTTGATGAGGCAGCCCAAACAGACGACCGCATCGAATCGGCCCGTAGCGGCGGCGCGGCTGGCCGCCTGGGCCAGCTCATACGCACCGGGCACGACAAAGCACTCGATTGCCTCGTCGGCCACGCCCGCCTCGGTCAGGGTGCGGCGGGCGCCGGTTTCGAGGCCTTCAGTGATGAACCCGTGGTACTGCGAAACAACAAGAGCGATGCGCATGGATGAGCCGCGGACCGAGCCCGCAAGCGGCCAATTATACGTCGGGGCGTTCGAGCCGCCGTCCGGCGGCGGCAACGCTCACCGCGATAATCGCCGCGGCGGCGCCGAGCGCATCGGCGACCCAGTCGTCGACGGCGGGCGTGCGCCCCTCGACGAATCGCTGATGGAACTCGTCGCTGGCGGCGTACAGCACCGACAGCACCCACGCCTGCGAGGCGGCCCGCGCTGTGAGCCCGTTCCACTCCGCGCCGGCACAGGCTCTTAGCATCGCGACGCCCAGCATGGCGTAGCCGACGAAGTGACCCGAATGATCCGACAGATCGCCCGGCAGCCTGGTGAGATTGGGAATGGCGGAGGCGCCGAAGATGAGCCCCATCTGAGTGAGGGCCGGCCCCCAGATCCATACAACGCGTCGCACCCGGCTGGCCTCTAGCGGAACGCCAGGAACATCAGCCAGCCTACGAGGTACGCCCCGACGACGAGCGCGGCGAACAGGCGCCATCCTAGTCGCAGTTGGTCCCGGCCACCGGTGCGCAGGAGCGTGGCAAACACGATCGAAACCAGACCGGCGAACAGGGCCATGACCGCCAGGTGACTGGTCATCGCGACCGCCGGCCCATGGCCACGTCGTACGCGTCGAGCAGCACGAGCGTATTGAGCAGTCCGCTCGTGATCAGGAAGGTGTTGCCGTACTCATAGGTGGTCGCTGTGACGGTTCCGGCGCCCCACCCGAACATGGCGGCCAGAAGGCGCGGCAGGCCGAGGCCCCACTGCGCCAGAGCGGCAAGAAAGATCAACGGGTCGGAAAGTTGAAACGGAAAGATGCGGCCGCTGAAACCACACCCGAGCGCGAACATCAGCGCGAGCGTGCAGAAGAACACGAGACCGCGCCCGACCTGACCCTGGACGAGATGCCCGCCGCCGGGAATGAACCACGCCACCACGACGACCCATGCCCCGCCCCGGCGGGTCTCATCGTCGGTCACCGTCCGTCGGTCGCGCGGCGCGGCACTGGAGGAAGACGTCGTCATCGCCGGTCAGTCTACTCGATTGGTCCGGCTCCACCTGGAGCCACGCTGACGATCGTCCACGCAAGAGCAAGGCCCAGCGGTGTCGCCGCCATTGCGCGCACCATGTTTGTGATGCCCACCAGCCCCGACTGCTCGAGCACGACCGTCAGCGCGGTGGGGATCGCCGCGAGGACGAGCGCCACCCGGACGAATCGTCGACTGCGCCGCTGCGATGCCGGCAGCAGCGCGAGGGCTGCACCGAGCGGCGCGGCGAGGTAGAGCCCGCTGCACCGTCCGCACACAGGCCACTGGACGTCGTGGGTGTGGAAGGAACGCTCTGGGCGTTGATGACAGACTCGAGACGCCGCCATGTATACCGCGACCACCATGGCCGGTGCCTCCCCGGTTGCCCGCGCCACAACGCTCGCCGACAGCAGGGCTGGCCAGCAGACAATCGCGAGTGCGAGCCACGTGCGCATCGCCTGACTCAGGGCAGCTGCAGCGTTCCGAAGTGCTCTTCGTAACGATGCTGGAATTCGTCCCACGTGAACGAGTGGCTCTGCCCACCCAGATGTTCGAGCGCGTAGGTCGCGGCGACGCTGCCTAGCCGCGCGCACACCAGCGCCTCAGCGCCGTGCGCCAGGCCTTTCATGAACCCGCCGCGAAACGCGTCGCCGACTCCCGTGGGATCTTCGATGCGATGAGGTGTGACCGCCGGCACAACCACTCGGCCCTCCGCTGTGAGCACCTCGGAACCATGCTCGCCCCGCGTAATCACGAGCATGCCCGCGTCCTTCAGAATGCCTGACTCGTCGAGACCAGTCTTCTGCCGAATCAACTCGAATTCGTAGTCGTTGCAAATCACCATCAATGCTCCGGTGATGCCATCGCGCAGTTCGTCGCCCTCCATACGGGCACACTGTTGACCGGGATCGAAGATGTAGGGGATTTCCATCGTGCGGCACTCTTCGGCGTACTGCCGCATGGCCCCCGGGTCGTTGGGCGAGATGATGACCAGGTCCGCGCGCCCGGCCGTCCGAAACGAAAGCTCGCCGGCGTGGGCCATCGCGCCGGTATAGAACGAGGCAATCTGGTTATTCGACGCGTCCGTACTGCAGAAGAACGAGGCCGTGAACTTGTCGGGCACTTCGCGGACCAGTGACGTGTCGACTCCCGCAGCGTCGAGCCAGCGCCGGTACTCGGGGAAATCCTGTCCCGCCGTAGCCATCAGGGCCGGACGCTCACCAAGCAGCGCGAGCGTGTAGGCGATGTTCGGCGCGCACCCGCCGCGCCGCTTGTCCATGGTATCGACCAGAAAGCTCAGGCTGACGCGGGAGAAGTGCTCGGGCAGTAGATGCTCTGTGAACTTCCCGGGAAAGCTCATCAGGTAGTCGTACGCAATCGACCCGGTGACGATGATTCTCATAAGGACTCAGGGGAGGGCCAGCGATCCACGCGCCGGCCTCACTGAAAATACTTGCCCAGGATCGGGGCCAGCCGTTTGCGAGTGGCCTGCGGGATGGCGTCGGGTCTCGTAATCACCGCAGAGGCGAGGGCACGGGCACACTCGCACGTCCTGGCGATAGGCAGGCGTTCGACGGCTGCGGCAATCACCTGCTGAGCCGCCTGGGCATTCTGCAGGAGCGTCGCCACCACCATGTCGGCGGTCACCGCCTCGTGGCCCGGATGCCAGCAGTCATAGTCGGTGACGAGCGCGAGTGTCGCGTAGCAGAGCTCCGCTTCGCGCGCGAGCTTCGCCTCCTGCAGATTGGTCATGCCGATGATGTCGAATCCCTGCGCCCGATAGGCGTTGGACTCGGCCACCGTGGAGAACTGCGGGCCCTCCATGCATACGTACGTGCCGCCCTTGTGTGCCGTCGCCCCGACGCCCCGTGCCGAGTCGAGCAGAATATCGCCGAGCGACGGGCACAGCGGGTGCGCGAAGCCGACGTGCGCCACGATGCCGTCGCCAAAGAAGGTACTGATGCGGCCGCGCGTGCGATCGAAGAACTGATCGGGCACCACCAGGTCCAGCGGCTTGTAGTCTTCACGGAGACTGCCCACGGCGCTCGCCGACAGAATCCACTCGACGCCCAGCACCTTGAAGCCGTAGATGTTGGCCCGGAAATTCAATTCGGACGGGAGGAGCCGATGTCCCGCTCCGTGCCGGGCGAGAAACGCCACGCGGCGGCCTCGCAAGGTGGCCAGCACGTAGGCGCCGGAGGGCGCGCCAAACGGCGTGTCGATGATGCGCTCTTCGCGATCGACGAGCTCGGCCATGTCGTACAGGCCGCTCCCGCCGATGATGCCGATGTGAGGATGTGAGGACATATGGATTAACGGCAGCGGCGACGTTCAGGGCTCGATGGGTTCGACGCGCTTGCGCCCCTGGTCCAGACGCACGACGCCCGCGGTCACGACCGGATCGTGCTCGAAGAAGATAACGTACTCGCCTTCGATCGCCCTCAGCACGAACTGCTTCTTGTAGGCGAGAGTCTGCATGGGATAGAGGTCGTACCCCATGATCCACGGCTCGTCGATGTGTGCCGTCGTCGGAATCAGGTCGGCGGCAAACACCGCCGTCCGGCCGCCCGACTCCGCGACCACAATCTGGTGGTGACGGGTGTGGCCGCCTGTTCTGCAGACGCGCACGCCCGGCACGATCTCGGTGTCCTCATCGATGAAGTCCACCAGGCCTGCGTGTTCGACCGGAGCGTAGTTCTCGGCCAGGTAGCTCGCGCGGCTGCGCTCGTGCGTGTGCCACGCATCGCGCCATTCGCCGCGCCGCACGATATGGCGCGCGTGCGGAAACTTTGGCGTCAGCACGCCATCGATGAGCGTCGTGAGCCCCCCCACGTGGTCGAAGTGCAGATGCGACGCGATGACGATGTCGATGTCGCGCGCCGTCAGACCGGCCGTCGCCAACGAGAAGTCGAGGTGCGGAGTGCGGTCGACGGCATAGATTTCGATCTCCTTGGGCGCCAGCTTGTCGCCGATGCCCGCGTCGACGAGCACGTTGTGGGCGCCCGTCCGGATGAGCATCGGCCGCAGCGCGAGCGCGATGCGGTTGCGATCGTCGGCCGGTGCCCGGCGCTCCCAGAGCGTCTTAGGCACCGTGCCGAACATGGCGCCGCCATCGAGACGAAACGTGCCGTCGGAGAGCGACACCACCTCGAAGTCACCGATCCTCATGACCGTCCCGCAGTTCTTCGACCAGCTCGACCAGCACGCCATGGGCGCTCTGGGGGTGCACGAACGCAACGCGGCGGCCATGTGCCCCCGCACGGGGCTGGGCATCGACGAGCCGGACCCCACAGGCCGTCAGGTGCGCAAGGGTTGCATCGAGATCGGTCACCCTGAACGCCAGGTGATGGAGCCCGGGCCCGTGACGCGCCAGGAACCGCCCGACGGCGGAATCCTCACGGGTCGTCTCTACCAGCTCCACCTTCGAGTCCCCCGTCTCGAGAAATGCCACACGCACGTGCTGCGAGGGCACCTCCTCGACCGGCTGCATCGCGAACCCGAGAACGCCCTCGAAGAATTGGCGGCTCGCTGCCACGTCCCGCACCGCCACACCCACGTGATCGAGGAGGGGCGATGTGGACGCCTGAGCACGGGCCGCTGATGCCGCCCGGTGTAGCAACCACTCGACAGCGGCGTCGCGGTCGATGTTCCCGCTCGCGAGACGATCGACCAGACCTTGCCAGTCGCCCGGGCCCAATGTCTCGTGCTCGAGGTGCTGCAGCCACCTGGCCGTTGCGTGCTCCCGTAGCGCCACCTCGAGACGTTCGCGGCGCCGGACATGGCCGTTCGGCCCACGTGAGGTGCGGAAGTGATCGATCGCGGCCAGCAGCGCGGGCACGCCGTCGCCCGTTGTCGCGGTGACCCGCAATACCGGCGGCCGCCAGCCCGCGGACGGCCTCTCCTCGAGCGAGAGTGCCATCCCGATCGCCTCGGCGGCGCGCTCGGCTCCCGGCAGATCAGCCTTGTTGATCACGAAGATGTCTGCGATCTCCATCACGCCCGCTTTGAGCGCCTGCACGTCGTCTCCGGTGCCTGGCACGAGGGTCACCACGGAGACGTCCGCGGCGCGCACCACCTCCACTTCGTCCTGCCCCACGCCCACCGTCTCGATAATCACCAGATCGAATCCCGCGGCACCCAGCACAGCCGCCGCGTCCGCGGTGGTTCGCGCCAGCCCGCCGAGATGTCCGCGTGTCGCCATGCTCCGGATGAACACGCCCTTGTCGCTCGCGTGTTCCTGCATGCGCACACGGTCGCCGAGCAGCGCCCCGCCACTGTAGGGACTCGACGGATCGACGGCAAGCACCGCGACGCGGCGACCGGTCGCGCGAATCCGGGTGATGAGCTGCGCCACGAGCGTGCTCTTCCCCGCGCCAGGTGGGCCCGTGACCCCGACAACGAATACGCCGCCGATTCGGGAGTGGACCGCGGCCATCAGCTGCGACGCAGCAGGATCCTCATTTTCGACCATCGACAGCACGCGCGCGATGGCGCGCGGCTCGGCCGCGAACAGCCGCTCGAGCAACGGGGACTCAGTCATGCGCGGGCTTCCCCAGCAGATGACGGGCAATCAGGGGTCGCTGAATCGCGCTGGCAAACTCCCGGACGGTCTGCCGGAGCAGTTCGTGCTCCGGCGTCTCGCGCAGATCCATGCGGGCAAAATACCACGCGCCAAGACACGCACCCGCACAAGGAGAGACCGCTAAGATAGAAGGATGACCAAACGCACCCTCCTGATTGCTGCCCTCTCGCTGGCGCTCCTCGGCGGCAGCCCCCACCTGGCGTGGGGCGATATCACGGCGTTCTTGGGTGCCTCGCCCACTCCGGTTCGCCACAGCGCGCGCGGGTTCTCGCTCGGCGTCAGTCTGCTCGTCGTCGGCTTCGAAGGCGAGTACGCCACGTTGAGCCATGATGTGGTCCGTGGCGCGCCCGGACTGCGCACCGGGAGCATCAACGGCATGATCCAGACGCCGACGCGGACACAGCTGTATGTGACGACCGGCGTGGGCTTCTATCGCGAAGAGCTGGGCGCTGCCCGCGAGACGAACCTGGCGACGAATATCGGCGGGGGCGTCAAGATCGGTTTGATTGGGCCGCTGCGGCTCCGACTTGACTACCGTGTCTTTCACTTGAGAGGCACGCCAATCGCCAGCAATGTACAGCGCTTCTACGCCGGTGCCAACCTGGCCTTCTGACGCGACGCCTGCGATCTATCGCAGCTTCGTCAGTGACATGCGCTCGACGCGAACGACAGCCGCTTTGAGCCGCTCGTAGAGCGCCTGGACTTCCGTCGGCGCCGCTTCAGCCAGAATTTTTACCGGGTCATACTCCAGCCCCGGGACTGCCGGGTTGAAGACGAAGACATACACCGCGTTCTCGGCCACTTTGTCGAGCGATCGAAACGCCTGCCAGGTGGCGGCTTGCTGCCGCCGGCCGGGATCGGGAGACGCCTCGAGCACCTGGCCCAAGCGCGCAATGACGCCTTCGAAATCCGTCGCCTTGTCCGGGTGGACATAGAAGAACAGCAGGCCCGAGCCTGATTGAAAGACGTATTCCTGCGAGGCAGGTGTGGAACGGGATGGGGCCGGGGACTGGGCGAGCGGCAGACACGGGGTGGCGAGGATCAGGGTCACCACAACCGTCGAGAGCCGTCGCATACCGGACCTCCTCAGCTGATGACCTGTGCAGGCCACCGCACGCCGACGTACGAACGGGACGCCCGCGTCGGCGAGCGTCCCGTCAAGACTCGCCCGAAGGCGCCAATCCTACTTCACGTTGGAGAGCGGCAGCGGATTGATCCGCACGATGGTGTCGGCCAGCTTCTTGAACAGCTCGTCAGCTTCGGGGCGCATGAAGAGACCCGAGTCGAACAGCAGGAAGGGCGACGGATTGTAGCTGACTGTCTTCGAGACCGGGTCACCTACGAACAGGTATGTGGTCTCTGCGCCCGCCGCGGCGGCGCCGGTGACCTTATAGATCTTGAGTGTGTCACCCAGGGCTTTCAGGTCGGGTTTGTCGCTCGCCGTCAGGCGGGTCTTGATCACGCCCCAGACGGACTCGAAGTCTGCGGTCTTGTCGCTCTTGACCGTCCAGATGATCGCGGCCGAATCGCTCGCGAACTTGAAGGGGTCGGCGACGGGAGCCGCGGCCGCCGCGCCAGGCGCGGGCGTCTGTCCCGGAGCCGGAGTTTGCGCGGGGGCAGGCGTCTGCGCCGGCGCCTGCTGCGCGGCCCGCGCGGCGACGGGCACCGTGAGCGCCGTGAAACCAAGAATCATCATCGTGCGCCGGCTCCAAGCCGACCCACCACCCAAGAACGCCATGCAACGCCTCCCTGCCCGCCGGGCAACAGATGTCAAAGTTGACTTACTCTAGCGTACCCGCGCGCACGGACACCACACACGCGCGGCGTTTAAGACTACACGAACAGCGCCAGAATCTCATTGGATAGCAGCATGCCCTCTCGGGACAGCCCGAATCGATCGTCCGCATGCCACACGAGGCCAGCATCAACACACGATGCAAGGTCTCGGCCGTACCGTTCCCAGGGATCGAGTCCATACCGATGTGCAAAATCGGCCCGATTGATTCCTGCGGACAGTCGCAGCCCTGTGAAGAGTGCATCCCCGACCTGCTCTGAATGGGTCAGCGTAGAGCTCGCCGCTACCACCTCGCGGTCGTCATCGATCGCGGCCACATAGTCGCTCGTGGACGCGACATTTTTCCAGCGCCGCATCCCGACCGTCGAATGCGCACCGCACCCGAACCCACGCCACTCGCCGCCGGTCCAGTACTTGAGATTATGCCGGCTCACTCGTCCCGACCTGGCTACGTTCGAGATTTCGTACTGGGCAAATCCGGCCTGGTCGAAGAGCGCGAGCCCCTCCAGATACATATCGGCGGCCTCGTCATCTGCCGACTGGCGCCACTCCGTGTCGGGGTTTCCGACACCCGAGGTTCCCGTCTCGGCGCGCGCCATTGCTTCTTTCAGTGGCGCGTTCGGATAGAGCTCGAGCAGGTACAGCGACAGGTGGTCGGGCGCGAGGCTGATGGCCGCGCCGACCGAGTCGAGCCACGACGCGCGCGACTGCCCCGGCAGCCAGAACATCAAGTCGAGACTGACGTTGTCGAACCCCGCTGCGCGCGCGGCACGCACGGCCGCTCCGGCCTTCGCCGCGGTGTGAATGCGGCCCAGCCGGCGCAGTTGCGCGTCATCGAACGACTGCACGCCGATGCTCAGCCGGTTGACACCGGCTGCTCGGAACGCGGCGAGCCGCTCGATGGTGACGGTCTCGGGGTTGGTCTCGAGCGTGATTTCCGCGTCGGCCGTGAGGGCATAGGCGCTCGCGCACGCCTCCACGAGCACGGCCACGTCCGCGGGCTCCAGCAGCGACGGCGTGCCGCCGCCAAAGAACACCGTGTCCGCCCCCTGCCCATCGCCTGCGCCGAGAATCTCGCGCGCGAGTGCTGACACGTACCGACTCTTGAGACCGGCGTCGAACAGGCCGCGGTTGAAGTTGCAGTAACTGCAAATGGCCTGGCAGAACGGGATGTGCAGATAGAGCCCGATCATACGAGCGGGCTAGCGGCCGGCCTTGCCTCCCGGCCACTTGATCTCGCGTGACACGGTCTGATCTTGGCGCGACACATGGGTGTGACCGATCTCGGCGCGCGCTGGGCTGCTCGCTCGCCGTGGGAGGCTGCGGCGTCCTCGCGTTGTCTTCCACAGTGTGACGAGGTCGTCGGCGCCACCGTTGGAGGGGAGCATGCGGTAATCGCCGCCATCGTATTCGAGAAAATCACACATCTCGTGCAGTCGCGAGTGAAGACGGAACCCCACGCGGACTTTCAGCGAATCGAGATCCGCTTCGTCCGGCACATCCTCGTAGTTGGTCGTGAATATCGTTGGGCGCCGTTCGTTGTAGCGCGTGTTGACGATCAGATTGACCGTCTCTTCGACCCATTCGGACGGCTTCTCGGCCCCCAGATCATCGAGCACCAGCAGCTCGGCAGTCATGACAGGGCGGAGGATGTCCATCTCGGCTGTGCGCACGACGGGGTTGTAGGTCGACCGGATGACGCGCAGCAGATCGCGCACGTCGTAGAAGAGCCCGCGCGCGCCTTTCTCCGTGACCACCTTGCGCAGCACGGCCACCGCGATGTGCGTCTTGCCGACGCCGGGCGGGCCGATCAGGCACAACCCTTTGGACACGATAGGAAACGAGTCGGCGAACCGGCGCGCGCGCGTGACGGCAGCAACCAGCCGCTCGTTGGGGTACATCAGAAAGTTTTCGAGATCGCAGCGCGCGTACCGTGGCGGGATGCGCGCGTCGGCGACCAGCTTGGAGGCCACCGATCCTTGCCAGCAGCGGCAGCGTTCGACGCGACGCACGCCAGCGCGCGTGATCGGACGCCAGCCTGTGCCGTCACACTCGGGGCAGGACATTGCGAGACAGAATAGCACTCACCCGGCAGCGATGCGCGATCAGGATCGCGGGGTATCGCCGTCGGTCGAGGGCGCCGGTGGGGGCGCGAAGTCGCCGGGCGTCGTGGGGACAAGCGCGGTGTTCAACCGCTGCTCCCAGTCGCCGAGTCCGCGCGCCAGTTCGTGCTTGACGTACTGCATGAACTCGTTCACCTCGCGCTGCATGCGCTCCATCTTGCGCCTCATGTTCAGGATGATCTCGACACCGGCGAGATTGACGCCGAGGTCACGCGTGAGCGCGAGAATGGTCTCGAGTTCCTGCAGGTCCTCGTCGGAGTACAGGCGTGTGTTGCCATCGGTACGCGACGGCTTGAGCAGCCCTTCGCGCTCGTACAGCCGCAGCGTCTGTGGGTGGATGTTGTACTTCGAGGCGACCGCGCTGATCATGTAGTAGCCACGCCCCGTCCCTGTCCGTTTGGTTGCCATACGCGCTCTCCGGGCCCCCGGACCTCCAGGGCGCCGACTCCGTTACGACGGCTCGAACCGCTGCCGCCGCACGTCCTCGTGATTGAGGCGGCCGAATTCCTCCAGCAGCTCCCTCGATCGGTCATCCAGCTGCGGTGGCAAGACAATCTCGGTTTCGACGACCAGGTCAGCAACGGCGCGTGAGGCCTCTGCCTCGACGCCGAGTCGATGGTCGCGCAACCGGAACCGTTGCCCCGAGCCCGTCCCCGCCGGAATCTGCATGAGCGCCCACCCATTCAACGTCGGCACTTCAATCGCCGCGCCGAGCGCCGCTTCATGGACGAGCAGCGGCACCGTGACGACCACATCACGGCCCTCGCGCCTGAAATGCGGATGCGGCGCCACATCCACCGTGACGTACAAATCCCCGGGACCACCGCCCAGGGGACCCGCATGTCCGCGCCCCGGAACCGCGAGCCGGGCGTTGCTGTCGGTGCCCGACGGGATGTGCAGCGTGACCACTTCGTGCCGGACCCCGGTGCCCGTGCCACGGCACACCCGGCACGGCGTGCTCGCCAGGCGGCCCTGGCCCGCGCAGACATCACACGCCCGGCTGAACACCATGTGGCCGCGGGCCCACCGCCTCATGCCTTCTCCCTGGCAGACCGGACACGCCGCTTCGTGCCGCGCGACGTGTCCCTGGCCACGGCAGCTCACGCAACGGTCCTGGCGCGTGATTGAAATCGGGACATCGGACCCGCAGATTGCGTCCAGAAAGGAGATGCGGATCGCCAGCTCGAGATCCGCTCCGCGTGCCGGTGCGTTTACCGTGCCCGCCGCGTGCCGGAACACGTCGGCGAACAGCTCGGAGAAAGTCGCAGCCAGTGGCCCTTCGGCCGGCGTCGAGAAGTCGAAGCCCTCGAAGGCGACGCTCGCCTGTACGGGCGCCTCGGGTGCGACGCGGGTCCCACGGTCGTAGGCGCGGCGCCGCTCGGCATCTGCGAGCACCCGATACGCCGCCTGGATCTGCTGGTACATCTGCTCCGCGAGCCGATCGCCCGGATTGACGCCCGGATGATAGCGGCGCGCGAGACGCCGATACGCGCGTTCGATGTCGGCCTCCGACGCTGTCTCGGGCAGGCCCAGCAGGGAGTAGAAGTTCACAACCGTCCTTCTGTCATCCATCGGACGCAGTGATGTCACTGCAGCGTTCGGCCCGCGACTCCCGACGGAGTCGCGAGCCGTATGTGAGCTGTCTGCTACTTCTTCTCGTCGACGATCTCCGCATCGATCACGTCGTCGGCCTGGCCGCTGCCGCCGCCGGAGCCATGAGCGTGCCCGCCCTGCGGACCACCGTCGGGCCCGGCCGCGCCGGCGTTCTTGTACAGGTTCTCCGCCGCTTTCTGCTGCGCCTGCATCAGCGCATCGAGCGTCCGGTCGATGCCCGTCGCGTCATTCGATTCGAGCGCCTTCTTGAGATCGTTGGTCGCCGATTCGATGCCGAGCCGATCGGCACCATCGAGCTTCTCGCCGGACTCCTTGACGAACTTCTCGGCGGCGTAGACGGCCTGGTCCGCCTTGTTGCGCGTCTCGACCTCTTCGCGCCGCTGCTTGTCCTCGGTCGCATGGGTTTCGGCATCGCGCATCATGCGCTCGACCTCGTCCTTGCTCAGCCCACTCGACGCCGTAATCGTGATCTTCTGTTCTTTGCCCGTGCCCTTGTCCCGGGCCTGCACATTGACGATGCCGTTCGCGTCGATGTCGAAGGTGACCTCGACCTGCGGCACGCCGCGCGGCGCCGGCGGAATACCATCGAGATGGAACTTGCCGAGCGTGCGGTTGTCACGCGCCATCTGTCGCTCGCCTTGCATGACGTGCACCTCGACGCTCGTCTGCCCGTCGGCCGCCGTCGAGAACACCTCGCTTTTTTTGGACGGAATCGTCGTGTTCCGCGGAATCAGCGTGGTCATCACGCCGCCCAGCGTCTCGATGCCGAGCGAGAGCGGCGTCACATCGAGCAGCAGCAGGTCCTTGACGTCGCCCGACAGCACGCCAGCCTGGACGGCAGCGCCGATGGCGACGACTTCGTCTGGATTGACGCCCTTGTGCGGCTCACGACCGAAGAGCTCTTTGACAATCTGCTGCACGCGCGGAATGCGCGTGGAGCCGCCGACGAGCACTACTTCGTCGATCTTCTGCGCACTCACGCCCGCATCCGCGATGGCCTGTTTGCACGGCCCGATGGTCTTCTGCAACAGGTCCTCGACGAGCGATTCGAATTTCGCCCTCGTGAGCTTCTTGGTGAGGTGCTTCGGCCCTGTCGCATCGGCGGAGATGAAGGGCAGGTTGATCTCTGTCTCCATCACGGTCGACAGTTCCATCTTGGCCTTCTCCGCCGCCTCGCGCAGGCGCTGCAAAGCCATCCGGTCCTTCGACAGGTCGATCCCCTCTTCCTTGCGGAACTCGTTCACGATCCAATCCATGACCCGCTGGTCGAGGTTGTCGCCGCCAAGATGCGTGTCGCCATTGGTGGACTTGACTTCGACGACGCCCTCTCCCACTTCGAGGATGGAGATGTCGAACGTGCCACCGCCGAAGTCGTACACCGCGATGGTCTCGTCCTTCTTCTTGTCGAGACCATAGGCGAGCGCCGCGGCGGTCGGCTCGTTGACGATGCGCTTGACGTCCAGACCTGCGATCCGCCCGGCATCCTTGGTGGCCTGACGCTGGGCGTCATTGAAATACGCGGGCACGGTAATGACCGCCTCGGTCACGGCCTGACCCAGATAATCCTCTGCCGCCTGCTTCAATTTCTGCAGAATCATCGCGGAGATTTCGGGCGGCGAATACTTCTTGGACTCACCCTCGGCCGCGACGGTGACGAGCACACGGTCGCCCTCGCTCACGACGCGGTAGGGCACCATCGTGAGCTCCTCGGAGACCTCGTCGAACCGGCGTCCCATGAAACGCTTGATCGAGAACACCGTGTTCTCCGGATTGGTGACGGCCTGGCGCTTGGCTACCTGCCCAACGAGCCGCTCGCCCGACTTGGCGAACCCCACGACCGACGGCGTGAGCCGGCCGCCTTCAGAGTTGGTGATGACCACCGGCTCTCCACCTTCCATGACGGCGACAACGGAATTTGTGGTGCCCAGGTCGATTCCAATGATCTTGCTCATGACTGTCTCCCCCTGCCCGTGTGAGCGCTAAACTTTAGTGATCCATATTATAGAAACCTGAGCGAGAGAGAGTCAATAATCATTTTCGACTGAGGGTGCCGCCAAGAAAGGTTTTCCCCCAGTTCACGTTCCGGTATCATGAGGATGCCAGCCTGCCGTTTCCAAGGGTGCTCTCCTATGACCCCAGTCCGTCTCGCGCCAATCCGGTGCTTAGGGCTCGTCTGTCTCATCGCTGCAGCCGGGACTGCTCTTGGTGTCCCCGTGCGCGCGCAATCAACTCCGCGCGCCGTCGCTGCTGACGCGCTCGAGGAGACCGTGGACTGGTCCGACGACGTCCCGGCGCATGTCGCGGTGGTCGGTGGCACGGCGTGGCTCGAACGCGACGGGTCAATCGACCGCGCCGCGGAAAACCTGCCGTTACTCGCCGGGGACCGGCTCCGCACAGAGACGGGACGAATCGAAATCGTCTATGCGGACGGCAGCGTGCTGGATCTGGATGACCGCACTGACATCGAGTTTCTCGCCGACTCCCTGGTAAGGCTGCATCGGGGTCGGGTGCATCTCACGCTCGCGCGGGCATCGGGCGAGCTGGCCTATCGCATCGATGCGGCTGGCACGAGCACGCTCATCCGTTCGGCCGGCGAGTACCGCATCGTCGTCGAGGACGCTTCGAACCAAACGCCAGACGTGCTCCTGACGGTCATCCGGGGTAATGCGGAGCTCAGCACGTCGTTTGGGCGCACGCTCGTGCGCGCGGGTACTCAGGCGGTGGCCTCGGCGCGGACCTCGCCCTCGCTTCCTTACACAGTGGCCGCATCGTGGGATCCATTCGACCGCTGGGTTGAAGAGCAGCATCGTGACCGCGTCGGCGTTCGCTCCGCGCAGTACCTCCCGACAGAGATTCGCTCCTACAGCGGCGCGCTCGACGCGTCCGGGGCCTGGGAGTACGCCGAGCCGTACGGCTACGTGTGGTATCCGCGCGTGAGCGCTGCGTGGCGACCCTATTACGACGGGCGATGGTCGGTCGTCGGTAATTTCGGCTGGCTGTGGATTGGCGCCGAACGATGGTCCTGGCCCACCCACCACTACGGGCGGTGGGGCGTGACGTCCGGACGCTGGTATTGGATTCCCGATCGCCGCTGGGCCCCCGCGTGGGTGTCATGGGCATCGGCGACCGACTACGTGAGCTGGTGCCCTCTCGGCTTCGATAACCGGCCGGTCATCGGTCTCTCGGTCTCGAGGTACCAGACCTGGGGCGCATGGACGGCGCTGCCCCGCCACGTCTTCACGCCCAATGTGGTCGTGTCGCGCTATGCCGTCAGGGATCACGGCGTGCTGCTGTCGCGCAACTTTCAGACAGCGCGTCAAGCACCGATCCGGCCGGCCGTGGTTCGTGCCGATCAGCGTCCGCTACGTTCGCCCGGTTGGGAGCCTCGCGTGGCCGTGCCTCGAGCAGGACGACTTGCTGACGGCATGACGCCGGGCGCGAGGCGGGCCGAGAGCGTCGCCGTCGCGGGTGCGGCAAACGCAGCGACGGGCACGGCCATCACGCAGCGCAGCGCGGAGTTGCCCAATCGGAACGACCCCGCCCCAGACTCTGGCAGGTCGGCCACCCGTGCCATCGTGCGGGGCGACGATGCGAGCATCGTTCGCTCTCCCGATCCCGGCGACCGATCGCGCTCGACGGGTCTCCCCTACGGGGGTGTATCTCCGGAGCGCGGTGCGGTGCCGAGAGCTATCCCGCGGGTCCAGGCGACTCCCATCAGCCCGGCCGCTCAAGCGGACGACCCAGCCAGCACACCCGGCGAACGTCGCGTGCAGGGCAGTCCCGGCGCGATCGGTCGCGGGCGCTCAGCTCCTGCACCCGTCGCCGAGCCTCAGCCCGACATGACACGCGGCCGAATCGACCGGCGCGCGCCGGCCAGTCCCGCACCCGCGGAGCCAGCGCCGGTGTGGCGCTCACGGCAGCCGGCGTCCGAGCCGGCCGCTCCGTCCGCCGCAGAACCTGAACGCCGCGCGGTGCCACGGTCGGCGGCACCCGAACAGCGTCCGGCCGATCCGGCGCCGTCGCGCACCTGGACGCCACGTGCGCCGGAGCGCGCCCCCGAACGAGCGCCCGAGCCGGCGCGGCCCGCCGGACGGGTAGCCCCGAGTGCACCCGAGCGGTCGGCGCCACCCGCACCGGCACCCTCGTCCCAGCCGGCCGAACGCCGGGCCAGTCCGCGCGAAGGGTCCCGATAGAGCCGGCACGGTACGCTCAGCGGCGGAGATTTCTTGGTACAGTTGACGCCTGATGGCTCGGCTGTCCGGATTTCTCCGCAACTTCGGGCTCGTGGCGCTCTTCGTGGCTGCCGCCGTCGCTGGCACGGCAAGCGGCGTACTCTTCGCCTTTGTCGGCGATCTGCCGCAGATCTCGGCCCTCGACGACTACTCTCCGAGCACGATTACGCGCGTCCTCGGTCGCGACAACCACGTCATCGGCGATTTCGCGACCGAACGGCGGGTCGTCGTGACCTACGATCAGATTCCCCCCGTGCTGCGCAATGCCCTGGTAGCTGCCGAAGACGGCGGCTTCTACCGGCATAGCGGCGTCAATCTCACGCGCATCGCGGCCACCGCCATCCGGCGGGTCTTGCGCCTGCAACACCATGGCGGCGCCAGCACGATCACCCAGCAGCTCGCGCGCAAACTGTTCCTGACCGACGAGCAGACGCTCGAGCGGAAGATCAAGGAAGCTCTGCTCGCCCTCCAGATCGAGAAGCGGTACACCAAGCAGGAAATCCTGACGATGTTCTGCAACAAGATGTACTGGGGCCACGGCGCCTACGGCGTCGAGGCCGCCTCGCAGCTCTACTTCGGGAAGTCGGTGAAGGACCTGACGCTCGACGAAGCGGCGATGATCGCCGGCATCCATCAAAGCAACGTGCGGCAAAGTCCGTACGTGAACATGAAGGCAGCCGTGAGCCGTCGTCAGTACG
The DNA here is from genome assembly GCA_039925145.1 of Vicinamibacterales bacterium. GTDB lineage: Bacteria > Acidobacteriota > Vicinamibacteria > Vicinamibacterales > SCN-69-37 > JBDSZL01. Next base: position 15,170 of record JBDSZL010000038.1, on the reverse strand, counting down.
CGCTCGGACGGATGCGCGACGAAGGCTTCATCACCGCCGCGGAGTATGAGGCTGCCAACGCGCGGCCGATCGTCACGCGCGGACAACCGACGCAGGCTCCTTCGATCGCCCCCTATTTCCTCGAGACGATTCGGGAACATCTCGAAAACACCTACGGCGCCAAGGCCGTGTACGAGAACGGGCTGGTGGTGAAGACGGGCCTCGACTCCGGGCTGCAGCTGGCCGCCAACAAGTTTCTCGATCAAGGGCTGCGCAAGATCGACAAACTGCACGGTTTCAAGAAACCCGCGCGGAACATCCTGACTGAAAAGCGTGCGCTCGACACCTACCGGCATCCCCGCTGGGGGCGCGATCCGGCCGAGGGTGACATCACACCGGCCCTCGTGCTGAGTATCGAAGGCACGGACATCCACGTCCGGGTTGGCCGGTTTGCCGGTACGATCGCCCGTGCAGGCTACGAGTGGACGCGCAAGAAGCCGCAGGACATGGTGGCGCGCGGGGATCTGGTGGACGTGCGCATCGGCAAGGTCGACGCCGATCACGCCGCGTTTGCCGCTCAGTTAGATCAAACGCCAACACTCGAAGGAGCCGTTCTCGCGATCGACAATCACACGGGACAGATTCTGGCGATGGTTGGAGGGGAGAGCTTCGATCGCAGTCAGTTCAACCGCGCGGTTCAGGCGATGCGGCAGGTCGGCTCGCTCTTCAAGCCGTTCGTTTACACCGCCGCCATCGACCGGGGCTACACCACGCAGTCGCTCCTCGACGACTCGCCGGTCAGCTTCAACGCAGGCCCAGGCCAGCCGCCCTACGAGCCCAAGAACTACGATCACGAGTACCACGGCATGGTGACGCTCCGCCAGGCGCTCGAGGGCTCGCGCAATGTCCCGACCATTCGCCTAATGGCCGCGCTCGGCCCGAAACAGGCGGTGGCATACGCCCGGCAGCTCGGTATCACGGCGCCTCTGCCCGAGTATCTCTCGGTGGCCATCGGCTCGGCCGAGGCCACTCTGCTCGAGATGACGTCCGCCTACTCGGCCTTTCCCAACCAGGGTGTGCGCATGCAGCCGCAGCCGCTGCTGGAAGTGATCGACCGCGACGGCAACACGCTGGAACAGCACCGGACGGAGCCGCACGAAGCCATTCGCGCCGACACGGCCTACATCATCACCAATCTGCTGCAGGGCGTTGTGCAGCACGGCACGGCCGCGGCCGCCAATGCCTTGAACTGGCCGCTCGGAGGCAAGACCGGCACCACCGACGATTGCACCGATGCGTGGTTCATCGGCTTCGATCCCGACATCACACTTGGCGTGTGGGTGGGCTTCGATCAGAAACGCACGATTGGCAATAACCAGACCGGCGCGGTTGCGGCGCTGCCGGTCTGGATGAACATCATGCGGACCTATATCGATCGCCGGCGCGCCGAGCTGCCCGAGCCTCCTGAGTTCACGCAGCCCGGCAACGTGGTTGTGGTGCCCCTTGCCAGCGGTCCGGAAGTGTTCATCGCTGGCACGCAGCCCGGCGCGCGCCGCGAGTAGTCGAGCAACAGCGGCGTCAGTCTTCGTCTGCGGTTGCGGTCTCGAGCTTACCCAGGGCGCGCTTCATCAGGTACGCTTTGATGAATTCGTCCAGGTCGCCATCGAGCACCCGCGTGATGTCTCCGACCTGCAGCTTCGTGCGGTGATCCTTCACCATCTGGTAGGGGTGGAGGACGTAGCTCCGGATCTGGTTGCCGAACGCGATGTCCTTCTTCTCGCCACCGAGTTGCTCCAGTTTCGCCTGCTGTTCCTTCAGACGCATGTCGTAGAGCCGCGCCTTGAGCACCTTCATCGCCGACGCGCGATTCTTGTGCTGCGAGCGCTCGTTCTGGCAGGACACGACAATGCCGCTCGGCAGGTGGGTAATCCGCACAGCCGAATCCGTGACGTTGACGTGCTGACCGCCGGCGCCACTCGACCGGAACGTGTCGACGCGCAGATCCTTCTCCTCGATCTCGATGTCGATGTCGTCCGGCAACTCTGGCCAGACATAGAGTGAGGCGAACGATGTGTGCCGACGTGCCGCCTGATCGTAGGGCGAGATGCGGACGAGCCGGTGCACACCGGCCTCGGCCGTGAGCAGACCGTACGCGTAATCGCCCGCAACGGTGACGGTGGCGCCCTTGATGCCCGCTTCGTCGCCCGGCTGCATGTCGATCACCTCGCGCTTGAAGCCGCGTCGTTCGATCCAGCGCAGATACATGCGCAGGATCATCTCCGCCCAGTCCTGCGACTCTGTGCCGCCAGCGCCAGGATGAATCGTGATGATCGCGTTCTTCCGGTCCAGCTCGCCCGAGAGGGTCGTCCGAATCTCGGCCGCCTGGAGGTCCCGGGTGTAGGCGTCGATGCCGCGTTCCAGATCGGCGGTGACGTCCTCGCCTTGCCGCAACCAGTCGAAGAGCACGGCAAGATCGTCCGTGTGGCGCCGAAGCGTTTCGGCCAGCGCCCGGTCTTCCTCGAGCCGGCGGCGCCGCTGCAGCGTCTTCTGCGCAACGGCCTGATCCTTCCAGAAGTCCGGTGCGCCGGTCTCCTGCTCGATAGCCCCGAGCTCGGTCAGCAGGCGGGCTTCGTCAAAGCCCCCTCCGGAGTTCGGTGGCGCGGGCGGACAGATCGGCATAAGTCCTGGTGAGCTCGTCAAGCGTCATGTCTGGGGTCCTTGGTTGAAGACGGTAGCTGTCCGATGGGCCGTCGCACGCCGACCGCCACGACGAGAGCGGTTGCCGCCAACGCCACCCAGGCGACGACATCGCCAGTCCGGTTGTAAATGGTATGCGAACGCAGCAGGTGCACGTCGACAGTCACCGTCGCGGGCTCGAACAGCGGAGTCGCAGCCAGCACGCGGCCGTACGGATCAACTGCGCCGCTGATACCCGTATTGGCAGCTCGCACCACGTAGCGCCCTTGCTCGACGGCGCGCAGCGCCCCTTGGGAAAAATGCTGATAGGCGGCCGACGACCGTCCAAACCAGGCGTCGTTGGTGATGGTCGCCAGCAGTTCGCTGCCCTGATTGACGAAGGCGCGCGCAATCGAGGGATAGACCGACTCGTAGCAGATGGCGACACTGAGACGGCGCCCGTTCGCGTCGAACACCACCGCCTCTGCGCCCGCGGAAAAGTCGCTGACCGCTTCGACGAGCGGCCCCACGAAGAACAGCACCGACTTGAGCGGGACGTACTCGCCGAAGGGAACAAGGTGCTGTTTCCGGTACGACGCCTTGGTGCGCCCGTCGCTGCCGACGAGAACGGCCGCATTGTAATAGCGCTCGCGTTGGCCGGGCGTTGCTCTGTCGAGCTCATCGGTGCCGATCAGAAACGGGGTGTGAGCCTCAGCCGCCAGCTTCCGAATGGGCTGGGCCAGCACCGAGTCGATGTCGAAATAGAACGGGGTCGCCGCCTCTGGCCAGATCACCAGATCGGCGCGGGCTCCAAGCACCTGACGGCTGAGGTCGATGTAGCGTGCCATGATCTCGGCGCGATGGGCCGGGTCGTACTTGTCTTCCTGCGCCACCGATCCCTGGACCAGGCCGATACGCGTGACGTCGCCCTGAGTGGTCAATGAGCTGTCTGCAACGCGCCAGGTGCCCCACCCCGAAATGACGGCAAGCAGCAGCGCCACTGCGAACGCTCCGCGGCGATGCCGCGTCTCGCGGCTGAGCGTGCACGCCGCTGCAGCGGTCGCGACCAGCGCCACGAGCGCTGACAACCCGTACACACCCACGAGGCTGGCGAACTGCACGACGGGCAGCACGGACGCCTGGGACGCGCCGAGCAGCACCCACGGAAACCCGCCGCCGATGGTGGCGCGAACCCACTCGGTGCTCACCCAGAACAGCGGAGCGAGCCAGACTCCCGCCACGCCGAACCGCTGAACCGCGCGCCGCACCAACAGCGCAAACAGCGCGGGATAGAGCGAGAGATATGCGGCCAGGAGCAGACCGACGAGCACGGCCACCGGTATGGCCAGCCCTCCGTAGCCGGCCATGACCGCGACCACCCAGTACAACGTGCCCCCGAAATACACGGCGCCCGCGGTCAGCCCCAGCGCGAACACACGCCCTGCGGTCGCCCGTTGCGCCGTCGCCAGCGCCACCGCGACGACCAATGGCGCGAGCGCACCCCACGCGAAAGCGGGATGCCCGAACTTGGGAAAACTGGCGGCGAGCAGCGCCCCCGAGAGGAGCGCTAGTGGGTAAGAAACGGCTTCATCCCTTGCTGACGAAGGCGCGCGGCAGATCGCTCGGCTTCGGCGCGCTGGCTGAATGGCCCTACTCTGACCTGGAACAGACCGCCCCGTCCGGCCGGCGTCACATAGGCGGGCATGCCACGGCTCTTCAATTGCGCAGCCTGGCGCGCGGCGTTTTCCTGCGACCGGAACGAGTCGACCTGCAGCGTCCAGCCCTGGCCTGCCGGGACCTTGGCGGCGGCCGCGTCCGCTGGTGCGGGTTTCGTCGCGGGAGCCGCGACCTTGGGGTCTGGCGTTGCCGGCTTGACAGCCGCGGCAGGCGCGGGTGCCGGCGACACCGCTGCCGGGGGCGGCGTCTTCGAAGGCACCGGTTGCGGTTCGTCCACTGGGCTCGCCTCGTCGGGCGGCGGCGGGACGGCAGCCGGCACGTCGCGAGGAGGAGGAGCTACCGAGGTCGCCTGCCCCTGGAGCGCGGTCTGATACACCTGATCGCGCGGCTCCACCTTCGTTGGTGGCGGCAGCTCGACGGGGCCGGACGGCTGCGCGGCGGCAGCCTCGCTCATGCCGCCGGCGGCGGGCGCGCCGACACCGCGGCCGACCGACACGCCCAGCAGGAACACGGCGACGGCGAGCACGATGCAAGCCATGAACAAGAAGACGAGCTGCTTCCCGCTCAACTGAATTTCGCGAAAGCTCTGATCCGACATGCGGCTCGTCGATGGTAACACGCTGTCAGCTGCCGATTCGCGCGAGCAGATCCCGTGCCTCGGCCGATCCCGGCGCCAGCACGAGCGCGCGCTGTGCCTCGCGACGCGCGCCCGGCCGGTCGCCGATTTCAAGCAGCGCCCCCGCGAGCGCGAGACGCGCGGGCGCGCTCTCCTTGCACCAGATCGCGACCTTGAATTCGTCGACCGCCTGCGGCAGCTGTCCTGCCCGCTGGTAGACGCCGCCGAGCAACAGATGCGGTTCGTCCTCGTACGGCGCGAGATAGATCGCGCGGCGGAGCTCGTTCGTGGCTTCACGATCGCGGCGTTTGACCACGAGCGACCGGCCGTTGCTCAGATGGAAGAGCGCCGTCTCTCGCTGGTCACGCTGCGATGGATTTGCGATGGCCGCGCTCACTCGTCCAGGGGTGAGTTCCAGACTGGTCGACATCCGCTCGAGCCCGGTCGGAATCCTGGGTGCTGCCGATCGTGCGGCGGCGTCGCCCTCGCTCCCGAGCAGTCGCGCCAGCTCCAGTTCCCGCTGCGCTTCAGCGGACCGTCCTGCCGCGGTCAGGACCGCACTCATCACGAGATGCGCTTCGCCATCGGCCGAGTCGAACCGCACGACCTCCCGTAGCCACGTCAGCGCCTCTGACGTATTGCCCACCAGCGCGTTGGCGTAACCGAGGTTGAACAGGTACTCGGTTTCCTCCGGGGCTTCGTCGACGGCGCGCTTGAAGTAGGTGGCCGCCGATGCTGTACCGGGCGGCACGCCGCCGCGCCGCAACTGCACAAGTCCAAGCGCGTTGTAGACGGCCGCGCTTCTGCCCGTGGCCGAGAGTGCGGAGAGCGTCTGGTACGCGCCATCGAAACGGCGGAGCTCGATGAGCGAGAGGCCCATGGCGAGCCGAGCGAGGCGCGACTGCGGGGCATCAGCGGGCACGGCGCTGGCGACCGCGAGCGCCTTGTCGTGCACCGACTGCGCCGTGTACACACTCCAGAGCGCCATCAGAATTCGCGGTTCGTTCGGCAGTTGTCTGTTGGCGGTCTCGAGAAAACGCTGCTGCGCCGCCGGCGTATTGGCCACCAACCCCTTGACGTAATTTTCGAAGGCCTCCAGGGGCCAGGCGCGGGCGGGCGTCGCCGCCAAGGTTGCCGGGCGCCCCGTCAGCACGGCCACACGCAAGGCAACCCGTGAGAAGAGATCGAAGATGGTGGCAAGTTCGGCGCTGTCCGTCACCGCGGGCATCTCCTGCCCTGCCGCCAGGCGGATGAGTCTTGCCCTGACCTCGAGCTTCTCCCCGAGCACGACTTCCCCCACGACGACGTGCGATACACCCACGAGTTCGCCCACTCGAATGGTGGTCGCGCGCGTGAGCGCCGCCGACATCGGAAGGCTGAGCCGCGAAAACACCGCCGCACGCTCGTCGCGGCTGAGCGCGCTCACGCCAAGCGCCGACAGATTCTCGCTGAGCAGTATCGAGGCGGCTTCGCCGAGCCACAGGGCCGTTCCGGCGCCGCCCGGCGCCGCCCGGTCAATCTGCACGGCGAACGGCATCACCAGCACGCGGGGCGCCATGGGGGCCTGCCCCGCCGCGGGCACCGGTAATCCGACCACGGCCCACGCCACCAGCACCGCGATGACCATTCCCCTCACGGATGACAAGACGCGTCTCATGGGGCGATGGCCGGCGTGGGCTGGCTATCCATCAACTGGACACCGACGACGCAGGGCGATCCGTCTACCGCGCGACAGCTCTCGACGCGGGTGGTCGCCTCGATGTCACACAACTGCAGCGTACGGTCGATCAGCGACCGGTAGAACCCGCACAGGGGCGCGGCGTGTTCGCCCCGCGCGGCACAGAAGAGCGACGACGTGATCTGGACGCGACCGCGCGCCCCGCGCACTTTGCGGACAAGCGGACTCTGCGGCATGGCGGACCGGGCGACCGAGTCGGCCATGCGCAACCCGGCTTTCAGACGGAGCGGACGCGGAAGCCACCCGATCGCCCGAACTTCCACGGTCGACATCGACGCAATGGCCCACTCCGCCGCGAGGCCCCCTGCCCGGGCCATCACCCGATCGTAGGCTTCTCCTTCCGTCCGGAGAAAGCCGACCACCGCGCTCATCGGCGCCATGCCGATGGTGCCGTCGCGCAGCCCTTCGCCGTGCAGCCAGTTCTCATAGAACTCCAGCCGGTTCGGCAGCTCGTCCATGATCGCCTGGTGGAGGCTGGCGGCAAGCAGGCGTCCAAGATGGCCCTCTGTCATGATGCGTCCATGTACGACTCGTCGACGACGTCTGCTGCGATCGTTGCGGGCGGCAGTGCCCGTCGCTTCGCGGGTCAGGACAAGAGTCGCCTGCTCGTCGAAGGACGCTCAATCATCGTTCGTCAGGTCGCTCTGCTGCAACGTGTGGCGCATGAAGTGCTAATTCTGGCCGCTGACGCCTCGCGCTATTCAGATATCGGACTGGCCGTCCACCCCGACCGTCTGCCAGGGCTGGGCGCCATCGGCGGCATCTACACGGCGCTCTGTGTCGCGGCCGGACCGCGTGTGTTGACGATTGCCTGCGACCTTCCTTTTCTCGAAACAGGACTGCTGCAGGCGCTCGCAGAGCGCTCGGAGGGCTTCGACGGCGCCTGGGTGCGCACAGGGCGGGGACCCGAACCGCTGCTGGCGTGCTATCGCACCAGCGCACGGGACCGCGTGCGCGGCCAGATCGAAGCCGATCAGCTGAAGGCGGCGGACCTCGGAACGGTTCTGCAAATGGCAGAAATCGACGAGGCACACCTTGCAGAGTTCGGCGATGTCGACCGCCTGCTCGCCAACATCAACACGCCGGAGGACTACGCGCGAGTACAATATCGCCGTTCATGATCCTGCCCGTTCACTCCGCCATCAGGTCTGCGCTCTCTGCCACACTGCTCGATCGGTACTCGCTGCCCGTGGCCGATCAGCCGGCCATCGTGATCGAGACGCCGCCGCATCGCGCGCTCGGCGACCTAGCGGTGCCCGTCGCCTTCGAACTGGCCCGCCGGCTCAGGAAAGCACCGAAGCTCATTGCGCAGGAGCTCGCCACGACGTTGCCTGCCATCCCCGGCGTCTCGCGCGTCGACGCCGCGCCCAACGGCTACCTCAATTTCTACCTGTCACGCGTGAGCGCTCTCGCCGGATGGCTCGCGCCCACGCACGGTGGAGCGACCAGCCCCGCCGGCAAGGTCATCGTCGAGCACACGGCGATCAACCCCAACAAGGCCGCACACATCGGGCATCTGCGCAATTCGGCTCTGGGCGACACACTGGTGCGCCTGTTGCGCTACCAGGGCCGCGCCGTCGAAGTCCAGAACTACATCGATGACACCGGCGTGCAGGTCGCAGACGTTGTGGTTGGGTTCACGGAGCTCGAGCAGCGGGACATCGCTGCGGTGACCGCTCTCGCCGATGACCCGTCGGGCCGGTTTGATTATTACTGCTGGGATCTGTACGCCAAGGTCACGCAGTGGTACGCCGGCGACAAGACCCGTCTGGAGACGCGGGGGCGCGTGATGCATGCCATCGAGGCGGGCGGCAACGACCTCGCCCACATGGGCGCCGTCATCGCAGACCGGATTGTGCGGTGTCACCTGCAGACGATGCGCCGCATGAATGTCGACTACGACCTGCTGACGTGGGAAGGCGACATTCTCCGTCTGCAGTTCTGGGCAACGGCGTTCGCGCAACTGCAGGCGCGTGGCGCGGTCTTCCTGCGAACGGACGGCCGCCTGGCTGGCTGTTGGGTCATGCCCATCGAAGAGGGCGGGCCTGCCGCCGCGACGCCTGAAGGCGATGACGACCCGGAGCAGCGTGAAAAAGTGATCGTGCGCTCGAATGGCACGGTCACCTACGTGGGCAAGGACATCGCAAATCAGTTCTGGAAGTTCGGTCTGCTCGGAAGAGATTTTCAGTACCGGATTTTCGAAATCCGTCCGGACGGACGTCCACTGTGGGCGACGACATCGAGCGCGGACGAGACGCGTGAGCGCCCTGCCTTTGGTCACGCCTCGGCGGTGTACAACGTGATCGACTCCAGGCAGGCATATCTGCAGCAACTGTTGAAGCAGGCGTTGAGCACCATGGGTTGCGTGGAGCAGGCCCGATCGTCGACGCATTTCTCGTACGAGATGGTCGCACTGTCCCACGCCACCGCTCGTGAGCTCGGATATCCGGACGAAGAGAGCAATGGCAAGCCGTTCGTGGAGGTGTCGGGTCGCAAAGGCCTGGGTGTCAAGGCTGATGACCTGCTCGACCGTCTCATCGCCACGGCCACCGCAGAGGTGAGCTCCAGAAACCCCGCGCTCGGCGTCGAGGAGTGCCGCAGCACGGCCGAGGCTGTGGCGATTGCGGCGGTGCGCTACTTTCTCGTCAAGTTCTCGCGCGGCAAGGTGATTGCGTTCGACATCGACGAGGCCCTGAGTTTCGACGGAGAGACGGGGCCCTACCTCCAGTACGCCAGCGTCCGCGCGGCCAATATTCTGGCCAAGCTGCAGGAGCGCGACGGACTGACGTCTGAGGACGTGATTGCGAAGATCGCGCGGCTCGATCCTTCGCCGATCGAGACCGGCGGAGATGCCGACCAGCTGTGGGACCTGGTGCTGCAGGCCGCCCGCCTCGACGAAGTTGCTGAAGCAGCCGTATCCTCGCTCGAGCTGTCGGTGCTGGCGAAGTACGCGTTCAGTTTGGCCCAGACGTTCAACGCCTTCTACCATCGTCAGCAGATTCTGCGCGAAGAGCGTGAGGACGCCCGTCTCTGGCGCGCCGCCGCCGTCATCTACGTCCGTCGTCAACTGGCCACGGTGCTCGACCTCATGGGCTGCCGCGTGCCTCTTCGGATGTGATCATGCCCCGCATCGCCATCGCGTTTCCGCAACCCGACTACATCCGCTCTCTCGAGCAGGCCGGTGCGACCCCGCGCGTCCTCGATCCCGCCGTCGATGTGCTCCCGCAGGCGCTCGACGACTGCGACGGCATCCTGCTCACAGGCGGCGCCGACATCGCCCCGGCGCGGTACGGCACTGCAGACCTCCACCCCACGACACGCGTCGATTCCGCGCGCGACGAGTACGAATTCGTTCTGGTCCGCGAAGCACTTGCGCGCGAGATGCCGCTGCTCGCCATCTGCCGTGGCGTACAGCTGCTGAACGTCGCGGCTGGCGGCACGCTCGTGCAGGACCTGGCCAGTCAACGCCCGGGTTCCGTGCGCCACGTCCAGCGCGACCCGCCCACCAGCACTCCCCACGTGGTGCAGATGCAGGAAGGATCGATCCTGGCAACGCTGGCAACCGCCGCCGGCGCGCAGACGACCGCACTGGCGGTCAACAGCCGTCATCATCAGGGCATAGACCAGCTCGCGCCTGGGTTCAAGGCATCTGCGGCGGCCGCGGACGGACTGGTTGAAGCCATTGAGCGGCCGAACGTCCCATTCTGCATGGGCGTACAGTGGCACCCGGAAAACTTCTGGCAGACCGGTGAGTTCAGTTGGGTGTTCGAAGGACTCGTGGCGGCTGCGAGGCGCTGGCGGGTTAACCGAGAGCAGATCCGTGACGCGCGCTGACGCCCATCACGACGTCTAATTCGAACTGTCACGCTCGAAGATCACCACCGTCTCGACGTGAGCTGTCGTCGGAAAGAGGTCGAAGGCGGTCACGTCGCGAATGCCGTAGCCCCCAGCCACGAGCAGCGCGGCATCGCGGGCCAGCGTGGCAGGGTCGCACGAGACATAGATCAGCCGCGGCACCGAAAGCGACATCAAGGATGAGAGCCCGCGCCGCGAGAGACCCGCGCGAGGCGGGTCCATGACGACGGCTCCGACGAGACCCGGCTGCAATTCCGGCAGGACCTCCTCGACAGACGCGTGCACCGTCTCGAGGTAACTTGCCCACGGCGCTGCATTCAGATCGAGATCCGTGCCGCTCTGCGGGTCGTTCTCAACTGCCACAACGTGCGTGCCGTTTGACGCCAGTGCTACGGCAAAGAGTCCGACCCCTGCGTAGAGATCCGCCACATGGGACGCAGAGGCATGCAGGAGTACATGGCGAACCAGTGTTCCAGTGAGATATCTGTTCCCCTGAAAGAACGACGCAGCGCTTCTCGTCCACATCGTCTGCTGCGAAAGAGGCGAAGACTCGGCTCCCCACAATTGAGACGCGGTATCTGTCACCCGAGGTGAGCCGGCCAGCGTGACGGTCCGTTGCCTCACCGTGGTCGTCATGCCCGTGATCCCTGCGGGCAACTCGCCCCAAGCCGCGTCGTCGAGCCGCGAACCCTCGCGCGGCTCGAGATGGACAACCCTTTCCAGGCCCGGCCCATTTTCAGCGACGACTAGGGCCTCGCACGCCGATGCTCCCGCACTCGAGGCGCGGAGCATTCGAGACACAGCGTCGAGAGTCTCGGCTCGCACTGGACCGCCAGGGGCGGGCTCGCAAAGCCGGTGTGTCTGCTCCTTGAAGAAGCCGGCCCGGTGGTCACGGACGTGGAGTCGGGCACGCCAGCGGTAGCCGGCCTCAGGAGACGGCAACACCGGCGGCACGACATCGAGCGTGATCTTCCCTACGCGACGAAATGCGTCAACCAACACTGCGGCCTTCAACTGCCGCTGACGTTCGTACACGATATGCGCATACGTGAGGCCGCCACAGGTGGGGTCGCCGAGCGGCTCGCGGCGGTCGCCGCTCGGCTCGATGATGTCAACAGCACGAGCCCACAGGACCTGCTGTGCCGCTCTCTCCAGTACCGCGTGGATCCGTTCGCCAGGAATGGCGCCGGAGACGAACACGACGCGCCCTTCGTGGCGCGCCAGCATTCTGCCGCCGGCGACGGGGCGCTCGACGATCAGATCTTTGAGTACTGTCTGGGGCGTCACGCGGCGTCAGGGTCGAGGGTCGGAAGGCCCAGGTGGCCACGCAGCAGGCGATCGACCGCCGCGTCGAGACTCACCTGCCACGCATCTCCGGTGAGTCGTTCTCGATAGGCGGACAGCTCCAGAGCGGCTTCGGACTCGAGCAGGACGATGTCGACTCCGCTGGTCGTGCGCGCGGACACGAGTAGCTGCCGATCGAGGTCCGCGAGCTTCGCGGCCAGCTGTTGGCGGGCGTCGCCCCGCGCGTGAGCCGCCTCATCACGAAGGACGACCAGTTGCTCGATCGTTCCCGTCAGCGCGTCGCGAAACGGGCCTGGCAAATCGAGGTGGCCCGCCGCCCTCACCAGGCGTTCCATCGCGCGGTCTATCTGACGGGCCAGCGACGGCCGACGGCGCTCTTCGCGCGCGGGGTGCGCATCGGGTGCCGGGTCCTCGCCGTAGTCGGCCACACCCACGGCACGGCGCCAATCCTGATACAGGCCTTGCACGTCGTCTTCGCAGAACTCGATGCGCAATGGTCGCCTCGATCGGCCGGCCTGATGCCGTTCTGCCTTCTGATCGATCGCGCGACAGACGACACTGAGCGGGATGCCACCCGCGGCCCATCCGCGGACCAGCTCGAAGCCCGTGCCGACGATGCGTACCAGGTGCCCCTTGTTCACGCGCGCGAGGTGCTCCTCGACGCGACGGCAGAAGTCCCCGACGTCGAGGTCGCCGGAGACGGCCGGCAGCGGCAAGCTATCCACGTGGCAGAGACTCCCAGTTCACTTCGCCAGCAATCACTCGCTCGACGCGTCCATCGCCGACGTCCACGAGCAGGGCACCATCGGCGGCGATGTCGACGGCCCGACCGCGCCGGTCCTGCCCGTTCTCGCGCCAGCATACGTGGCCGCCGAGACCGGCGGCCCCGAGCTGCCGCCACTCCGCGCACAGGCGCGCGGCATCGTCGTCGCGCAGCCGATGCATGATCGCACGCATTTGCCGCAGGATCTCGACAACGATGACGGCCCTGCTCACCGGTCGTCCGAGTTCCGCCTCGAGTGACGTGGCGCGGCCGGCGAGCTCTCGGGGGTACTGCGCCTGCTGCAGATTCAGACCGATTCCGATGACGATCGCGAGTACGGACGATCCCGTGCTCGCGGCCTCAGACAGCACTCCGCCGAGTTTGCGCCACGGACGGCCGATCACCACGTCGTTGGGCCACTTGAGCTCGACCGGCAGAGCAGTGGCTTGGCGGATCGCGACGGCAACGGCCACGCCGGCGGCGAGCGTCACAAGAGGCAGGCTGCCGGCGCGCTGAGGAGGCTCGACCACGATCGACAGATACAGACCCGCACCGGCCGGCGAGTGCCATGCACGGCCCCGCCGACCCCGTCCGGCACGCTGCACATCGGCGATGACCGCCGTGCCCTCGGAATCGCCAGCGGCGGCCAGCATGAGCGCCAGGTCGTTGGTCGATTCCACTTCGGCTCGATAACGCAGCCTGGCAAACGTCCCCAGCGACTCGCCCGCTGCCGCAATGGCGTCCGCCAGATCCTCGGGGAGCGGCTCGAACATCGCGGCTCGTCAGACCTCAATATCGAAGCTGATGTCGGCAGCTTGCGCGGAGTGAGTGATCGCCCCAACGGAAATCGAATCGGCGCCAAGCGCGGCCAACACCCGCACGCGCTCGAGTGTCATGTTGCCCGAGAGCTCCACCTGCGCCCGGCCACCCACGCGCGCGATCGCCTCGCGCATCGTGGCATCGCTGAAGTTGTCGAGCATGATGATGTCGGCGCCGGCGTCAACCGCTTCGTCGACCTGCGCCAGATCCTGCGTTTCGACTTCGATGGGCAGGCCATACCCCGCGGCCCTCACGCGGTTGACCGCTTGGGTGATTCCACCCGCGAGCCGGATGTGGTTGTCCTTGATCAGCACGCCGTCGTAGAGCCCAATGCGATGATTCGAGCCGCCGCCGCACCGAACCGCGTACTTGGCGAGCGCGCGCAGGGTCGGTGTGGTCTTGCGCGTATCGAGAATGACAACGTCGCCGCCAGCCGCCTCGACGTACGCGCGCGCGGTCGTCGCAATGCCTGAGAGGTACTGCATGAAGTTGAGCGCCGTACGCTCGGCCACCAGCAACGACGCGGCTCTGCCGCTCACGGCGGCAAAGCTCTCTCCCGCCGTGACCCAGTCCCCGTCACGAGCGGTGAACTCGCACTGCAGGTGGGGATCGACGGAGGCAAACACCTCACGCGCGACGTCGGCGCCGCACAGCACGAGCGAGCTCTTTGCCAGCAGCACACCTCGCCCCATGGCCGCAGCTGGGACAGTGGCCGCCGTCGTGATATCTCCCGAGCCGACATCCTCCGACAATGCCGCCCGGACCAACGCGCGGTAGGCAGCCGGATCGAGAGGCTCAGGCATTCGGCGCAAGCGGTTGGATGGAGAGGTCGAATCTCTCGGCGTCAAAGCTCACGTCTGCCCCACTCACATTGTTGCCGGCCAATACGTCGCCCTCGATCACCTGCCAGGCCCCACGATGGCTGGCGGGCAGGACGAGGGTGGCCCGCACCGGCACGCCGAATCCGAGCTTCTGCTGTGAACGCTCCTGACGGATACGGCTTGTGACCGTTGATGCCGCAACCACGGCGGCCTCATCGGGCTCAGCTTGTGTTGCGTCAGCCCCATCGGTGAGCAAGGCCGCATCGGGCCACGGGGCCCGGTGCACCGATCCCGTTTGCCACCACGACCAGACTTCCTCAGTCACGAAGGGCAGAAAGGGGGCGAGCAGGCGAAGCAGCACGCTGAGGGCGGCTGTTCCGGCGGCGGCAGCCGATGCTGCCGCATGGCCGTCGCCTGCGCGGCGCCGCTTGACCAGCTCGATGTAGTCGTCGCAGAACCACCAGAAGAACTCTTCGGTCTCCCGGAGCGCGGCGGCGTAGTCGTAGCTCTCGAGGGCCGCCGTCGCCTGCGTGACGAGGCGCGCAAGACGCCGGACCATGCCCCGATCAAGTGGTTCGCTGATCGGGCCCGCCGGATCCCGTTTCGACAGAACGAACTTCGACGCGTTGAGCAGCTTGATCGCCAGCCGGCGGCCGACCTTCATCTGGCTGGAGTCGAACGCGGTGTCGACGCCGGGTCCGCCCTTAGCCGCCCAGTAACGGACCGCGTCTGAGCCGTGTTCTTCGAGCAGCGCGAGCGGCGTGACCACATTGCCCTTCGACTTCGACATTTTTTTACGGTCCGGATCGAGCACCCATCCCGATATCGCGGTGTTCGCCCAGGGCAGCACTCCCTCTTCGAGGTGCGACCGCAGCACGGTCGAGAACAGCCAGGTCCGAATGATGTCGTGCGCCTGGGGCC
>JBDSZL010000037.1:0-9730 GCA_039925145.1 Vicinamibacterales bacterium | reverse complement strand
GAGGGGCGGCTCGGGGCTCGGGGCTCGGGGCTTGGGGCTTGGGGTTCGGGGCTCGAGGCTCGGGGCTCGGGGCTCGGGGCTCGAGGCTTGGGGCTCGAGGAACAACGGCTGTCAGTCGATCCAACCGCCGCCCAGGACCTCGTCATCGTCGTAGAACACCACTGCTTGACCCGGTGTGATGGCCATCTGCGGTGACTCGAATTCGAGGGAGATCGACGCCTCGCTCGTCGCGACGATCACGGCTGGCGCATCGGGGTGATGATGCCGGATGCGCGCGGTGGCACGAACGGCTTCGGTCGGAACAACCCCGTCGATCCAGTTCACCCGCGAGGCCGTCAACGTCTGGCCGCCGAGTTCTTCGCGAGGGCCGACGACGACGCGGCCGTCGACAGGCTCGAGCCGGAGCACGTACATCGGCGCCTTCGTCGAAATCCCGAGTCCCTTGCGCTGACCGACGGTGTAGCGATGCAACCCACGATGCTGCCCGAGCAAGCGGCCCGACGAATCGACGATCGGACCCGCCTGTGCGAGGCCGTCGACCTGCCGCTCGACGAAGTCGCCCGTGTTGCCCTCGGGCACGAAGCAGATCTCGTGACTGTCGGGCTTGTCAGCAACGGACAGGTTCAGCCGCGCTGCATGGGCCCGCACGTCTGCCTTGTGCAGATGCCCGACCGGAAACATCGCGTGCGCCAGCTGATCCTGGGTGAGCGAGAACAGAAAATACGACTGGTCCTTTTCCGCATCTCCGCCGCGCAGCAACTGGTAGCGGTGCCGCTCTTCGTCGAACGTCACGCGCGCGTAGTGGCCCGTTGCCACGGCCGCGGCATCGAGGTCGGCTGCCCGCTCCACGAGACTGGCGAACTTGAGGTCGGCGTTGCAGTGCACGCACGGGATCGGCGTGCGTCCGGCGGCATACTCGCCGACGAAGTTCGCGACGACCGTTTGCCTGAATCGCTCTTCGAAATTCACGATGTAGTGGGGAATACCGAGCACGCCGGCCACCCGCCGCGCGTCGTGCAGGTCATCGAGACTGCAGCACGATCCAAAGCGCTCGTCGCCTTCGCGCTGGTCGTACAGCTGCATGGACAAGCCGATGACCTCGTGGCCGGCCTCGACGAGCAGGCTCGCCGCCACCGACGAGTCGACTCCGCCCGACATGGCTACGACGACACGCATGATCAGCGAGTGGCGAGCGCGGGCCGCCCAAGCCGGCGCAGGCGTGTGACGAGGCCCGGCAATACGTCGATCAGAAAGTCGATGTCGCTGGATGTCGTGCCCGGACCGGCGCTGAAGCGCAGCGAATTGCGCGCGCGGCCAGACGGCAGACCCATCGCCCGAAGGACGTGCGACGGCTCGAGCGAGCCCGACGAGCAGGCCGACCCGGTCGACACCGCGACACCCTCGAGGTCGAGCGCGATGAGGAGCGACTCGGCCTCGATCCCATCGAAGCTGATGTTGGACGTATTGGGCACACGCCGCGTTCGGTCGCCGTTGACGGCGGTGCCGGGTATCGACTCGAGGACCGAAGCCTCGAGCCTGTCGCGCAGGGCGGCAGTGTCCGACGTCTGCGGCAGCTTCTCGCGCGCCAGTTGTGCTGCGGTGCCGAGCCCAGCGAGCGCCGGGACGTTTTCGGTGCCGGCACGGCGGTTCCGCTCCTGACGCCCACCGGTGAGCGTGGCGCTTAGACGGACGCCTCGCCGGATCCACAGCGCACCGGTGCCCTTTGGGCCCCCGAACTTATGACCGGCAAGACTGAGCAGATCGACACCGAGCGCCTTCGCGTCAACCGGAATCTTGCCGACCGACTGCACGGCGTCCGTATGGAACAGCGCGCCTGCGGAGCGCGCGATGGCGGCCAGCTCCGCAATTGGCTGAATCGTCCCGATCTCGTTGTTGGCGTGCATGATCGACACAAGGGCCGTGTCTGGCCGCATGGCTGCGGCGAGCGCGGCTGGCGAAACCACACCCGTTGGCCCCACGGGCACGATGGTGGCGGACCAGCCCTGTCGTTCGAGGGCCCTGATGGTGGTGAGGACCGCCTCGTGCTCGATCCCGCTCGTCAGGAGGTGCTTGCGGCCTGTAGGTGCCAACGCCTCCGCGGCGCCCCGGAGCGCCAGGTTGTCGGCTTCTGTTCCGCCAGCCGTGAAGACCACCTCGGCCGGGTCGGCATTGATCAGCGCAGCGACCGCCGCCCGGGCCAGATCGACCTCGGCCTTCGCCTGCTGGCCGAAGGTGTGCACCGACGACGGGTTGCCAAAAGTCGTCAGCATCACGCGACTGACGGTGGCGATGACCTCCGGCAGCAGCGGAGCGGTGGCGTTGTAGTCGAGGTAAATCCGCACGTTGTGATGGTACTTGATAAGAGACCGGGTCTCCTCTGAGAAGAACCGTCAAACCTGGCTCCTGTGCCCCTGTCTTTCAATTCTTCACAAAAACGTAAGCGAGGGGTGGTGGTTCTCGGGGCGCTGCCCGATACTATAGGGCGACAGAGGTTCTGCGTCCCATACTGGCGCTGCCTGAACTCCGACCGACCGACCCGTCTCGGAACGCAGGTTCGGTTAGCTCCAGGAGTTTTTCGACTTGGAGATCACTCATGTGGAAGCGTGACGAGGCCGTCCGGACGCCTCAACCATCGACACCCGCTGTAACCCCAATGCCTCAGGAACCGGCGGCGCCGCGCCCCGAGCCGACCCGTCTTCAGGAGAAAGAGAACACCGTGAACATCGGTAAAAGCGTCATCATCAAGGGGGACCTGAGCGGCAGCGAGGACCTCACCATCGAAGGTCAGGTCGAAGGCAAGATCGAACTGCGCCAGAACATTCTCACGATTGGACCGAACGGGAAGATCAAGGCGCAGGTATTTGCCAAGGCGGTCGTCGTGCAAGGCGAAGTTCAGGGCAACATCACCGCCACGGAGCGCGTGGATATCCGCGATGCCGGCTCGGTGGACGGCGACCTGTCTGCTCCCCGCATCGCGATTGCTGATGGCGCGCACTTCCGCGGAAGCATCGACATGCAGCGTCAGGGCGGCGCGCCCGGCGACGTCAAGTCTACGGGCAAGGTTGGCGATGCCAAGACTGTCGACGTCAAGGTTCCCGACGTGAAGGTTTCGACACCTTCACCGGCACCGGCACCGGCCATTCGGTAACAGGACTGCTGGCGGCTTCGGCCGCCAGCTCCATTTCCCGTGGCCAGCCTGTTCAAGTGGGGACGCAAAGAGGAGACACCGGCCGTCAAGGCGGTGTCAGTCTCTGCGTCCGATGCGGTCAGCCCCTCCAAAGTTCTCCCGCGAGTGCTCGCGGCACTCAAGCACATTCCTTCGCCCGTGCTCCTCGATCTGGGGCCCGTCATCGGGTCCAATGTCAGCTTCTTTGGTGATGAGCTCGCCTGCAAGATCAAGGTCGAGGATCTGTTTGCCGAGGTCGAAGCGCACACGCGGCAAGGCACCCGCGCGCAACTGCCGCAGGCGCTGCCCGCACGCCTTCGCCACGCCCCGGAGTCGATCGACGGCATCCTGTGCTGGGACTTGTTCGATTATCTCGACAAGCCGTCGGCTCAGGCGCTGGCCGTCCACCTCGTCAGTCTGCTCAAGCCCGGCGGCGTGCTCTACGGGTTTTTTGGCGCCAGCGCAGTAGACCTGACTCACTACACGCGCTTCATCGTCGAGAACCCGAGCACGTTCCGACTGCGCCTTGCGCCAGCCACGCCCACCAAGAGGTACGTGCTCGTGGTCCGCGATCTGAACCGCCTGTTCGAGGGACTGCTTACCAGCGAGTCGGTGCTGCTCAAGAGCAGCGTGCGCGAGACGCTCTTTCGCAAGCGGGCCTAGCAGAGCCGCTGATCTGCGCTGGATCCCGCGTCACACACCCGCGCCTGCTGACGCGTGAACGGAAGACTCCCCATGGCAAAACCGCTCGTCGCGTTTCTCACAGATTTCGGCACTCGCGATCATTACGCCAGTGTGATGAAGGGCGTGGTGCTCTGCATCAATCCAGACGTACAGATCATCGACCTCTCGCACGACCTTCCGCCCCACAACATCGCGTACGCCGCCCAGGAACTCGCGGCGACGTATAAGTATTTTCCCGCCGGCACGATCTTCGTGGTGGTCGTGGACCCGGGCGTGGGATCGTCACGCCGTGGGATCGCGGCCGACGCGGGGGACTGGCGGTTTGTCGCACCCGACAACGGCGTGCTCACCGCGGTGTTCCACGAGGCGCCCCCGAAAAAGGTGGTCGAACTGTCGGAGCGACGGTACGCGCGCCCCACCGTCAGCCGGACGTTCGAAGGGCGCGATCGATTCGCTCCCGCCGCCGCGTGGCTGTCCAAGGGTGTGCACCTGTCGGCCTTCGGCCGGGCGCTCACCGAGTACTGCATGCTCGACCTGCCGGCGCCACACCTCGAGGGCACGGTGCTGACGGGCACCGTGGTGCGCATCGATCGTTTCGGCAACGTGGTCACCAATCTCGATCGCCGATCGTGCGAGCGGCTGACCGATGGATTAGGAGTGCTGCGCCTGACCGTCGGGCCGCACCAGATCTCGCGGATCGTGTCGACGTACTCCGAGATTGCTGCCGGAGAGGTGGCCGCGCTCTTCGGTAGCACCGATCAACTCGAGTGCGCCGCGCCCAACGCCAGCGCTGCCGAGCAGCTGGGCCTGTCGATTGGAGACCCTGCCGAGCTTCGACGGGTCTGACCTCCGCATGGCCACCGCCCGCCCCGCAAGACGCATCTACCACTGTGCGACGAGGACGCCCACGCTAGATGAGCTGCGTGAGCTGGCTGAATGGATCGATTCCGGGGGCCTTGTGGCGTTTCCCACCGAGACGTTCTACGGCCTGGCCGCCGATCCGCGGTCGGATCATGCCGTGCAGTCCCTGTTCGATCTCAAAGGCCGAAGCCGCGACTCGGCCGTCCCGCTGATTGCTGGGTCGTTCGAGTTGGTTGTGCAGCTGTGCGGAACAATAGGGGAAGACTCCACGCGCCTGGCTCAGCGCTTCTGGCCGGGGCCTTTGTCGCTCATTCTCGACGCCCCTTCGTGGATCTCTAGCGTGGTGCATGGCGGAACAGGCACGATTGCCGTACGGGTACCGGCCAACGAGCTGGCGCGCGATCTGGCGGCTGCCGCCGGTGGCATCCTGACGGCAACCAGCGCCAACCGGAGTGGCGAGCCGCCGGCCACTCACGGCGCGGCACTGCAGGGGCTGCAGCCCGATCCGCGGCTCGTCATTGTCGACGGCGGGTCAACACCCGGTGGCGCGCCGTCGACGATCGTCGACGCGCGGCAAGCCGAGTGGCGGCTCATTCGAGAGGGCGTTGTGCCGTGGAGCCACGTGCTAGAATCGAAATAAGCAATGAATATGCGTGGTACCGCGACGCCTGAGCAGTCGCGCGAGCGCGCAGCCCTCGTCAGGCTCGCTACTCGTTCGTCACGTGCCGTCGATCCCGACATTCTTCTCGATGAGCTCACCGGATTGGCGCGAGCTGCGGGCGCCGAGGTGGTGCTCAACATCGTGCAGGATCGGCCGAAGCCCGATTCGGCGACGCTCATCGGCAAAGGCAAGGCGGAGACCCTGGCGCGCGGATGCGAGGAAGCCGAGGTCTCGGTGGTCATCGTCGACAACGAGCTCTCGCCCGCGCAGACGCGAAACCTCGAGGCCATCTGCGGCCGGCGCGTGGTCGACCGCACGTTGCTGATCCTCGATATCTTCGCGCGTCGCGCGCGCACCCGCGAAGGCCAGCTGCAAGTGGAACTGGCGCAGCTGCAGTACCTGCTGCCACGACTGGCCGGGTCGGGCACCGCGCTCTCACAGCAGGGCGGCGGCATTGGCACTCGTGGACCGGGTGAAACAAAGCTCGAGACCGATCGCCGTCGAATCCGTTCCCGCATCGCGGCGCTGAAAGCCGATATCGCGGAGGTCCGCCGCCGCCGTGGGTACCTGCGCACTCGGCGTCGGCGCGCCGATGTGCCGACGGTGGCGCTCGTCGGCTACACCAATGCGGGCAAGACCACGCTATTCAATCGCCTGACCGGCGCTGCCGCGCTCGAATCGGATGCGTTGTTCGCCACGCTCGATCCATTGATGCGCCGCATCAAACTGGCCGACGCGCGTCAGTTGATCGTGGCCGACACGGTCGGCTTCATCGACCGGCTGCCTCATCAGCTGGTCGCTGCCTTTCATGCGACGCTCGAGGAAGTGGTCAACGCCGATCTCCTGCTGCATGTGATGGACGCGTCGGCAGTCGACCGCGAGCGGCGCGCCGAGGCCGTCAGCAGCGTGCTGGGGGAGATCGGCGCAGATCAGGTCCCTGTGCTCGAAGTGTTCAACAAGATCGACGCGGTGGAGGACGACGAGCTCTCCTCGCTCCGGGCCGCGCATCCGGAGGCGGTGTTCGTGTCGGCGCTCGAGGACCTCGGTCGCTCCGATTTGCTCACTGCTGTCTCGGCACGGCTCGCGCTCGACTGCGAACGGCTGCACCTGTCGTTCAACAGCAGCCTGCAAGCCGATCGCGATCTGCTGGCTGATCTCTACCGGCATGGCACCGTGCTCGTGCAAGAGCCTGGTACCGGTGATCAGGTCTCGCTCGAAGCGGATGTGCCGCGCCGCCTGCTCGGGCGGTTCAGTCGCGTCCGAGTGCCGGCATGATGAGTCGCAGGCCGCTCTCGCAGCACCTCGTGGCGCTGATGCTCGTGTGCGCGGCGGCCTCCTGCGCGACAAAGCCCGCGCGCACCCCGGCCGCGGCCGCCCCTCCGGCCTACGCCACGTATCCGCCCCCTGACGTTCCGACGGACCTCCCGATCTCGGCGACTCTGCGCGAACGGCACCTTGCGGCCTGGCAACGGCTCCAGGCGGGCGATCTCCGTACCGCCTCTCGTGAATTCGCCGAGGTGTTGAAGCGCGCGCCGGCGTTCTATCCCGCCGAAACGGGTCTCGGCTTCGCTGACCTGGCAAGCCGCAACTACAAGTCGGCCTCGTCGCACTTCAGTGCGGCGCTCGCGGCCGCCGACCGCTACCTGCCCGCACTGGTCGGCCAGGCCGAGGCGCTGCTCGCTCTCAATCGAGACCCCGACGCCATCGCCGTGATGGAGCGAATTCTGCTCGTCGATCCGCAGCACGATGCGATCAAGTCGCGGCTCGAGCTCGTCCGGTTTCGCGCCCTGCAGAATCTGGTCGACTCCGGTCGCAAGGCGCGTGCGGCACACAAGACCGACGACGCGTTGAAACTGCTGGAACAGGCCCTGGCCATCTCGCCGTCGAGCACGCTGATCCTGCGCGAGCTGGCGCTCGCGCACAGCGAAGCGGGCCATCTGGCCGAAGCCGAAGAGGCCCTGCAGAAAGCCGCCGCGCTCGAGCCGCAAGAAGCTGAGTGGCCCGCGCTCCTCGGAGGCATGCTCGAAGCGCAGCAGAAGTTTGGCGGCGCGGCCGACGCGTACGCCAAGGCCGCCGCGCTCGAGCCGCGCCCTGAGTGGCGCACCAAGGTCGTCGAGCTGCGCACCAAGGCCGATCTCGCCGCGCTGCCGCCTGAGTTCGCGCAGATTGGCTCGGCGTCCACCATCACGCGAGCCGACGCGGCGGCCTACATCGGCATTAACTTGAAGACGCTGATCGATCGTGCCCCGAAGCGCGCAACCGACGTGGCCACCGATGCGTTGCACCACTGGGCGGCGCCATGGATTCTCCCGGTCACTCGCGCGGGCATCATGACGATTTACCCGAATCACACGTTCCAGCCCGCGGCCACGGTGCGTCGAGCCGACCTGGCGGCGATCGTCGCTCAGTTGCTGCGTGTGGCGACCACGGCCAATCCGGCAGAGCTGACACGATGGCAGGCGGGACGGCCGAGGTTTGCCGATCTTCCCGCGACCAACACGCTCTATCGGCCTGCAGCCCTCGCTGTCGCCGCCGGGGCCATGAGTGCCGACGCCGACAACCGATTCAGTCCCACCGGTTCGGCCACAGGCGCGGACCTCGCGAGCGCGATCCACCGCATCGCATTGCTCACCGGCCGTCAGTAATCTCCGGACCAATACACAGGTCGCAGCTCGAGGAGCGCCGCGCCACCGGCGGCTCTGATGACGGACTGCTAGAATCTAGCGCGATGTCGGTCCTCACCGCCGCCAATCAGTTGACCCTGCTGCGGCTCCTGCTTGTGCCGGTCTTTGCCCTCTGCATGCTGTACGGGCTGCCGGGCTGGGCACTGATCACATTCGTGGTGGCAGGCGTGACCGACCTGTTCGACGGCTTCATCGCGCGGCGGACCGGTCAGCTCACCACGCTCGGCGCGTGGCTGGACCCGATGGCCGACAAGCTGCTCGTCGCGACAATGTTCGTCATGCTGACAATGCCAGGGCTGGGTAGCGAAGTGCGTCTGCCCCTGTGGCTGACCGTGCTCGTGCTGAGCCGCGACATCGCGATTGTGCTGACCGTGGCGATCGTCAATCTCGCCGTCGCGCGCCGGACGTTCCGCCCCACGCTGCTCGGCAAGGCGGCGACGGTGGTCTACGTGGTCACCGGGGTGACCACCCTCTATGCCAACTTCGTGGGGGAGCGCATTCGGCTGGTGGACTGGTGCGTCTACACCGCGCTCGCGATCACGCTGGCGTCGGCGGCGCAGTACGCCGTGCACATCGCGCGGGGCGTGCTGGTCGACGACCCGCGCTGAGTGGGTCCGCCTCTACGCGTTCGCGCGCTTCTGCTTGAAGTAATCAATCGTCGATGTCAGTCCCTGCTCGAGCGACACCTTCGGTTCCCAGCCGAGCAGCGTGCGCGCGCGGGTGATGTCTGGCTGGCGCACCTTGGGGTCGTCGGTCGGCAGCGGCTTGAACACCACGTTGCTCGATGAGCCGGTCATCTTGATGATGAGCCGCGCCATGTCCTCGATCGACATCTCGTGCGGGTTGCCGATGTTGGTCGGCTCGTTGAGCGACGACATCATCAGGCGCAGAATGCCGTCGACCAGATCGGTGATGTAGCAGAAGCTGCGCGTCTGGCTGCCGCTGCCGAAGATCGTCACGTCCTCACCCCGCAGTGCCTGGTCGATAAAGGCCGGCACCGCGCGGCCGTCGTTCACGCGCATGCGTGGGCCGTAGGTGTTGAAGATACGAACAATCTTCGCGTCGAGGCCATGGTACCGGTGGTATGCCACGGTCATCGCTTCGGCGAACCGTTTCGCCTCGTCGTACACCCCGCGCGGTCCGACGGGGTTGACGTTGCCCCAGTAGCTCTCGCGTTGTGGATGCTCGAGCGGGTCGCCGTACACTTCCGACGTCGAAGCGAGGACGAACCGTGCGCCCTTGGCCTTGGCCAAGCCGAGCGCCTTGTGGGTGCCGAGCGCGCCCACTTTGAGCGTTGGGATCGGCCACTCGAGGTAATCGACAGGACTGGCGGGGCTGGCCCAGTGCAGCACCACGTCGACAGGGCCGTCCACGTAGATGTAGTTGGTGACGTCGTGCTTCAGGAACAGGAAATCGCGGCCGGTCAGATGCGCGATGTTGGCGATGTCTCCGGTGAGCAGGTTGTCGATGCCGACCACCGAGTGTCCCTGGTCGAGCAGGGTCTCCGAGAGGTGCGATCCGATGAAGCCGGCGGCGCCGGTGATGACGATTCTCATAGGTGAAGGTGCCCTAGCGGCCGATGGCCTCGTTGATGTGGCGGTCGCGCAGGACCGTGAGCCACATGATCTTGAAGTCGAGTGACAACGACCAGTTCTCGATGTAGTAAAGGTCGAA
>JBDSZL010000036.1:0-8527 GCA_039925145.1 Vicinamibacterales bacterium | reverse complement strand
GACGGTCAGGAGCGGCGGTGCGCGGCGAGCGGGGGTGGGGCCCCGCGAGCAACCAAATATGTCTGTACTCATCGATAGATCTACTCGTCTGCTCGTCCAGGGCATCACCGGCCGCGAAGGCGCCTTTCACGCCAAGCAGGCGCAGGCGTACGGCACCAACGTTGTTGGGGGCGTCACTCCAGGTAAAGGCGGCACCACCCACGAGGGGTGGCCGGTGTTCAACACCGTGGCCGACGCCGTGCGCGAGACTGGCGCAAACGCGACCGTGATTTTCGTGCCGCCTCCGGGCGGCGCCGACGCGATCATGGAAGCGGCCGATGCGGGCGTGGCGCTCGCGGTGTGCATCACGGAGGGGATCCCGACGCTCGACATGATGCGTGCGATGGCCTTCATCAAAGACAGGCCGACACGGCTCATCGGCCCGAACTGTCCCGGGCTGATCTCTGCCGGACGTGCCAAGGCCGGCATCATTCCCGGGCATATCTGCCTCGAAGGGCGTGTCGGTATCGTGTCGAAGAGCGGCACCTTAACCTACGAGGCCATTCACCAGCTCACCGGGCTCGGCCTCGGCCAGACGACGTGCATCGGCATTGGCGGCGACCCGCTGATCGGCACATCGTTCATCGATGCCCTGCAGCTGTTTGCGGGCGACCCGGAAACGGAAGCCGTGGTGCTCATCGGCGAGATCGGCGGCAACGCGGAGGAAGACGCGGCGGCGTTCATCAAGAGCAGTTTCCGCAAGCCGGTCGTGGGGTTCATCGCCGGACAGACGGCGCCCCCGGGACGACGGATGGGGCACGCTGGGGCCATCATTGCGGGTGGTAAGGGCACGGCCGCGGAAAAGATGACCGCGCTCACGGACGCGGGGGTGCGGGTGGTCAAGAGCCCTGCGGACATCGGGCGCGCAGTTTCGGATGCGCTGGCGGGCCGCTAACGAGGTATACTCGGTGGGATGTACAGCGAGCCTTCAATGCCCGCTGACATTCCAGAGTTATGAGCGCACCACTATCCGCGACTGAACCCCAGCTCTCCGCTTCTCCCTCGCGCATCGTCAACGATTTCAGTATTCAGGTCGCCACGGTCAACGGGTCGGGCAGCCAGACCGCCAATCTCGTGCTGCTGCGGTCCATCTTTCAGATGGGCGTGCCCGTGTCGGGCAAGAATCTGTTTCCGTCCAACATCGCGGGCCTGCCGACCTGGTACACCATCCGCGCTAATCATCGCGGATACATCGGCCGCAAGAAGGAAATCGACTTCCTGATTGCGATGAACGCCGAAACGGCGAAAGACGACGTGATGTCGCTCGAGCCGGGCCGTGCGGTGGTGTACGACGAACCGCTGAAGCTCGATGCGCTCCGGACCGACCTCGTGTTCTATCCGGTGCCGTTCGACAAGATCGTCGCGGAGGTCTGCTCCGAGGCCAAGCTGCGCCGGCTCGTCAAGAACATGATCTACGACGGCATCGTGGCCGAGCTGTTGTCGATCGATCTCGCCGAGATGGAAAAGGCGCTCAGCCGCCAGTTGGGCAAGAAGCCGAAGGCCATGGCGTTGAACATGGCGGCGCTCGAAGCCGGCAAGAAGTACGCGGCCGAGCAACTGACCAAGCGCGATCCCTACACCGTCGCGCACATGGACAAGACGGCGGGCCAGATTCTCATCGAAGGCAACGCGGCGGCGGCCATGGGCTGCCTGTTTGCCGGCGTCACCGTGGTGGCGTGGTACCCCATTACGCCCTCGTCGTCACTGCCCGAGTCGCTCATCGGGTACATGCGCAAGTACCGCATCGACAAGACCACCGGGCAGGCCACGTTTGCGATCGTGCAGGCCGAGGACGAAATTGCGGCCCTCGGCATGGTGGTGGGCGCCAGCTGGAGCGGTGCCCGCGCGATGACATCCACGTCGGGCCCGGGTATCTCGCTGATGGCCGAGTTCGTCGGGCTGGCCTATTACGCCGAAATCCCCGCTGTCATTTTCGACATCCAGCGTGTGGGCCCGTCGACCGGTTTGCCCACGCGTACTGCCCAGGGCGACATCCTGTTTGCCGCGCTCAACTCGCACGGCGATACGCGACACGTCCTGTTGATTCCGGCGTCGGTCGAAGAGTGCTTCGAGATGTCCATGGACGCGTTCGATCTCTCCGAGCGTCTGCAAACGCCCGTGTTCGTGCTGAGCGATCTCGATCTCGGGATGAACACGTGGATGTCACAAACCTTTACGTATCCCGAGAAGCCGCTCGACCGCGGCAAGGTGCTCGACGCCGCGAAGCTGCAGGAGTTTTCGGGCGCGTGGGGTCGGTACAAAGACGTCGATGCCGATGGCATCCCCTGGCGCTCGCTGCCGGGCACGAACATGCCTGCGTTCTTTACGCGCGGATCGGGCCACAACGACATGGCCCTCTACAGCGAGCGGCCCGACGACTACGTCAAGAACCTCGATCGTCTGGCGCGCAAGTTCGAGACCGCCCGTACGCTTGTCCCCAAGCCGATCGTGCGGATCGAGCCAGACGCCAAGATCGGCATCATCGCCTATGGCACCACGCACTGGGCCGTGGAGGAAGCGCGCGATCAACTGCGCGAAGAAGCCGGCCTGGTCACGTCTTACCTGCGCCTCCGTGCC
The DNA here is from genome assembly GCA_039925145.1 of Vicinamibacterales bacterium. GTDB lineage: Bacteria > Acidobacteriota > Vicinamibacteria > Vicinamibacterales > SCN-69-37 > JBDSZL01. The sequence goes on along the minus strand of JBDSZL010000036.1, from coordinate 5,911 downwards.
TACCCGTTCACCCCCGTCGTCGACGAGTTCATCCGCCAGTACGACCGGGTGTACGTGGTCGAACAGAACCGCGACGGCCAGATGCTGAGCCTGCTGCGGATGGACACCGACCCGGCGTCCGGTGTCCGGCTGCGCAGCGTGCTGCACTACAACGGATTACCCATCGATGCCAAGAGCGTGGCTGATGGGATCCTCGCCCAGGAGAAAGTCGGCTAACTCATGAGCACAGACGCACCCGCTCCCCCAAAGAAGACCAACCGCATCTCGCTCGATGTCTCGAGCTATCGCGGCAGCAAGACCACGCTCTGCGCCGGCTGCGGCCATAACGCCATCTCCGAGCGTATCGTCGACGCCTTCTTCGAGATGGGTGTCGACCCGAAGCGCGTCATCAAGCTGTCCGGCATCGGCTGCTCCAGCAAGAGCCCGGCGTATTTCCTCAATCCCTCGCACGGCTTCAACTCGGTCCACGGCCGCATGCCGTCGGTGGCCACCGGCGCGCTCCTCGCCAACAAAGACCTCATGGCGATTGGCGTCAGCGGCGATGGCGACACGGGCGCGATTGGCATCGGCCAGTTCGTGCACTCGATGCGCCGCAATCTGCCGCTCATCTACATCGTCGAGGACAACGGCTGCTACGGCCTCACAAAGGGGCAGTTCTCGCCCACCGCCGACCTCGGGTCCAAGGCCAAGAACGGCGTGGTCAACGAACTGCCGGCCATGGACTTGTGCGCACTGGCGATTGAACTCGGCGCGTCGTTCGTGGCGCGATCGTTCTCGGGCGACAAGAAACAGTTGCTCGCCGTGCTGAAGACCGCGATCGCGCACCGTGGAACGTCGTTCATCGACGTGATCTCGCCATGCGTGACGTTCAACGACCACGACGGATCGACCAAGAGCTACGCCTACGTGAAAGATCACGACGAGCCGCTCGGCGAAATCAGCTTCATCCCGTTCTTCGAGGACATCAGCGTCGACTACGAGCCCGGCTCCACGACCTCGGTCAAGATGCACGACGGCTCGCATCTGATGCTGCGTAAGCTGACCGACGATCACAACCCGGCAGACAAGATGTCCGCACTGCGCGTCCTGCACGAGACGGCGCGCCGCGGAGAATTCGCGACCGGCGTTCTCTACATCGAGCCCGACAAAGAAGATTTCTTCCAGACGCTCAATCTCGTGAATGAGCCGCTCTCGTCGCTCCCGCAGGCGCGGACACGGCCCACCCAAGCCGTGCTCGACGAGTTGATGGAAACGCTGCGGTAGTTCACCACCGCGTCGGCCTCAGCATTTCTGGCGCCAGGGGCAACAGCCTCTGGCGCCTTTCTCTTGTGACGGCATTCAAGGCGCACGCTTGTCATCCAATCGCCCCGGCGGGTTGGGCGGAGGGCCAATGATAAGATTCCCCGGATATGTCCGAACGCACTTTCGCCATCATCAAACCTGACGCCGTCCGCGCAGGCTCGGCCGGCAACATCCTGTCGCGAATCGAAGCCGAGGGATTTGTCATTCGCGGTCTCCGGCTCACGCATTTGTCCAGGCGCGAGGCCGAGGGCTTTTACGCGGTGCACCGAGAGCGTCCGTTCTTCGCGAGTCTCACTGAATTCATGTCGGCGGGGCCCTGTATCGTGATGGCGCTCGAGGCGCCTGACGCCATTCGCAAGTGGCGCACGTTGATGGGCGCAACCGATCCTGCCAAAGCCGATGATGGGACCCTGCGCAAGCAGTTCGGCGCCTCCATCGAAAACAACGCCACGCACGGATCGGATGCGCCTGAAACCGCGGCATTCGAACTGGGTTACTTTTTCCGCGGCATGGAGCTATAGCACATCGGGTGTCTGTACTCACGGTGGGTGAGGCATGGGGCGGTTACTGATCGTGGCCGGCGTACTGCTCGTGGGCATGGGGATTCTCATTCAGTCGGGTGTGCCGCTTGGCCGGCTCCCGGGCGACATTGTGATTCGTCGCGGCTCGTCCACGTTCTATTTTCCGGTCGTCACCTGCATTGTTATCAGCGTCGTGTTGTCCTTGATGAGCGCCTGGTTCAGGCGCTGAAAGGCGAAGTCTATGTCGATCAAAGCTGACAGGTGGATTCGCCAGATGGCGGTCGAGCACGGCATGATCGAGCCGTTTGTGGACGCGCAGGTGCGGGCCGGGGTGGTCTCATACGGTCTGTCGTCATACGGGTATGACATCCGCGTGGCCGACGAGTTCAAGGTGTTTACCAACATCAACACCACCGTCATCGATCCCAAGAACTTCGATCCGCGGTCGTTCGTCGACATCAAGGCCGACGTGTGCATCGTGCCGCCGAACTCGTTCGCGCTGGCGCGCACGATCGAATACTTCAGGATTCCTCGGGACGTCCTGACCGTGTGCCTCGGCAAGTCCACCTACGCGCGCTGCGGCATCATCGTGAACGTCACGCCGTTCGAGCCGGAGTGGGAAGGGTTCGTCACCCTCGAGATCTCGAACACCACGCCCCTCCCCGCCAAGATCTACTCGAATGAAGGCATCGCGCAGGTCCTCTTTTTTCAGAGCGACGAGACTTGCGAGCGGTCGTATGCCGACAAGAAGGGGAAGTACCTCAAGCAGACAGGCGTCACGTTACCAAGCGTGTAGCCGTCAGTGCCCACCATGGGCATGTTGCGCCAGCAACTTGCCGGATAACTGCTATTTACCCACCCTTACGATTTGTTTTCGGCGGCGCTGTCCCCGGAATTTCGGCTGCTGAGCACCGCTTTCGGGCTTTCCGGTCGATGGAGCGAGTAGGGCCTACGTAGCTCCGGTACTTTTGACACTGCACTCGTTCGTGCCGGACGCCCCGAATGTCCCGATTGTCCCAGGACTTCTGGTACGCACTTTGTGTTATCAGCGGCAGGTCGTCCAACTCGCAAACAAGGAGTGCACGCTATGAAACGGTTTGTTATCAGCTCATTCGCCAGCGCGGTCATGGCGACCGCGCTTGTCGCGGCTCAGGCTTCCACACCACCGCCGACGTCTCCTGCGGTGGAGGCGACGGTGACCACCTCTGGTGGTCAGGCCACGGCGTCCGTCGCGGTCAAGGATGCCAATAAGGACACCTCTTCGCTGACCGGGTGTCTTGTTCAGGGATCGGGTCCGTCCGTGTTCCTGCTCGAGAATGCCCGCATGGCGTCGCAGGCGTCGTCCGAGGCGGGGAAGACCTACATCGTCTCCAAGGCGGCGGCGGCCGACGTGGACTTCATGAAGAACCTGAATCACAAGGTGACCATCTCTGGCGCCGCGGAAGAGGTGAAGGTAATCGCGATGCCGTCGACCGTGACGGTGCAGACGAGCAAGGAAGAGGGCAAGGCCAGCGTGGGCGTCTCGGCGCAGAGCGGCGTCAACAAGACCGACGAGAAGGTGATGCCGAAGCTCAGCGCGAAGAGCATCGTCTCGATTGGCGACACCTGCACGGCGCCGGCGAACTAGCAACGGCTCGGGGCTCGCGGCTTGGGGCTCGAGACGCCTCAGGGCTGACACGCCGGACGACGGGGGCCATCATGGCCTCGTCGTCCGGATTTCGAACGAAGATTGTTGTCGTATCGTCAATCGAGACCGGTCTGCGCGCATCGCAGGCCGGTATTCGATTGACGCGCTCCAGCGCGCGCGGTAGAATTGGATTTCGCGCGACCCTTGCGGATAGCCGCAGCAAGCGGCCCGCGCCCAGCCTTTCAGTCTGACGCGGGGTGGAGCAGTCCGGTAGCTCGTTGGGCTCATAACCCAAAGGTCGCGGGTTCAAATCCCGCCCCCGCAACCAACTTAACTTGCAGCGAGAGGTCGCCCGTTTCTGGCGACCTCTTGCTGTCTCTGGCCGCACTCAGCATCCCGGCCAAATGGCCCTTCAGCGTGATTTTCAACTGGTCGCCATCGGGTTCGAGCAGGATCGCTTCAATCAGCGCTCGGATGGCCTCTCTCGCGCCCGTGCGGCTTTCCTCGGCCTCAAGAGCGAGGCAGAGGCTCCCGACCTTCCCGCGATAGACGGCCGTGCGTCAGGCCCGCGCGGTGCTCCATCCGGAGGCGATTCAGTTCGCGCACGTATTCACGGCAGAAATCCTCGAAGAGGTCCCGGCGCATCAGCTTGTCGCGCAGCGCCACGAGGACCCGCTCCTCCACCTCTTGGCGGCTGATGGTCAAGCGATTGGTGCACGTGCCGCGCGAGCGTGCGCCGAAGCACGCCAGTACATGACATACCCGCCGCCGCACTCGGCACATTTCGTCAGACCCGAGAAGAGATACTTCGGGCGACGTGCCCGGTTGAACTGTTTGGGATTGCCGTTCGACGACGCGCGGCGCATCTCCAGCTGCCGTGCCTTCACCTGATTCCACACTTCGTCGTCCACGATTCGCAGCTGCCTCGGGGAACGGCAGTCGTTACCCATTCGGATGGCTGGTTTGGTCGCGAAACGCGCTTGCCCGTGTCCGGGTCCTTCACGTATCGGAGGCGATTCCACACGAGCCGGCCGATGTAGAGCTCGTTGTTCAGGATTCCGGTGCCGCGGCCAGGATTGCCGTGAATGGTGCTGGGATTCCATGGAGCGGCGCCCGGTCCCGGGCAGCGCTCCGCGTTCAATTGCTGCGCGATGGCCTTTGGTGACATGCCCGTCGAGTAGACGCTAAAGATCCGCCGGACCACTTCGGCTTCGGCAGGAACGATCTCGCGTTCGCCCGTCGCCATGCCGTCATCCGTTGCGCATCTCACCCTGTAGCAGGTGCGCTTCGCTGGTGGCGCCGATGACTGTGCAGTCGGGCTCGGCACCCGGGCGAATTTCGAACTGGTCGTCCTCAGCGGCGAGCACCTGCAGGGCGCGCGCGAGCTTCTGGCGATCTGCCGGCGTCTTGGGCGTAATGTCGAGAGAGAGCAGCGCTGGCGTCATTGTGTGGCGTCCCGTCAGACACAGCGACCGAACAGCCCATCTGGCACGATCAGGCGCACTCGTGCCAATCGGGAGTTCACGGCGCAGAATCGGGCGGCTGCAGTTGGGCCTTGAACGTGCCTACGCAAGTTGCGTATACTTGTGACTGTGGAGTTCATCGAGGCCCCCATGTTCACCGCGCTCATCGCGGAATACATGGAAGACGATGAATACCGGGCGTGCCAGTCTTTCCTCGCGGGCGAGCCCGAAGCCGGCGATGTCATCCCAGGGACCGGCGGCTTTCGCAAGCTCCGATGGGCCGATCGGCGTCGAGGCAAGGGCAAGCGTGGTGGCCTCCGGGTGGTCTACTACTACCTCTTGACCGATGCTCAAATCTGGCTGATGACGCTCTACGACAAGGGAGAAGTAGCGGACCTCAGCGCGGCTGAGAAGCGACTATTGAAGGCAGCCCTCGATGCGGAACTGGCGCGGCGTGCGGTGCGACGCCGACCTCGAAGGAAGTGAACTGTGGCAGCAAAGAAGCGACCCGTGACCCGAAAGAAGCGCAGCCTCTTCCGTGAGCTCATGTCCGGCGTGGACGCTATGCGGGATCACCGCGAAGGACGGCTCACCCTGAAGACCAGAGAGGTGAAGCCGATCACGGTTCCACCGGTCGACGCGGACATGGTCCGGGAGACGCGGGAAGCGCTCAACATGTCGCGCCACGTGTTCGCGTTCAAGATTGGCGTGAACCCGAGAACCCTGGAGCGATGGGAGCAGGGACGCAGCAAGCCGAACGAGCAGGCGGCTGCCTTGATCTGGCTGGTGCGGAAGTACCCTGACACCCTGAAGAGGCTGGAGTCGCTGGCGGCTTCCGCGTGACTTTTGCGGCCTAGAGCCTGTTATGTAATTTCTCTTGTACTGGGCGCGGGAATTTGGCACAAGGAGGGATGGCCAAGCGCATTCCCCGTCCGCGATCCACTGCCTACCCGAGTGATGTGAGTGACGAGGAGTGGAGCTTGGTCACGCCCTATCTC
>JBDSZL010000035.1:0-9890 GCA_039925145.1 Vicinamibacterales bacterium | reverse complement strand
AGTGAGACGCGCGCGCGCGTCTGGGACATCAGCGACGGCGGGTTCGCGCTGTGGACGTCGGAGCTCGTGTTGGTGGGCGCGCCCACGATGTTCTCTGTGGGCCCTCCAGGCGGGTCTCCCCGGCTGCTCTGCGCCAAGGCCGTCTACGTGCTACCCGCCTCGGGCGGCGGCTACTTCAGCGGATGGGCCGGCGAGGGCGACGAGGCCATGGAGCTTCTGCGCGACACCATGACCCGGCTCGCCGAGCCGATGCCTGCCTGAACCGTCGTCCGCTGTTAGTACCAGCCTCTCGCCGAAACCGCTACGGGTCGCGCGCATCGCGCACCGCACAGTCGAAATCCAACTGGTGGAGCGCGCCCCCGCACGCGCGAAGCCCTCGACGCAAGAGTCTACGCCCGCTTACAGTAAGATTCCGACCCACAGGACAACTCATGATCAAGATGACCAAGGGCCGGGCCATGACTGCAGCGGCGGGGGCCTTGACCGCCATCCTCGCGGGGTATGCACCGATCGACGCCAGGCGGCCCGCGCTGACACCGGCGCCGAAGGCGATCGCGCTCTGGCCCGGCGGAGCACCCGGGGCGAGCGGCACCGCCGACGGGGACACCCCGGCGCTGCTTTCCTACCTGCCCACGACAGCCAGGAACACGGGCGCCGCGGTGCTCGTGATTCCCGGTGGCGGCTACACGAAACTCAACCTCGACTCGGAAGGCGCAGCCGTCGCAGCCTGGTTGAACGAACAAGGCATCGCGGCGTTCGTCCTCCGTTACCGGCTGGCGCCGAAATACCAGAAAGACAGCGCTGCGGCCGACACCGCTCGGGGCGTCCAGTACATCCGGGCGCATGCCGCCGACTTTAAAGTGGCGCCCAATCGGATCGGCATCATGGGATTCGGGTCAGGAGCCGAGCTCGAAGCCGCCACGGTCTACAACCACACCAGCACCCCCGATGCTTCCGCAACCGACGTGGTTGGGCGCGCGTCGAGTGCGCCCAACTTCATGGCACTGGTCTTCGGCTCCGCTCCGCTGCCCGCAGCGGCCACGACCGCACCACCGACGTTTCTCGTGGGCTCCTCACGGACGGCCGACAACCAGGCTGGCCTGATCGATCTGTGGGCGCGTCTGCGAGCAGTTCGGGCACCCGTCGACGCGCACTTCTTCGCACACGCCGACTCGTCGCTGGGTTTGGCCTCGAAGGACCCAGCGGTGAGTGCGTGGCCGCAATCGTTCCTGAGCTGGGTGCGTTTCCGCGGCTTTCTCAGCGATGCCCCGCGCATCCCTCTCAAGGGCATGGCCTATCTGGACGGCCGGCCACTGCCGCACGGCTACGTCGTGCTGACGCCACTCGACGCCGTAGGCGCAGGCCCGGTGGTCTGCCGCGTGTTGAACTCGACCGCCGGCATGCCGATTGGTCAGTTCGTCGTGCCGGCGGCGCAAGGTCCTACACCCGGCCGGTACCGCGTGGAGGTGCACCAGAACGCCAACCGCTGGCTGAGCAATTCGTTTACGCCGGGATTGACGAGGGACCCGGCGTTCGGCCACAGCCGCATCCTCTCGCCGAGCATCGATGACCAGCACGTCTATCGAAAGGTGCACCCCACCGACAAGACCGACTACATCGTCGAGATCAAAGCCGGCAGTGCGGATGACCTGAAATTCGAAGTCTTCACTGGCGCTGCCCCCGTAAACGTGGCGCTTCCCACGATTGCCGGTCTTCCTGACCCGACCACCGCCAACGCCGGCGTGGCCGCCTATTACGAAGAACTGAAGCATACGCCCAACCCGGTTCCTGGCATCCCGGAGCCCACGCTGCTCTGGCCGCAGGGAGCGCCCGGCGCCGTGGCGGACGCGAGCGGGGCGTTCACGACTGAAGACAAGCCGGCTATCCTCGCCTTTCCGGCTCCAGCGGCGCATAACACGGGCGCGGCGCTGCTCATCCTTCCAGGCGGGGCCTTCACGAACCGGGTCGAAGACCACGAAGGCGTGCAGATTGCCCGCTGGCTGAATCGCGAAGGCATCGCCGGCTTCGTGTTGCGCTATCGAATTCAGCCCAATTACAACGGGCAGGTCTCGACCATGGATGCGCATCGCGCCATCCGATACATCAGGGCGCATGCGAGCGAGTACCGGATCTCGCCCGACCGTGTGGGCGTGATCGGCTTCTCGGCGGGATCGGAGCTCGAAGGCGACGCCTTCTTCAACAACGTGTTGCCTGGCGAACCTGCGGCTGCCGATCCGCTCGACCGGATCAGCACCAAGTCGAATTTCAACGTGCTCATCTACGGCGGCCGCAATCTCCGGGATGCCGCGACGGCGCCGCCGACCTTCATGTTCGTGACGCTCGAGGACGGTGGCAATCACCTGGCCCCGGAAATCAACGTGCTGAATGGACTTCGCACGGCTGGAATTCCGGTCGAAGCCCATTGGTACCAGGATGGGCCGCACGGCACCAGCATGTCGCCGGGCGACCCGCAACTTGGCCAGTGGCCAGACCTGCTGAAACGCTGGATGGGCGCGCTGGGATTTCTGACCGGGAAGTAGACCCGTCGGCTCGAACGCGTCGAGCGCCGGCACTCACTTCGATTAGGCCGTGCCGACCCGCCGAAAGGACAACAGCCAGCGTCCTATGAGCGTGTGCAGCCGTTCAATGCGGTGGCTTATCGCCAGCAGCCTCATCCTCGGCTGCCTGTCGCGGAGACAAGGCGTTCTCTGCCAGTCAGCGGCGGACGCTCAGACGCGCTCGGATGTTCCAGATGGAGCCGTCGCAGCGCAGCCCGGCGGTGCGCTCCTGACGGACGCGACACTGGGCCGTATCCGGCAGGCCCTTGCGTCAAATTCCGGCCTCGTGATCAACGATGACAGCCTGCGGTTTTACCTCCAGGTCACGGGCCGGTATCAGACGTTCGAGGAATATTTGCGCGGGGCCAACCTGCACGTTGGGACGCCCCCAGCGCCGCCGCCACAAACGCCAGGTGGCGGCGGGTCTGGCATCGACCTTCTCCAGCTCATTCGGCAAGGCGTCAAGTCGCTGCGCGACGCGCAACGTGAGCACGAGCTCCGGCTGATTCGCAACCGGATCGAAGAGGAGTTGCTCGCCCTGGAGGGGATGAAGTGAGGCCGCGACGCGGACTGTGCGACTTATTGCACCGCGAGCAGGTCGATGTCGAACACGAGCGTGGCGTTGCCCGGAATGGGGCCGTTGCCGGCTGAGCCGTAGCCGAGACCCGGCGGAATGACGAGTCTTCGCGTTCCACCGACTTTCATGCCCTGCACGCCCTGGTCCCAGCCGGCAATCACCTGTCCAGCGCCCAGCACGAACGGGTACGGCGCTCCGGCGGAGCTGTCGAACTGCACACCTTTGTTCTCGGGCTTGCTGCCGTCGTAGAGCCAGCCCGTGTAGTTCACCCTGACCACGCGGCCGACGGTTGCGGCCGTGCCGGTGCCGACTACGATGTCGGTGGAACTGAATGGGAGAGAGAGACCGACGGAGGGTGACGTCGGGCTGTTGTTGCCGCAGGCCGACAGCGCGACGGCCATCAAAGCGAAAAAAAGTCGTTTCATAACCGATAGTCCTGGTGTGCGGCGCTGAAAACCGCTGGATCGCAACTTGCTAAATAGCCTGCCATAGGGAGGTTCTCCGATGAAGCGTTCAATGCGTCCTTTGTTTTTGATGTTTGCGGGCTGGGCGGTGCGGAAGATGTTCACGCGGTATCAGGCGCGGCAGCAGCGCGGTCAGATGCGGTCCGCCTGATCGGCTTCGCTGTTACGGCTCCCCAGCATTCCTCCTCGCTTCCTTCCCTCATTGTCATCCAAGCTCATCTGGCCGGAGATCGCATTTATTCGTTCTCAGACTAGGATGCTCTGATGTTCATCATGAGGCCCATTCTGGTGCTTCTGGTCATCGTCTTGTGTCTCAGCGCGATTCTGCGATTGTTTGGTTACCGGCGGCGCTGAGCGGACGCACGACCGCAGCCTGTGGCTCAGGGTGCTGAGGAGTCATACGCGTAACCAAGGACGTCAATGGCGAGCACGTCGTCGTAGGACTCGGTCCACGGATCGAGAATCAGGTCACGCCCACTGAGCAGCGGCCGTGCCGCAGCATGCTGCTGGCGCCAGGCGTGCCACAGCCGATCCACTTCGGCGTGGTGTAACCAGAACATCGGATCGGTGGGCGACGTGCTGGTGTTGTTCATGATGCCCCCGATCCACGAGTGTCCATGATTGTGCGCGGGGAGGCCTGTGCCATCGGGGCGGGATCCCCAGCCTTCGACAGCCCAGGTGAACTTCGTGTAGTCGTTCTCCCCGGGAAGACGCGTGCGCTGGGCTGCGAAGCCGTTCACGATCAGCGCGATGTCCGCGGCCGAAGCCTTTGACGGCGGCGCCGCGTTCTTTCGCGCGGGCGGCGTCTGGTTGTTCTGCGGGTTGCGCGCGGGGAGAAACCCGGCCATCCAGGTCGGGAACGGGTCCTGCCATCGCCAGTACGGAACCGCGAGCTTCTGTGTCGCCGTCGGCCGCAGCAGGTGGTCGGCACGTTGGAGTTGCCGCTCGAACTCCACGAGGTACCGGCGATGCCACGCGAGAAAGCGGTAGAGGCCGACTTCGCCCATCGAGCCGTGCATGTTGTGGCTCATGTCCATGTGATGGCGCACGAGCGTCGGATAGGTGCCGTCCTGCACGAGGGTCGCGATGGCGGCCTTGAACGCGGTCTGCTCTGCAACGGGGAACGTCCGCGCGTTCTTCCGCGTAGCCGGGATGCCGGCCTGCCGGGTCGCGCCCCGGACGGGTGCGGCCGGTGGCGGCGTCGAGGGCCGATTGGCATTCAGCGCGTGATGGGGAAACCCGCGGGCGATGACCTCGTCGAACGTCTGCGGGTGGTCGTGACCGGAATGGTTTTGCGTCATGTCAGTGTCGGTGCCTCGCAGGTGGTGCCAGCTCTAGCCCATCGGCCAGCGCTTCTCGACGGACCTGAGGACGGCCGGGAATCCCCCCGCATTCTTTTTGAAGCACCACGGGCAGACCCAGGGCTGAATCTCTCCAGGCAGCATCGAAAGTGCGGCAGGGGGTTCTTGAAACTCGAGCCGTACGGCTCCGCGGCAATGAATGCAGTTGAGCAGGAGCGCGATCGGGTCTGGCAACATCGGCGCGGGCACTCGTGCAGCTGCAGTATAGCCGGTGGATGGCCGACGCCCAGCCGTCAGCCCGCTTCTGAATGCAGGCCGCAGAGCGCCGTACACTTCCTTCCATGCCCGCGCACCACCACGTCTACGTCGTCTATCTTCGCAATCCGAAAGGCGACGGCAGGGCGGGCTATTACGTGGGAATGACGGGCCTCACTCCGGACGAGCGGTTTACCAACCATAAAAAAGGCATCAAGGCGGCCGGGGTGGTCAGGCGGTTCGGCGAACGCCTGGTCCCCAAACTCTATGCGCACCTCAATCCGATGACCTATGCGGAGGCGCTGAAGATGGAGGAGCGACTGGCCGATGAACTGCGTGCCGCCGGCTATCAGGTGTTCGGCGGACACTGAGGTCGCGCTCGCGCTGGTCAATCCCACCCTGCAACCTTTCGGCAGTCCGCGTGTTCGTTCATGGACCGGCGATTGGTGCCGGCCGAGGGACCTACGATGACGATGACTGCGACCAAAACGACTGTGCCGGTAGGCGTTCGCGTGGTGTCGGTGCTGTTGCTGGCGGGCAGCGCCATCGGCTGGCTCTGGGCCTACATGGTGGGCTCCAGCGCGTGGCACGACGCGAGGTCGCTGGGCGTTGCGGTCTGCATCGCCGCTGTCCCGCTCTTCGGATGGGCTGCTGTCAAAGCGATTGACCTGTGGCGTGGTCGACCAAGCGGCTATCGCTCAGCGGCCTGGCTGTTCGCAGCGCAGATCCCCATCGTCAGCATCGGTCGATGGACGTATGAGTTCTCGATGGGTGCCAGCGCCAGGTTCTCGCTGGGCGACACAGGCCGGCACTTTGGTGGGGATATCGGCTCGTCCCTGAATCTTTTCTCCCTGACGCCGCATGGCTGGATGGTCGGCGTGAATATCGTTGCCCTGGCTATCGCGACTTACCTGGTCACGGTCATCAAACGGCAAAGGGTCGCTCTGGTGAAGTGACACTGCGTCGGAATACGGGTGGGCCACATACATCGACGTGGCAATCAGTTCGTCGGATTCGCGCGCCGCGCTAACGCCGCCATAGCCGCCATCAGCTCGCCGGGATCCACGGGCTTCGAGAGATGTAGTTGGAATCCGCAGCGCAGCGCTTTGGTGCGATCTTCAGAACGCGCGTACGCGGTAAGCGCGGCGGCCGGCACCGCCCGGATCTGCGGGTTGTCAGCGTGGCGGATGCGATCGATGAGCTCGAGTCCCGTCATGTGCGGCATTCCCAGGTCTGCCAGCAGTACATGAGGCACCGATCGTTCCAGCGCTGCAAGGGCCTCCTGCCCCGAATCGGCGGTCACGACTGTGGCTCCAGTCGCTTCGAGGATCTCTCGCACGAGGGCGAGCGCGTCGCGGTCGTCGTCGACGGCGAGGATGCGCGTGCCATGGAGCTGTGGCACATCAATGTGCAGTTCTTCGCGGGGCGACTGGGGGTGCTCACGAGGTAGCGACGTCACCGGTGTATCCGCAACCCGGCGCGGCAGCTCGACGCGAAATGACGAACCCTTTCCGGCTCCCTCGCTGTCGGCAAAAATGCGCCCCCCCTGCAGCTCGACAAGGTGGCGGGCGATCGCCAGCCCCAGCCCGAGTCCCCCGCTCGCACGGTCGATTCCCGAATCGGCCTGGCGAAAACGATCGAAGACATGTGGGAGAAACTCGGGCGGAATGCCGATGCCCGTGTCGCTCACTGTGATTTCAATGGACGAGTTCACCTGCTCCAAACGCGTCTGCACCTTGCCTCCGCGTCCTGTGAACTTGACCGCATTCGACAGGATGTTCCAGAGAATCTGTTGCAGGCGTTCAGGGTCCCCAGACACGGATGGGGTGCGCGGGTCGATGATGGTGGTTAACTGCACGCCCTTGGCGTCAGCCGCCGGCCGCACGGTCTCCAGGGCGGTGACCACGATCGGGCCCAGGTCAACGGACTGGACATCGAGCCGAAGCTTGCCTGCGACGATACGCGAGACGTCGAGCACGTCTTCGACAATCTGCGTCAACGACGTCACGTTGCGCGAGATCGTGTCCATCGCGCGCCGCCGTTTGTCACCGGTGAGCAGATCCGACTGCAGCATGCGGACGTATCCGACAATCGCGTTCAACGGCGTGCGCAGTTCGTGCGAGAGTGTCGCCAAAAAATCGTCTTTGAGCCGGCTGGCGTTTCGAGCGATCGCGAGCAGCCGTTGCCGCTCGTGCTCGGCCCGCTCCCGATCGCTGATGTCGCGGGCGATTTTCGAGGCGCCGAGAATTGTGCCGTTCTCGTCCCGAATGGGCGACACAGTCAACGAAACCGGCACGAGCGTGCCGTCCTTTCGTTGACGAATCGTCTCGAAATGCTCGACCCGCTGGCCGCTCCGAATGCGTGACAGAACCGTGTCTTCCTCCTGCTGACGGTCCTGGGGAATGATTTTCCTGATGGACTGGCTCACCATCTCGGCGGCGGTATAGCCGAACATACGCTCGGCGGCGCCGTTCCACGACGTGACGATACTGTTCAGGTCTTTGCTCACGATCGCATCGTCGCTCGAGTCCACGATGGCGGCCAGATGCACGGCGTCGCTCTGCGCGCGCTTGATGCGCGACAAATCACGCGCGATCTTCGAGGCGCCAATGAGCTCGCCCCCTGGTGTCCGAATCGGCGAGACCGTCAGCGAGATGGGGATGAGGCTCCCGTCCTTGCGTCGTCGGATCGTCTCAAAGTGATCGACGGTCTCACCGCGCTTGACGGACCCGAGAACGTGGCCTTCCTCGCCTTGGCGATCGGACGGGATAATGACCCGGATCGACTGGCCGATCATCTCGGACGCCGTGTACCCGAACAGCCGTTCCGCGGCGGGATTCCAGGAGACGACCGTGCCGTCGAGGTCCTTGCTGATGATCGCGTCGTCGCTCGAGGCGACGATCGCGGCGAAGTGTTGCGCCACACGTTCGAGGCGTCGACGTTCGGTGATGTCACGCGCGATTTTCGAGACGCCTACGATCGTTCCGTCTGGCGCGACCAGAGGCGACACCGTCAACGAGACGTCGACGCACGAGCCGTCCTTGCGCACGCGGACGGTCTCATAGTGGTCGACGCTCTCACCCGCGCGAACCCGCTCGAGCACGGATTCTTCTTCGGGGTAAAGCTCGGCAGGAATGATGAGACGGATGGACTGGCCCACCGCCTCGCTCTCTGTGTGTCCGAAGATGCGCTCGGCCGCCCGGTTCCAGGAGGTAATGGTTCCGTCGAGATCCTGGCTGATGATGGCGTCGTCTGCCGACGACACGAGAGCCGCAAGCCGAAGGTGGGCGAGATCGTGGGACCCTAAGGGCATCGTGAGTACCTGCCTGCAGGACCGGTTCCACACGTCGGCCCTATCAAGGTCGGGCTCAAACAGTCACATCTCCGCAACTGAGATCACCGGGGTCGCTGTGCGGACCCTTTAAGTCCCTAATGGAGCCCAGTTTACGCCTGGGGCCGTAGGTCGCGTGACGTCCTCTGCCACCGCTTGACGATACCGCATCTGGTATGATGCGGTATGGCGTGGAGCGCATCGCACGCGCGCTCTACGTTACCGCAACGGGGCAGCGTGTGGTAATCCTTAGGGCCTTCATCAAGAAGACCGAGAAGACGCCGGATGGCGAGATCGATCTGGCGCTGCAAAGGGCCAAGGAACTGAAGCCATGACGAAGATCAGCGATCTCTATCGCCGATGGAACAAGGATGTCGACTACAAGGACGCTTATGACGTCCTCGGTGAGGAGTTCGACCTCACGCGGGCGCTGATCGAGGCACGGACGGCGGCAGGCCTGTCGCAGGCGCAGCTGGCGCGGCGCATGAAAACATCACAGTCCTACATCGCGCGCATCGAGGGCGGGACAGTGCGCCCGTCAACGGAGGCGCTTGAACGTTTTGCTCAGGCGACCGGCACCCGTCTGCGAATCACCTTCGAGCCGGCCGTTGCCGTGTGAGTCGCCTGCCGCCGTCCGAGCCGCCGTCCGATGCGACCGCTTGTGCACGCAGTCGCGCGACCTTAACTGCACCCCAACAACAGAGCGCACGGCGCTGACGACTCCCGTATGGTGCGTCGATGCAGCATGGGCTGCCGGGTAGAGGTACTCCATTATCAGTCCACGAGCGCTGCCTGTTGGAAGAGTCGTCTCGCCCAAGCGTAGGTTTGTGAGAGATCGGCTTGAAGCACCCGTCTTCCACCATGCCTCCACCACATACGTTGGACGCTCGCCAGCGTCCGTGCTGGTGGGGGTCAACGAAGGGGTCAAACTCGGCGCCGGCTCGACGGCGCCTGTCGTTTCGTCTGATTTGCTGGCAAAGATGGTGAGCCCGCTCGGAATCGAACCGAGAACCAACAGATTAAGAGTCCAAGCCGCGCCTGTTCGCTGAGTGTCGCTTCGTGCTTTTCCCTCGGGAAATCGCGTGCCTGCTGTCCGCCACGTTCGCCCGAATCCATGCGCTATCGTTCGGGTGGGCGTCAAGGTGGGCGTCCAAAACGAAGGGGGCTTCGTGCGGCCGGATCGCCGGGGGACCCTATGCCGGTGGCGGTTGACTGACTGACTGACTGATGGCCGTCCGGCTGGCCGATGGTTTACCACTCCACCAGCAGGCGGCCGATCTGCTACGTGCGAAGTCCTTCTCGCTTCAGGGACGCGCCGGCGTCTGAGCCGAAGACTTTCATCAGGTTGGTGGCCTTTGGCATCGGTACCCTATAATCATGCCCGTGTGAGCGAGCGGCGCGACT
>JBDSZL010000034.1:0-56632 GCA_039925145.1 Vicinamibacterales bacterium | reverse complement strand
GATCTCGAAGTCGTGGCTCATCCCCATGGACAGGTCGCGCAAACACTCGCCTGGCACGCCGTCATCCACGAGCGTGTCTCGAATCGATCGAAGGCTCCGGAACCAGGGCCTCGAGTCTTCCGGCAGTCGTGGGGACGGCGGCACGAGCATCAGCCCGCGTAGGTCGAGGGCATGGGCGTCGTGTGCGGCGCCAACGACCTCTTTGAGACTGTTGGTGGGCACGCCATGTTTCGTCCGCTCGCCGGCCAGATCGACCTGAATCAGAACGGCTGGGCGCCGGTCGGACTGGCTCGCGGCCGCATCCAGCTTCTGAACCAACTCGACGCTATCCACGGACTCAATCCACCTGAAGCTCTCGGCCGCCTTTTTCGACTTGTTGGTCTGCAGGTGTCCGATCAGGTGCCACTCGAGATCCAGATCGGATAAGGCCGCGATCTTGCCGAGGGCTTCTTGCACCTTGTTCTCGCCGAACACGCGATGGCCAGCCGTGAAGGCCGATCGGATGGCGTCGACGCCGAACGTCTTCGATACGGCGACCAGCGAGATGTCGGAAGGGGACCGATGAGCGCGGTGCGCCGCCGCCTCAAGGCGACGGCGCACGTGACTGAGATTGTCGGCAATGCCCGCGTCGAGCGGCCTGCTCACTTGATGGAGGCGATCAGTTCCTTGGCGGTCGCCGCGTTGGGGCCGTTGGGTGCCAGCCTCACGTAGTCTTCCAGAGACTTCTTGGCTTCGGCCATCTTGCCGTCATTGGCCAGCGCCAGCCCGTAGTAGTAGCGCGACTCGAGGACCTTGTTCGCGGTGTCGGTCTGCACGGCCTTCTCGAAATGCGTCCGTGCTTCAACCATCTTCGACTGGTTCCAGTAGATGATACCGAGCCCGTTGTAGGCCTGGGCAGAGGTGGGGTCGAGCTCAATCGCCTTCTTGTAGTTCTCTTCCGCCTTTGCGGTGTCCTTCTTCTGGTCGTACGAGTCGCCGAGCCAGTAGTAACACGTGGCGCAGGTCGGCACCTTCGTAATGGCCTCGGTGAGCTTCGCGATGGCGACGTCGTAGTCCTGCGCGGCCAGCGACACATTCACCTCGGTCATCAGCTTGGTGAGCTCGCTGCTCTCCTTCGTCTTGGAGTCCCCGCTTTTCGCATCGACAGGCCCCGCGGCCGGCCCCATCGTCACGCGCGACGGTGCGACGGTGGGAGCGGCTTTGAGCACGATGTCTGGCACGACTCCGACGGCCGAGAGCGGGACCTCGATGTCCCTCGCCTCGCCAGTGAGGTCGCCCTTCTTCACGCTGACATTCCAGCGCCCGCCGACGGAGTACAGGCCCGCCCGGACCCACTCGCCCTTTTTGTTGGTCTTGACGGTGAAGTGATAGGTCACCCCGCCCTTGTAATCCAGGGTCACCTCCGCGTCTGCCGCGGGCTTGCCCGACTCATCGGTGACGCGCCCCTGCAGCGAGCCGAGCTGTGCATGAGCCGGCGAGGCCATGGCGACGAGAGTGAGCACCAGCGCCCAGGCCAGAGCTCCGGGACCGAGCAGATTTCGCATGCGCATTGATTCCTCCTCAAGAAATCTTCACGAAGTCTACACCTGCGCGTGCGGGGTAGACTGGCCCGCGTGACGCCAGACCGCTCTGCCAAACCCTTGCTGCGGCCACCCCTCAAGTGGGCGGGCGGCAAGCGATGGCAGCTACCGCTGCTCGAGCCGGTGTGGGCACAGCACCGAGAGCGCCGCCTGGTCGAACCCTTCTGCGGCGGTCTGGGTGTTGCCCTTGGGCTCTCCCCCGATCGCGCGCTCCTCAATGACGTGAACTCGCATGTTATCAACTTCTACCGGTGGGTCAGCCGGGGGCTCTGCGCCGACCTGCCGATGAAGAACGACCGTGCCACCTACGACTCGTACAGGCGCCGATTCAACACACTGCTCCAGGAGGGCCGGGGCCGTCGCCGCGAAGCCGCGTTGCTGTTCTACTACCTCAATCGTACTGGGTACAACGGGCTGTGCCGCTTCAATCGCTCCGGTGCATTCAACGTGCCGTTCGGCCGATATGCGCGCATCCGCTACGAAGAGGACTTTCTGCGGTACCGCGTTCGGTTTGCGAACTGGACCTTCACGGCTGTCGACGTCGAGCGTGTTCGATACGAGCCCGATGACTTCATCTACGCCGACCCTCCCTACGATGTGAACTTCACGCAGTACTCGAGCGGCGGGTTCGACTGGGACGATCAGGTCCGCACGGCCCGGCGACTCGCGCGCCACCCCGGACCGGTCGTGCTCGTGAACCAGGCCACGAGCCGGATTGAGGCGCTGTATCGCGAACACGGATACGACCTCGTCTTCCTCGACGGCCCCCGACGGATCAGCTGTACTGGCGATCGTCGTCCGGCTCGTGAGCTGCTGGCCACCCGGAATCTGGAGGTGCCGCGCCCATGAAGCGCCGCACGTCGGCCAGGTCACGTGTGATCGGGGCCGGAGGGAGAGACGCGAGGAACCGGCGCCCGTAACTCATGCGGGTGAGTCTCGGATCGAGGATGGCGAGCACTCCGCGATCCGAGCGGCTGCGGATGAGCCGGCCGAGACCCTGCAGCAGGGTAAGCGTGGCGAGCGGAACCTGATAGTCGTGAAACGCGTGCCCTCCGCCCGCGTCGATGGCGGCAATCCGAGCCGCGACGAGCGGATCCCCCGGAGACGCGAACGGCAGGCGGTCGATGACCACACAGCTCAGGGCCTCTCCGGCGACATCGACGCCCTGCCAGAAGCTGGATGTGGCCAGCAGGACGGCATTGGGCGTGGCACGAAAATCCCGCAGCAGCGACGAGCGTGGCGCGGTGCCCTGCACCAGGACGGGCCATTCGATCAGCCCTTCCAGGCGGCCGCGCACCTCATTCAGCGCCGCGTACGACGTGAACAGCACGAACGCACGGCCGCTGGTGCAGTCGAGCAGGTCGGCGATGATCCGCGAGGCGTGGGCGTTGAAACTGGCGCTCCTCGGATCCGGCATGTCGGGCGGCAGGAATAGCACGGCCTGTCGTTTGAAATCGAACTCCGATGGGAGCAGTAGCCTGTTCGCGTCCGGCGTCCCGAGTCGGCTGAGCGCGTAGTCGAAGCTGCCGGCGACGGTGAGTGTGGCAGACGTGAACACCGTGGCGTGCCGGTCGCCAATCACCGTCTCCCGGATGATGCTCGACGCGTCGATGGGCGCGGCCCTCAGCCACACCGCGCGGCCGCGCACCTCGATGAAATGGACGAATCGCGGGTCTTCGGCGGCGAGCAGGATCGCGAGATCCGCTGCGAGGCCTTCGATGCGGTCTGCGATCGTCGCCACGGCCGGCTCCTGCCGCTGATCGTGGGTCGCGCTGACGAGCCCACCGAGCGCTCTCACAAACTCCTCGCCCGCTGGCGCGAGGCGCAGCGCCAGTTCAGGCGTCAGGCGCGTGCGATCCCCACCGGCCTCCCTGGCGCGTAACTCCATCCGCGCCGAATCGAACAATCGTCGCGCGGCGGCTGTCGTGTCGGCGAGGGCCACGCTGAAGGCGGCAGCTTTGTCTACCGCCAGCAGTCCCGTCGCCTGAGAGAGGTCGCGCACCAACGCGTCGATGCGATGCGTGCCGAGGGCCACGCCGAAATACTGCGTCACGACATCCTCGAGCTGGTGCGCCTCATCGATGACGAGGAGATCGCACGTGGGGATGACCTCGCCGAAGTCGCCCTGGCGGACCGACGCGTCGGCGCAGAGCAGGTGATGATTCACGATCACCAAATCGGAGTCTGCGGCACGTTCCCGCATCGTCGTGATGAAGCAGGTGCTGAACTCCGGGCACTCGCGGCCCAGACACTGCTCGGCGGTGGCGGTCAGTTCTCCCCACAGCGGGAGGTCGTCGGGCAAGTCGTCAATCTCGGCGCGATCTCCTGTGGAGGTTTCGGATAACCACTCGGCTATGCGGCCGAGCCAGCGACGGTCCGCGAGCGACAGGCCCGCTTCTGCATCACGCAGTCCCGTGAACCTATGGCGGCAGAGGTAGTTCGCCCGCCCTTTCATGTAGGCCGCCCGGATGTCCTGGTTCAGCGCTCGCGCCAGGTGCGGGACGTCCTTGTAGAAGATCTGATCCTGGAGGGTGCGTGTGCCGGTGGAAATGAGAACTCTGCGCCCAGCAAGAACCGCGGGGACGAGGTAGGCCAGGGTCTTTCCCGTTCCGGTGCCGGCCTCGGCCACGAGGACGCCGCCCGATGCGAACGTCGCAGCGACTTCGCCGGCCAGCCGCTGCTGGCCGCTCCGATCTTCAAAGCCATCGAGCGCCGACGCGAGGGGACCCGTGGCCGGGTTGAACGCGTCGGCGACGCGCCGGGCTAGTGCGCCAGTGTCGGGTACAGCGGGAACTGGCGGCACAGAGCTTCGACGTCGTGGCGGACCGCCTGCTGCACGCTTTGATCCTCGGGCGCGCGGAGTACGCGGGTCATCAGCGCGGCGATCGTGTCCATCTGGGCTTCGCCCATCCCCCGTGTCGTGACGGCGGGGGTGCCCACACGGATGCCGCTGGCGACCATGGGCGGATTCTTGTCGAACGGGATGGCGTTCTTGTTCACCGTGATGCCCGCCCGGCCGAGCGTGG
The DNA here is from genome assembly GCA_039925145.1 of Vicinamibacterales bacterium. Lineage (GTDB taxonomy): Bacteria > Acidobacteriota > Vicinamibacteria > Vicinamibacterales > SCN-69-37 > JBDSZL01. The sequence goes on along the minus strand of JBDSZL010000034.1, from coordinate 52,026 downwards.
CCTCGGCAACCTTCCCCGTGCTGCCCCCGGAGAACACGTCGACGAGGATCAAATGGTTGTCGGTGCCGCCGCTCACGAGACGGTATCCGGCCTCGGTGAGGCATGTGGCGAGCCGACGGGCGTTCTTGACAATCTGTTGCTGATACGTCCGGAACTCCGGTGTCAGCGCCTCTTTGAAGCACACCGCCTTGGCGGCGATGATGTGCATCAACGGCCCGCCCTGCATACCAGGGAACACAGCGCGGTCCAGATCTTTCGCGAACTCGGCGCGACACATCACCATGCCGCCGCGAGGGCCGCGCAGTGTCTTGTGGGTCGTGGTCGTCACGAAATCGGAGTGCGGCACCGGGCTCGGATGCTCCCCAGCCGCGACGAGCCCCGCGATGTGCGCCATGTCGGTCATCACGAGCGCACCCACTTCATTGGCGACGGCCCGGATACGGGGGAAGTCGATCTGCCGCGAGTAGGCACTCGCGCCGACGACGACCATACGCGGCTTGTGCTCGCGCGCGAGCCGCTCCAATTCGTCATAGTCGAGCCGTTCATCGTCTTGCCGCACGCCGTACGGCACGATGTTGAAGAACTTGCCCGAGAAGTTCAGCGGATGGCCGTGCGTGAGGTGACCGCCGTGGGCGAGGTTCATGCCGAGAATCGTGTCGCCAGGTTTGAGCGCGGCGAGGTAGACGGCCATGTTGGCCTGCGCGCCCGAATGAGGCTGGACGTTGACGTGGTCGGCTCCAAACAGCTGACGCGCGCGGTCGATCGCGAGCGACTCAGCGACGTCGACGAACTCGCAGCCCCCGTAGTAGCGCTTGCCGGGATAGCCCTCGGCATATTTGTTCGTGAGCACGCTGCCGGCGGCCTCGAGCACGGCTGGACTCACGAAGTTCTCGGACGCAATCAGCTCCAGGCCCTCCTCCTGCCGCTGGAGCTCCTGCTGAATGGCGCGTGCAATATCGGGGTCGACCTCTGCGAGCTGTGTCATCGGAGTGCCTGATCCAAGGCTGCAACTTTGTCGAGGCGGCGCTGGTGCCGGCCGCCCGAGAAGGGAGTGTCCAGAAAAATGCTGACGAGCCGGGCGGCCAACTCGGGCGCCGTGGCCCTGGCGCCGAGCGCCAGTACGTTGATGTCGTTATGGGAGCGGCTCAGGTCGGCGGCCGCCTCGTCGCCCACGGCCGCGGCCCGTATGCCCGGCACCTTGTTGGCCGCGATCGCCATCCCGATGCCCGATCCGCAGACCAGGATGCCGCGATCGAACGTGCCTGCCGCGACAGCTCCTGCGACGCGTCCGGCGAAATCGGGGTAGTCCACGGCGTCGGCCGACGTGGTGCCGAAGTCCTGCCACGATGCGCCGCGCTCTTCGAGTTGCCGTTTGAGCTGATCCTTCAGCGAGACGCCAGCGTGGTCGGCGCCAAGCGCGATGCGCATGCGGGAATGATAGCTGAAAACGTACTATAGCCGCATGGGACCCACTGCCGTCGTCTCGCGCCGCGGCGCGGATCGCGTTCGTACCGGCCATCCGTGGGTGTACCGCTCCGATGTCATCAGCGTCGCAGCCGAGCCCGGCGATCTCGTCTGCGTGTCGAACGACAGGGATCGCCACGTGGGCTGGGCCTTCTTCAGCAGCGTCTCGCAAATCACATTGCGGTTCGTCTCGACGGCCAGACGCGTTCCGGACGAGCGCACATTGATCGGCAGCCGGTTAGCCGAGGCGGCAGCGTATCGCCGGTCGCTCGATATCGATGCCACGGCGTACCGTCTGCTCAACGGCGAAGCCGATCGGCTTCCGGCGACGGTCGTCGACCGGTATGCGGACGATACCGGCAGCTGGTTCGTGGTGCAGACGCTCTCCGAGGCCTCCGATCGGCGCCTCGCGCTCCTCTGCGAACTGCTGATCGAACAGTTCGAGCCGCAGGGCATTCTGGCGCGCAACGATCCGAAGGTTCGACGGCTCGAAGGGCTGCCCGAGCAGGTGGAAGTGCTCTACGGCGACGTTCCGGATCGCGTCATGGTGCGCGAAGGCGTCGTGCGATACGCCGCGGATCTGCGGCACGGCCAGAAGACTGGGCTGTTCCTCGACCAGCGCGAGAATCACGCGGCGGCGGCGCGTTACACCCACGGCGCCACCCTCGACGCCTTCACGTACAACGGCGGTTTCGCGCTGCAGATGGCGGCCCGCGCGAGGTCCGTGCTGGCACTCGATGCGTCCGAGAGCGCGGTCGCGTCAACCCGGGCCAACGCGGCTGCCAATGGTGTGACGAACGTCGAGGTACGGGTTGCGAACGTGTTCGACGAGTTGCGTGAGCTCGAGATCGCCGGTGCGTCGTTCGACACGATCGTGCTGGACCCGCCGGCGTTTGCCAAGAACCGCGACGCGATCGAGCGGGCTATCGCCGGTTACAAGGAAATCAACCTGCGCGCGTTACGCATCCTCTCACCCGGCGGCCACCTCATCACCTGCAGTTGCTCCTACAACCTCGACGAGGCGGTCTTCCTGCACACGGTCCAGCAGGCGGCGATCGATGCGCACGCCACGATCGCGCTGGTCGAGAAGCGCATGCAGGCACGCGATCACCCGGTGCTGCTGGGCGTGCCCGAGACGTATTATCTGAAGTGCCTGATCGTGCGGAAACTGGCATGATTGCCGCCTCGCCGACTTGCACTTTGGTCCAGGAACCTTGAACATGGACGCTCAGCCCATGCCCTACCAGCCTTTGACCGACGCTGACTTCGATACCGCTTTTCCAGGCTCGCGCAAAGTCTACGCGGAGGGGCCGCGCGGCGTGCGCGTTCCGATGCGAGAGATTGGCTTGTCTGGCGGCGAGGCGCCCCTGCGGGTGTACGACACCAGCGGCCCGCGCGGCTGCGACATTCACGTGGGACTGCCAGCGCTTCGAGCCGCCTGGATTCGCGAGCGCAGCGACGTGGAGGTCGCCGGCTCAGCGCCCCGCGGCGAAGTGCTGCGTGCGCGCCCCGGGCAAGCGGTCACCCAGCTGCATTACGCGCGGCGCGGCGAGGTTACGCCCGAGATGGAATTCATCGCCCTGCGCGAAGGGCTGCCAGCCGAGTTCGTCCGGTCCGAAGTGGCGCGCGGTCGCGCCATCATCCCGGCCAACGTCAACCATCCGGAACTCGAGCCGATGATCATCGGCCGTAATTTCCTCGTGAAGATCAACGCGAACATCGGCAACTCCGCGGTCGGATCCTCCGTCGCTGAAGAGGTCGACAAGCTGCGGTGGGCCACCCTGTGGGGCGCCGACACGGTGATGGATCTGTCGACAGGCCGCGACATTCACGAGACGCGCGAGTGGATTCTGCGCAACGCCTCCGTCCCAATCGGCACGGTGCCGATCTACCAGGCTCTCGAAAAGGTCGGCGGCCGCCCGGAAGACCTCACCTGGGAGATCTACCGCGATACGCTCGTCGAACAGGCCGAACAGGGCGTCGACTACTTCACGGTGCACGCCGGCGTGCTCCTTCGCTACGTGCCAATGACGGCGCGGAGGCTCACCGGCATTGTCTCCCGTGGGGGCTCGATCATGGCGAAGTGGTGCCTCGCGCACCACCAGGAGAACTTCACCTACACCCACTTCCGCGAGATTTGCGAGATCATGCGCGCGTACGATGTCGCCTTTTCGCTCGGCGACGGACTGCGTCCCGGATCGATAGCCGACGCCAACGACGAGCCGCAGCTGGCCGAGTTGTTCACGCAGGGTGAGCTGACGAAGATTGCCTGGGAGTACGACGTTCAGGTGATGAACGAGGGACCGGGGCATGTGCCGATGCACATGATTCGGGAAAACATGGAGAAGCAGCTCGAATGGTGCCAGGAGGCGCCGTTCTACACGCTGGGTCCTCTCACCACCGACATCGCGCCGGGTTACGACCACATCACCTCGGCGATCGGAGCTGCGATGATTGGCTGGTACGGCACGGCCATGCTCTGTTACGTCACACCGAAAGAACACCTCGGTCTACCGAATCGTGAAGACGTCAAAGCTGGCGTCATCGCGTACAAGATCGCCGCACACGCGGCCGATCTTGCCAAAGGGCACCCCCGCGCGCAGGTCTGGGACGACACCCTGTCCAAGGCACGCTTCGAGTTTCGATGGGAAGATCAGTTCAATCTCGCGCTCGACCCCGTCACCGCACGTGCCTACCACGACGAGACGCTGCCGGCCCACGGCGCCAAGCTCGCGCATTTCTGCTCCATGTGCGGGCCCAAGTTCTGCAGCATGGAGATCACGCAGCAGATTCGTGATTTTGCCGAGGCTCAGGGATTATCGGTGGAGCAGGCGGTGGAAGTGGGCCTGTCGGAAAAAGCGAGCGAGTTCCGCAGCGACAAGTCGCCCTCCGATTGAGGGACGTGCGTGCCGTGCGCGAGCCGCGCGCCATCGTGGCCGCGAGCCGGTCTAGCGTCCGGCCGGCGCTGCGGGTGGCGGAACCACCTGAATGATGGTCCGGTACCTTTTCTCAGTTGTCCCGACGATGGCCAGATAGCCGGGAGAGTTATTCCAGGTGTAGTCCTTCACCACGACGCTGGGGGGATACGCCATCGTGTCCTCCTGAAAACGTCCGAGATCGAACTGCTGCATGGCCGGCACCTTATAGATCTCGCGGCCGCCCGTCTTCAAGAGCGTCCGGTAATACTGCACGATGTCGGCAAACGGCGCGTTCGTGCCGTAGAGGTAGTAGTGCTGGCCATTGCCCGCATCGTAGACGTCCAGAAACTCGGCCGAAGGAAACATCGCGACACCGATCGGCTGAGCCGGCAACTGGCCACCGCGCGGCGGTGCAGAAGTCGACGGTGCTGAAGTCGACGGTGCCGGACTGCTCGGCGCAGGCGTCGCCGGTGCGGCCGGAGCCGCCGGTGTTGATGCTCCGGGAGCGGGCCGCTGCGGAGCGGGCGTGAACGAGCCTGGGAACGGCCGAGGGACCGGTACTGGTGGAGACTGCCCGAAAGCCGCTGATGTGACGGCACACACGATGACAGCCGTCGCGACGGTCCGATAGCGCATCTGAGTCACTCCGTCATTATAGGACTGGCGAATGGATGCACCGGTCTGCCCCCGGAACGCCGGACGCGACGCACGGGGCGGCAAGCCGCCATCGACGGACATGTGATAATTGAACAGCACCGGGCTCACGCCCGGATGAGAGGGTGAAGACAATGTCGAGCGGACTAAAAACGGCGGCGCTGCTCGCGGGATTGAGCGCGCTCTTCATGGTGATTGGTGGCGCTCTCGGCGGCCAGACAGGCATGGTGTTCGCCTTCGTGTTCGCGCTGCTGATGAACGCCGGCAGCTACTGGTTTTCAGACAAGATCGTGCTGCGGATGTACCGCGCCACCGAGGTGGGCCCCGACCACCAGCTGTACCAGACCACGGCCCGATTGGCGCAGCGGGCCGGCCTGCCGATGCCCAAGGTCTACATCATCCCCGACATGTCGCCCAACGCGTTTGCGACAGGACGCGATCCGAAGCATGCGGCTGTCGCGGCCACCGAAGGCATTCTTCGTCTGCTGTCCCAGTCTGAGCTCGATGGCGTGATCGCCCATGAGTTGACGCACGTGCTGCATCGCGACATTTTGATCAGCACCGTCGCCGCCACGATTGCCGCGGCCATCATGATGATGGCCAACATGGCCCGATTTGCCGCGATCTTCGGCGGTGCCGGCAGCCGTAACGATCGCGACGGCGCCAACCCGCTCGCTCTGCTCGCCACGGCCCTGCTCGCGCCCTTTGCGGCGATGCTCATCCAGGCCGCGATCTCGCGTCAGCGGGAGTTTGCTGCCGACCGAGGCGGCGCCGAGATTGCGGGATCACCAGACGGACTCGCGCAGGCGCTGCGGCGCATCGAGGTCGGCTCGGAGCGGACCCCGATGGACGCAAATCCCGCCACGGCGCACATGTTCATCATGAAGCCTTTTTCGGCGCGAGGTCTGGCGGGTCTCTTCTCGACGCATCCGCCGACGGAGGCTCGCATCCAGGCACTGCTGGGGCACAGGCTCGGCGCGCCGCTGTAACCGCCGCCTTCACCTCGCGCACGTAATCTCCCCTGGCGTGTGTGCCGGCATAAAGCCGTCGGTACCCCGCGGCCAGTTCGGGGTACGCACGAGCGATGAAGCTGAAGAAGTATTCTCGAACTCCAGGATCCAGTCGGCCCACTGCGGCGCCCGCCACTCGAATGCCGTAACTGGCAATCGTCTTCAGCGTCGCTTCGATGCTCGCCTGTGACGTCGTGATGCCTGGCATGAGCGGCATCATGAGGACGCCCGTCGTCACACCGGCATCGGCCAGCGTGCGTAGCGCTTTGAGGCGCTGTCGTGGATGAGCCGTGCCCGGCTCCAGCCGACTCCACGCCTCATCGTCGACGCTCGCCACGCTCATCAACACCTCGCATCCGGCGCGGCGGCTGGCCTCTACCAGCACATCACGATCGCGCACGATCATCGGTCCCTTGGTGACGATCGAGAAGGGGGTCTCGTGCGCCACCAGTGCCTCGAGGCATCGCCTGGTGATCTGGTAGTGACCTTCGATGGGCTGATAGGGATCGGTTGCAGTGCCGACGGCGACCTGCTCGCGCGCCCAGCGGGGCTTTCGAAGCTCCCGTGTCAGCACATCGGGCAGATTCGTCTTGACCAGAATGAGAGACGAGAACTCGCCGCCAACGCCAAGTTCGAGGTGGCGCTGGTACTTGCGGGCGTAACAGTACTCACAGGCGTGGGTGCAGCCGCGGTACGGGTTGAGCGCCCACGGAAAGGGCATCCCGGAGGTCTTCGTCAGCGCACTGCGCGCGAAGACCTCCTGATACCGCGCGTCATCGGCTCGTCGAATCGCCTCGGGCAGGCCCTCGATGCCCGCGAGCCTGACGAGGTCCGCGACGTCGCGTAGAGTTGGGGGCGACTCGAGCTCTGGAAAGAGTTGAAGTTGGCTGGATTTCAATGTCGTTTCGTCTTTTGTTCTCTCACGAAACGACCCTGGGTATCAAGCAGTCGATCGCACGTCCTCGCGCCACCAGTCCAGTGTGTCTTCGAGCGTCTGCTCGATGGGAATGACTGGCGCCCAGCCGAGGTCGCGCGCCAGTCGGCTGGCATCGCCCTGCAGGACGGGCATATCGCTCGGGCGCAGCTTCGCGGGGTCCGTCTCGATGTGCACCTCCACGCTGGCGAGGCTTCTGAGTGACTCGAGCAGATCGCGCATGCGGAACGCGCGTCCGGAGCAGACGTTGTAGACACCGCCCGACCTGCCGCGATTCATCAGGGCCACATAGGCGGCGGCGACATCGCGGACATCCGTGAAGTCGCGACGAGCTTCCAGATTGCCCACGCGCAGCTCGGGTGGCGCCAGGCCGGCTTCGATTCTGGCGATCTGCCGCGCGAAGCTCGACACGGCAAACTCAGGTGTCTGTCGGGGACCGATGTGGTTGAAGGGCCTGGCGACCAGCGCGTCGATGCCGTCGTCTCTGTGCGCTCGGGCCGCGAGCTGATCCTGCCCGAGCTTGGTGAATCCGTACGGGCTGGTCGGCACGAGGGGCGTGTCCTCGCCGATCGGATCGTCGGATGCCTGATACACCTGGGCGGACGAGATGACGAGCACGCGGGTGGCGCGGCCTGACAGTCGCACACCTTCGAGGAGGTGGTGGGTCCCGAGGGCGTTGGTCTGCAGGTGTGGGACGGCGTTTCGCCAGGAGCTCTCGACGCTGGGAGCGCCCGCAAGATGGTAAATCCGGTCGGGCTCCGCCTCGCGCAACGCTCGCGCCACCGCGGCAGCGTCGGTCAACTCCACTGACTGCCACTGGATGCGTGTGCCGGGCGGCAGGGCCGTGCCCGGACGGTACCAGGCGATCAACTCCGGCCCGTGACCCAGTACATCGAGTAGATGGCTGCCGGCGAAGCCATTCGCGCCGGTGACGAGTGTACGCACTCCCGACATCTGCGTTCAGGCCGACGGCTGACGGCCGTACTGCGCCTCGTAGTACGTGCGATAGGCCGGGTCGTTCTCCTTGATCGGCCGCCACCAGGATGGGTTGTCCACGTACCACGCGACCGTTGCGGCAAGTCCATCGTCGAAGGACACCTGTGGTTGCCAGCCCACTTGCCGCAGCTTCGTCGTGTCGACCGCGTACCGGCGATCGTGACCGGGTCGGTCGGCTACCGGCTTGATCAGCGCGTCGGTGCGTCCAGCCAGCTGCAGGATGCGGCGGGTGAGGTCGACGTTCCTCACCTCGTTGCCGCCGCCGATGTTGTACACCTCGCCATCGACGCCACGTTCGATCAGCAGGTCGATCGCGCGGCAGTGGTCATCGACGTGCAGCCAGTCGCGCACGTTCAGACCATCGCCATAGAGCGGCACCGACTGGTTGTCGATGGCGTTGGTGATGAAGAGCGGGATGATCTTCTCCGGGAACTGGTTCGGGCCGTAGTTGTTCGACGCGCGCGTGATGATCACCGGTACCTGATAGGTCGCGAAGTAACTGTAGGCCAGGCGGTCGGCCCCGGTCTTGCTAGCCGCGTACGGATTGCGGGGCCGCAGCTCGTCTGTCTCGCGGCTGTGGCCGGTCGGGACACTGCCGTAGACCTCGTCGGTGGAAATCTGGACGAATCGCCGCAGACGCGATGACTCGCGCGCGGCCTGCAGCAGGACATACGTGCCGAACACGTCGGTCTGGATGAACTCGCCCGCAATCTGAATGGATCGATCGACGTGCGTCTCGGCGGCAAAATGGACCACGATGTCCGCCTCGCGGACCAGGGGGCTGCTGATTTCGGGATCGGCAATGTCGCCCTTCACGAACCGGTGCCTCGCACTCTCCATCACCGGGGCCAGGTTCTCGATCCGTCCGGCGTACGTGAGTTTGTCGAGCGTCGTGATTTGCCAGTCCTGGTGAGCCTCGTGCGCCCATCGGACGAAATTGGACCCGATGAATCCAGCGCCGCCAGTAACAAGAACGTGAACCATGTGTCGGGCGCCCCTCAGCGCCTGTGTCTTACTTCCCTCCGAACGATCCGAAGGGATTGGAAAATGATCCGATGCCTGCGAGCGTAAAGGAAATGTTGAATTGCCGATCGGCTGGCAGGCCGAGCAGCGGCGTCTTTCTCGTCTGCCAGTCGAACGCCACGCCGCAGCACTGGCTGTTGTAATAGGCCACGATGCGCTGTTGGTTCAGGACGTTCTGACCGACGTCGTAGTTCAACGAGTACTCGCCGCCGATCCGGTTTCGGGGCAGTCGTATGGCGGTGAGGGCGTTCAGGAAATGGCTGCTGACGTCGAATCCAGGCAGTCCCTTGATCACCTGGGTCTTTCTCCAGCCCATGGTCAGATCGGCCCAGGCACTCTCGAGCGTGCCCGAGGCGTTCATCGAGCGCAACGCCTTGTACTTCGAGTCGATCTCCATCTGGAACCTGGCAGAGCCGACGTCGCTCGGCCGCGCCAGCGTGGTGATCTGAATCGGCGAGAAGGTGCCCTTCGATTCGGACGGCACCACGCCGCCAGACTCATACTGCGGATCGGCGAATGCCGCCTGTGCCTGGCTGTAGTAGGTCTGGCCGATATCGACCGACAGAATCTCGCGAGCCACTCCCGGCGTGGCTGGTGCCCCGGGCGCCGGCGCGGCGCCATGTCGTCTGGCGAGCAGCCGGTTCGTGAGGCGATAGTTGATGTTCGTCGTCCCGCCAACCTGCTGGTCGAGGTAGTCGTTCTTGACCACACGATCGAATGCGTCGAAGGCGCTCGTGCGTTGGATGCCAAACCCAGGTTCGATGAGGTGCTTGAAGCGATCGGCATAGCCGTTCTCGGGTGTCTGGAACACGCGCGAGAAGACCGGCCCGACCACCTGCGCCTGCAGGTCCAGCAGTTGCCGCGTCAGCGCGACCGGCACTTGTCCGAGCACGGGGTCGAGCGATTCGAGCCAGTGCGTCACGTGCCACGACGCCGATCCGGTGGCGGTGAGGAAGGGCAGCGTGCTCAGCGGCGCTCGAATCGTCGGGCTCGCGTCGAACCGCCAGAGGCTCCGGTCCTCGGCGTCGGGGCTGCCGAGACCGAGCTGTCTGACGAGGTACCCGACTTCGCTGCTGGCTCCCACGTACACTTTCGATCGCCCAAGCGGCCTCGGCGCAAGCGAGAGGTTGACAGTGGGCAGGCGTCCTGTCCGCTGGCCCGGCGATGAGCCATAGAAGTAATCGGCCTGCTCGGCCACCGCGAGCAGGCGGAACGCGCCAACGGCGCCTGACAATGTTGCGTTGAACGATCGATCGCGGCGGGAATAGTCCGCGACGTCCTGCGACCGTTGCTGCGCCCTGATGTTGGTGAAGTAGTTCAACCGTCCGAACAACCGGAAGTTGTTCGGCAAGGCCTGATTCGCATTTCCATCGATCTGGTAGTAGCGGGGAGACGAGGTGGCCGAGGCCTGCAGCTTGGGCTCGCTGCCCGTGTAGAAGGTCCCCCTGCCGCTGGAGCCCGCCGTGCCGGAGTAGCGATATTCGGAGCCAATGCCCTGGCCGCCCTTGCTGGACCAGTCATGGAAGAACGTCGCGTCCTGACTGCGGCTGATCGCCCAGAAGAATGCGTTGCTCAGACTCGACCCCAGGCCCAGCGAATTCCCATACGAGGGCAGCAGGAACCCGGTCGCACGGTCTTCCTTGTTGATCGGATAGTAGATGCCCGGCAGATACAACAGCGGGACATCCTTCACTCTAAGCACGACGTTCTTCATCACGACGCGCTTGTCGAGCACGATGGTGCCCCCCGCAGCGGTCATCTGCCATCGAGGGGTGGCCTGGGCGCACGTGCTGAAGCCACCGCCGCGAATCCGGTATGTCGTGAGGCCGACGCGCGAAATCTCCTCGCCATGGAAGGTGACGTCGGGTTCCATGGTGCCGAACCGGTCGCGCTGCGCCGGCTGGTCGCCGATCCGGGCCGATCCGGTCGCGTCGTAGAAGGTGCCGAGCTTGGTCCATCTGTTCAGCTCGGCGCGTTGCGCGTAGATGACGAGACTGGGCTGCTGAAAGGCCACGCGGCCAGTCGCGACAATCTTCCCCGTGTCAGGCTCGTAGGTCAGCACGTCGGCCGTGACGCTCGTCTCGTCGCAGATGACCGTCACCGGCGATCCGGTCAGCCGGGCGCGCAACGCGTCTGGCCGCTCAGGTACCGGTTCAAACACCTGGCCGAGCGCATTGACGACACTGACCGACTTGCAGGACGCAAACGGATTGTCCTGCGCCACCGCGTGACGCGGCCAGAACAGAACAACCGGGCACAATAAAATGATGAGGGTCGATCGAGGCATCGGCTTTCGGGCAGTACGCCGCGTGCCCGCTGTTAACTGGAGTGCTCAGCGCAGGGCGTTTCGCAGAATATCACGACAATTGCGCCCGTACTTCCCCCACCAGATATAAGGATCCGGCGACGATCACCGGTGCTCCCAGTTCCGCAGCCCGGCCAATAGCCTCGAGTGGACTGTCGGCCGTGCTCGCGGCCACGTGGGGTGCGATACGGGCCGCCGCGGCGAGCAGTTGATCGGGTCTCGCGGCTCTGGCGCTATCCGGCGCGACGAAAAAGAAATGCGAGGCTGTGGTGGCGAGTGCCTCCAGCATGGCGTCCACCCGTTTGTCACGCATCGCGCCCACGACGTAGGGCAGCAGACGCCCGTACGTGTCGCGTACGTGATTGGCTAGCGCGCGCGCGCCGGCCGGGTTGTGCGCACCGTCGAGGAGCACGTCCACCCCGTGGAATCGCCGCAGCTCCAACCGCGCCGGCCACGTCACATCCTCCAGCGCGAGCCGGATGGCGGACTCAGGGATCTGAAACAGGCGCTCGGCGTCGAGCTCTTCGAGCAGGCGCAGTGCGAGAAGTGCGTTCGAGACCTGATGGGCCCCGTTCAATCGGAGATGCAGCGGCGCGTACGCGTGCCGTGGTGTCTCGAGCCGCTCGATCCACGCCGCGCCCTGTTCCATCCGAACCGAATAGTCCACGCTGGTCGTCGCGCGGACCATCGGCGCACCGGCGGCCGCGCATGTCTCGGCGACCACCCGATCGACCGTGGGCGGATTGTCTCCAAGCACCAGAAGCGTGCCCGGTTTGATAATTCCGGCCTTTTCCCGTGCGATGGCTTCAAGGGTATGGCCCAGGTACTCCTCATGATCGAAATCGACCATGGTGATGGCGGTCGCGACTGGCGTCACGGCGTTGGTCGCATCGAGCCGCCCACCCAGACCGACTTCAAGCACCGCGACGTCCACGCGTTCGCGCCGGAAGATGTCGAGGGCCATGGCCGTCGTCGCCTCGAAGAAGCTGGGCGGGTGTGGGAGCGAGGCGCTCGCACGTTGCACCTCGTCGAGGGCGCGATCCAGGGTGGCCGGCAGGACATCCTGGCCGTCAATCGCGACGCGCTCCTCCAGCCGCAGCAGGTGAGGCGACGTGTAACGGCCCGTCCGGTAGCCGGCCGCGCGGAGCCCTCGCTCGAGCATCGCCGTCACCGACCCCTTGCCGTTGGTGCCCGCCACGAGAATGGAGGGGAAGACGTGTTCCGGATGGTCCAGCACGGTGAGCAACGCCCGAATCTGATCCAGGCCGAGCTTGATGCCGATCTGTTCGAGAGAGAAGAGGAACGAGCGGTCGGCGGTCACGTCGGCCCGCCGTGCGTCAGAGGACGTCGCTCGGGGCCGGGCCGTCGTCTTCGAGCAGCCCTGAGGAAGCGGCGGCGCTTTCGGCAGGCGGCCGCCCCGTCATCATGCGGAGCGAGCGGGCCAGAATGCCCTTGAGCTCCCGGCGGTCGGAGATGAAATCGATGAAGCCTTTGTCGAGCAGGAACTCGCTGCGCTGAAATCCTTCGGGCAGCTTCTGCCGGATGGTCTGCTCAATCACGCGCGGCCCCGCGAAGCCGATGAGCGCCTGTGGCTCCGCGATGTTGAGATCGCCGAGCATCGCGAAGCTGGCAGTCACCCCGCCGGTTGTCGGGTCGGTCAGGATCGAGATATATGGCAGGCCGGCCCGATCGAGGCGGGCGAGCGCGGCGCTGATCTTTGCCATCTGCATCAGCGACAGGGCGCCTTCCATCATCCGCGCGCCGCCGGAACAGCAGACAATGACGAACGGCGCGCGCGTGTGCAGCGCGAGTTCGGCTGCGCGCGTCAGTTTTTCGCCGACCACGACTCCCATGCTGCCGCCAATGAAGCTGTACTCCATCGCCGCGATGACAACCGGAATGTCATCGAGCGTTCCGGTGCCCACGATGAGGGCGTCATTGAGTCCAGTCGAGGCAATGGCCGCGGTGAGACGGTCGCGATACGGTTTGGTGTCGGTGAAGCTGAGAGGGTCGAGCGAGCGGAGACTGCGGTCGTGCTCGATCCAGGCGGCCCCGTCGAACAGCATGGCCAGCCGATCGGTCGCCGACATGCGGAAGTGATGTCCGCACTCCGAACAGACCTGCAGGCTCGCCGCCAGCTCCTTGTTGTAGAGCGCCTTGCCGCACGACGGGCACTTCACCCATAAGCCTTCGGGCACCCGGCTGGCCTTGTCCGGCGCTTCGATCGGCTTACGCGTCTTCTTGAACCACGCCACGGCTCAGAAGGTTAGCAGAATCCCTTCCAGGTCACCTATCCCGTGCGTGGGACGTAATAGCGAGTGCCGCGTCCCATCGTGCTGACCTGCCGGAGCAGATCGTCGACCGCCTCTTCGCCCCACGTCAGATCCACGTGCGAAGTCTCCACGACCAGCAGCGGGCTGCTCGCGTAGTGAAAGAAGAAGTGGTTGTACGCCTCGTTCAACTCGGCCACGTACGCGTCGCTGGGGAGGGGAGCCTCTGAGTCGGCGGCACGCGCGCGTTCCTTGATCCTGCGCGTGAGCGTCTCGGGCGGAGCTTGCAGATAAATGACCACGTCTGGCTGGGAGAGGTCCCGCGCCACGAGGTCGAACAGGCGCTGATAGATGAACAGCTCGTTGTCGTCGAGGTTCATGAACGCATAAATGCGGTCGCGCTCGAAAAGGTAATCGCAGATCGTGATCTGGCTGAAGAGGTCGTGCTGCCGGAGAGTCAGCAGTTGGCGGTGTCGCGCCAGTGTGAAGAAGAGCTGCGTCTGGAATGCTGCCCCGTCACGTCCGGCGTAGAAGTCGCCGAGAAATGGGTTCTCGGCGTCTTCGAGGACGACGGTGGCGTCGAGCCGCGCGCCGAGGCGCTCGGCGAGCGCGGTCTTGCCCAGGCCCATGGGGCCTTCGATCGCGAGGTAGCGAAACTCCAACTCGGCGCGAAGTATACCAGCGGGTCTTTGTGATCACGGTCCGGCCCGGTGCGCTGCGCTAGGATGAACAGCATGTCGCACCGCCGTTGGCTCCATCGTGCGCGAAAGGCTGCCCTCGTGTTCGCCGCGGGGATTGGTGTCGGGTGTGCGTCGACCCCGACACGAACGCCACCGGTGGCCGTTCCCACGGTCGCGCCGCTGTCACTCGATCAGAAGGTCAGCTGGATTCTGCGTCTCGAGCAGCAGCGGATCCTCCGCGATCCGGATGCGGGCCCCGAGGGTCCCGACGTGGCAGATGCCGGCGCTGTGCCCGAGTTGCGCCAGGCCCGGCGCGCGGATCTCGAGGCGCTGGCGCGCGATTCCGAGGATGTCGTTCGGCAGCGTGCCGCGCTGGCGATCGGACGGGTGGGGCGCCTCGAAGGCCTGCCTGCGCTGCTGCGTTCGTTGCACGATTCATCGAGCGACGTGAGGGCTTCGGCCGCGTTCGCGGTCGGCCTCATCGGCGACAAGAGCGGCGCCGCCGCACTCGAGCCGTTGCTGGCGGATGCGTCGCCGCTGGTCAGGACGCGCGCCATCGATGCGCTCGGGCTCTTGGCCCAGCCCGGATCGGCAGCTGCCATCGCCCAAGTGGCCGCCGGCTGCGCCGCGCTGATCGCGCCCATCGCGCCAGACGATGAGGAATGGCCCAAGTCTCCCGAAATCGAGCTGTGCCGTTCGAGCCTGTTCGCACTCGTACGACTCGGGTCGTTTGACGCGCTGGCGAGTGTCGCGCTCGATGCTGCCGGCGCGCCTGTCTCGCGCTGGTGGCCTGTGGCGTTTGCGCTGCAGCGCAACGCTGATGCACGCGCGTTGCCGGCGCTCCGCGCGCTGGTGTCGAGCGCTGGAATCTACACGCCCACCTTCGCTCTGCGCGGCCTCGGCACCCTGAAAGACGCCACCGCGATACCGCTCGCCCGCGAGATCGCCGCCCGCCGCGACGCAGACATCAAGGTGCGGGCCGCTGCCATCCGTACCCTTGGACAGATTGGGGGCCCAGCCGCCGTGCCGTCTTTGGCCGCGTTGCTCTCCGATGCGGCCCTGCCCTCGAATCTCGCGATCGAGACGGCGACGGCGCTGGGCAACGTCCGCGACCGCAGCGCGTTCGATCCGCTCGTCGATCTGATCACCGATCGCATTCCTGCCGTTCGCGCCGCGGCGATCGCGGCCATGGCGAAGGCCGACCCCGAGGGATTTCTGCTCATCCTCGCCGGACTCGACCGCGACCCCGACTGGACCGTGCGCGCGGCCCTCGCGGCCGCTCTCGAAGGGCTGCCGCTCGATCGCGTGCGCCCGGCGCTCCTCGAACTGGTGGCCGACGAGGACCTACGCGTGCGCGGTCCTGCCCTCGAAGCGCTCGCCGCCGCGAAGGACCCGGGTGTCGTGCCCTTGCTCATGTCGGCTCTCGGGGTGCCGGACTTCGCCGTCCGCGCCACCGCCGCGCAGCTGCTCGGCACGCTGAAGGCGGCGGGAGGCGTGGATGCGCTCGTCGCGGCCTACACGCGAGCGGAGACAGACACGGCGTTTACGGCGCGCGCCGCGGCACTCGAGGGGCTCAGCCGGTACGGAGGCGAGGCGGCCATCGCGGTCCTGAAGCGCGCCTTGTCCGATCCCGAATGGCCGGTACGCTGGCGCGCGGCGGAACTGCTGCGCGGCCTCGGCGAGTCCGCTGAACTTCCGGGCACGGCCGCGCCCATTCATCAGCCTCTCGATGTCTTCGACTCGAAGGCGGTGCTGCACCCCGACTACTCGCCGCACGCGTTCATCGAGACGCGCTACGGGACCGTGGAGGTGCAACTCGATGTGGTGAACGCGACGATGACGACCCGGGCCTTCGTCGAGATGGCGCGCAGTGGACTCTTCAACGGGCTGAAGGCGCATCGTGTCATCGCCGGTTTCGTCGTGCAGGCTGGCGACCCGCGCGGCGACGGCGAAGGCGGCCCTGGTTACACGGTGCGCGATGAGCTGAGCGTGATGCCCTATCTGCGCGGCACGATGGGACTCGCGCTCAACTGGAGGGACACGGGCGGGAGTCAGTGGTTCATCACCCTGGCGCCGCAGCCGCACCTCGACGACAAGTACACGGTGTTTGGTCGCGTCGTGAACGGGTGGGATGTGCTGGATCGCATCACGCCTGGCGACGTGATCGAGCGTGTTCGCATCTGGGATGGCGCCACGCTGGAGTAAAAAAAAAGGGGGCGGCGATCGCCCCCTTTCCCTAGCGGGAGGGCGTGCTTACCGCTTCTTTCCGCCCTTCTTCGTGGCTGCCTTCTTTGCGCCCTTTGCTGCTTTCTTTGCCATTGTGTGTATCCCTCCCTTCATCATGGATTGGTGCTCGAGCTCTCAACCCCAGCTGCAGCGCCTCGACCGATTGGCCGCCAGACCTGCGCATGAAGCGCCCGTGCGTCGTGGCAGATGCCGCACCGGCATCTGACTAACTAAAAAAAAAGGGCGCTGGCATCACTGCCGCACCCGTTCGCGCCCTTGGCCAGGCTGGTGGATTGACTCGCGCGCGCCTCGAGCGCCGCGTGCGTTTGGGTCGTGCGCAATCCTGATCCATCACCTGAATGACGTGAGCGCCCAGCTCCAGAGCCGCTTGCCGTACCCCATAACTGGCCTGAGCGAGAACCTCTCACGCAAGATGTAGATTACGTACCATGTCTCAGGTCTGTCAAGCACAAAGTGACAGCCTTTGTCAAAATCGTCCAAAAAAATGTGCAGGTTTGCGCGGTTGCGCGCAATGCGATCAGAACGCGGTCGTGCGGAGCTGCTGTTTGTCGTGATGGCGCGCGATCGCGATCGCGATCAGCTCGTCGATCAGCGCGGGGTACTCGATACCGGACGCGGCCCACAGTTTCGAGAACATGCTGATCGTCGTGAAGCCGGGCATGGTGTTGATCTCGTTGACGAAGAGATCGCCCGACGAACGGCTCAGCAGAAAGTCGACGCGCGCGAGGCCCGCGCCGTCGATCGCCTCGAACGCGATGAGCGCCTGCTGTTGAATGCGCTCGGTCATGGTCGCGTCGAGCCCGGCGGGAATATCGGTGCGTGAGCCGCTGTCGATGTACTTCGCTTCGTAATCGTAGAACTCGCGCGACGGCACGATTTCGCCGAGCACCGATGCACGCGGCGCGTCCAGGCCCAGCACTGCGCATTCGATTTCGCGCGCGTCCGGTACGCCCACCTCGACGAGGACGCGGCGATCGAACTCGGCAGCGAGATCGATCGCGGGACCGAGCTCGGCGCGGCCGTGCACCTTCGAGATGCCCACACTCGATCCGAGATTGGCGGGCTTCACGAACAGCGGATAACTCAACCGCTTCTCCACGAGCGTGGTGACGGCCTCGGGATCCGCGCGCCAGTCGTTGCGCCGGACGGCGACCCATTCGGGCACGCGCAGGCCGTGTGTACGAAAGAGCGCCTTCATCACGATCTTGTCCATGCCCACGGCGGACGCGAGCACACCGCAGCCGACGTAGGGCACGTTGGCGAGCTCGAGGAGCCCTTGCATCGTGCCGTCCTCGCCGTACGGGCCGTGCAGCACTGGAAAGATGACGTCGAGCGCCAGTCCGGTGACGGCCGCGACGGCGCCACCATCATCGCGGCGGGCGGGACGCCGCTCGAGCAGCAGCAGTGCCTCCTCGCCGGGTTGCGGCGGCAGCACCACATCGCGCCCGCCGCGCAGGCGCGCCGACTCTCCGCGCATCTGGTCGATGACTTCGGCCGCCGATGCCGCTGACGGCGGACGGTCGGCCAGCACCCAGCGGCCATCCTTCTCGATCCGGATCGCGATGGGCTCGTAGCGATGACGATCGAGGTTGGCGAACACCGCGGCCGCGGACGCAAGCGAGACTTCGTGCTCGCCCGACCGGCCGCCATACAACACGCCAACACGAAGACGTTTCACAGGAAGATGTTCGAGGCTCGGCGTCGTGCCCGAACGGGCAACTCGCGAGTCATTATAGGCTAACGCCGTGACCGCGCAGTGCGGATTCGAAATACAGCATCGTGATGGGCACGCGCGGCGTGGACGTCTGCAGCTGGCGCATGGGTCGGTCGAGACGCCAGCGTTCATGCCCGTCGGCACACGCGGGGCAATCAAAGGCGTCACGCTCGATCAAGTCAGCTCACTTGGCGCCGAGATCATCCTGGCCAACACGTATCACCTGCACGTGCGGCCGAGTGATGCGCTGATTGCGTCGCTTGGCGGGCTGCACGCGTTCATGGGCTGGTCGCGGCCCATCCTGACCGACTCTGGCGGCTATCAGGTGTTCTCGCTCGCGGCCCGGCGCCAGATCGACGAGACGGGGGTCGTGTTCCAGTCGCACCTCGATGGTCGCGCGCTCTGCCTCACGCCTGAGTCGGTCGTGGATATTCAGAGCCGCCTGGGTTCGGATGTGGCGATGATGTTCGACGAGTGTCCGAGCTGGCCGGCCACGCCCGAGACTTCTGTAGCGGCCATGGAGCGGACGCTCCGGTGGGCGCGCCGCGGACGCGATCGCTTTCTGGCCGTCACGTGTGGCTCAGTGCCCGATGTCGTCGTGTCTACGCCCGGTCAGGCCCAGTTCGGGATCGTCCAGGGCGGCACCTTTCTGGATCTGCGCGATCGGAGCGTCGCCGGGACCCGCCAAGTGGGATTCGAGGCCTACGCCATCGGGGGCCTGTCGGTGGGCGAGCCCACCTCGGCGATGTACGACGTCGTGGAACACACCGCCGTGCAGCTCCCGGAAGAACGGCCGCGCTATCTCATGGGCACCGGCACACCGGAAGACCTCGTGGAATGCGTGGCTCGGGGAATCGACCTCTTCGATTGCGTGCTGCCGACTCGGAACGCACGGAACGGCCAGCTCTTCACCAGGCAGGGACGCCTCTCGATCAAGAACGCGCGCTACGCCACCGACGAGCGGCCGCCCGATCCGGAGTGCCAGTGCCCGACGTGCCGACGCCATTCGCGCGCGTATCTGCGGCATCTGTTTCTGGCGGGCGAGATGAGCGGCGCCGCCCTTAACACGTTGCATAATCTGCACTTTTACCTTGACACTATGCGGGCGATTAGGAAGGCTATTGAGTTCGGAACCTTCGAGTTGTTCAGGCGAACGTTCCGCGAAACCTATTCCGGCCCTGCACCCGCGTAAATGACCCAGATCATGCTCCCATTCGTCCTGGCCATGGCTCAGCCTGGCGCCTCGTCTCAAAGCACTCTCATATCGTTGCTGCCGTTTGCGCTCATGATCGGCATCTTCTATGTACTCGTGCTGCTGCCCATGAGAAAGAGGCAGAAGAAGGTTCAGGATTTCCAGTCCGGTCTCAAGCTCGCGGACCGGGTGGTCCTCACGAGCGGGATCTACGGCGTTGTCACAAAGCTCGAAGACAAGACCGTGCAGGTGCAGATTGCCGATAAAGTCCGCGTCGACGTCGCCAGGGCGGCGATTGGCGGCTACCAGGGAGAGGAGCCGGTTGTCCCACAGGGGGGCGGCTCGCTCTAACGCATGAACAAGATTCTGATACGCAAGCTGCTCGTCATCCTCGTCGTCACGGGGCTGGCCATCATTTCCTTCACGCCCCTGTCCAAGAAGGTGCGGCTGGGTCTTGACCTCAAAGGCGGCGTGCACCTCGTGCTCGGCGTGCAGACCGACGATGCGGTGCGCTTGCAGACCGAGACGGTCTCCGAGCAGGTCCGGCAGGCGCTCAAGGACAAGGGCATCACCGTCACCACCAAACCGGCGATGTCGGATTTCACGATCGAGGGCGTTCCGGCAGCCAATGACCAGACGTTTCGCGCGATCGTCGAGCCGCTCGTGAACACGTCGTTCGACCGGGAGCCTGGCCCGAATGGCAGCTACCTCTTCCGGATGAAGCCGAACGTGCTCGTGCAGACGCGCGCCGATGCCGTCACGCAGGCCATCCAGACGATTGAGCGGCGCGTCAACGAGCTCGGTGTGTCCGAGCCGACCATCACCCCGTACGGCAATGCGGGCAACCAGATCATGGTGCAGCTGCCGGGTGTCACCGACGTCGCGCACGCCAAAGAAATCATCAAGAACACGGCGATGCTCGAGCTGAAGATCGTGGCCGCGGGACCCACCACCGACGAAGCCTCGTTGCTGCAGGCCTACGGTGGACAGGTGCCACCCGACATGCAGGTGGTGCAGGGCACCTCTGGCTCCGGCACCGATACCACACGCGGGTTCTACCTCGTCCGCAAAGTGGCTGCCGTGACGGGTCGCGACTTGCGCAACGCCAGCGCCGGGCTCGACGAAAACAACGGGCCGATGGTCCGCTTCTCGCTGAATCGCGAAGGTGTCGCGAAGTTCAGCGTGGTCACCAGCGAGAACGTCGGCAAGCAGCTCGCCATCATCCTCGACAACCAGGTGCAGTCGGCTCCCGTTATCCAAGGCGCCATCAGATCCGAGGACGCGAGCATCACGGGCCGGTTCACCAGGCAAGAGGTCGCCGATCTGGCGCTGATGCTCCGCTCGGGGGCACTGCCCGCCTCGCTGACCTACCTGGAACAGCGGGAAGTCGGGCCCACGCTGGGGCAAGACTCCATCCGCTCCGGCGTGATCGCCTCGATCACGGGCTTGCTGCTCGTCACGGCGTTCATGCTCCTGTACTACCGGCTCGCGGGCATCAACGCCTTCGTGTCCGTGACGCTCAATCTGGTGATTCTCCTCGGCATCATGGCGTACCTGCACGCCGTGATGACCCTGCCTGGGATCGCAGGCTTCATCCTGACGATCGGCATGGGGGTCGACTCGAACGTGCTCATTTTCGAGCGCATCCGAGAAGAGCTTCAGAAGAAGAAGAGCGCCCGTCAGGCGGTGGCCGCCGGTTTCGATCGTGTGTTCATCACCATTGTCGACACACACGTGGCTTCGTTGATCGCGGCGGTGTTCCTGCTGCAGTTCGGCACGGGCCCAATCCGAGGCTTCGCGACCACGCTGATGGCGGGGCTGGTCTCTAACATCTTCACGTCGGTGTTCGTGTCGCGCACCGTCTTCGAGTTCGTGCTTTCAAGGCGGCCGGCCGGCTCCTCCCAGCTGAGCATCTAGCAGAGACCCCGCACCATGCGCATTTTCGAGAACGCGAATTACAACTTCATCAAGTGGCGGTGGCACGCCGTCATCCTGTCGATTGGCCTGATCTGGGCCGGCGTGGCGACCACGTACTTCCGCGGTGGCGTGCCCCTCGGTATCGACTTCACGGGCGGCACAGTCGTCGTTCTCGAGTTTGCGCGCCCGGTCGCCGAGGACGCCGTCCGTTCGGCCCTGGGGTCGGCAGGCGGTGATGCGGTCGTCCAGCGCATCCAGGAGGGCGCTGGCAAGAGCGACATCATGATTCGGCTGCCGCTCGCGAGCGGGCAGGAGCAGCGCGACCTCGACGAAGGCTCGACGCGCATCGAGTCTGCGATGCGGGCGGCCAACCTTGGGGACTTCAAGATCATCCAGCGAGACATCGTTGGACCGAGTATCGGCAAGGACCTGCAGAGCAAGGGCATCTGGGCCACCCTGACAGCCCTCGGCGGCATCCTGCTGTATGTGGCCGTCCGCTTCCGGATCACCTTCGCGGTGGGCGCGATCGTCGCGACGTTCCACGACATTCTCATCACGCTCGTGTTCCTGTCGTGGTTTGGCTACGAGATCTCGCTGAACGTGATTGCCGCCATCCTGACCATCGCCGGATATTCCGTCAACGACACGATCGTCGTGTTCGATCGCGTCCGTGAGAATCAGCGGCTCAGCCGCCGCGAGCCGCTCGATGAGGTTGTCAACCGCAGCGTCAACCAGACGTTGGGGCGCACCATCATCACGTCCGGCACGACAATGCTCGCGGTGCTGGCGCTCTTCGTGCTCGGCGGCGAGGTGCTCCGCGGATTTGCCTTTACGATGCTCATCGGCATCATCACCGGCACCTACTCCACCGTCTTCATTGCCGCGGCCATCGCGATCATTCTCAGCCGGCGCACGCCCACGCCGACGGCTCAAGTCCAGAAAGCGATCCCAGCGGAGCCCCGACGACGAGCTCGCGCGTAACGCGCGCGAGTCACGCTGCTCATGTGGCCCTGGCTCCGGCGTCGGTTCGTGACCGGTTTCTTCGTCACGGTGCCGGTGGTCGTGAGCGTCGTCGCGATCGTGTGGGTCATCCGGTGGGCTGACGGGCTGACCAGCGGCCTGGGGGAGCGGTTCGTGGGCCGGCCTGTGCCCGGGCTGGGCCTGGTCGCCACCGCCCTCATCGTCTTCTCCGCGGGCCTGCTCGCCACCAACGTGTTCGGACGGCGTGTGCTGCAGCGCGGCGAGCAACTGCTGCTGCACGTGCCGCTGTTCCGCACGATCTACGCGCCGGTCAAGCAGCTCATGTCTGCGTTTTCGCCAGACAACGAAGTTGGGTTCAAGCGGGTAGTCGTGGTGGAGCACGCCTCGCGCGGGTTCGTGCTCGGCTTCCTGACCAAGGAGTTCGTGCTGGAGCGTGGCCGCGGCCCCGAGCCGCTGTTCGCGATCTACGTGCCGACCAATCATCTCTACCTGGGCGACATCATCATTGCGACGCCGGATCAGGTGTCGTATCCAGACATGACCGTCGAAGAGGGGCTCCGCGTCCTGCTCACGGGCGGGATGGGTCTGCCCTCGCGCATCCAGGCGAATACCTCCGCCGTGGGGCCGACTCGTCGATCCTGATCGCCCGTCAGTGAACGATCTCTGGCATCGCGAGCGGTCCCGCCTGTAGAGTAACCTGCTGAACGTTACCCAACTGGAGATCGATGCATGAGAGCCAATGCGGCGCATGGTGTGAGGCGGTTCGTAGCGGTGTGTGCGGTGATGCTGATCCTCGGGATGACAGCGGTCGCCGCACGGGCAGCTCAGGAAACCGGGGGTGTAGCGGCGGGCGCCACACACCGGCCTGGCGGCGAGGCCAATCTCGTCCTGCCTGATTTGTCGCAGGTGCAGTTTCTCGGCGGCATCGACGGGCACACGCTGCTGATGGTGGGCCTGGTGGTCTCTGCCATGGGACTGCTCTTCGGGCTGGTGATCTACAACCAGCTGAAGAACCTGCCGGTGCATGGCTCGATGCTCGAGATCTCAGAGCTGATCTACGAGACGTGCAAGACCTACCTCGTGCAGCAGGGTAAATTTCTGCTCCTGCTCGAGCTCTTCATCGGCTCCATCATCGCGGTGTATTTCGGGGCGCTCCAGCATTTTCCCGCCATCAAGGTCGTCGTCATCCTGCTCTTCAGCCTGGTGGGCATCGCCGGCAGCTACGGGGTCGCGTGGTTCGGGATCAGGGTCAACACCTTTGCGAATTCCCGGACCGCGTTTGCCAGCCTGCGTGGAAAGCCATATCCCTGCTATGCCATTCCGCTGAAGGCGGGGATGAGCATCGGCATGATGCTCATCAGCGTCGAACTGCTATTGATGCTGGTCATCCTGCTGTTCATCCCGCGCGATTACGCCGGTCCCTGCTTCATCGGGTTCGCGATTGGCGAGTCGCTGGGGGCGGCGGCGCTTCGGATTGCCGGCGGGATCTTCACGAAGATCGCCGACATCGGGGCCGACCTGATGAAGATCGTCTTCAAGATCAAGGAAGACGACGCGCGCAATCCAGGGGTCATTGCCGACTGCACGGGCGACAATGCTGGCGACTCGGTCGGTCCCTCGGCCGACGGGTTCGAGACCTATGGCGTCACGGGCGTGGCGCTCATCTCGTTCATTCTGCTGGCGGTCACAGCCGAGTCCACACAGGTGCAGCTGCTGGTGTGGATTTTCATGATGCGCATCGTGATGGTGCTGGCGTCGGGCGCGTCGTACCTGTTGAACGAGGCCGTCGCCAAGCGTCAGTACCTTCACGTCGATCGGATGAACTACGAGGCACCGCTCACCCGGCTTGTCTGGCTGACCTCGATTCTCTCCGTCGGGTTGACTTATGTCGCCTCCTACCTGCTCATTCCGGCCCTCGGTCCGGCCGGCGACACGACGCTGTGGTGGAAGCTGGCCACTGTGATCACGTGCGGCACCCTTGCGGGGGCCATCATCCCGGAACTCGTGAAAATCTTCACTTCGACCGAGTCCAGCCACGTCCGCGAGGTGGTGATCTCGTCGCGTGAGGGCGGCGCGTCGCTGAATATCCTCTCGGGCTTCGTGGCCGGCAACTTCTCGGCGTTCTGGCTTGGCATGTGCATTCTGATTCTGATGGGTATCGCCTACGGAGTCAGCACCCTCGGCTTGGGGAACATCGGGATGATTGCGCCTGCAGTCTTCGCGTTCGGCCTCGTGGCCTTTGGCTTCCTCGGGATGGGCCCTGTGACCATCGCGGTGGACTCCTACGGCCCGGTGACCGACAACGCGCAGTCGGTCTATGAGCTGTCGACGATTGAGCAGTTGCCCGGCATCGAGGCCGAGCTGAAGAGGGACTATGGTTTCGACGTCAACTTCGAGCTCGCCAAGCACAACCTCGAAGAGAACGACGGGGCGGGCAACACCTTCAAGGCAACGGCGAAGCCCGTGCTGATCGGGACGGCCGTGGTGGGCGCGACCACGATGATCTTCTCGATTATCGTGGCGTTGACCAATCGCCTCGACCCCGAGCTGGTGACGAAGCTGTCGCTGCTGCACCCGCCGTTTCTTCTGGGGCTGATTGCCGGTGGGTCGGTGATCTACTGGTTCACCGGTGCCTCGACGCAAGCCGTGACGACCGGGGCGTATCGGGCGGTCGAGTTCATCAAGGCGAATATCAAGCTCGAGGGATCGACGCGCGCCTCAGTGGAAGACTCGAAGAAGGTGGTCGCCATCTGCACGCAGTACGCGCAGAAGGGCATGTTCAACATCTTCATGGGCGTGTTCTTCGGCACGCTGGCGTTTGCGTTCGTCGAGCCGTTCTTCTTCATCGGCTATCTGGTGTCGATTGCGCTGTTCGGATTGTTCCAGGCCATCTTCATGGCGAATGCCGGCGGGGCCTGGGATAATGCCAAGAAAATCGTCGAGGTCGAGCTCAAGGCCAAAGGCACGGAGTTGCATGCAGCCACCGTCGTGGGGGACACTGTCGGCGATCCGTTCAAGGACACGTCGTCGGTCGCCATGAACCCCGTGATCAAGTTCACGACGTTGTTCGGGCTGCTGGCCGTGGAACTGGCCGTCCAGTTGACCGCCGACCATGGCGCGCTCTTGACCCATGTGCTGGCAGTGGCGTTCTTTGCCGTGATGCTGCTGTTCGTATGGAGGTCGTTTTATCGGATGCGGATTGGCGGCGCTATCTAAGACGAGAGGGATGTGCGCGTCCATTCAGGAACCGCTGGTGTCTAAACGAACATCGAGTTCGTTGACACATTTTTTCGGGTCTGCCTATAATTCCGGGCCTTTCGAAAATGGCTCGAGAATGTGCGGCGCGCCAGCCGGCAGCGGCTGGGCTCCGGGCCGTCCTGCCCATGCTGGGTTCGGCCTGGCTTGAGCGACCCGAGAGGTCATCGAACGTTGGTAAGGAGGTTCGGCTGTGCCACGCGACATGTTCGGCGATGTAGTTGAGCCCTCAATCAGGGTCGGGACGAAGAAGTGGTACACGGTGCCGCTGTCCATCGCCACGCACGTGATTGGGCTCGGAGCGCTCATCGTAATTCCCTTGATGGCCACAGACATGCTGCCAACACCTCAGTCGGTGATGGCATTCGTGGCTGCGCCCCCGCCACCCCCGCCCCCACCGCCTCCACCGCCGCCACCGCCGAGCGCGACGCCCCCCACACCTCAGCCGGTGGATGTGAAGGTGGATGCCGCGCCACTCGAGGCGGCCAAGGAGATTCCCAAGGTCGAGCCGCCTCCGCCGCCTCCCCGCAACCTGGGGAACGCGGTCATCGGTGGCATCTCCGGTACCGGATTGCCAGGGTCCTCGACGGGCGTGGTCGGTGGCATTGCTGCACCGCCCCCGCCGCCTCCCCAGGTCCCCATTCGTGCCGGCGGGTTGATCAAGAATCCTAAGCTCCTGCAGAGAAAAGAGCCGGTATACCCGGCCTTCGCCAAAACCGCGAAGATGCAGGGCTACGTCGTCATCGAGGCTACGATCGGCAAGGACGGCAGTGTGCGCGATGCCAAGGTGATCAAGTCGGCAGGCAAGACGCTGGACGACGCAGCGCAAGATGCGGTGCTGCAGTGGAAGTACAGCCCCACCACACTGAACGATGTGCCGGTGGAGGTGTTGTTGACCGTAACCGTGAACTTCACGCTGCAGTAGGCGTGCGGCAAGGTAGTGTTCTGTAACGTCGGGGCCCGGCTCGTGCCGGTGGCGAGCCTGGGCTCCGTCACTCGTGTTGGATCATCGCAACTCAGACAGGTTGTTCGGAGGCTGGAAAAATGGACTTGATGCATATGTGGGCACAGATGGGGGTGGTCGCCAAGGGCGTCGCCTTCGTTCTGGTGTTCATGTCGATGTGGTCGTTTGGTGTGGCAATCGAGCGGTTCTACACGTTCTCGCAGGCGCGCAAGCAGTCGAAGCTCTATGCGCCGCAGGTCGCCAAGCACCTGAAGGAAGGCCGTCTGAAGGATGCGCTCTCGGTCTCGCAGGCCAAGACGTACCAATACAGTCACCTGGCGAAGGTCGTTCTGGCCGGCCTGCAGGAGTATCAGTTCCAGCAGGAGGGTGGTGGCTCGATGCAGCGCGACGACATCGTCGACACCGTGCGCCGCGCCATTCAGCGCGCGACCGCGCTGACGTCGAACGACCTCAAGAAGGGCATTCCCGCTCTGGCCACCATCGGAGCCACCGCGCCATTCGTCGGACTGCTCGGCACCGTGGTCGGTATCATCACGGCGTTCCAGGGCATTGCTGCAACCGGCTCTGGCGGTCTGGCCTCGGTCTCGGGCGGTATCTCAGAGGCGCTCATCGAGACCGCGCTCGGACTGGTCGTGGCCATCCCGGCTGTGTGGATGTACAACTACTTCACCGGTCGGCTCGAATACTTCAACGTCGAAATGGACAACTCGTCGTCGGAGCTGGTCGATTACTTCATCAAGAAGACGGCATAATTGCATCGAGGTCCTGGTTCACAGGACCGGTGCCGACAGGGCGCAGAGCGTCCGCCACGGCTCGTCCGTGGCGGCGCGGCGTCCTGACGGCACCAGGGTTTAAGGAGTACACGCCATGGCAATGGATGTTGGCGGCGCAAGAGGCGGCGTCAAATCAGACATCAACGTCACGCCGCTGGTCGACGTGATGCTGGTGCTGCTGATCATCATGATGCTCATCGCGCCCATGCTGCAGCAGGGCGTCCAGATGACTCTCCCGACCGCGGGAAACACCAAGGACAAGCCAGACACAGCCGATCAAACCACGGTCTACGTGGACGCAAACAGTCAGTTGTACGTCAACGCGCTGCCGATGGCCGAAAGCGACGTTGTGGCGAGGCTCAAGACGATCCTCGAGGAGAAGTCGGAGAAGACCGTCTATCTCAAGGGAGACAAGGACGCCCCCTACGGCGCCATCATGAAGATGATGGACGCTCTTCGTGGCGCTCAGATCGACTCGGTGGCTCTTATCACTGAGAAACCGGCCGGAAGTCCGCTGGCCGCAGCGGGAGGTCAGTAATGTCGCACGCGCATATGCACCATGGCGCCGACCGGGTCGTCTCGGCCGCCAAACCGAACGTCTCTGCGGATATGAACGTGACGCCGCTCATCGACGTTCTCCTCGTCCTGCTGATCATCTTCATGGCGGCGCTGCCTCTGACGCAGAAGGGGATGGACATCAATCTGCCGCTCGAGACGAACAAGAACGCCAAGGCCGCGGACATCCTGGGGCAGGTCGTCGTGGACTACACGGCAGATCATCGCCTGACGATCAACAAGCAGGAAGTGCCGATTGCCCTGGCACAGGCCAAATTCCGTGAGATCTACGAAACGCGTCACGACAAGACTCTCTTCTTGATGGGCGCTGGCACCGTACGTTACGGCGAGATCATGGCGGTCATCGATGCGGCCGTGGGCGGCGGCGTCGAGAAAGTCGGCATCGTCACCGACGGCATGCGCAAAGAGGCAGCCGGCGGCAACTAGCGCTCACGTCGCGGCACAATTCAGAGCCGGGCGATCCTCATCGCCCGGCTCTTCGTGTTTTTGGGGGAGGAGCCCGGCGCTGCGCCGGTTTGCATCCTCCAACTCGGGACGAAGACGGCGGTGTTTCGCGCTGCCGCGAGGCGAGTGACTGCAGTCGGGACATGCCGACCGCAGGCCGGTGATGGACCGATTCACATGGAACGTGAGTGCGCTGGGAAGGCGATTGAACTGAACGAGGCGGGAGCGACGAGGGCGTGGATGCGAGACTGGAGAGGTGCGGCTGCGTTCAGCCGCACCTCTGATGGTCGGTCTCTTTCGGTTAGTCCTTCTTGGTCGCCCCAGCTTGCGCCGCGGCCTGGCCGGCCTGTTTCGCCTGGGCAGCCAGCGCGCGCTGGAAGAACTGGTTGGCCTGATCGAGGAGCTGCTTCTGCTTGGCCGAGCCGGCGGGCTCGAAATTCGCCTGAAGGCGCAGCAGCAGGTTCTTGAACGTGAGCGCCTCGAAGTAGTCGGTGTTCAGGGCAATCGCCTTGTCCTCCGCCTGAACGCCAGCGTCGAGGTACTTAATCGCGAGCGGCTTGGCCAGCGCCTTGTCCCGCGTCACCTTGTCGTAGTAATAGCTGCCCATGAGGTGCCAGGCCTCTGGGTTGTTCGGTTCCATGTTGGCGCGTTGCTGAAACGCCTCCATCGTCTTCTCGAACTTGCCTTGGCGGTTGTAGAAGCCGGCCAGCTGCTGGTAGGGCTGAGGATCCGCAGGCTTGACCTCGACGGCCTTCTGGAACATCGCCTCGGCGTCTTCCATCCGCCCCTGGTCCTCGTACAGCTTGCCGAGCGCCTGGTAGTTGCTCGGTTCGCCCGGTTCGATGGCGATCAGCTCCTTGGCAGCGGGCTCCGCCTTGTCGAACTCGTTGAGCTTGTCCGAACCATATGCGGCGATGAGGTACTCGTAGGACAGCTTGCGGAATTCCGCGGCGCGCGGCTCAGTGGAGTCCTTCAGCTTGTCGATGGCGATGCGGTAGTTCTCGACGGCTTTTGGGACGAGCCCGTCGTTCTGGGGGTCGCCCTTCTTCGCGGGCTTGTACTGGCTGTCGTAGCTGTTGCCCAGATAGAAATACGCCAGCCCGAAGTCTGGATTGCGCCGAACCGATTCTTCGAATTCCGGCACGGCCCCGCGATAGTCGCCCTTCGAAAAGGACGCGACGCCATCCTTGAAGGCCTTGAGCGACAGAATACTGCTCAGCGAGTACTTGCCGCACGCAGTGGTCGAAGCGGCGATGCCGACAACGATCACTGCCGTGCGCGTGAATCCAGAGTGCATGCACGTCCCCTTTCGCGTCGCCGGGGTCTCTCCCCCCGGCGGTCCAGCAATGTGTCAAGAACCGGGCCAGTATAGTGACCGGTGAAAATTGCGTCAAGCAACCGGGCCCGGCGACGCGCGTGTTTGCCGGGCGAAAAAGGTCCTCGGGAGCAATTCCGGTATCATGAACCGCGACACGCCGCGCGCCCGTTCCGTCGCCGATCCGTTAGACACCATCCCCTATGATTCGGTTCGAGGACCTTACCGAGAAAGTCCGTGGGTTCAACCCGGATGCAGACCTGGAACTGCTCCGGCGGGCGTACGTGTTCTCCGCGTACGAGCACAAGGGACAGGTCCGCCGGTCCGGGGAACCGTACCTCGTGCATCCGCTCGAGGTCGCCGACATCCTCGCGGACATGCGCCTCGACGTCGCAGCCCTCGCGGCTGGACTGCTCCACGACATCGTCGAGGACACGCCGAACACGATCGAGAAGGTCCGGGAGTTGTTCGGCGAGCAGGTGGCGCATGTCGTCGAGGGGGTCACCAAGCTCTCCAGCCTGCAGTTTGCCTCGAGTGAAGAACGCCAGGCTGAGAGCTTCCGCAAGATGCTGATGGCCATGGTGGATGACATCCGCGTCATCCTGGTCAAGCTGGCCGACCGGCTGCACAACATGCGCACCCTGCACCACCTGCCGGAAGAGCGTCGCACGAGGATCGCCCAGGAAACGCGCGACATCTACGCGCCCATCGCCAACCGCCTGGGTATGAGCAAGATCAAGAACGAGCTCGAGGAGCTGGCGTTCCGGCACCTCGAGCCAGCCAGCTATCAGGCCCTCCGGCTGGCCGTGGAGCGCAAGCGGCGAGCCACCGAGGGGCTGATCGAGTCGCTCCGGCGCCAGCTCGAGACGCGTCTGCAGGAGGCGGAGGTGCCCGTCGTGCTGATCGACGGCCGCATCAAGCGCCTCTGGTCGATTCATCAGAAGCTCCAGCGCCAGAAGATTTCGCTCGATCAGGTCTACGACTTCATCGCCGTGCGCGTCATCACGCCCAGCGTGAACGACTGTTACGGTGTGCTCGGTATCATCCATCAGATGTGGTCGCCAGTTCCGGGCCGGTTCAAGGACTTCATCGCCATGCCCCGGCCGAACGGGTACCAGTCGCTGCACACGTCGGTCGTCGGCGACGGCGGCGTGCCGTTCGAAGTGCAGATTCGCACCGAGGAGATGCACCGGACGGCCGATGAAGGGATTGCCGCGCACTGGAAATACAAGGAGGGGCGCGTCGGGGCCGATCGAGACGAGCAGTACTTCAACTGGCTTCGCCGTCTGCTGGAGCTGCAGCAGGAGGTGCGCGACCCGCAGGAGTTCATGCAGAACCTGCGGATCGAGCTGTATCCCGAGGAGGTGTACATCTTCACCCCTAAGGGGGAAGTGAAGTCGCTGCCTCGCGGGGCGACGCTCGTCGACTTCGCCTACTTCGTGCACACGGACATCGGACATCAGTGCGTGGGCGCCCGCTTGAACGGCCGGATGGTGCCGCTACGCACCCGTCTGAGCAACGGTGACATCGTCGAAATTCTGACGCAGCCCGGTCACACGCCGAGCCGCGACTGGCTGAACTTCGTGGCCACGTCACGAGCCCGCAACAAGATCAAGCACTTCATCCATGCCGAGGAAAAGCGGCGGAGTGTCGAGCTCGGACGGCGATTGTTCGACAAGGAGTTACGTCGGTACACCGTCGACAAGGCAGCTCTCACAGACGAGGCCCTGGCACGGGTGGCCATCGACTTTGGGGCGCCGCGGCTCGAAGACCTCTATGCGGCCATCGGATACGGCAAGGTGACCGCCAGGGCGGTGCTCGACCGCATCGCCGGTCAGGACGGGTTGAAGGAGCGCGCACCGGAGACTGGCCTGGCGAGCGTCGTCAAGCGGGTGCTCGGCTCCGGGAGCGGCGAGGACAAGATCAAAGTGAGGGGGATCGACGATGTGATGGTGTTCCGGGCCAAGTGCTGCAACCCCATCCGCGGCGAACGAATCGTGGGGTACATCACCCGGGGGAAGGGCGTCTCGGTCCATTCTGCCGCGTGCACCAACGTGACCAACCTGCTCTTCGATCCAGAGCGGCGTATTGACGTCGAGTGGGACAACGGCACAGACGTCCTGCCATACACCGTCCGCTTGAAGATCAGCGTCGAGGATCGGCGGGGGATTCTCGCGGACGTGAGCTCACGGATTGCCGACATCAACACGAACATCAGAGATGTGGAGGCGACCGTCGGCGAAGATCACCTGGGATCCATCCGGATGACGGTCGAAATCAGCGATCTGCGGCACCTCGAAAAGGTGATGAAGTCGATCAAAAACGTGGGCGGCGTGCTGGCGGTGGAGCGGGCCAGCCGCTGACCCGCTATCGGGCGGGTGAGGGCACGACGGCAATGGCGTCGATTTCGATGCGCGCGTCGCGGGGCAGCTTCGCTGCCTGGATTGTAGAGCGAGCTGGGGCCGGCTCCTGAAAGTAGCGCGCGTAGACCTCGTTCATCGCGCCAAATTCACTTATGTCAATCAGATACACGGTGGTGCGCACCACCGCATCGAGCGATGAGCCCGCCGCGGCAAGCACCTCAGACAGGTTCTGGATGACGCGCTCGGTCTGGGCCGTAATGTCGCCGTTGATCAGAGTGGCAGTGGCGGGATCGAGCGGTATCTGTCCAGAAGTGAAAACGAAGCCGCCGGCGCGAATGGCCTGGCTGTACGGTCCGATGGCAGCCGGAGCCCCAGTGGTGGATACAGGCACGCGTGTCACCGGGATTGGCACCCTGCGGAGAGCCTGGTCACCGACGACCCGTTTCAGGCGGCTTTGACGACCTTGTTGGAGCGGATGCAGCGCGTGCACACGCGCAAGCGACGAATCCCGCCGTTGACGAGGGCGCGCACACGTTGCAGGTTCGGCTCGAACCGGCGGGCGCTGACGTTATTGGCGTGGCTATGAACCCGACCAAAAACCGGGGTCTTGCCGCAAATCTCACAGTGTTTGGCCATGGTCTCTCTCACCTGGGACCGTTGGGCCCCGAAAAACACCCAAGTATAGCAGAAGGCTGTGCCTAAACAGACCAGTCGAACCAGAAACCACCTGACGAACGTCTAACACCGGGCAGACTCGTAGCAAGCGTCGTGTGGTCGCAGCCGTCGCGTTGCGTGTTGGCGGTCCTCCGAAGGGTACCAGTGGAAACAATGACACCCGTCTACCGCGACACAGGACAGTCCAGAGTCTTTACAGTAGCTCGCTCCGTTCGTATAATTGGCATTTTTATTGCTTTACGCTGGCCTGCATACAGGCAAGACGCCGAACTTCATAGGAGGGCGTTATGAGTTCACGAACCACGAATCAGACAGATATGGCCGGGGAGCGGTACGCCGAGCTCAAGCGCATCCTCGAGGAGCGTCGTCGCGAAATTCTGAATGAAGTTCAGGAAAAAATGCGCGACGTGCGCGCCGTCGGCGCCTCCGGCGAGGGGCAGGGCGTGCTTGACGCGGCCGAGGCCTCCGAGGCCGACATTCAGGACGACATCGAGCTGGCTCTCATCCAGATGAAGTCAGAGACGCTCCACAAAATTGAGGAAGCGCTGGCCAGACTCGACGAGAAGACCTACGGCTACTGCTTTGAATGCGGCGACGAAATCTCCGAACGCCGCCTTCGCGCATTGCCATTCGCGGTCCGCTGCAAGGACTGCGAAGAAGCCAGGGAAATCGCCGAACAGCGCGAGCGCCAGACCCAGCGCCGTTCCGCCGGTTTCTTCATCGACCTCAACTGACCCGGCGCCTCGCCACATTGCGCAGGCCCGCCGAGGGGCGGGCTGCGCAATCACCTCATTGCCTCCCGCCTACGTCTAAGAGTACAACCCACGTGTTCGCACCGCGGGTCTGGGATCTACAGGCCCTGCTCGCAGCACGAGGGAAAGGGAGATTGTCATGAGCGACCAGACCACACGCGTCGAAACCGGCGCCGGCGAGCGCTCCTACACAGTGCCTGGCGAGGTTCCGATTCTTCCGCTGCGCGACACGGTGCTGTTTCCGAGCTCGTTCATGCCGCTGGCAGTGGCTCGCGAGTCGTCCGTCAAGCTCATCGACGACGCGATCGCTAACGCCAAGGTCATCGGTGTCTTCACCCAGAAGGATCCAACGCAGGAGGAGCCAGCCGAGCAGGATCTGCACCCAATCGGCACCCTCACGCACATCCATAAGATGTTCAAGCTGCCCGACGGCAGCCTCCGGCTCATCGTGCAGGGGCTCGCCCGCATCCGGCTCGACCGGGTTCTGGCCACCAGACCTTATCTGCGCGCCGAAATCACCGAGGTAGCCGACGTCCTGCGCGAGTCGGACGCGCTCGAAATCGACGCACTCGAGCGCAACATCCGCACGAACTTCGCCCAGGTCGTTCAGCTGTCGCCCGTGCTCTCGGAAGACCTCAATGCCCTGGCCACCAACATCACAGACGTCACGCGCCTCACCGATTTCATTGCATCGAGTCTGAGTACCATCAGCACGGCGACCAAACAGGAATTGTTGGCCACGCCTGAAGTGCGCCTGCGGATGGATCAGTTGAACCGCATCCTCACCAAAGAGCTCGAGGTGCTGGAGCTCGGCTCGAAGATCCAGTCCCAGGTCCAGTCTGAAGTGGGCAAGGGACAGCGTGAATACTTCCTGCGCGAGCAGATGAAGGCCATCCAGAAGGAGCTCGGCGAGGGAGACGATCAGGCGAAGGAAATCGACGACCTGCGCGAGAAAATCGATGCGGCCGGCATGCCCGCCGAGGTGAAGAAGGAGGCCCTTCGCGAGCTCGACCGGCTCTCGAAGATGCCCGCCGCGGCTGCCGAGTACACGGTGGCCCGCACCTATCTCGACTGGCTGATTGCATTGCCATGGGCCAAGCAGACCGAGGAGGTCATCGACCTGGTCCACACCAAACAGGTCCTCGACGCCGACCACTCCGGTCTCGAGCGCCCGAAAGACCGCATCCTCGAGTACCTCGCGGTGCGAAAGCTCAAGCCCGACGTGAAGGGCCCGATTCTGTGCTTTGTCGGGCCTCCCGGAGTCGGTAAGACCTCACTCGCCAAGTCGATCGCGACCGCCCTCGGCCGCAAGTTCGTTCGCGTGTCCCTCGGGGGCATGCGCGACGAGGCCGAAATCCGTGGCCATCGCCGCACGTACATTGGCGCCTTGCCCGGACAGGTCATTCAGGGATTGCGACGCGCCGAGTCTCGCAACCCCGTCTTCATCCTCGACGAAGTCGACAAGCTCGGCTCCGATTTTCGTGGAGATCCCGCGTCGGCCCTGCTCGAAGTGCTCGACCCGGAACAGAACAACTCGTTCCGCGATCATTACCTCGACGTGCCGTTCGACCTGTCCGAGGTACTCTTCATCACGACCGCCAACGTGCTCGACACCATCCCGCCCCCCCTTCGCGATCGGATGGAGGTGCTGGAGCTGTCCGGCTACACGGAAGAAGAGAAGCTTCGAATCGCCCGCGACCACCTGGTCGGCCGCCAGATTACCAATCACGGACTGACCGTTGAGTTGGTGACGTTCACCGACGAGGCGCTGGCCGCGATCATTCACGGCTACACCCGCGAAGCCGGCGTGCGGAATCTCGAGCGGGAGATCGGATCGATCTGTCGCAAGATTGCCCGGCGTCAGGCGGAGAATGCGCCGGCACCCATCACGGTGACTCCCGAAACCGTCACCGAACTGCTGGGTTCACCTCGACATCTGGACGAGGAAATGCGCGACCGCACCAAAGATCCGGGAGTCGCCGTGGGCCTGGCATGGACGCCCGTCGGCGGAGACGTGCTGTTCGTCGAGGCGTCGCGCATGCCGGGAGCCAGCCAGCTGACCATCACCGGCCAGCTCGGAGACGTCATGAAGGAATCTGCCCGGATTGCCCTGTCGTGGTTCCGCGCCAACGCCTCACGCTACGGCGTCGACGCAGCCTTTTACAAAGACGCGGAGATCCACCTTCATGTGCCTGCCGGCGCGATCCCCAAAGACGGGCCGTCGGCCGGCGTAACCATGGTGAGCGCGCTCGCCTCGGCGCTGTCGGGGCGGCCGGTGCGTCCCAACGTCGCCATGACCGGTGAGATCACGCTCTCTGGTCGTGTGCTGCCCGTGGGCGGCATCAAAGAGAAGGTCCTCGCGGCACGCCGGATGGGGATGCGCGAAGTCATCCTCCCGCGCCAGAACGAGAAGAACATCGTCGAAGACCTCACGCCCGCGCAACGCCAGGACCTGACGATTCATTACGTCGAAGAGATGGACGAAGTGCTGAACCTGGCGCTTGCGCCGTCCGCAAACCGCAAGCCGACCGATGTTCCACGTCTGGACGACCCGCGCCCGCGGTTCAGCCTCGCATAGGGCCCGCGCCGCTTGCCATCCGGGGACCGCTCTCCACGCGGTCTCCGGCTCTTACTTCGTCGCGGCGAGCGGGACCTTCCCAGAGACCATCGCAAGACCGAGCACCGTCTTCATGTCCACGATTTTTCCAGCTCGGACCAGGGCCCAGGCCTGCCGCAGGGTGAAGGTGCGGGGCTCGATCTGCTCATCCTCGTCTTGTGCCGCCGGCTTCGCGGGTCTGCTCAGATCTCGGCAGGCGTAGAAGACCATCCGCTCGTCGCAGAATCCAGGCGTCGGAAAATAGACGCCGAGGCGCTCGATTCGACCAGGGCGCAGTCCGATTTCCTCCTCGCACTCTCGCCGCGCCGCCCGGTGCGGCGCTTCGCCCTGTTCCAGAGACCCGGCCGGCAGTTCCCAGATCGTTCGATTGATGACGAACCGATACTGGCGAATCAGGATCACGTGTGCGGGATCCGGCTGAGGGACGAGCACGACCGATCCG
The DNA here is from genome assembly GCA_039925145.1 of Vicinamibacterales bacterium. GTDB lineage: Bacteria > Acidobacteriota > Vicinamibacteria > Vicinamibacterales > SCN-69-37 > JBDSZL01. The sequence goes on along the minus strand of JBDSZL010000034.1, from coordinate 15,545 downwards.
CGGTGCCGCACCACCTCCATGGCCACGGTTCTGCCAGTGGCCATTTGCACCTGGCTGGTCTCAACGGTGAAAATGCGGCCCGCGAAGACGATACGCGCGCGCTTCGGAGTGACGGCGTGTGATGGCATCGGTCTCTGGTAGTGAGTGCTTCGTTATGCGCGTGATGACGGCGTGCGTGCACGCTTCACCCGGCCGAGCGTAGCGAGGACATCCTCGAGATCGGCCGGCAGCGGCGCCTCGAATGACAGCGGAATCCCGGTGGTGGGATGGGCAAACGCAAGGCGGGCCGCGTGCAGGAACGGACGCGTGAGGCGGCCGAGCGTCATCAGTTCCGCCGGCAGGTGCTGCCGAACGCCGCCATAGACCGCGTCGCCCACGACGGGATGGCCGGCCTCGCTCAGGTGCACGCGAATCTGATGGGTGCGGCCCGTGCCGATCGTCAGCCGGACCAATGATACGCCCTGAAAGGGCTCGACCGACTCGATGCGGGTGAGTGCGCTGCGCGCCCGTCCGGCTCGGGTGGACATCTTCTGGCGGTTGTGCGGATCTCGTCCGATCGGCTGGCTCATCGTCAGGCCCATGACGGGGCGCCCCCAGACGAGCGCCAGGTATTCTTTGGCGATGGTGCGGTCCTGGAACTGCCCGGCCAGAGCGCGGTGTGCCTTGTCGTTCTTGGCCACCACCATCAACCCGGACGTGCCGCGGTCCAGCCGGTGTACGATTCCCGGCCGCTCGATGCCTCCGATACCGCTGAGCCCGGCCACGTGATGGAGCAAAGCGTTTACGAGCGTGCCGGTCGCATGACCGGCCGCCGGGTGCACCACCATGCCGGCTGCCTTGTCGATCACCACCAGGTCCTCGTCGTCGTAGACCACCGCGAGGGGCAGGGATTCAGGTTCGGGTATCCCTCGTATGGGCGGGGGGATGGTCAGGTCCACGCAATGACCAGGCGCGACGAGGGCGCTCGCCTTGCCGGGCTTCCCGTCGAGCAGCACGTGCCCCGTCCGGATCAAACGTTGGGCCTCGGAACGCGACAGAGAGGTGACACGGCGTGTGAGGAACACATCCAGCCGGCTGCCCTCGTCGCACTCCGATGCGATCAACTGCTGGTGCTGATCTTCTCGCGTGCTCATCAGGGAGCCGTCGTCCATCAGGCTGCACTCATCGCCGGGGCTGCCGTCGGCCCACGGTGGCGCAGCCGCCACAGCATCGCGAGTGCGACGGGCACCGCGATGAGCGACACGAACTGCGACGTGGACAACCCCGCGATTGTGCCGCGCTCATCACCCCGGTAAAACTCGATCGCGAACCGCGAGATGCCGTACAGCACCACGTACAACCAGAATGTGCGGCCGGCGAAGATCGTGCCTCGCTTCTCGACCCAGAGCAGGATGGCCAGGATCAGCAATTCTGCGCCAGCGTCATAGACCTGCGTGGGATGGAGCGGAACTCCGAGTGGAGTCCCGACATTCGCGGCAGCGGCCGGGTCGGTAAATGTGATCGCCCATGGCACCGAAGTAGGACGCCCATAGCAGCATCCAGCCAGCAGGCAGCCCAACCGCCCAATCACATGGCCCAGCGCGATTCCGGGCGCGAACAAATCGGCCGTTGTCCACATCGGCAAGCCGTACCGCCGGACGAGCAGCAGGCCTACCCCCAGGGCCGCAATCAGCCCCCCATAGAACACTCCACCCGCTCGGACGAGCGAGAGAATCTCGCCAGGGTGACCGACGAAGTACCGCAGGTCTGTGAGGACCAGCATCAGCTTGGCCCCGACGAGCGCTGCGATGATCAGATAGATGCCGAGGTCCATCACGCGTGTGCCGTCGAGGCCGATGCGCCGTGCACGTACCACTGCTGTCTGCAGACCAGCGAGATACGCGATTGCCAGGAGCACCCCGTAGGAGTAGATCGGCCAATCGCCGACCTCAAACAGAATGGGATGCATGCGCCTTCGGGGTGAGCAGTTCAAGAAAGATCAGGACGGCGCCGATCGTGATTGCTGCGTCCGCGACGTTGAACGCCCAGAAGTGCCAGTCGCGCCAGTACATGTCCACGAAGTCGACCACGAACCCCTGACGCATGCGATCGAGGAGGTTGCCTATTGCACCGCCGAGGATCAACGACAGCCCGACACGCGCCATGCGCTCGCTTGGTCCCACCTGTCGGGCGTAATATCCGATGCCCGCGAGGGCAACCAGTGCCAGCGCGGTGGTCAAGAGGTTGCGCTGCGGATGGACGACGTCGTTGAGCAGACCAAATGCAACGCCGGCATTCTGCACGTGGACGAAATCCATCAGCCCCGGAATGATGGTCCGGGATGAGTAGAGGGGCAGAACGTGCTTGACCAGCGCTTTCGTGATCTGGTCGAGGCCCACGACAAGAAGGCTGACCCACCACAGCAGGCCCAGAGAGCGGGGATGTCTGACGGCAAACGCCGGCTCAGCGCGAGAATCGGCTTGATCCTCGGTGGTGGACGGCTCGGGGAGCAGCACTGGCTGCACAGCGTCCGGATCGCCGGGCGACGCGTCAGCGGCCGGAAGCAACTGCACCTCCCAACGCATCCGCACAGCGTTCACAGAGGCCCGAGAAGTCGCCACTCGTCACGCACGCGCCCACGAATCGCCAGCATCGCGGACATTTCTCGCCGGCTGCGTGGCTCACGATGACCTCGAGCTCACTCTCCGCCGAGAGTTCGAGGCTGGTCGTCGACGTGATGAACAACATCGGCAGTTCGGCACGGTAGCCTTCGAGGAGCGCCAGGTCTTCGGCGGGGCCCCGTACGATCACGTGGGCCGACAGGGCGCTGCCGATCTCTTTGCGCTGTCGCGCGCCTTCGAGGGCCATGTTGACCAGCGTCCGCACGGCCAACAATTGCGTCCAGCGCGCGTCGAGCTCGTCGTCGATCCATCCGTCGAGCCCGACCGGAAATTCCGCCAGATGCACCGACGCCTCGCGCGTGCCGGGCAGCTGCGTCCAGGCCTCCTCGGCCGTCACGGACAGGATGGGTGCGAGGAGCCGGACGAGCCCGTCTGCGATGACGAAGTAGGCCGTCTGCGCAGATCGCCGCTCGCCGGAATCGGCCCGGAACGTGTACAGCCGGTCTTTCGAGACGTCCATGTAGAAGGCGCTCAGGTCGCCCGTGACGAACTCGTTGATGGCGTGAAAGATGACCTGGAAGTCGTAGGCCTCGTAGGCCGCACGGGCTGTTCGGGCGAGCCGGGCAAAGCGGCCGAGCGCGAAACGATCGACCTCGACAAGCCGCTCGACGGCCACCGTGTCTCGGCTGGGATCGAAATCGTCGAGGTTCGACAGCAGGTAGCGCAGGGTGTTGCGGATTTTGCGATACGCCTCCACCGAGCGCGCCAGTACCGCCTTGCCCAGTCGCACTTCGTCGCGGTAGTCGACCATCGCGACCCACAGGCGCAGCACCTCGGCGCCGCTGTCCTCCATCACTTTCTGAGGGCTGATCGTGTTGCCGAGCGACTTCGACATCTTGCGCCCGTGCTCGTCGACCACGAAGCCGTGTGTGAGGACGCTTCGATAGGGGGCGCGGTCGCGTGTCCCCAGGCCGACGATCAACGACGACTGGAACCAGCCACGATATTGATCGGTGCCTTCGAGGTACAGGTCCGCGGGCCACGTCAGTTGCGGCCGCCGGGCGAGCACAGCCTCATGGCTGCATCCAGAGTCGAACCACACATCGAGGATGTCGTGCTCGCGCGTGAATGCCACGCCCCCGCAACCGGCGCATGCAAACCCGGACGGCACGAACGTCTCGATGGGCTCCTCGTACCAGGCATCAGCCGTCTGCCGCTCGAACGTCGCAGCGGCCTGTTCGACGATGGCGGGCGTCAGGTGGGATTGACCGCACTGGTCGCACCGCAAGGCGGGAATCGGCACGCCCCAGGCGCGCTGTCGCGAGATGCACCAGTCGGGTCTGGTCATGAACATCCCTGTCATCCGCTCGCGGCCCCAGGCGGGGATCCAGTTGACACGGCCCGCTTCTGAGACCGCCGCCTCACGCAGGGTGTCCATGCCAATGAACCACTGGGGGGTCGCCAGAAAGATTACGGGCTGGTGGCAGCGCCAGCAGTGCGGGTACGAGTGCTCGACCGAGCTCCGGAAAAACAGCCGGCCCCGCTCCGCGAGCGCGGCCTCGACCACGGGATTAGCCTCGAAGACTTTCAGCCCGCCGACAACAGGCACATCCTCTTCGAATCGGCCGTCGCGGCGGATCGGCGCGTAGATGTCGAGGCCGTACCGGACACCGGTCGCAAAGTCATCCGCCCCGTGCCCTGGCGCCGTGTGGACCGCGCCCGTGCCCTGCTCGAGGGTCACGTAGTCGGCGAGCACGCCGACCGAGTCGCGCGCATAGAGCGGGTGCAAGAACCGCCGGCCTTCGAGTGCCCGTCCCTTGAACGTGCCCAGACTGGCGCCGAGCCCGCGGCCGGTGACCTCTGCCACCTTGGCCGCCATGGCCTCGGCGACGATGATCGCGCGACCTTCGAACTCGAAAGCGGCGTAGTCATAATCGGGGTGGAAGGCGACCGCCAGGTTCGCCGGGATCGTCCATGGTGTCGTGGTCCAGATCAAGACGGAGACCGGGCGACCTGCGAGCCCCGGGATCAGACCCGCGAAGGCGGCGGCTTCCTCCGCTGCGGCTGAAAACTCCACGTAGATCGACGGCGACGCGTGGTTGTCGTACTCGACCTCCGCCTCTGCCAGCGCCGTCCGATCGCGCAAACACCAGTACACCGGCTTCTTGCCCTTGTACACGAGACCGCGCGCCACGAACGTGCCGAGTGCCCGCACAATCGCACTCTGGTACTCCGGCGTCATGGTCAGATATGGATTCGCCCAGTCGCCGAGCACGCCCAGCCGTTTGAAGTCGGCGCGCTGGAGAGAGACGAATTTCTCGGCGTATGCCCGGCACGCCTTCCGGAATTCCACCGGCGATCGGTCCTTGGCGGCCGCACCGAGCTCCTTCTCGACATTGAGCTCGATCGGCAGCCCGTGGCAGTCCCAGCCTGGCACGTAGGGCGCGTCGAACCCCGCCATCGTCCGCGCCTTGACGATGATGTCCTTCAGGACCTTGTCCATCGCGTGGCCGGTGTGAATCTGGCCGTTCGCATAGGGCGGACCGTCGTGCAGCACGAACTGGGGCCGGCCGGCGCGTGCCCGTCGAATCTGCCCGTACAGATCCATGGCGTCCCATCGGGCGATCATGGCCGGCTCGGTCACCGGCAGATTGGCCTTCATGGCGAACTCGGTACGGGGCAGATTGAGCGTGTCTTTCCAGTCGCGCATGGGATGAGTTGAAACCCTCATTCTATAATCGGAGTCGGTGGCTGGGACTGCGGCCGTCTTTTTTGACGTGGATTTCACGCTCATCCACCCTGGGCCGCGCTTTCAAGGTGCCGGGTACCAGACCAGTTGCGCCCGCCACGGGTTGACGGTTGATCCCGCACGGTTCGAACAGGCTGTCCGGCAGGCGGCCGGCGTGCTGGACTCGGCCGACCAACTGTACGACGCCGAGCTCTTCGTCGCCTACACGCGCCGGATCATCGAACTGATGGGCGGCGACTCGCCACTGGCCGACCGCGTGGCCCGTGAGCTCTATGCCGACTGGGCCGAGCATCATCATTTCCATCTCTATGACGACGTCCTCGACAGCCTGATGGAGCTGGTGGCGGGCGGTCTGAAACTCGGCCTGATCTCGAACTCTCACCGCTGCCTGGCGTCGTTCCAGTCGCACTTCGAGCTGGAGGCCCTGATATCGGTGGCCGTCTCATCTTCGGAGCACGGGTTCATGAAGCCGCACCCGGCCATCTTTCAGGCCGCGCTCGACCTCATGCAGGTGCCGGCGCGGCGGGCGGTGATGGTTGGCGACAGCCTCGCGCACGACGTCGAGGGGGCACGACGGGCGGGAATGCGCGGCATCCTGCTGGCGCGTGGTGCTGATGCGACGGCTCCAGCGGACGGCGACGTGATCCGGTCGTTGCGCGAGTTGCCCCTGCTGCTCGCCTGAGGCCACTGCAGTAAGGCGCGGCGGTATTAACCCGGAGGCCATCCGAGGGCACGGCCCGCGAGCACGTGCAGGTGCACGTGAAACACCGTCTGCCCCGCATCGGCCTGGCAGTTGAATACCGTGCGGAAGCCGCGGCTGCCGTATCCGCGCGTGCCAGCGATGGCCGCTGCGCGCCGCACCATCTCGCCGACGAGCGCATCGTGCCTGGTGGTCAGGTCGTTCAGCGTGGCAATGTGCTCCCGTGGCACGATGAGCACGTGCATGGGTGCCTTGGGATCGATGTCCTCGAACGCCACCAGCCGCTCGTCTTCGTACACCTTGGCTGCCGGGATGTCGCCCGAGACGATGCCGCAGAACAGACAGCTCATCGGCGGATTATAGGACCTTCCGCCGGGCGACCACGACCCGTGGGATCCCATTGAGATCCCTTCGTGTTTCGATCCACTGCAGGCCGCTGCCGGCGATCAGTCCTTGCACGTCATCAGCCTGCTGGTAGCCGATCTCCATCAGCAGCAAGCCGTTGGGCCGCAGTGCCCGCAGCGCCGCGGGCACCAACGCCTCAATCACCTGCAGTCCATCATCACCGCCGTACAGCGCCGCATCGGGCTCGTGATCGCGGACGTCGACCGCGAGCGCGTCGCGGTCGATCCTGCGGACATAGGGGGGATTGCTGACGAGCAGGTCGCACGCCTCGCTGACGTCGCCGGCGAGCGAGGCGCACACGAACGCGATTCGGTCTTGCACGCCGAGGCGAGTGGCGTTCTGCACGGCGATCGACAGCGCATCCGCCGAGGTGTCTGACGCGACAATTCGTGCGCGCGGCCATTCACACGCGAGCGTGATCGCGAGGCAGCCGCTGCCCGTGCCCACATCCACGATGTCGACGCTTTCGCCCGTGGATCTCGCGCCGTGGGGCACGAGCTCCAGGGCCGTCTCCACAATCAACTCGGTTTCGGGTCTGGGAATCAGCACGTCGCGGGTCACGAGGAAGCTGCGCCCGTAGAATTCGCGCTCGCCTGTGATGTACGCCACCGGCTCGTGCGTCGCTCGTCGCCGGGCGCCGGCGAGCAACTCGTGGTGAGTTTGGGTCGCGAGGTCGTCGGCCTGGTGTGCGTACCAGCGCGCCGCGTCCCATCCAAGCAGCGCACGTCCAAGGACGCCCGTGTCGCGCCTGGCCTCGTCACGCGAGAAACCGGCCCGCACGAGAATCTCGATCGCCTCGCTGACCGCAGCCGCGACGGTCATGCTGGGACTCTCCGATCAGCTACCGGAGGGCGGGTCGCCGATCTCAGTCTCCGTCGCGTTGCGCAGTCGATCGGATTGCGCGCGCGACTCGACCTCGTCGATCAGGACGTCGATGTTGCCATCGAGCGCGTCCTCGAGCTGATGCATGGTGAAGTTGATGCGGTGGTCGGTGATCCGGTTCTCCTTGAAGTTGTACGTGCGGATCTTCTCGGACCGGTCGCCAGAACCCACCTGCCCGCGCCGCTCCTTCGCGATCGCGTCCTGCTGCTTCCGCATCTCCATTTCGTACAGCCGCGATCGGAGTACTTTCATGGCCTTCTGCCGGTTCTTGACCTGCGACTTCTCGTCCTGCTGTGACACGACGACACCGGTGGGCAGGTGCGTCAGGCGCACGGCCGAGTAGGTGGTGTTGACGCTCTGGCCGCCAGGGCCGCTCGAACAGAACGTGTCGACCCGCAGGTCCTTCGCGTCGATCTGGATGTCGACTTCTTCCGCCTCGGGCAGCACCGCGACGGTGGCGGTCGATGTGTGGATGCGACCGCTCGCCTCGGTGACCGGCACGCGCTGCACGCGGTGGACGCCGCTCTCGTATTTCAGGCGACGGTACACGCTCTTGCCCTCGATCGTGGCGGTGACTTCCTTCAGGCCGCCCACGCCGGTGTCGTTGCTCGACAGCACCTCCACCTTCCAGCGCAGGCGTTCGGCGTATCGCGAGTACATGCGAAACAGGTCGGCCGCAAACAACGCCGCCTCATCGCCTCCTGTTCCGGCCCGGATCTCCAGGACGACGTTGCGGTCGTCGTTCGGGTCGCGAGGCACGAGCAGCAGCCGGATCCGATCCTCGAGGGCGGCGAGCTTCGTCTCGAGAGCTGGAATCTCAGCGCCAGCCATCGCCCGCATCTCGGCATCGCCAGCGCCGGCGAGCTCGCGCAGTTCGGTGAGCTCGCGATCGATCTTCAAGTAGTCGTAATAACAGTCGACCGTGTCCTTCAGATCGGCGAGCGCCTTCGTGTGCGCGCGGTACGCCGGCGGATCGGACTGGACCGCGGGATCGATGACCAGAGTGGTCAGCTCGTCGTAACGGGCGGAAACGGATCTGAGCTTATCGAGCACCTGCGGTGTCATGCGTGGATTCAGGCTCCTCCAGAAACCGGCGGCAGAAACGCCACTTCGTCGCCGTCGTGGACCGGAGCGGACATCGACGCGAATTCAGCATTCACGGCACAGGACACGGCAGACGCCAACGCGCTCACAGCCGGCGCGCGACCGGCCAACTGCGCCCACACGTCGGCCACCGTGGCGCCAGCGGGCACCTCGCACACCCACTCGCGGGCGCCGGCGAGCTCGCGTAGCCTCGCGAAGCATTGCACCGTCACGTGCACGCCCGCTGAAGCGCCTCCTGCCGCGCGAGGGGATTGGCGGGATCGGCAAGGGCGCCCTCGACCCACCGTTCGCCATCCTGAAAGAACTCATGTTTCCAGATGGGTGCGACCTGCTTCACGCGCTCGATGGCATACCGGCACACCTGAAACGACTCGGCGCGGTGCGCCGCAGCCGCGGCCACGAGCACGCTGGTCTCGCCGACCAGGAGCCGCCCGACGCGGTGATGGATCGCCAGACGCGACAGCGGCCAGTGCTCGGCCGCTTCGGTCGCAATGAGCTGGAAGACGTTCACCGCAAGCCTCTCGTGCGCTTCATACTCGAGAAATCGCACCGCGCGTCCCGTATGCGTGCCGCGCACGATGCCTGCAAATGTGCAAATGGCTCCACAGCCCTCGCCGACCTGCCTCGCCTGACGCTCGAGCGCGGCGACCACGAGATCGCACGAGAGCGGCGCGTACACGATAGCCAGACCGGCCGCTGACATCCCGTCAGTCTACACTGCGCGATGCGCCGCAGAATCGTGCGCGGGCGCGTCAGACGTCGACCGAGTGCTGGAGCGGGCCGTGCCCACCTCCCAGCCCCGGCGCTTGGGCGATGGCAGCCGTGACATACGCCTTGGCGCCGGAGACCGCCTCGAGCAGCGGGTCGCCCAGCGCGAGCCGCGCCGCGATGGCCGCTGCAAACGTGCAGCCGGTGCCATGGGTGTGGGGTGTCTCGATTCGGGAGCCGGAGAGCTCGACGAGATCCCTGCCATCGAAAAAGACGTCTGTCGGTGGCCCCTCCACATGCCCCCCTTTGACCACCACAGCTCGCGCGCCCGCGCCGACCAGCCATTGAGCGGCCTGGCGCATGTCGGCCACGGTCTCGAGTCGGCGTCCAGTCAGAACCTCGGCTTCAGTCAGATTGACAGTCACCACCGTTGCCAGCGGAATCAGATCCCGTCGCAGCACGTCGACCGCATCCTCAGTGAGCAGCCGTGTGCCTGCGGTGGCGCGCATGACCGTATCGAGCACGACGAGCGGCACGTCGTGCCGCACGAGCGCCGTTGCCACCGCCTGAGCGATCGAGGCATTGGCGAGCATGCCGATCTTGGTGGCGGCCGGCCGAAGGTCGCTGACAACGGCATCGATCTGCGCCGTGACCATGTCGGCCGGGAGCGCCAGCACGCGGGCGACACCGAGGGTGTTCTGCGCGGTCACCGCCGTGATCGCAGTAAGTCCGAATACTCCGTGCGCGGCGAAGGTCTTGAGATCGGCCTGGATTCCCGCGCCGCCGCCCGAGTCGCTCGCCGCAATTGTCAGGGCCGTCTGCATTTCGTTAGAATCCCACCGTGGCCCTTCATACATCCACCGGCGCCCTTCTCGACCGTTCGCTCGAGCAGTCGTCACTGGCGGCGCCAATTCGGGTCGCGGCCATCGGACTCGCCGTAGGATTGACCGCAGCTGCGGCGCAGTTCACGGTTCCCGCGCCACTGACCATGGTGCCGTTCACGCTGACGCCGCTCGTTGTCGTGCTCACGGGCGCGGCGCTCGGGTCTCGCGCTGGCGCCATCGCGCAGGCCGCCTATGTGCTGCTGGGCGCGCTTGGCCTGGCTGTATTCGCGCCGTCTGCGTCGTTGCCGCCAGGCCCGCTGCGGTTGGTCGGACCGACAGGCGGCTACCTGTTGGCCTACCCGATGGCGGCATTCGTGACCGGCTGGCTCGCCGAGCGGGGCTGGGGCCGTCGCTATGTTACGGCGTTCGCTGCCATGCTCGCCGGGCTGGTCGTCATCTACGCCGGCGGCGTGTCGTGGCTGGCTCTCGGGTTCACGCACTCGATCGGCCAGGCGCTCACGCTCGGGCTCGTGCAGTTCGTGGCCCTGGACGTTGCGAAAGCCGCTGTCGCGGCCATGCTGCTGCCTCAGGCGTGGCGACTGGTCGGCCGCGCTGACGCCGCGTTGTAACGTCCGGCCACCTCACGTCACTTCCCGAACACCAGCACGTACTGATACCGGAGCAGTTTCTCGCCGAGGAACTTCAGGCCGGCCTGCGCCGCATCGCGTCGCACCACTGACGGATCGACGCGATCCTCGAGCGGTGGACCCGGTCCCCCCGCCCCGTCGCGCTTGAAGTCGATGACCCCGAGACGGCCGCGAGGCGCCAGTGCGCGCGCCGCATACCGCAACAACGTGACCGGATCCTGAAACTGCGGATACGTATCGACGACCAGCACCGCATCCAGGTTGTTTGGCAATCGTGGATTGTCGGGGGCGCCGAGCACGGGCACCACATTCGTGCCGTGCCAGCCTGCTCCAGGGGGAAGGTGCTCGTCGACGATCCGTCGCTGGATCGACTGAAGCATCTCCGACTGGATGTCCTCGGCATACACGAGCCCATTCGGCCCGACCCGACGCGCCAGCCGGATCGTGAACCATCCACCTCCAGCTCCGAGGTCCGCGACGCGCGAACCTTCGCCAATCAGCAGCGCATCCATGATGCTGTCGGGCTGCTGCCACTCGTCGCGGTCGGGACTCTCGAGAATCCCCAGATCACCCGGTGGAAACAGCCGGTGTTGCGTGGGACGTTGAGCAACGACCCCGGTGGCGCTCGCAGCGAGCGCCATCAACACCACGAAAGCGACTCGCGGGCGCATGCTAGCGAACCTGATCGACCAGCCGCTCGAGCACGGCCGTGAAGTCCGCGCCCGGATCCTCGACGTGGTAGTGCACCACCGTGCGCCCGGCGTCGACGAGCGCGTCGAAATCGCCGAACGCCTGCGCCTGTTTGAGCGTGCTGAACGTGTAGCCCGCGCCCGGCACGTCAGTGGCCGTCTGATCGGCTGCCGTCAGGAGAAGGAACACGCCGTTGTTGGGACCGCCTTTATGGTACTGCCCCGTCGAGTGAAGGTAGCGCGGACCGGTGCCATGCGTACTGGCCTTCCCTGTGCGCCGGCGAAGGGCCTCGCGGGCCCGCGCGACGCCTTCGGCGCGGCCAGGTTGGGCCGGCAAATAGTCGAGCACGGCGAAATACCGATCCCCCTCGGTTCCGCTCGCCGCGGCAGCGGGCGACTCGCGCCGCAGCAAGCCATCTCGCGGCTCGAGCGGCGGCTGCACGCGGAAGGCGCCTTGAGTGGCTCGCGCGTCGAGCTGCGCCTGGGTGCGCGCCTTGGCACCTCGCACGTCCGGTTCATCGAATGGATTGACGCCGATGACGGAACCCGCCACGGCAGTTGCGAACTCCCACCGGAAGAACTCGGCTCCGAGGTGTTCGACCCCCGTTTCGATTGTCAGCACGGGATGGCCGGCCGCTTCGAGCCGCGCCGCGAGATCACGCTCGCGCCGCGACTCGGACGTGCGCACCGCAACGAACGCGCGGTCGCTGCCATAGCTGGCCGGGTCGCCAAGCGGCTCGCCGACAACCGGAAGAATGCCGCGGCCTGTCTTGCCCGTACTTTCGGCAACGAGCTGCTCAATCCACGGACCCAGCGGCGCCAGGGCCGGCGCGACGATGAGCGTGAGCTTGTCGCGGCCGGCAACGGCATGCGCGCCCATGAACGCCCCGAGCTCGAGACCGGGATTATTCAGCTCGTCACGGCGGCAGCGGTCTGCCATACCCGCGCCTGACTGCAGCAGAGGCAGAAGGGGAGTGCCGCACAGGGCGGCAGGCAGCAGCCCGAACAGCGACAACGCGGAGTATCGACCGCCAATGTCTGGCGGGTTGATGAACGTGTGCCGGTACCCTTCGGCTTCTGCATGGCCGACAAGGCTCGTTCCCGGATCGGTGATGGCGACGAAGTGACGCCCGGGAGCCTCGATGCCCGCCTTGATGAGCACCTGCCTGAAGTGACGCTCGAGCGAGGTCACTTCAATTGTCGAGCCGCTCTTGCTCGCCACTAGAAAACATGCGCGTGTGGGTGTGAGTGTGTCCGTCGCGTTTCGGACCGCGCGCTCGTCGGTCGTGTCGAGCACTGTCAGACGGAACCCGTGATCGCGTGCACCGCCCACATCGCGGAGCACTTCGGCGCAGAGACTGCTGCCTCCCATCCCGAGCAGGTAGACCTCGGTGAGCCCTTCCTGCCGGAGGTCTTCGACCAGCTGCTCGAGCGCGTCGATGTGGGATCGCATGCTCACCGGCGCATCGAGCCAGCCGAGCCTGTTGCGGATGGCGTCGTGGATGGCGGCCGGAGCCACGGAGGCGGCGAAGGGAGACGTCTCGCGGCGCCAGATGCGCGAGGCGAGGCCGTGGTGAACGAGACGTGTGAGCTCAGGGTGCGTTGGCATGGAGAGATTCGGCTGCGCGGAGGCACAGCGGCTGCGACCAGCATAACCAAAGACTGGCAGCGCGTGCTGCTGATCAGCGCGAGCGATTGATGACGAGCAGTCTCACCTCCGTCATCTCCTCGATGGCGTAGCGCGGCCCCTCCCGGCCAAGGCCCGAGTCTTTCACGCCGCCATACGGCATGTGGTCGATACGGTACGAGGGCACGTCGTTGATCAGCACGCCGCCGACGTTCAAACGATCGAACGCGCGCAGCGTGTTCTCGAGACTCGCTGTGAAGACGCCGGCCTGAAGACCGTACCGCGAACGATTCAGTGCATCGATCGCGCTGTTGAAGTCGCGGTAGGGAAACAACGCCACGACTGGCGCGAACACTTCTTCGGCACAGACCTTCGCGTGGTCGGGCACGTCGGTGAGCACCGTTGGCTCGAACGACGAGGGTCCGACGCGTTTCCCGCCGGTGAGCACGCGAGCACCGGCTGCGACGGCCTCGTCGACCCACTCAGCCACGCGCGCGGCTTCGCCTTCGTCAATCATCGGTCCGACGTCGGTGAGCGGATCGAGCGGATCTCCGAGCTTCAATCGACCGACGGCTGAGACCAGACGCGACCGGACGTCGTCGAACACGCGTTCGTGCACGTAGATGCGCTGCACCGAGATACAGCTTTGGCCCGCATAGGCGAACCCCCCTGCGACCAGACGTGCGACCGCATGGTCGAGATCCGCATCGTCGTGGACAATCACCCCGGCATTGCCTCCGAGCTCCAGAACGACGCGCTTGCGTCCCGCGCGCGTCTTGAGTTCCCAGCCCACGGGGGCTGAGCCCGTGAAGGTCAGCAGCTTGAAGCGGTCGTCTGTCACCAGACGGTCGCCGGTCGCGCGATCGAGCGGGAGCACGCTCAGTCCTCCACGCGGCACGCCGGCCTCGTCGAGCAGACGCGCGAGCGCGAGAGCCGAGAGCGGGGTCCTGGTGGCGGGCTTGAGAACGATCGGATTGCCGGATGCGAGGGCCGGCGCCAGTTTGTGTGCGACGAGATTGAGAGGGAAATTGAATGGTGCAATTCCTGCGATGGGGCCAATGGGCACCCGGCGGGTGAGGCCGATGCGTTCTCGGCCATGTGCCGCGAGATCCATCGGCAACACGTCCCCGCCGATGCGTTGCGCCTCATCGGCGGCGACCCCGAATGTCAGGCTGGCCCGCTCGACCTCGGTGCGGGCGTCTTTGATCGGTTTGCCGGCTTCGCCTGCCAGTGTCCGGGCGAGGGCGTCCAGATTGGACATGAGCGCCGCGCTGACCCGGCGCAGCATCGCCGCCCGTTCGTAGGCAGGCAGGGCCGCCATGGTGGGGGCGGCCGCGACGGCAGCGGCCGTCGCCGCTTCGAGCTCGTCGGGCCCGGCCAGCCATGTCTGCCCGACCTGGCTCCCGTCGTAGGGGTTCCGTACCGCGAGGGCCGTGGCGGTCTGGCGCCAGAGCCCACCGACAAAAATGGGCCAATCCATGAGCGGAACGCCCTCCCAGGCGCGCGATCGCCGCCAATTCCGCGCGCAAGACGGACAACCCCGACCGAGTCGCGTAGAACCCGTATAATTAGATCATGATTAACGTCACCGAAGTGGCAGCTGAAAAAATCACCGAGCTGCTCAACGACGAGAACAAGATTGGAGCAGGACTTCGGGTGTTCGTGCAGGGCGGCGGGTGCTCTGGTTTCCAATACGGGCTCATGATCGACGAAGGCGAGGGCGATGCCGAGTCGGACAAGATCTTTGAAGTCAGCGGCGTTCGTTTGCTGGTCGATCCGATCAGCCTGCGCTACCTGAACGGCGCCGAAGTCGACTTCGTCGACAACCAGATGGGCGGCGGATTCACGATCAAGAACCCGAACGCCAAGTCGACGTGCGGGTGCGGCTCGTCGTTCAACGTATAGCAGACGCATAGCCATCGAGTTTGCGGTCCAGGGGCCGGCAGTCGGGCGACCGGCCTGCCGGCCGCCTCGCGGACCTGCTCCAACCCATCATGCTGTCCCCCGCCGAATTCGTGGAAACGCGCCGGCCCGCGGGCGGGCGCCGGTCGGGCAAACGTGATTTCATCGTCAACCTGTTCCTGGCCCAGAGCGGCCATCTGGGTGCCGACGAGTTCGTGTCGCTCGTCCGTGATGCAGACGCGCGTGTCAGCCGTGCGACCGTTTACCGCACCCTCCAGTGGATGGTCGAGGCCGGCATCGCCAATCGCGTGGACTTCGGCAACGGCAAGTTCCGCTTCGAGCATGCCTACCGGCATCCTCGGCATTTCCATCTCATCTGCAAAGGCTGTCAGCACTCATTCGAGTTCCTGAGCTCCGACATCGAGGCGCTCATCGAAGAGATCACCGCGGCCCGCCGATTCTCGCGCGATCAGAGCGTCGTGCAGATTTATGGCACATGCGAGTCGTGCCGGGCGGGGATTCCGGCGCCGAGTCCGGCCGCCTCGGTGGATGCGGTGTTTGCGCGCGACGCCCTCCGTGTGGCGATCGCCACCGAGCGCAGTGGACTGGCCTTCTACACCCGGGCCGCCCGCCTGGCGCGCGATAGCCGTGGCAAGCGCGTGTTCCGAAAGCTCGCCGACGAGGAACGTGAGCACCTAGGCACGCTCG
>JBDSZL010000033.1:0-49272 GCA_039925145.1 Vicinamibacterales bacterium | reverse complement strand
AGGCGTTTGTGTTTCAGGCAAACACGATCACTCGCGAATTATCCAGGCTAGGAGAAGCCGTTGCCCGCTCGGAGGGCGCACGCTCTGACCCCGGGCCGGAGAAGCCGAGGCGCGGATGTGGTAAACGCACCGACCAGCCCTCAGTCGGGCTACAATCGCGGGCCGATGAGCCACACTCTGGTGCACGTCGCGGTCGTGATCCCCGCCTACCGCGTCGAGAGCCAGATCGAGGAGACGCTGCGGACGATTCCGGCCGTCGTGCGCACGATCGTGGTGGTGGACGATGCGAGCCCCGACGAGACCGCCGATCGGGTTTGCCGGTGCGGCGACGCCCGCGTCCGGCTCGTTCGCCACGCGCGCAATCTGGGGGTGGGCGGCGCGACGGTGACCGGGATGCGCGTCGCCCTCGAAGCCGGCGCCGACATCGTGGTCAAGATGGACGGCGACGGCCAGATGGATCCGACATACCTGCCGCGCCTGCTCGAACCTCTCCTCGCTCACCGCGCGGACGTCGCGAAGGGAAACCGCTACTCTCACCTCAGCTTCCTCGAGGGGATGCCGGTGGTGCGTCGGTTCGGCAATGCATCGTTGACCTTCCTGGTGAAAGCGGCCTCGGGCCACTGGCGCATGTTCGACCCCACGAACGGCTACGTCGCCTTGCGTTCCGACCTGCTTCGCAGGCTCGATCTCTCGCGCCTGCCTCGGAGGTACTTCTTCGAGAGCGGGCTGCTCATCGAACTGGGGCTCGTGCGCGCCAAGGTCGAGGATGTTCCGATCCCCGCCCGCTACCGCGGAGAGATCTCGTCGCTGTCTGTAGCGACCGCGCTCGCCGAGTTTCCGCTGAAGCTGCTCTGGGGGTGCGCGCGCAGGATCGTGCGCCACTACTTCCTCTACGACTTCTCGGCCGTCTCGGTCTTCCTGCTGTGCGGCGCGCCAATGTTCCTGTTCGGCATCGTGTTCGGAGGTCTCGAATGGCGTCGCTCGGTGCTGACCGCCGTGCCCGCGACGACAGGCACCGTCATGGTCGCTGCGCTGCCGATCATTCTGGGCTTCCAGTTGTTGCTGCAGGCCCTGGTCGTGGACATCGCCAACGCTCCTTCGGAGCCACTGTCCCCCCCTCTGCCGCTCGACGACGACGCAGGCTCTGATGCGTCGTGGATCGGGAGGGCCGCGGCGCCGGCCGCCGACGAGTCGGGCACTACACGAGGTGAAGGGCAATCAACAGGCCGGGAATCGTGAGAATGACGTCGACCACCAATGGTCCGATGACGTCACGTGCAATCACGTGTGGACGCATCGCGGCCAGGCCCATGGCCAATCCGCCGACCAACAGGCCTGGGCGGCGTTCGGCGAGTGAGATCAAAGCGCCGACGCCGGCCAGAGCCACCGCCACGGCGATGGCGCCTTGCTCACCGACGACCACGGGCAGGCTCGCCACGGCCCTTCGGCGGTCTTGCTCCACGTCCTTCAAGTCGCACAACAGACAGCCACTCGCGATGAGGCAGGTGAGCGGAATGGCCACGGGCGTCATCCAGGCGCGCCAGCCAAACCACGAGCCGTCGCCGAAGGGCAGCGCGATCAGGCTCCAGGTCCAGGCAGCCGACACGAGCAAGGTCTTCAGCACGGGCACCGACTTCAAGCGCGCATAGCCGAGCACCACCACAGCCAGCCCGGGCACCAGTATCGCGACGCGTAATGGGACGATGGCGAGCAGGATCGCACTGGCGAGCACGCCAATGGCGGCACCGGCCAGCAACGTCCAACGCAACCACGTGGTCTCGGTGCCGTCCGATTCGTCCAGAAGCCGATCGAGGCTGTAGGCGGCGAGAATTCCCGCGAGCAGCAGCGCGAAGCCCGCGCCGTTAACGGGCCTGGCGGTCGCGCGTTGCACGACAAGAGCGGTTGAGGCTCCCATCATCACCGGCCACCAGTAATGCAGGAGTCGCAGAGCAGGACGAACGGCGGGCGACGCAGGCATTTCTCTATCCCATCACATATGCCCGAGCACGACGCGCACGTAATGCCCGCCGCCCCGGCATCGATCGCCCGCCACCAGCAAGTCACTTGCTCCCGGACCCACGGCACGCGATGATGGCGCTGCAGATTTCTCTGATGCTCCAGACTCTGCTCTGCGAAACGCCCTGTCACCGCCATGAGCTACAGCGTGAAATTCGAAGACGTCGCCAGTCATCCGATCGCAGTCGTGCGCCGCCGCGGCGTGCACAAGCACGAATTGCCGAGGCTGGTTCCTGAGGCGTGTGGCCTGGTGTGGCGAGCCGTCAAGGCCGCGCAGGTCACCGGGGCCGGCCGACACATTGCGATCTACCGTGGGGGTGAAAACGGTCTGCTCGACGTGGAGATCGGCGTCGAAGTAAGCTCGCCGTTCCCCGGGCACGAGGATGTCGTAGGCACGCTCACGCCCGCGGGTGAGGTCGCGACAGCGACGCACTTCGGCCCGTATGCGCAATTGCGTCTCGCGAACGAGGCGATTCGTGGATGGTGCGACGAGCAGGGCCGCACCCGCGCCGGCATCAGCTGGGAGATTTACGGCCACTGGCAACAGGAGTGGGACCGCGACCCCTCCCAGATCCGGACGGACGTCTTCTACCTGCTCGAGAGCTAGCCCGCCCCGAGCCCCTTATGCGCTTCTGTCCGCTTCTACCCTCGACCGGCTCCGTCGACATCGCCGTGTTTGGCGAGAACAGCCTCGACTTCGTGGCGCTGGAGTCCCTCGACGCTCCCATTGCACAGAAGAAGACGCTGCGCGGCTTCGAGAGGCACGTCGGCGGGCAGGCGGCAACTGCCGCTGTGGCCTGCGCCCGCCAGGGTGTACGCGTGCGCTATGCCGGCGTCTTTGGCACCGATGACTGGGGCGAAGTCGTCCGCGCCCAACTGGCGCGCGAAGGCGTCTCCGTTGCCGCCATCGAGCATCACCAGAGCGCCAGCCGCATCGCGGTGGTCATCGTCGATCCGGCCGGAGAGCGGATGGTCTACGAATATCGCGACCCGCGTCTCCGGCTGGCCGACCCAGCCCCGGTTGTGGCGGCGGTCAGCGACAGCCGCATTCTGCTGCTCGATGCTACCGATCTTGCTGTGTCGATCGCCTGCGCGGAATCGGCCAGACGCGCGGGAATTCGGACGATTGTTGACGTGGACCGCGTCGCGCCGGAAACGGAGGCCCTCCTTCGGTTGATTGATGTCATCATCGCCCCGGAAGCTTTCGTGCTCGCGTATTCGGGAGCTGCCACGGTCGAGGCCGGGCTGCACGAGATGTTCGCCGACCTACGACCCGCGGTCGTGGTGGCCACGCTCGGCCCTCGAGGGTCGGTGGCGGTCGCCGACGAACTCGAGGTCCGGACCCCCGGTTTTGTCGTCTCCACGGTCGACACGACAGGGGCGGGCGACGCCTTCCGCGGCGGATTCGCCAGCGCCTGGATTCGGGCGGGTCACGACGCGAATCTCGACGCGCTGCTCGACGCCGCCAATGCCACGGCGGCCCTCAATTGCCGGGCAGTCGGGGCCCAAACGGCTCTGCCGGGGCTCCAGGAGGTCCAGGCGCTTGTAACCGAGTCCGGGTCGGCGCGGTCTAACTGACTAAGGGCACGGAATGGACTTTTTAAATGGGGCAGCCGCCGTGGGCCGATGGCCAGTTGGGGATCTGAGCATGGCGCGACCGGCACCGTCGGTTGACGCCCCGTCGGCCGACGACCTGCGCGACGCGGACGACAGCGCGCTGGTTGCCGCATTTGCCGCCGGCCGCCACGAGGCCTTTGACATCATCGTCGAGCGCCACCGGCGCACGGTATACCTCGTCTGTTATCGATTCATGGGCAATCACGAAGACGCGTCCGACCTGGCTCAGGATGTTTTCGTGCGCGCCTTCAAGGGCCTGAAGCAGTTCAAGAGTCAGGCGGCGCTCAGCACGTGGCTCTATCGCGTTGCCGTCAACACCTGTCTCAACCGCAAGGCCGTACGCCGGCCGGTGGGCGAGCCGCTCGAGGCGGCGCAGCGTGTCGACGACCGGCAACCAGACGCGCTCCAGACGCTGGTGAGCCGCGAGCGCGCCGATCGCTTGCGAGGGGCGGTCGATCAGTTACCGCCGAAGCAGCGCGCGACTCTGGTGCTTCGGGTCTATCAGGATCTCTCGCACGACGAAATCGCAAAGATCCTCGGAACATCTGTCGGCGCGGTGAAGGCCAATTTCTTTCACGCGCTGGGCAATCTGAGACGCCTGGTGAAGTCATGACCGTACACCTCACATCTGACGAGCTGCTCGCCGCGGCCGAGAACACGCTCGATGCAGGACGACGTGAACACGTCGATGCGTGCGAAGCGTGCCGTCTCGAGTTGCAGGCGCTCAAGGCGGTCGAGTCGCAGCTTCGCGCTGTCGAGGTGCCCGAACCCTCACCGCTCTTCTGGGAGCACTTCAGCGCACGAGTGCATCGCGCGACGCTCGAAACGCAACCCTCGTCGTCCGGATGGTTCGGGCGCCGCTGGCTGGTTAGCGCGGCGTGCGCAGCCAGCGTGCTCGTATTGATGTTCTCGCTGCGCGAGATGGATCACCAGACTCCGGCCACGACTGTCGGAACGGATGCCCTGGCGATCGCGCCGGCCGATGAGGATCGGTGGGACGACGTGTTGCAGATGGCGGCGCAGCTGCCCGCCGATGATCTCGGAACGCTGGCGGTGACGGGCGAGACTCCTGCGCTCGTCGACGATCTCAGCGCGGCGGAACGGGTGGCGTTCGTTCATCTGCTTGCCGCAGAAATGCAGCGGAGCCAGTGATGTCCAGACTGGTGGCTGCAATCGTGTTGACAGGGCTGGTGCTGGCGCAACCCGCTGCGGCGCAGGATCGACCTCGCGCAGGCGCGGATCGTGGGGCGGTGAATCGCCAGGGGGAGCCACCTGCGGTTGATGGCGGCCGGCGCGGCCGTGCCGGAGGCGCGCTTCGACGTGGTGGGGCCGGTGCACCCAGTCTCGCCGATGGGACGAGCATGACCGCCCAGCAGGTCGAGCAGATGTTCGATCGCTACGTGCTGAACCAGGCGCGCGTCGCGTTGCAGCTCACGCCGGAGCAGCTGCCGCTCTTCCGGCCCCGGCTCGAGCGTCTGCAGATGGTTCGCCGACGGACACAGCGCGAGCGGCAGGTGCTCGTCAACGAGCTGGCGCAGCTCACACGCGGAGGCGGCGGGCCCATCAGTGACGAATCGCTCGCGGTGAAGCTCAAGGCGGTCGAGGAGCAGGCGGCGCGAAGCGCGCAGATGATCCGCGACGCCTACCAGCAGCTCGACGATGGGCTGTCGGTGCCGCAGCGTGCCAGGTTCCGTGTGTTCGAACAGCGGATGGAGCGACAGAAGCTCGAGCTGATGGCCCGCGCGCGCGAGCAGGTCCGCCAGCAGCCCCCCGCGCCCGCGCCAGAGGCACCGCCCACGTCGCCCATGCCCCAGTAGGCGATCGAGCGGAGGCAGGGTGCAGGCGGCCTGCTAGTATGGACTATGACCCGCCACCTTCTCCTCACGTGTGCTCTCCTGGCCGTGGGAGCCGCTGGTTCCCTCGCGCAAGACCCGCTGCGTGCCGACGCAGCGAGCATGCAGAAAAAGGTCGCGGCGATGACGCTGCGCGCTAACAAGCCGGCCTCGTCCAAGACGGTCGCGCCGCTGCGCACCTCATTTACGGATAATGAGGTCAACGCCTATTTCAAGGTCCATGGCAAGGAACTGGTACCCGATGGGGTTCTCGACCCGCAGATCGTCATCGTCGACGTCGGCAGGGTGCGGGCCCGGGCGATTGTCGATCTCGACGCCGCCTTGAAATCGAAGGAGCGCAGCTGGCTCGATCCACTGGCGTGGCTCAGCGGCAAAGTGGAAATCATCGCGGCCGGCACGCTGCGCGCCGTGAACGGCAAGGGCGTGTTCGGGCTCGAGTCCGCCACGTTGGGCGGCGTGGCCATTCCCAAGAGTCTGCTGCAGGAGCTCGTGAGCTATTATTCGAAGACTCCTGACCACCCCCGGGGGTTCGACCTCGACAGCCCATTCGACCTCCCGGCCAGCATTCAGGCCATCGAGACCAAGCGCGGCGGGGCCACGATTATTCAATAGACGCAGTCAGCTTGAACGTGCCCCGGAGCACGCCGCCTTTCGCTGCCGGTCGGGGTACTCGAGGCGGCCCCGGGCTTTCCCGACCGAGTGAGTTAGCATCGCTCGTGCCCACCGATCTCCTGTCGACTCCGTTGCAGTTCGTGCGCGGAGTGGGCCCTCGCCGGGCAGCCGACCTCGAGAAGGCAGGTCTGCACACGGTCGAAGACATGCTGCTGCGTTTTCCTCTTCGCTACGAGGATCGCGCGCACGTTGTACCGGCCGGGTCGTTGCGTCCGGGCCAGACCGCCACGGTGATTGGCGAGGTGGTCACCTCTGGGGTGCGATCCACCCGTCGTCCCGGCTTCCGTCTGTTCGAACTCGTGGTCCGCGATCAGACCGGCCTCGCACGGGCGGTGTTCCCCAATCAGGCGTTCTTGAAGGACGTCTTCCACCCGCAGCAACAGGTGGTGCTCTACGGCCCGGTCGAATTCCGGCAGGGCCTCCAACTCAGCAACCCGGAGTACGAAATTCTGCGGGGAGAAGGAGACGACAGCGACGAGGCCGTGCACACCAGTCGGATCGTGCCGATTTACGAGAAGACCGGCACCATGACGTCGCGGCTGCAACGCTCGCTCGTCCATCGTCTGCTCGGAGAGCTGCCCGACGATCTCATCGACCCGCTGCCGGGTCCCATTCGCGAGCGGCGGCGGCTCCCGTCACGAACCGAGGCGCTGCGCGCGACACACTTTCCGCCCGCCGACACCGAGCTTGCCATGCTGCATGCGTGTCGAACGGCCGCGCAACAGCGACTGATTTTCGAAGAGTTCTTTCTCTTCCAGGCCGGGCTGCTCGTGCGGCAGCGGCGGCAGGCGGCCGATCAGAAGGCACGACCGGTGACCGTCGACGACCGCATCAGAGAGTCGGCGCGTCGGGTCCTGCCGTTCAAACTCACCGACGGCCAGAAGCAGGCGCTTCGTGAAGTCGTCACGGATATGCAGCGGGTGCAGCCGATGAATCGCCTGCTTCAGGGAGACGTGGGTGCCGGCAAGACGATCGTCGCATTGCTGGCGGCGCTCGTGGCCATGGAAAACGGATTGCAAGTCGCGTTCATGGCGCCGACGGAAATCCTCGCCGATCAGCACTACTTCACGATTCGGCGGCTGCTGGATGCGTCGCGTTTTCGGATCGCGTCGCTGAGCGGCAGCCTGACCGGGGCACGGCGCCGGGCCGTCATCGCGGAACTGGCGAGCGGCAGTGTGCAGCTGGTGGTCGGGACGCACGCGCTGGCCGAGGCGGCCGTGACCTTTCGCGAACTGGGCCTGGTGGTCATCGACGAACAGCATCGGTTTGGCGTGATTCAGCGGGCCGCCCTGCGCGGCAAGGGCGGTCACCCCGATGTGCTGGTGATGACGGCCACGCCCATCCCGCGAACGCTGGCGCTCACGACATACGGCGATCTGGATGTATCGACGATCCGCGGCCTGCCGCCAGGGCGGCAGCCAGTCACGACGGTGGCGAAGCCCGAGTCTCGCCGCGAGGAGATCTACGCCATGGCGCGGCGTCAGCTCGAGGCCGGGCAGCAGGTGTACGTAGTGTATCCGCTCGTCGAGGACTCAGAAAAAGTGGATCTGCGCGCGGCCACGGCCATGGCCGAGCAGCTCCAGGCCGAGGTCTTTCCTGAGTACAGCGTCGCGCTGTTGCATGGGCGTCTCAAGCAGGACGAGAAGGATCGCGTGATGGCGGCCTTCACGCGAGGAGACGTCCACGTGCTGGTTGCGACCACGGTGATCGAAGTGGGCGTCGACGTGCCGAACGCCACGTTGATGGTGGTGGAGCACGCCGAGCGGTTCGGGCTCTCGCAGTTGCATCAGCTGCGCGGCAGGGTCGGCCGCGGCACCCACGCGTCGACGTGTGTGCTGCTCTACCAGATGCCGCTGAGCGACGCCGCCCGGGCGCGGCTCGATGCGCTGGTGTCGACCACGGACGGATTCGAGATCGCCGAGCGCGATCTCGCGCTGCGCGGCCCCGGCGATTTCTTCGGCACGCGACAGTCGGGCCTGCCCACGTTGCGGGTGGGTGATCTGCTGCGCGATCATGCGGTGATGGAGGAGGCGCGGCGCGAAGCGGCATTGTGGCTCGAGGAGGGCAGTGGTGCGGACCAGCTCGAGACCTACGTCACCGCGAACTGGGCTCAGCGCTTCGGACTGGTCGGCGTCGGATGAAGAACCGGCGCACAACGGGCCATCGGAACGCATGCGCATCATAGCGGGGCGGCTCAAAGGGCGGCGGCTGCAAGGTCCGCCGCGCGAAGGCGTCCGTCCGACATCCGATCGTCTGCGCGAGACGCTCTTCAACGTGATTGCCACACGTGTGAGCAACGCCCGGGTCCTCGATGGGTTCGCGGGCACCGGCGCGCTCGGGCTCGAGGCGCTGAGCCGGGGGGCCACGCACGTGACGTTCGTAGAGCACAATCCGCACGCATTGCGCGTGCTCCGTGCCAACGTCGGCACCTGCGGCGTCGAAAATGCCTGTGCTATTATCCGGGGCGATTTCATCGGGCTCGCCGCGCACGTGGCTGAGAGAGGCACCTTCGATCTGGTGCTCCTCGATCCGCCCTACGATTTCCGTCAGGTGTCCGAAGTGTTGACCGAGGCGGCCACGCTGCTGGCCCAGAATGGACTGGTCGTGCTCGAGCACAGCCGGCGCCGGGCCGATGTGCCCGCCGACGCGGCGACCCTGCGGCGCCGCCGCACGCTGACGGCCGGCGACAGCGCGCTCGCGTTTTACGGCCGGCCGGACGAGGAGTGACATCGATGGCTGACGCCACGCGCCTGGCCGTTGTGCCCGGCACCTTCGACCCGCTCACCAACGGCCATCTGGATCTCATCCGGCGCAGCGCCACGCTGTTCGATCGCGTCGTGGTCGCCGTGCTCGTCAACGCGGCGAAGCAGCCGTGGTTCAGCGCTGACGAGCGTGTGGCGATGATTCGCGCGGAGACGGCTGAGATGCCGAGGGTCGAGGTCGACACCTTCGGGGGCTTGCTCGCCGAGTACGTCCGCCTTCGGGGGGCATCCGCCGTCGTGCGCGGGCTGCGCACGGCCACAGAGTTCTCGGATGAGTGGCAGATCGCGCTGATGAACAGGCACCTCAATGAAAAGTGCGAGACGGTGTTCGTCATGCCCTCGGTCGAGACCATGTTCCTGAGCTCGCGGCTCGTTCGAGAGGTCGCCTCTCACGACGGCTCTATCGAGGCTCTCGTCCCGGCATCGGTCGCGCGCCGCCTGCGCGAACGTCAGGCGAGGCTATCCGGCCGGTGAGCACGCCGGTGAAAGACTCTCGGCTGGCCGCTCGGATTGGCGGCATTGCCCTCTCGGGGACGATGAAGACGGCCATCGAAGCCGACCGGCTCAAGCGGTCTGGCGCCGACGTCGTGGACCTGGGCGCCGGAGAACCCGACTTCTCGACACCGGCACATATCATCGCGGCGGCCGAAGCGGCTCTGCACGCGGGATTTACGAAGTACACACCAAACCCGGGCATCCTCGAACTGCGTGAGGCAATCTGTCTGCGGTACCGGCTGGACCACGGCGTCGAGTACCAGCCAGACGAGATTATCGTGACCGCCGGCGGCAAGCAGGCGTTGTTTCACGCGGCGATGGCGCTGTTCGGCCCGGGCGATGAGGTCATCACCCATGCGCCGGGCTGGCCGACCATTGCTGCGCAAGTCACTCTCGCCGGTGCTACCCCTGTCTGCGTCAACACTCCGACAGCCGTCGCATCGACGCTCGAACCGTCGGCGCTGCTCGATGCCATGTCGCCCCGAACGCGTGGCATCGTGATCATTTCGCCGGGCAATCCCACGGGTGCCCTGCTCGCGGACGCGGACGCCGTCCGGCTGGCCGCCGAGGCCGCCCGACGAGGCATCTGGGTGGTGCTCGACCTCTGCTACGACCGGCTCATTTACGACGGCACACCGCATTCGCTGGTCCGCATCTTCTCCGAGGCGATGAGAGATCGGCTCGTCCTCTGTGGATCCGCATCGAAGACCTACGCAATGACCGGCTGGCGCTGCGGATGGATGGCGGCACCGGCCGACGTCGTTCGCGCGGTCAACGCGCTGCAGAGTCATCAGACATCGAACGTGAACTCGATCGCACAAAAGGCGACCGTGGCGGCGCTCACAGGGCCGCAGGATTGCGTCGCACGCATGCGCACCGAATATCAGCAGCGGCGCGATGCGCTCATGGGATGGCTCTCGGAGGAGCCGCGCCTCCGCGTCGCCCGCCCGGCCGGCGCGTTCTATCTGTTTCCAGACGTCGGGGCGTTACTCTCCGCACAGGGTTGCCGCTCCTCGGCGGAGTTTGCGGAGCGGCTGCTTCAGCAGGAGCACGTGGTCGTGACGCCGGGCGAGGCGTTTGCCGCGCGGGGCCATGTCCGGCTGTCGTACGCGACCTCACTGGACCGGCTGCACGAAGGCGCCACCCGTCTGGTCCGGTTCGCACGCAGTCTGTCGCGAGCGTGATGGAGACTGCCGTGATCGTGGACGAGCTTCGCCGGATCGTCGGCGCAGACTTCGTGAAGACCGATGTCGACTCGCGCCGCGACTACGGCGTGGATGCGCTGAAGCGCGGCGCCCTGGCTGATGTCGTGGTGCTGCCGGCGACTGCCTCCGAAATTGCCGCAATCGCCAGGCTCTGCAACACGACGCGCACGCCGCTCGTGCCTCGCGGCGGTGGCACAGGCTTCACTGGGGGCTCTGTTCCTGTCCACGGCGGAATCGTTCTGAGCCTCGAGCGTCTGAACCGCATCCTGGAAATAGACGAAGACAACCTGCTCGCCATCGTCGAGCCGAACGTGATCACCGGAGATTTGCAGGACGCGGTGGAACGCGTCGGGCTCTTCTATCCGCCCGACCCGTCGAGCCTGCGGCAGTCAGCGCTCGGCGGCAACGTCGCGGAATGCGCCGGAGGACCCCGCGCGTTCAAGTACGGCGTCACCCGGCACTACGTGCTCGGCCTCGAAGCGGTGCTGCCGACCGGTGAGGTGATTCAGACCGGCGGCAAGGTCGTGAAGAACGTCGTCGGATACGACCTCACGCAGCTGCTCGTAGGATCCGAAGGCACGCTCGCCATACTCACGAAGATCATCCTGCGGCTCATTCCGAAGCCGGCGGCGGCAGCCACCCTGCGCGCAACGTTCACGAGCATCGAGCGTGCGGTGGAGGCCGTGAGCGCATTGATCCGGGCGCGGGTCGTCCCGTCCACGCTCGAGCTGATCGACCGCGACTCGCTCGAGGCGGTGGCTCGGGCGCTCGATGTGCGGACGCTGGCGCCGGAGGGCACCGAGGCGGTGCTCATCCTCGAGGTGGATGGTCTGCCCGAGCAGGTGGCCGCCGAAGCCGACCGTGTCGCCGCCGCCTGCATGTCGGCCGGCGCGACCGAGGTGCTGCGCGCGACCGGCGATGCCGAACGGCAGCGCCTGTGGGAGGTGCGCCGCGAGATCTCGCGGTCGCTGATGGTCATCGCGAGCCTCAAGCTGAACCACGACGTGGTGGTCCCGCGCGCCCGCATCCCCGCGCTGTACGAGCTCGTCGCCAGGTTGAAGCGAGAGTTCCAGCTGCCGATTCCGTCGTTCGGGCATGCCGGCGATGGCAACATTCACGTCAACATCATGGTGCCGGCCGACGATCCAGACGCCGTGAGGCGCGGTCACCTCGCCGAGGAGGCCCTCTTCCGTGGCGTCGTCGCGCTCGAAGGGTCCATCAGCGGCGAGCACGGCATCGGCTTCGCGAAGGCGCAGTTTCTCGGGCTCGAGCTTTCGGCCGACACCATCGCGCTCATGAAGCGCATCAAGCGGGCGTTCGATCCTAACGGCATCCTGAACCCCGGCAAGATCTTCCCGCCGGAGCTGTGACACGGAAGACGGCTGGCCGGCGCGATCGCGCCAGTGGTACGATCCCGTCATGCCTGTGATCGCCGTCATCGGCGCTTCGGCTGATCGGCGCAAGTTCGGCAACAAGGCCGTTCGAGCCTTCCGAAATCAGGGCTACACGGTCATCCCGATCCATCCGCGCGAAACCGAAGTGGAGGGAGAACGGGCGTATGCCACGGTGCTCGACTATCCCGGCCCGATCGACGAGGCGAGCCTGTACGTGCGGCCGGCGGTCGGGTTGCAGGTCCTCGAAGACCTGGCTCGCAAGAAGGTCCTCACCGTGTGGTTGAACCCCGGGGCAGACAGCCCGGAGGTCGTGGCGCGCGCCCGCGCACTCGGTATCGAGCCGATCGTGGCCTGCTCGATAATGGGCGTCGGAGAGTCTCCCGGGGCGCTCTGAGCTAAATTTGACTGAGGGCAAGGGCCCTGGTGTGCTATAGTCTGCGTGTCTGTCCAACAGCGCGGCCCGTCGTGCGCCGTGCCTCCCGTAACATTTCCCAGAACCTAACCCCAACTTGTCCCGTTCCAACCGCTATGGCGAATCAACAGAAGCGCTCCGCAGGGCGGCAGCCTGCCGAATCGGCCGTCACTGAACTTCCCGAAGAAAATGGTAATACCGCCGAGCCCGGGGCCCCCGCCCCGGCCAGCCCGGATCCGGCGCGCCAGGGGAAGACCTCCACGCTCAACATCAACGACCTGAAGGACATGAGCATTCAGAAGCTCACCCAGGTCGCCAAGGACTTGAACGTGGCAGGCGCCACCGGCATGCGCAAGCAGGATCTGATTTTCCAGATCCTGAAAGCGCAGACCGAGCAGAGCGGCTTCATGTTCTCCGAGGGCGTCCTCGAAGTGCTGCCTGACGGCTTTGGATTTCTCCGCGCCCCCGACTACAACTACCTGCCTGGCCCCGACGACATCTACGTCTCGCCGTCACAGATTCGCAAGTTCGATCTGCAGACCGGAGATACGGTATCCGGCCAGGTCAGGCCGCCCAAAGACGGGGAGCGCTACTTCGCGCTCATCAAGGTCGAAGCGGTCAACTTCGAAGCGCCCGATCAGGCGCGCAACAAGCTGTTCTTCGAGAACCTCACGCCGCTCTACCCGCAGGAGCGCCTCCGGCTGGAGACCACGCCAGAGAACCTGTCGGCCAGGGTGATGGATCTGATGACCCCCATCGGCAAGGGCCAGCGCGGCCTCATCGTCGCGCCGCCGCGCACGGGCAAGACGATGCTCCTGCAGGCCATCGCGCAGTCGATTACGACCAATCATCCCGAGGTCTACCTCATCGTCCTGCTGATCGACGAACGACCAGAAGAAGTGACCGACATGCAGCGCTCGGTGCGCGGCGAGGTCATTTCGTCGACGTTCGACGAGCCTGCCCAGCGGCACGTGCAGGTGGCCGAGATGGTCATCGAAAAAGCCAAGCGGCTCGTCGAGCACAAGAAAGACGTCGTCATCCTGCTCGACTCGGTCACGCGTCTGGCGCGTGCGTACAACACCGTAGCGCCGCCGTCTGGCAAAGTGCTCTCCGGTGGTCTCGACTCGAACGCGCTGCAGAAACCAAAGCGATTTTTCGGCGCCGCGCGCAACATCGAAGAGGGCGGCTCGGTCACGATCATGGCCACGGCGCTCATCGACACCGGATCGCGCATGGACGACGTCATCTTCGAAGAGTTCAAGGGCACGGGCAACATGGAAATCCACCTCGACCGCAAGCTGGTGGACAAGCGCGTGTTTCCGGCCATCGACATCATCAAGAGCGGCACGCGCAAAGAAGAACTGCTCATCCCGAAGGACGATCTCAACCGCATCTGGGTGCTGCGCAAGGTACTGACGCCGCTGTCACCGGTCGAGGCGATGGAGTTGCTCCTCGACAAGATGGGGAAGACGAAGAACAACGGCGAGTTCCTGAACGCGATGCAGAAGATGGGGTAGTGCGCGACGACGCGCCGCGCTCGGCCATGCCGCGAGCGCAGGCGCAGACTCGTCTGGGGAATCGAGCTAGGCGCTGGCCGGATCCTGGGATGTGGGCGCCACCGGTTGCGTGCCGTTCGATTTGAGCAGACCGCGGAGCTCGTCGCCTTCAATCACTTCCTTGTCCAGCAGATAGTCCGCCACCGCATCGAGGGCCACGCGGTTCTCCGTCAAGATCCGGAGCGCGCTGGCTTCGGCAGTCCCGATGAACCGCCTCACCTCCGCATCGATCACCCGTGCGGTGTCCTCCGCATAGAGACCGCGCTCGGGGATAAAGGGCGTGTCGAGGAACGTGCTCCGGCGCCGCCCCTCGTGGTTCACCGGTCCGACCGCTTCGCTCATGCCGAGCTCGGTCACCATCGATCGCGCGATATCGGTCGCGCGCAACAGGTCGTTGTGATCGCCTGTCGACATCTCGCCAAACACAATCATCTCGGCCGTCCGGCCGCCCAGGAGCACCGCCAGCTCGTGCTCCAGTTCAGCCTTCGTCCGGAGGTAGCGATCTTCGGTCGGCAGGTGCATCGTGTATCCCAGCGCGCCGAAGCCCCGCCCGACGATGGAGACCTTGTGAACGGGATCCATGCCGGGCAGCACGGAACCGACGATGGCGTGGCCGACTTCGTGATACGCGATGATGCGACGCATGCGGGGACTCATCGCGCGTTTCTTCTCGAGCCCGGCGACGAGTCGATCGATCGCTTCCTCGAAGTCGTGGCGATCGACAGCCGTTTTGTCGCGGCGGGCCGCGAGCAGCGCCGCTTCGTTCACCAGGTTCGCCAGGTCGGCGCCAGAGAAGCCGGCGGTGCGAATCGCGATGCGCTCGAAGTGCACGGACTCGCCGAGGGTAACGCCCTTCGCGTGCAGCCGCAGGATGGCTTCGCGCCCCTTGACGTCTGGCTTGTCGACGAGCACCTGACGATCGAAGCGTCCCGGCCGCAACAGCGCGGGGTCGAGCACCTCGGGCCGGTTCGTGGCGGCCATGATAATGACGCCCTTCTTCGAGTCGAAGCCGTCCATTTCCGCCAGTAACTGGTTCAAGGTTTGTTCGCGCTCCTCATGGCCGCCCATGGGCGACTGCATGCGGGCTTTGCCAAGGGCATCCAGTTCGTCGATGAACACGATGCAGGGAGCCTTCGCCTCGGCCTGTCGGAAGAGATCGCGCACGCGCGCCGCACCGACACCGACAAACATCTCGACGAACTCTGATCCGCTCAAGCTGAAATAGGGGACCTTGGCTTCGCCGGCAACCGCTCGCGCCAGCAGGGTCTTGCCCGTGCCCGGAGGCCCGACGAGCAGCACGCCCTTCGGAATGCGTCCGCCGATGGACGTGTACTTGGCCGGTGTCTTCAGGAACTCGACGATTTCGCGCAGCTCGCCTGCCGCCTCGTCGACGCCCGCGACGTCCGAGAAACTCACCTTGACGCCGTCTTCGACGTAGATCTTCGCCCGGCTGCGCGCAAACGACATGATGCCGCCTTCAGCGCCGCCCATGCGTCTGAAGAAGAACGTCCACAGGCCGATGATGAGGAGAATTGGAAAGATCCAGCTCACCAGCTCGGTGACCCATGCGCTCTGGATCTCGCCGGAGAACTGAACTTTCTGCGCCTCGAGTTGCTCGAGCAGCTTCGGGTCCTCCACGCGGACCGTCGTGAAGGTCTTCTGGCTGTTCTCTCCGTCCTGGTATTTGCCGCGCAGCGTGTCCTTGCTCAGCAGGGCTTCGGACACCCGTCCTTGTGCGAGCAACGTCTTGAACTGCGAGTAGTCCAGATCTTCGCCCTGGTGGAAGAGGGTCGAGACGACGTTGGCGATGAGGAGCAGGGCAAAGAGCCCGGCGGCAAACCAGATCGGAGAGACCGGGCGTCCGAACGGGCCGCGGCGATGGGGCTGACGAGGGTTCGCGTCTGAAGGCATTTAATTCCGGGTCCCGGAGGCACGCTCGGCCTCTGTCTCTTTATTTAACACCAGCCCGCCGCTTTGAGCATCGACGTGCACCGTGTCGTTCTCGCCGAACCTGCCCTCGAGCACTGCAAGTGCCAGGGGATCGAGCAGACGCCGCTGTAACGTGCGCTTGAGCGGGCGGGCGCCATAGATTGGATCATAGCCTTCCTCGACGATGAGATCCCGCGCGGCGTCGGAGAGCTCCAGCCGCAGCTTCCGACCCTCGAGCCGCTGCAGGAGCCCGGTCAGCTGGATATCGATGATCCGGCGGATGTCCTCACGTCGCAGGGCGTGGAAGAAGATGATGTCGTCGACCCGGTTCAGGAACTCCGGTTTGAAATGCTGACGTAGGGCCTCGGTCAACTCACGCTTCAGCCCCTCGCCAAGATCGGTGCTGCCCCGGACGGCCTGATCGGCGATGTGGTGACTGCCGACGTTCGACGTCATGATCACGACCGTGTTCTTGAAGTCGACGGTGCGGCCCTTGCCGTCCGTCAGGCGGCCGTCGTCGAGCAACTGCAGCATGACGTTCAGGACCTCGGGGTGCGCCTTCTCGATCTCGTCGAACAGCACGACGGAGTACGGGCGCCGGCGAACGGCTTCGGTGAGCTGGCCGGACTCCTCGTATCCCACGTAGCCGGGAGGCGCACCAATCAGCCGGGAGACGGTGTGCTTCTCCTGGTACTCGGACATGTCGATGCGAATCATCGCGTGATCGTCGTCGAACAGAAACGCGGCGAGCGCGCGCGCAAGCTCCGTTTTGCCGACGCCGGTGGGGCCCAGGAAAATGAAGCTGCCGAGCGGCCGGTTGGGATCCTGCAATCCGGCCCGGGCGCGTCGAACCGCGTTGGCCACGGCGACCACCGCCTCGTCCTGGCCCACGATGCGGGCGTGCAGCCGCTCCTCCATATGGATGAGCTTCTGCATCTCGCCTTCCATGAGCCGGCTGACCGGGATGTGGGTCCAGCGCGACACCACTTCCGCGATGTCCTCTTCGTCGACCTGCTCCTTCAGCATGCGCGGCGCCGTGGGTGTCGCCGTCGCTGATGGCGCGGCTTGCTGCTCGTGCTCGAGAATCTGACGTTCGAGCTGCGGAATGCGCCCGTACTGCAGCTCAGAGGCCTTGGCGTAGTCGCCCCCGCGCTGCGCCTGATCCATTTCATTGCGCAGACGCTCGAGCTCTTCTTTCTGTCCTCGCACGTCCTGAATCGCCGCCTTCTCGTGCTGCCATTGCGCCGCCAGCCTGGTGCGCGTCTCCTTCAGGTCGGCCAGTTCACGCTCGAGGCGAACGAGCCGTTCCTTGGATGCCGTGTCCGATTCCTTGCGCAGTGCCTCGCGCTCGATCTCGAGCTGCATGATGCGTCGCTCGACCTCGTCGAGCTCTGCCGGCATGGAGTCGATTTCCATGCGCAGGCGAGATGCCGCCTCGTCGATCAGGTCGATGGCTTTGTCGGGCAGGAACCGGTCGGCGATATACCGATGCGACAACACGGCCGCGGCCACGAGCGCCGCATCCTTGAACTTCACGCCGTGGTGAATCTCGTAGCGCTCGCGCAGACCACGCAGGATGCTGATCGTGTCTTCGACCGTGGGTTCGCCCACGATGACCGGCTGAAAGCGGCGCTCGAGCGCGGCATCTTTCTCGATGTATTTCCGATACTCGTCGAGGGTCGTCGCGCCGATCGTGTGCAGCTCGCCCCGCGCCAGCATGGGCTTGAGCAGGTTGGAGGCATCGATCGAGCCTTCGGCGGCGCCCGCGCCGACCACGGTGTGCAACTCGTCGATGAAGAGCACGACCTGCCCCTGGGCGTCGGCGACCTCCTTCAAGACGGCCTTGAGCCGCTCCTCGAACTCGCCGCGATATTTCGCTCCCGCAACCAGGGCGCCCATGTCGAGCGCCACGATCCGCTTGTTCCGCAGCCCTTCGGGCACGTCGCCTCGGACGATTCGCTGGGCCAGGCCTTCGACGATGGCCGTCTTGCCGACACCGGGCTCGCCGATGAGGACTGGATTGTTCTTCGTGCGTCGGGCGAGAACCTGGATGACCCGCCGAATCTCGTCGTCGCGTCCGATGACCGGGTCGAGCTTGCCCTTGCGTGCCACCTCGGTCAGGTCCCGGCCGTACCGCTCGAGCGCCTGGTACTTGCCCTCGGGGTTCTGATCGGTGACCCGCTGTGATCCGCGGACGCTCGTCAGCGCCTGCAGGACGCTGTCGGTCGTGATGCCGTGCTGTTTCAGAGCGTCGGCGCCGGCCGCCCGGCCGCTCTCGGCGGCGACGGCCAGCAACAGGTGCTCGGTGCTCGTGAACTCGTCCTTCATCCGCTCGGCGAACTGCTCGGCAGCGGTGGTGACCGCCCGCAGCCTGGCGGAGAGGCCCGGCTGCGAACCGCCGCGTGCATGGGGTAGACGCGCGAGCGCGGCCTCGACGGCCGGCACCACACGACCCGGGTCGACGTCCATCTTGCCAAGGACCGAAGGCACGATGCCGTCGCGCTGCTGGAGCAGGGCGAGCAGCAGGTGCTCAGGCGTGATCTCGGGGTGCCCCTCGCGGTCGGCGTGTTGCTGCGCCGAGACAATGGCCTCCTGTGCCTTCTCGGTGTACTTGTTCAGGTCCATGATCACGCCCTCTTCGTGAGAATTAGTGCTTTTGATCCGCGATTGTCTTCAAGCCCTGGTAGTGCGTCCGCTCGGGCTCCGAGAGGGCGTCGGGAATCTGAATGTCGACTGTGGCGTACAAATCGCCGCGCTCAGCCGGCTTCCCGACACTAGGCATGCCGTGGCCCCGTAACCGGAACGTCCGGCCTTGCGCTGTAAGCTCGGGCACCTTCAACCGCACCGATGCGCCTTCAATCGTCGGCACGCTGACCTCGCCACCCAGAACGGCCGTGGTCACCTGAACCGGGATTCGCAGGTACAGGTCCTGGCCGCGCCGCTCGAACTGCCGATGGGGCAACACGCGCACGGTGAGGTAGAGGTCTCCGGCCTGCCCCCCGCGGCCTCCCTGGCCCCCTTCGCCGGCCGCCCTCACACGCGCGCCGTCCTTGACGCCGGCCGGAATGCGAACTTCGATCGTCCGCTCCTGCCCCTCGCGCGTCATCGCGATGCGACGCGAGGTGCCGGCAAAGGCCTCGTCGAGCGTGAGATCGATGGGATGCTCGACATCGCGCCCCTTGGCGGGGCGTCCTGCGCGCCGGCTGCGGGCGCCGTCCTGAGCCGCCTCGCCGCCGAAGAAGGTGTGAAAGAAATCAAACGAGCCGTCGTCGCCGCCGCCTCCGCCGAACATCTCCTGAATCTCTTCGGCCGTCATGGGCCGAGAGCGCGCACCACCGGCTCCGCCGAATGGTCCGGCCCAGCCCGCCGGACCGCCGGCCGGTGCCCCTCCCTGTTCGTAGGCGCGCCAGTTGGCGCCGAGCTCGTCGTACTTGCGCCGCTTCTCCGGATCGCTGAGCACTTCGTTGGCTTCGTTGATGTCCTTGAATCGGCCTTCGGCCTTCTTATCGCCGGGGTTCAAGTCGGGGTGGTGCTGTCGCGCGAGCTTCCGGAATGCGCGCTTGATTTCCGCGTCGGTCGCGTTCTTGGTCAGCCCGAGCGCGGCGTAGTAGTCCTTGAACTCCATAGTGACGGGTCCTGTCCCGACGTTTCATTCCATTCCCAGCAGCCGAAAGAGCGCGTCCAGCTCGGCGCTCAGTCTGCGGTGTGTCACGGCAGACGACGGCCTGCGGGCCCGCTCGTTGACCAGCGGACGCAGCCGCTCGGCTACCTCGGCGATCGACAGCAGCCGTTGGACGCCCGCCAGGTTGATTCCCGCCTCGTCGACCAGCGTCTTGATCAGCTTGAGACGGTCGAGCTCCTGTTGCGTGTACACCCGCATGCTGCCGAGTGTCCGGAGCGGCCGTACCAGCCCTAGTCTTTCGTACTTGCGGAGCGTCTGCGGATGCATGTCCAGGAGTTCCGCGGCCATGCTGATGAGATACAGGTCGGGGTGCTTCTTCATGCCACGAGTCGAGTGTATCAGTTGACACGACTCATATCAATGATGGCGACCGGTCCTCGGCCTGGATCCCGTGACAGCCTGGCGCCGGTTCTCACATACTGAGTGGCTGGGAGTAGCTCATCGACTTTCACTACGCCGACCTGCTGACCATCGGGCTACTCGTGCTGCTCGAGGGACTGCTCAGCGCCGATAACGCACTGGTCCTCGCGTTGCTCGTGCTCGGGCTGCCGCGCGGCTCACAGGGACGCGCGCTCCGGTATGGGATGATCGGCGCCTTTGGCTTCCGCATCGGCGCGGTCTTCCTGGCCTCGTTCCTGATGCGCGCCGCCTGGATCAAGCTGGGCGGCGGTCTCTACCTCGGCTACCTGACCTACGCACATTTTGCGACCCGCAACTCGGGGGACCAACGTGCTGTGCCGCCCGCGCGCCCCGCTTTCGGGCTGTCGGCGTTCTGGGCGACGGTGGTGCGGGTCGAACTTGTCGATCTCGCGTTTTCGGTGGACTCGATTCTCGTGGCGGTCGCTCTGTCGCCCAAGCTCTGGGTCGTGATCGCCGGCGGGCTGCTCGGCATTGTCATGATGCGGCTGGTCGCCGGGCAGATGATCCGGCTCATCCGACGCTACCCGGCGCTCGTCGACGGCGCGTTCGTCATCATCGGGTGGGTGGCCCTGAAGCTTGGCGCCGAGTACGCCCATGACATGGGATGGTTGAGCTGGGAGGTGCCCAAGCCTCTCTCGCTGGGCCTCATCGCCGTGATCTTCGGCCTCTCCTATCTGTACGCGCGGCGTCATCCGTCGGCGGACAGCGCGGATGCCGATGAGGCCGACGACGCGCAGGCCTAGACCTACAGTTACGGCGAAAACCGTATGCACGCTGACGGTTTCGGCGTGTTCCTGGTTGTGCGCGGCCTTCAGCTGCGCCGCCCCCCGCGCCGCGCCCGTGTATCCAAGCCGCGACATCAGAATCACTTAGAGCGCATTCTCGGCCGTGAGCGAAATGCACCCGGTCGGGTGGGGGAGTGGCACACGCGTTGCTCCCTCGGCCCACGTGCGTCGCGGTGGAAGCCTGCGCCGCCCGGAGGCCGTCGTTCAAGTTTTCGAGGCCTTGTGCCGATATTGATACAGAGGGCCAAAATACGTGGCATCCCCCAGTTCTGCCGTCGCTCTCGAAGTACGCACTCTCTCTCCCGAGGCCGTCGGCGCCGGCGTCGTGGCGCCGGTCAGCCCGGTCTGGCTCGCGGTCTGGACGCGGTCTCGACACGAAGCCGTCGTGCAGCAGCAACTCGTCGCCAAGGGCATCGAGTCGTTCCTGCCGACCATCACGCGGTGGAGCCATTGGAAGGACCGCCGTAAGCAGATTGAACGGCCCCTCTTTCCAGGCTATTGCTTCGTCCGGATCGATCCCGCCGATTCGCTTGCCGTCAGGCTCTGCACCGGGGTTGTGTCGCTGCTGTCGTCCGAGGGTCGTCCGGCGGTGATCCCGGATCGTGAAATCGAAGGCGTTCGCACGCTGGTCGAAAGCGATCTGAAATTCGATCCCTGCCCGTTCGTTCAGGAGGGCGAGGCAGTCGAGGTGGTGCGTGGCCCCCTGCGCGGCGTGGTCGGACGTCTCGTCCGTAAGGGAGCGCACGCGCGACTCATCGTGTCGGTGGGCCTCATCGGCCAGGGCGTGATGATCGAGGTCGACGCCGGCGATGTGCGCCGGTACTAGACCGCGCTGAAAGACCCGGTGTGCCTCTGGCACATCGGTGCACGACCGGCGGGATCGCGTCCGTTAGGCGCGGATTGACCGGCTGTCCGTCGAGCTAATTTCCCGTTGTTTTCAGCACTTCCTGTAAGTGAGAGGGCGAAGCTTCATCTGCACCTCTCCCCACAAAGACCATGAAGAGGCGATCCCCTGTGCGTAAGACGATATCAGCCGGTGTGCTGCTGTTGGCTCTGGTGTGTAGCGGATGCAGCGGTGACACGGCGGAGCCGAGCGGCGTCACTCCCATCTACAACAAGACGAGCGGACGGCTCGAGCAGATTCTGTCGGACCGCGACGGTGACGGACGCACCGAGACGAAGGCGTTCATGGACGGTTCGCAGTTGCAGCGGATCGAAATCGATCGCAACGGCGATGGCCGCCCCGACCGTTGGGAGTACTACGGAGCCGGTGCCGTGACAGCGGCCGGCGGACCCGCGGCCACGGAGCCGCTGATCGAGCGCGCTGACGAAGCCAACGGCGCCGGGCCGGCGATTACCCGCCGCGAGACCTACGTGGCCGGCGAGATTGCCCGCGTCGAGGAGGACACCGACGGCGACGGCCGGCCCGACAAGTGGGAACGTTACGAGCATGGGGTGCTGCGTCTGGTCGACCTGGATCTGACGGGCAAAGGCTTCGCGGACCGTCGGCTGACGTATGCCGAGGCTGGCGGGGTGACGCGGGTGGAAGCCGATGCCGATGGTGACGGCACGTTCGTCCTCGTGCCGGAGTCTGCGCCCGTCGATCCGCCTGCGGGCCGCGGAGGCACGCGATGAACGTGGCGGCGGTTGCCGCACCGCCGCCGACGGTCGCGCAGGAGTCTGCCGGCTCGCCGCAGGTGCTCTACGTGCAACCGAGTGCCCGTCAGCGCTTCGCCGTCGCTGAACGGCTGGCCCGCCTCGGCACGGCCGTGGTGGTCGGGCAGGACATCGCCGAAGCCCTCCGGCTGTTGACCGAACGTCGCTTTGCACTCGTCATCGTCGATCTCGCCCACGACCGTGCGGCGCTGACGGCGCTTCGGCTCATCCGATCGCGTCATGCCACCGTGGCGCTGGTGGGCGTCGTGGATCCCGCCAACCCGGCCATTGCGGCCGAGGCGCTCCACGCGGGCGTCACCGATTTGCTGCCATGGCCGTTCGAAAGCCAGGACATCGCGCTGCTCATCGCCAATGCGCGGGATCGCGGCAATGCGGAGCAACTGCCTGCACTGGCGGCCGGGTCGCCGCCCGACGCACTGGTCACGCAGTCGGACGTGATGCGCCAGGTGCTGGATCAAATGCGCACGGCCGCGCGCTCTCGGCAGAACGTCTGTGTGTCGGGAGAACGGGCGACCGGCCGTCGGCTGGTTGCACACACCATCCACGCGCTCGGCGGTGCCGCCGAGCCGTTGTTCGTGGTGGCTGACTGCGCCACGACCTCACCGCACGAATTGGAAGCGCACTTGTTCGGTGCCGGGTCGGACGGACGGGACGCGGGCGCGCCGCGTGCGGCCGCCGAACGACTCACGGCCGACAGCGCGATGTATCGCGCGACAGGCGGCACGCTCTTCCTCCCGAACTTGCTCGATGCGCCGGCGCGCGTGCAGGCGCGGCTCGCGCGGTTGCTGCGCGACCGCGAAGCCGCGCTGCCAGACCGCCGCGGTGTGGTCGAACTCGACGTCCGCGCAATCGCGTCCATCGACGGCGACGTGGAGGGGGCTGTCGCGGATGGGCGTCTGCGGCGCGACCTGGCAGACCGGCTGTGCGGCATCCGCATCGACATGCCGTCGCTGCGCGCCCGGCGCGAGGACATTCCGCTGCTCGTCGTGGCCTTCGTGAGACGCCTCTGCGAAGAGCAGCAGGTGCCGGTGAAAGTGCTGAGCCGGTCGGCGCTGGCGCTCCTGGCTGCGCTGCCCTGGCCAGGCAATGCTTCTGAACTGCGGGGGGTGCTCGAGGCGCTCGTGCGGTCGGTGCGCGCCAATATCATCCAGCTCGAAGACGTCCTCGAATATGCGCGGCTGGATGGAATG
This sequence comes from Vicinamibacterales bacterium, assembly GCA_039925145.1. GTDB lineage: Bacteria > Acidobacteriota > Vicinamibacteria > Vicinamibacterales > SCN-69-37 > JBDSZL01. Next base: position 25,607 of record JBDSZL010000033.1, on the reverse strand, counting down.
GCAGCGCGAATCGACACCAGCCTGTCGCTGCGCGAAGCCAAGGCGCGCTTCGAGCGCGAGTGCATCAGCGCCGTGCTGCTGCGCCATCATGGCCGCGTGGGCGAGGCGGCCAAGGCCCTCGGCATCCAGCGGACGAACCTCTACCGCAAGGTGCGCCAGCTCAACGTCTCGCGCACACTGCTCTCGGCCCGCCGTTAGCCGCATGTTTGGCCGCTGTATCAGAAATGGCACTTTTCCCTTGAGATTTCGATACATTTTGGATTGCCCACTCCTTGACAGGAGATCGGCCGTGCCCGAAGATCGCATCTACGTTCAGTGACCCGTAACAGGGTCGACGTCGCGCCGTTCCGGTGCGACGAAGCATGAGAGGGCAATAAGAACATGGCCACCCGACGGATTTTGGCGGCAAGTCTCGCAACGCTGCTCGCATTTGGAATCTCCCCAGCGCTCGCGCAGCAGGCGAATGGCGTTCTCGCCGGCAGAGCCACGGACGAAGCACGACAGCCCTATACCGAGTACTCGGTCCAGTTGCGCGACCCAAGCACCGGACAGGTCGTAGGAACGGTCGCGCTGTCAGCGCAGGCGCAGTTTTCCTTCAACAACGTCCAGCTGTCCCGGAAGCTGCTCGTGGAGCTCACCAAGCAGGGCAAGGTGATTTGCACCGAGGGTCCCTACGCGCTGAGCACGGGGCTCACCAGCAAGACAGATGTGAACATCTCGTGCGGCAAGACGCCAGCGGCCCTGTGGCTGTTGACGGCCGCCGCCGGCACGGCCGCGGCCGTCGCCGTCGCCACGCGCAGCGCCAGCCAGTAAGCCAGGCGCGACCACCTGCGAGCGTCGCCGCTTCGGCGGCGCTCGTTTCTCGCTCGATCTTCACGTCAGGCCGCGCTCAAGCCACCCATCCCGGGTGTTCGCGAGCGCAGGCCAACAGCGGTTCCCGTGTCTCATAAAATCCTTTGCGTTCTCGGGTGCCTCACGGCGCTCGTCCCGGCCGCTGTGGCGGCCGCGCAGACCACCGCTGCCCAGGCAGCGGCGGCCAACGCCCGCATCCATTACGGGCCGCTCGCCCTCGATCCCAAGTTCGCGCTGCGCGACATGGGCGTCGACACCAACGTGTTCAACGACGCCGCCACTCCTCAGCGCGACTTCACCGCGCACGTCGTCCCCAGCGCTGACGCCTGGCTTCGCGTGGGCCGCGGCACGATCAGCTCGGTGACCACCGGCGGGTGGACGTACTTCCGACGAGCAGCCCGCCAGAGGTCGTTCGACCTCAGCCAGGAAGGACGAGTTGAACTCGGGCTGGCACGTGCGGTGCCGTGGCTCGATTTCGGATACGTCCAGACCCGGCAGCGGCCAAATCTCGAAATCGATACGCGGGTTCGCCAGCACGTGCGGCGCGCCGGCGCGGGAATCACGCTGAATCCTGGCGCGCGGCTGGAAGTGGTCCTCGAAGCGGGTGAGCGGCGACTGTCGTTTGCGCAGGGTGACTCGGGCGACGTGCAGATTGCGAACGTCCTCGATCGCACCGAACGGCAGGCCAAGGCATCGCTCCGCTACCGCCTGACGCCGCTCACGACGTTCGTGCTGCGGACCGCCGCAGGACGCACGCGATTTGGACAGGCGAGTCTGCGTGATAGCCGAAGCATCAGCGTGGTTCCCGGCTTCGAGCTCAAGCCGGCGGCGCTGATTTCGGGCAAGGGGTTTGTCGGGGTCCGCCGATTTACGGGCGACGACCCGATGCTGCCGCGGTTCACAGGTGTGGTGGCTGAGGTCGACGCCGGTTACGTGCTCCGCGAGCTCACGCGCCTGAGCGTGCGGCTGACTCGCGACCTCGACTACTCCATCGAGGAGGCCCAGCCGTATTTTCTGCTGACCGGCGGCGAGCTGTCCGTCACGCAGGCCATCGGCACGTCGTGGGATGTCGTCGCACGGGCAGGCCGTAGCGTCCTCGACTACCAGGCGATCGTGAGAACCGGCGAAGCCGGCCCGGCGCCGGTGGAGCGCCGCGATCGCGTGGTGGTCTACGGCGCGGGACTGGGCCGGCACCTGCGATCGGCCATGCGTCTCGGAGTGGACATCGCGCATGTGGAACGGCGATCGATCATGACTGCACGGAACTACTCGGGAGCGCGCGTGGGGGGAACTGTGACGTATGGCTTCTAACTTTTTCGGCCGGGTAGGTGTCTTCGTGCTGGCGGCGCTGATCGCGGGCGGCAGCGCGAAGGCTCAACAGTCGGCAGTGCCGCGATTGAGCGCTCGGGATCAAATCAAGATCACCGTCTGGGGCGTCGATGAGCTCACCCGCCAGTACTCCATCGATGTGGAAGGCGTGCTCGACTTTCCCTGGATCGGCGCGAAGCTGAAAGTGGCCGGCCTGACACCCCACGAGCTCGAGACCGAGCTGGCCAAGCGGCTCCGCGACGGAGGCTTCCTCGTCAACCCCCAGGTGTCAATCGACTTCCAGGAGACGGCCAATAAACGGGTCACGGTGAGCGGCGCCGTGACGACACAGGGTGCCATTACGTTCGCGGGCCAGATCAGCGTGCTCGACGCGGTCATTCGCGCCGGGGGCCGCCGACCTGAAGCGTCCGACGAAGTGCTGGTCGTGCGCGGCGACGAGCAGCTGGCCGTGAACCTGCGCGAGCTCGAGGCCGGCAACCTGCGCGGCAACATTCTTCTGCAGGACGGGGATCAGGTCTTCGTCAAGAAGGCCCAGCAGGTGTTCATCTCCGGCGAGGTGCGAGCCCCCAACGGCTACAGCATCGAGACCGGCACCAATCTGCGCCAGGCGCTTGCGCTGGCCGGCGGAGTCACCGAAAAGGGCTCCACCCGGGGCATCAAGATCCTGCGGCCGTTCCCAGGCAAGGAAAAGCCGGTCGAAGTAAAGGCGGTCACCATGGAAACGCTGGTGAAGCCGGGTGACACCATCATCGTGAACGCGCGAATCTTCTAGGCCCCATACCCATGACCACTTCGTCAGCTCCCTCCGCTGCCTCAGCCCGGCACGCGACTGCCAAACGCCATCCGACGGACTATTTGCGAATCCTGTACAAGCGGCGCTGGATTGCCATTCCTGGCTTTCTGGTGCTGTTTCTGTCGGGCGCGCTGAGCAGCCTGCGGACGGTGCCCATCTACGAGGCGCGCACCCAGCTGCTGATTGAGAAGGACGCCCGCCGCGCAACCTCGATCAACAACGTGCTGCAGGAGCGGCAGTCCTGGTACAACGACGACTTCTATCCGACCCAGTACAAGATTCTGCAGAGCCGTGCGCTGGCGCTGCGGACGGTACAGGCCCTGGCCACGGCCGGTCAGGTCGAGAAGGTGCCCGCGGGTCCTTCGTTCTCGTTCAGCCTGACGGGTCTGGCTAACGCCGCCGTGTCCGGCGTCCTGTCGCTGGTCAAGAGCGCGCCGGCGCCGCAGGCCGCTCCCGCTGGTGCAGCCGAAGCGGAGGATGTGGCGCTCGGCGGTCGAGTGGACGGGTTTCTCGGGCAGTTGACCGTGCTGCCGATCCGTAATTCGCTGCTCGTGGATCTTCGGTTCCGCTCGGCCGACCCAGCCTACGCTGCGCGCGCGGTCAACGAGCTCGCCACGCAATACAACCTGCAAACGGTGCAGAGCCGCTTCGAGGGATCGAAGGAGACCAACCAGTGGCTCCAGACGCAGCTCGAGGAACAGCGCAAGAGCGTTGAAGTCAGCGAGCGGCGGCTCCAGGAATACAAGGAGCAGAACCGGACGGTCTCGGTCGACGACAAGCAGAACATCGCGGTGCAGAAGCTGACCGCCGTCAATGGCGAGTACGTCAAAGCGCGCATCGAGCGCCTCGATCGCGAAGCGGAATTCACCCAGCTGAAGGTCCTGAAGCAAAAGGGCCAGTCCGAGTCATTTCCCGCCGTCATGAGCAACGAGTTCGTGCAGAAGCTCAAGGGCGACAAGGCCGCGCTCGAGAAAGAACGCGCACAGCTCGCCTCGCGGTTTGGCGAGAACGCGCCGCCGATGATGAATGTGCAGAAGCAGATCACCGACATCGACGCCAAGCTGGGGGTCGAGATTGAGAAGGTCGTCCAGGGCGTCGAGAGCAGCTACCGTACCGCTGTCGCGCGCGAAGAGGGCTTGCAGCATACGCTCGAAGCCCAGAAGGGCGAAGCCATCGGTGTGGATCGGCAACAGATGGAGTATGCCGTCCTCGAGCGCGAGGCCGCCGGCAACCGGGAGCTGTATCAGAATCTGCTGCAGCACTCGAAAGAGAACACGGTCTCGAGCGAGTTCCAGGGTAGCAACGTGCAGGTGATCGACCGGGCCGAGGTGCCGCAGTATCCCATCCTGCCGCAGACGCGTCGCGACTTGATGACCGCCGCCTTTCTCGGGCTCATGATGGCCCTGGGGCTGGCCTTCGGCGTCGAGTATTTCGACAGCCGCATCAAACTGCCCGACGAGATCAAGACGTATCTCGGGCTGCCGCTCCTCGGCATGATTCCCGCGGTGCCTGGCGCGGATGGCGGCGGCGAAGTGCCCATGCTGAGTGGGGACGTCCCGCCCAACTTTTCAGAGGCGATTCGTTCTCTGCGTACCAGCCTGTTGTTCTCTTCCGCCGAAGAAGGCGGGCGCGCCGTTGTCGTCACCAGCACCGGGCCTGGCGAGGGCAAGACGCTCGTGGCCAGCAGCCTGGCGATCACGCTGGCGCAGGCGGGTCTGCGGACGCTGGTGATCGACGCCGACATGCGCCGCCCGCGCATGCACGAAGCCCTTGGCCGGCCACAGGAGCCCGGCCTGTCCAATGTGCTCATCGGCGAGGTCTCGGTGGCGCAAGCGGCGAGACCGACTTCCGCCGAGAACCTCTGGGTACTGGCCGCCGGTCACATTCCGCCGAACCCGGCGGAACTGCTCGGCTCCCCGAAGTTCAGGGACCTGTTCACCGAGTTGAAGAAGTCGTACGACTGGGTCGTGATCGACGCGCCGCCGGTCATGCCGGTCACCGACGCGGCCATCCTCTCGCATGCGTCAGTCGGCGTGCTGTTCGTCGTCGGCTCCGAGATGACGCCGCGCCAGACGGCGGCCACGGCCGTCGATCAGTTGCGCGAGGCCGGGGCCAAGTTCGTCGGCGGCGTGCTCAACCGGGTTCACATCCAACGGCACTCGTACTACTACGCGCCGTACTACCGGAAGGAATACGGAACCTACTATCAGCGCGCTCCCAAGCGCGTCTAGTGCCGTCTCCCGCCCTGCGGCCTCCCGCGGCCGCTCATTCGTACACGCGCCATCTTCGGTCTCGCCTCGTCTGATCTCAGACGAGGCGGGGGGCTCCCTCCATGTCGGTCTCCTCTACCAATCCAGCGCATTCAACCGAGCTGCCGGTCTATCGCATTGCACCAGCACACGGGTGGATTCCCGTGCGCCTGGGTGAACTGTGGGAGTATCGCGAGCTCCTGTACTTCATGGTGTGGCGTGACGTGAAGGTGCGGTACAAACAGACCGCGCTCGGCGTCGCATGGGCTGTGATGCAGCCCTTCTTCACCATGGTGGTGTTCAGCATCTTCTTCGGCAAGCTCGCGAAGATTCCGACCGGTGGTGTGCCCTATCCCGTGCTGGTCTACTGCGCACTCATGCCATGGCAGCTCTTTGCGTTCGCACTCACAGAATCCAGCAACAGCGTGGTGGCCAATCAACGGCTGCTCACCAAGGTGTATTTCCCCCGGCTGCTCATGCCCATCGCGGCTGTCTGCATGGGACTCGCTGATTTCGCCGTGTCGTTCGTCGTGCTGCTCCTGTTGATGGCCTACTACGGCATCGCACCCGGATGGGCGGCGCTGACCGTGCCGCTGTGGGCCATCTTTGCTGTCGCTGTCGCGATTGCCGTGGGCCTCTGGCTGTCGGCGTTGAACGTGCGCTATCGAGACATCCGCTACACGTTGCCCTTTCTCACGCAGCTCTGGCTCATCGCGACGCCGGTGGTGTATCCAAGCGCGCTCGTGCCAGAGGCCTGGCGCGGCGTCTACGCCCTCAATCCCATGGTGGGTGTGGTGGACGGGTTCCGGTGGGCGCTCGTCGGCGGCCCCTCGCCCCAGGCGACGCTCGGCGTCTCGGCCATCGCTGTTCTCGTGATTCTCGTCAGCGGGCTGTTGTACTTCCGGCGGACCGAGCGCACCTTTGCGGATGTGGTGTAACCGATGAGCGTCGCCATCAGCGTCGAGGGCCTCGGCAAGCAGTACGTGCTGGGGCAGCGGGCACCCTACGGCACGCTGCGCGATGTGATCGTGAACGCCGTGCGGACGCCGCTGCGCGCACTGCGTCGGGGTACGGGCCCGGCTCCTGGCGCTGCCGGTCCGGACATCCTCTGGGCGTTACGCGATGTCGGGTTCGAGATTGCCGACGGCGAGGTGGTCGGCATCATCGGGCGGAACGGGTCAGGCAAGAGCACCCTCCTCAAAATTCTGTCTCGCATCACCGAGCCCACCACCGGACACGCCGTCGTCCGAGGTCGAGTGGGATCGCTGCTCGAAGTGGGCACCGGGTTCCACCCCGAGTTGACCGGCCGCGAGAACGTGTTCGTCAACGGCGCCATTCTTGGCATGCGCCGACGTGAGATTCTCCGCAAGTTCGACGAGATCGTCGCGTTCTCCGGTGTCGAGCGCTTCATCGACACACCCGTGAAGCACTACTCGAGTGGCATGCAGATGCGTCTGGCGTTTGCCGTGGCCGCGCACCTCGAGCCGCACATTCTCCTCGTCGACGAGGTGCTGGCGGTGGGCGACGCGGAGTTTCAGCGGCGGTGCCTCGGCAAGATGAGAGACGTGAGCATGGAAGGCCGAACGGTGCTCCTCGTGTCGCACCAGATGGGCCAGATTCGACGGCTGTGTGAGACGGTCATCTGGCTCGATCGCGGACGTGTGCGAGAGGCCGGTCCGGCAGGCCCGACGATCCGTGCCTACGAAGCCGGTTCCACGCAGCTCACCCCGGGGGGCGCTACAGGCCCGTGCTTCCGTGGCTGGGAGTTGGCCACCGGGGGCCACGTGCTGACGGACTCCTCCGTGCCCTTCACGATTCGCGTACACCTCGCCCTCGACAGGCCGGTGCGGAACGGACACTTCGGCCTGAGCATCCTGAACGACGAGGACGCCGTCATCGCAGGCTGGGCGTTCGAGCCATTGCAGCTGGAGCCCGGCTCGCCGGTGCTCGACGTCACGCTCCCGCAGTTGCCGTTGCGTCCCGGGATGTACCGGCTGAGCGTGGCGCTCTTCGATGGCGGCAACAATCTCACCGGCGGGCGACTGCTCGAGAAGTGGACCGCAGTGCCGGATTTTGGACTCGACGTGCCGCCGGTGGCCCATCCACAGGATGAATGGGCTGGCGTGCTGAATATCGCGGCACACCTCGACATTGCGACCGAGGCTTCCGACGATCGCCTCCAGCTGGTGAGTGCCGCCGATGTCGAACGTCTTTGACCCGCGCGCTGACGCGATCGCCACGGTCGCATCGACGCTCGTGTCAGTCATCATTCCGTGCCGTAATGCCGCGCGGTGGCTACCCGAGACGCTGCAGTCAGTGCTCACGCAATCTGGAGTCACCCTCGAGGTCGTTGTCGTCGACGACGGGTCAGACGACGGCAGCGGAGAGGTCGCAGATCTGGATCCCAGAATCCGCGTCATCCGCCAGCCGGCGCTCGGTGTGAGCGCAGCCCGCAATGCGGGAACGACCGCCGCGCGTGGCGGGTTCCTGCAGTATCTGGACGCGGACGATTTGCTGGTGCCGGGCACCCTGGCGGCTCGCATGGCGATGCTGCGTGAGACAGAGGCAGATGTCGCGTTGACACGCTGGGTCCGCTGGGAGCCAGCGGCGGACGGCACGTTCAGAGAAGGTGAGATTCGCGGCGAACCCCTGGGGCAGCGACCAGACGTCGACCTGCTGACCGATGCCTGGTGGCCGCCGGGGGCTGTCCTCTACCGGCGCACCATGGTCGATCGAATCGGCCCCTGGCGCACGGACCTGCCGATTATCCAGGACGCGAGATTCCTGCTCGACGCGGCGCTTCACGGCGCCAGGTTCTGTCACGTGACCGAGGTCGGTCTCAAGTACCGCGTCCTGCCAGGTTCCCTGTCGCGGCGTGATCCATCGGCCTTCCTCGGCGACTGCTATCGCAGTGCGGCGGAGTTGCACGATCGCTGGTTTGCGCAAGGCACGCTCGACGACGATCGACGTCGCGCGCTCGTGAAGGTGTACGCGCACGTCGCGCGGCCGTTCTATCAGACCGATCGCGCGCGCTTCGGTGAAGTGTTCGGCCGTATCACGCGTCTGACGCCCCAGTTCCTGCCCGAGGGGCCCGCGAGCCTTCGGGCCCTCTCCACTGTGGTTGGTTATCCTGCTGCCGAGCAGGTCGCCCTGTGGTGGCGCCACCTCAAAAACGCTGCCGGGCTGGCCACGTGAAGGTGCTGCTTGGTATTGCCTGGTATCTCCCCGAGGCGTTCGGGGGGAGCGAGATGTACGTGCGCGGCCTGGCCCGCGAGCTCACGACGTGTGGCGCCGAGGTCGTCATCGCCGCGCCGATCGCGAATACTTCGGCCGATGCCCGCTACAAAGTCGATGGCATCGACGTCCGGCGTTTTCAGGGCTTCGGCATTGACGATAACGGACGTCTCTCGTTGGGTCGTACCGCGCCGCCAGGGTGGGAGGCGTTGCTCGACGATGTGAAACCCGATGTCGTCGACCTGCACTCGCTGACATCGGAGATGGGGCTTCCGCACTTGCAGGCTGCGAAAACGCGGGATGCCAGCACGCTCCTGACACTTCACCTTCCCGGTCTGATCTGCGCGCGCGGGACGTTCATGCGATTCGGGACGGCGCCGTGCGACGGAGATCTGCAGCGTCAGCCCTGCACTGCATGCCGGCTCCAGGAACAGGGGCTGCCCGTCGCAGTAGGAAGGGCACTCTCGCTGGTGCCCCCGCTTCTGGCTCGGTATGCGAGCGGCCGGCTCGTTCCTCGAGTCATCCAGCGTCCACTCATGGCCAACCTCGCCCACGAGACACGTCGTGAACTGATTGGCCAACTGGCGACGACGGCCGATCGCCTTGTGACGCTCTCGCGCTGGGAAGCCGACGCCGTGGCGTGTAACGGGGTGCCGAGGAGCCGCATTGTCATTTGCCCGCAGGGGGTGGACCGACTGCCGATCCATCGCCGCGCCGAGCGTCAGCGTGGCGCCAACGAGCGACTGAGGGTGGGTTTTGTGGGGCGCTACCACGAGACGAAGGGCCTGCATGTGCTCGTTGAGGCCGTGACGTCACTCGGGCCCAACAGCGCGGTCGACCTTCACGTGTGGGGAATCGCGCGAACTCCAGAAGCGATGCAGTATCGCGAGACCATCGCGTCCATGAGTGCGGCTCACGCGAATGTCGTGTTGCACGATGAGGCCAGGCCCGACGACATCTATCCCAACATCGACGTTCTCGCTGTGCCGTCGATCTATTTCGAAACCGGACCGCTGGTTGTTCTCGAGGCACACGCCTGGGGGCTGCCGGTCGTCGGCTCGAACATCGGTGGAATTCCTGAGCGCGTGCGCGACGGCATCGACGGGCGGCTGGTCCCGCCGGGTGATGCACCGGCGTTGGCGGCTGCGCTCCTTGCGCTCTGCGACGCCCGACAGCTCGACGCGCTCCAACCCCGGCACGTGGTGAGGACCATGCGCGACGTCGCGATCGAAACCCGTCAGACGTACGAGCAACTCACCCCCGCGGCGGTTGCATGATGCGCCCTCCGGTGAGATCCGCGGCTCTGCCGTCGCGCCTGATTCTCGGTGCGTCGGCGACCAATGACCACGTTCAGCAGATGGCCCGCTCACTCTACGACGCTGACCGACTCGCCGAGTACGTGACAGGCGCGGTCGACGTATGGCGCAACCCAATGGCTCGTCGAGTTCGGCGGGGCATTCACCAGTGGCTGCCACGTCTCGATCGTCAACTCGCCCGACGGTCCATCCGAGAAGTGCCGGACGATCGCGTTCGTGCGCGCTGGCGGTGGGATCTGGCACGAACGGTGGTCCGCCTCGCCGGAGCCGGACCTCGTCTGCAGGACCAGCTGTGGGAGCGCGCGGAACTTGCGCTGGACGGATACTCGGCCAGCCGCTTGGGTGATCCCGATATTGGCGGGTACCTCGGGGTCGAGTTTGGTGCGCTGGCGTCGCTGACCGAAGCCCGCCGCCTGGGAAAGCCAGGGTTTGTGGCGTTCCTCAGCCCGCATCACCGGACCCGACGTCGCTGGGTCGATCCCGAATGTGCCGCGTGGCCTGAGCTGCAGAGCGAGTCCGATCGCGACCTGGCGGTGCTCGCCGAGGCACGCGACGCGCGACGGGATCGCGAAGGCGACATGGCGGAGTGGATCGTCACCGGTTCGACATTCACGACACGGACGCTGATAGACGGAGGGTTCGCGGCAACCAAAATCCTCACGGTGCCGCTCGGAGGTCCAACGCCGGTGCTGAGGTCGGCATTACCGCAACAGCGGCCTCCCGTCGCGACGTTCATGTACGCCGGATCGATTGCAATCCACAAGGGCGCGCATCACCTGCTCGAAGCATGGGAACGGCTCGCGCCGACTCGCGCCGAATTGCATTTCTACGGGACGCCACTGCTGCCTACGGCACTTCTGGACCGCGCGCGCCAAGGCCGGGCCGGTGCGTCGCTCGTGTTTCATGGGCTCGTGTCTGCCGCCGAACTGCGCGCCGCCTACTTGCGTGCGAGCGTCCTCGTGCTGCCGACGCTCGCCGATGGGTTCGGGCAGGTCGTAACCGAGGCGCTCGCGTGTGGTTTGCCCGTGATCACGACGACCAACGCCGGGGCGGCCGATCGGATTGAATCAGGCGTCTCAGGATTTGTCGTGCCGCCAGCCGACGTGAATGCGCTGGCTGGTGCGATGCACTGGTGTCTTACCAATCCAGATCTGCTGTTCGAGATGCGTGACGCCGCGTTGACCGCCGCCGGCCGTTGGACGTGGGAGGACTTCAGACGATCCTTCAGCAGCCAGATCGGCGCCGCTATGGGTGCCGAACGCCTCGAGAGAGCGACGGCCTGAGGTATGAAGGCCCTGAGGATCCTCGTGACAGCCGACCCGGAGCTGCCCGTGCCGCCCCGGTTGTACGGCGGCATCGAGCGCATCATCGATCTGCTGGTCACCGGTCTCGTGGACCAGGGGCACGACGTGACGCTGATCGCGCACGTCGACTCGGTCGTACCAGCGCGGCTCGTGCCGTATCCCGGCAGGACCAGCCGCGGGGCATTCGAGACATTCAGCCACGCTGCCCTCGTCGCGAGAACCGCACGCCGGTTCAAGCCGGACGTCATTCAGAGCTTCAGTCGCGTCGCCTACCTCTTGCCGGTGCTCCCCGATCGCGTGCCGAAGGTGATGTCGTATCAGCGCGAAGTCACAGCCTCGAGCGTTCGCCTGGCATCAAGGCTTGCTCGCGGCAGCATCACCTGGACGGCGTGCAGTGGCTACCTGGCGAATACCGTCTCCAACCTGGCGAAGTGGCGGGTCATCCACAATGCCGTGTCGCTCGGTCGCTACAACTTCGCCAACGAGGTGCCGGCCGATGCGCCGCTCGTGTTTCTCGGCCGTATCGAGCACATCAAGGGAACCCACATCGCGATTGACGTCGCGCGGCGCGCGGGCAGGCGTCTCGTCATCGCCGGCAATGTGCCCGACGACGACCAGTCTCGCGCGTATTTCCGCACGCAGATTGCCCCACACGTCGACCAGACGCACGTCTCCTACGTGGGCGCCGTCGACGACGCGCAGAAGAGTCAGTTGCTGTCGACTGCCGCCGCATTCCTCATGCCCGTACTCTGGGACGAGCCCTTCGGTATCGTCATGGCCGAAGCGCTCGCGTGCGGGACGCCCGTGATCGGGCTCGAGAGGGGCGCCGTCGGTGAAGTTGTAGAGCACGGTCGTACGGGCTGGGTGTGTAGCGATGCGGACGACATGGTGGCGGCTGTGGCACGCATCGGAGAACTATCGCGTCGCGCCTGCCGCGAAGCGGCCGCGGCACGGTTCAGCGCGCCCGTGCTGGTAGACGCGTACGAAGCCCTGTACCGAGAGATCGTGGCGCCGGCGCGCGAGCCGACGCAGGCTCGTGAGGTGGCTGATGCCCGATAGCCGGCCCCGCGTGTGTCTGGTCACGACGGGACAGCCCTCGACCAATCCCCGGCTGGTGAAGGAGGCCGACGCGCTGTCGTCCGCGGGATATGCCGTGGAAGTTGTCGGTGCATCAGCCGGCGCCTGGGCCATCGACGCTGACCGGCTGCTGCTCCCGGGCCGATCGTGGAACTTCGAGCTGGTGGATTGGCGACGCGACGCGGGAGGCTGGCTGTTCTGGAAGTCACGTCTACGACAGCACATCTCGCTGCGGCTCTCGCGCCTGCCCCGTGCACCCATGCGGTGCGTCGAGTACGCGCTGACACGCCCGGCTCCGGAGCTGGCGCGCGCGGCGATGGCCCACCGAGCGGATCTGTACATTGCCCACAATCTCGGCGCGCTGCCCGCCGCCGTGCGAGCGGCCCGGCGCCATGGCGCGAAGGTCGCTTTCGACGCCGAGGATTTCCACAGCGGTCAGTTCCCGAGCGAGTCGCTCGATCCGTTATGTCGGGTTGTACGGCGTGTCGAGCGTCACTATCTGCCGGCCTGTGATGCGATCACCGCCTCGGCCCCAGGAATCGCAGACGCGTACCAGCCGCTCTCGCGCGTGGGCCCGCCGCAGTGCCTGCTCAACGTCGGCTGCCTCGGCGATCGCCAGGGCGCCCAGCCAGTCACGACTTCGTCGCTGACGCCGCTGACGCTCTACTGGTTCTCGCAAACCATTGGCCCTGACCGTGGACTCGAAGATGCAGTCCGGGCCATGGGCAGCGTGGGCAACGCCTGCATCGAGCTGCACCTCCGCGGCACCTGGGCGGCAGGCTATCAAGCGGTCCTTGGTGAAGTGGCCCGACGTGCGGGCGTCGGACTCGAGCGTATACACGCTCATGCGCCAGCGGCACCCCACGACATGGTGTCGCTTGCCTCCCAGTTCGATGTCGGACTGGCAGTCGAGCCCGGCTGCACGGTGAACAACGACCTGGCCATATCGAACAAGATCTTCACGTATCTGCTCGCAGGCACTGCGGTCATCGCCACGCGGACCGCTGGGCAGGAGTGGATCATGCGGCAGACGCCGGACGCCGGCTGGACGTACCACCCCGGCGATCATGCGCACCTGGCTGACATCCTCCGGGGCTTGGTCGCCAGCCGCGCCCAGCTGACCGCTGCGCGCCGCGCCGCCTGGGACCATGCCACGCGCACGTTCAACTGGGAGCTGGAGCGAACGAAATTTCTCGCTGTCGTGGAGCGAGTGCTGCAGGTACGACCTGCGACCCGCGTTGCCAGCAGCACGGCGCCTGCGTGCGAGACCGTGGGCACCACCGCATGAAGCGCGTGCTCATCGTCGCGCCCCACTTCCCACCGGTGAGCGCCGCGGATGGCCACCGGGCGCGGATCAGCGTTCGTCATTTCGCTGAGTTCGGATGGGAGCCGATTGTCCTGACCGTCGATGCGGCGATGCAGGAGGATCTGTGCGAGCCCGAACTGGTCGACACGCTTCCGGCCGGGCTGCGTGTGATTTCGGTGTCGGCCATGCCTGTGCGCCTTGCGCGCATGTTCGGTGTGGGCAACGTGGCGCTTCGCGCGTGGCCACAATTGTGCCGTGCGGGAGCAGCCGCCATCCGCCAACATCGCGTGGACCTCGTCTACTTCTCGACGACCATGTTTGCCGCGATGCCGCTCGGGAGAATCTGGAAGCGGCTGTTCGGCGTGCCGTATGTCCTCGACATGCAGGACCCCTGGCGCGTGGACGCGCCGCCCGCGCGTGGGTCGGTGAAACACAAGGGCGCCCGGCAACTCCACGGTTGGCTCGAAGCCTTCACAATGCGTAAGGTCGACGGGCTGATTGCCGTATCGCCAGGCTATATCGACACCCTCCGGCTCCGATATCCAGCTATCGCGTCGGACGCGTGCCGAACCATTCCGTTCGGCGCCGCCATCGAAGACTTCGCCGTGGCGACGGCGCGCTCCTGGAACAATCCCTACTTCACGGCGGGCGCCCGCGGCCCGCACGGCGTGTCGCTCGGCCGGGGTGGCACCGACATGGCCGTGGCAGCCAGCATCCTCTTTCGTGCTCTTGGGCTGCTTCGCCGCGCAGACACGCCGGCGCCGATGGGTCCTCTGCACTTTGTCGGCACCGATTACGCCCCTGGCGCCACCGGCATGTGCAGCCTCGCGCCTGTGGCGGCGTCGGAAGGAGTGGCCGAACTGGTCCACGAGGTCCCGGCGCGCATGGCCTACCTCGATGGGTTACGGCTGCTGGTCGACGCCGACTTCCTTGTGCTGCTCGGTTCCACCGATCCGGAGTACAGCCCGTCGAAGGTGTACCCCTACCTGCTGTCCGGCCGTCCGATCGTATCGGTGCTGCACGAGTCGAGCCCGGTTGTCGAACTGCTGCGCCGTTCGGCCTGCGGACCGCTCGTGACGTTCTCCAGCCGGCCGGACGTCGCTGGGCTGGCGCAGGCACTGGCGGGACAGTTGCGCGAGTTGTTCGAGTGCTTGCCGTGCTACTCGGCCCTCGACGAGACGCTGTACCAGACGTTCTCGGCACACGCGCTCGCCGAACAGCAGTGCGAGCTGTTCGACCGAGTGATTCATAGCCGCGACGTGCGGACGGCGATGGTGCCATGCCGAGGGTAGCGGTGGTGACGAGCCACCCGATTCAGTACCAGGCACCCTGGTTCCGCGCGCTGGCGCAGCAGGTGGACCTCACTGTCTTCTTCGCGTGGAAACAGGACGCCCAGGGACAGTCGGCCGCGGGATTCGGGCACGAGTTCGAATGGGACCTGCCGCTGCTCGACGGGTATGCCCACGAGTGGCTGATCAACAAGGCCTCGCGTCCCAGTGTCGATGTCTTCTCAGGGTGCGACACGCCGGATATCGCCGAGCGGCTCGAACAGGGACGGTTCGACGCATGCATCGTGAACGGCTGGTACCTCAAGAGCTACGTGCAATCCATTCGTGCATCGCAGCGGCTCCGCATACCGCTGCTCATGCGGGGCGATTCGCACCTCGAGACCCCGCGGCATCCACTCATCTCGGCTGGCAAGTATCTGCCGTATCGCTGGTGGCTGACGCGCATGAACGCACACCTGTACGTGGGCGCCGCAAATCGCCGCTATTTACGCCACTACGGCGTGCCTGAGGCGCGCCTGTTCTTCACACCGCACTTCGTGGAGAACGAACGGTTTGCGCAGAGTGCGGCAGCGGCGCGAACGAACGGTGCGGCAGCGGCTGTGCGACGAGCGACCCACGCGGGTCCCCAGACGACCCTGTTCCTGTTTGCCGGCAAACTGATCGACAAGAAGCGTCCCGCAGATTTCGTGGACGCTCTGGCGCAGCTGAAGCGGACAGGCGCGCGTGTGGCGGGCGCCATTGTCGGGTCCGGGCCCCTAGGGCCGGCGCTCGAGGCGCGGGCACGTGACGCCGGTGTGGATCTCTGCTTTCTGGGGTTCCGCAATCAAACGGAGATACCGGCGTGCTACGCGGCCGCAGACTGCCTCGTTCTGCCATCGGACGGTCGTGAAACGTGGGGACTCGTCGTCAACGAGGCCATGGCGTGTGGTCTGCCGGCCATCGTCAGTGACAAGGTCGGTTGCGCAGAGGACCTCATCGACGGCGTCCACACCGGGTTCACGTATCCCGTTGGTGATGTCGGCGCGCTGGCCAGCAGCATGTCGGCCCTCGCAGCGCGGCTCAGAGACGGTCGCGCGGCGATTCACAATGCCGTTCATGCACGGATCGCCCGCTACAGCTGCGACGCGGCAGTCGCCGGCACTATGGACGCGCTGGCGCATGTCGGGAGCCGCGATCGATCGACCGTCCGGGTGCCAGCGATGAAGGAGACCTGTGAGTAGTCTGGTTGTCGCCTGGATCGTCCTGGCGGCGGCGATTGTGATCCATCGCTGGCGTGAGGGACGCGGCATGGGACTGGTTGTAGCGTTCGTCGTGAGCCTCACGTCGCTGCACTGGCTGGCCGCGACCCTCTACGTCATGCCTTGGTACACAGGACTCGACCGAGACGACGTCGGCAAAGGGCTGCAGATCGCCTTTGTGGCGCTGGTCGGCTTTGGCATCGGAGTCGTGCTGATGTCGCGCGCGCTGCGGAGTCGGCGTGACGATGTCGAGGTGGCGCTGCCTGCCGTTACACCACGGATTGGTTTGCTGTACGTCGGTGTCGGCGTGCTGCTGTACGGGGCGATGCTCACGCCGTTGCGCAACCTGCCGTCGATTGGCGGACTGGCCTCAGCCGGGTCGAGTGCCGCGATCTTCGGTCTGTGTCTGCTCGTCTGGCATGCGCGCCCGTCCCGTCGGCTGATCTGGCTGGCGGGGGCCGGACTCTTGCCGCTCGTGACGATTGTCACGCAGGGCTACTTGAGCTACGGCATCGCCGCGCTCGTCATGGTGGTGGCGTTCGTCGCCGAATGGCACCGCCCACGCTGGGTGCTGCTCGTTGCGGGCGTGCTGCTCTCATACGTCGCCATGTCGTTCTACGTGACCTACATGCGCGACCGCCGGGAGATTCGTGAGGCGGTCTGGAATGGCGCCACGGTGGCCGATCGCCTGGCCGTGGTCACAAAGACGCTCGGCAGCATCGAGTTATTCGATCCCTTCGACGATGCGCACCTCGCGCGGGTGGACGATCGGCTGAATCAGAACTACCTGGTCGGTCGGGCCGCGGTGTGGATAGGTAACGGGTTCGCGCCATACGGACACGGAACGACGCTCGTCGACGCCGCTCTAGCGCTGGTTCCCCGGGTGTTCTGGCCGGACAAGGTGGTGGCCGCGGGCAGTGGCGATCTCGTGAGCCAGTACACCGGGATGCAGTTCGCGGAAGACACGAGCGTAGGGATTGGCGAGGTGATGGAGTTCTACGTCAACTTCGGCACCATCGGAGTCCTGCTTGGTTTCGTCGTGCTCGGTGGCGTGGTGCTTCTGTTCGACGAACGCGCGGGATGGCATTTGCGGCAGGGCAACGTGCAGCGAGCCTGTCTCTGGTACCTGCCAGGACTTTCTCTGCTCCAGGTTGGCGGTTCGTTTGTCGACGTCACGGCCACCATGCTCGCCGCGCTCGCATGTGGAGTACTGGCCAACTCTGCGCACGGTGTCCTCGAGCGCATGGGGGGATTTCAACGCCCGCGGGGCGTCGTCACTCACGATGGAGCGCTACCCTAAGTGACAACGCTGACCGCATCGATCTCCTCCGAGCGATCGATAGCACCTCGCCTGGCTGGCCTGCCTTCGGCGGCACCGATGGTCGCAGCCGTGACCATGAGCCCAGAAGGGGGTGGCATCGCGGCGGTTTCCAGAACGATCTGGCAAGCGCTACACGAAGCATGGCCGGCAGCCGAGCTTGTGACGCTGTTTCCGACATCTGCCGGCGTTCACACCACACGGCCCCACTTTAGTACCCAGGTGCGCTTTGGGATGACCCTGCTCAAGCGTCAACTGGCGCGTGAGGACAACTGGCTGTTCTTCACGCATCTCGCGCTCGGTCAGGCTCAGGCGTTTGTACCGCCGGGTCTCAGACGACCCTATGCGCTGTTCCTTCACGGCATAGAGGCATGGGCGCCCCTCGGCCCCGCGGCGCGCCGCGTCGTGCAGGAAGCAGCTCTGCTCATCGCCAATTCGCACCACACGGCGACGCGTGTGCGCGCCTCGACGCCGAGCGTTGGAGAAATCGCGGTCTGTCCGCTGGCCCTGCCGCACGACGCGACGCTCGAGGCCGTGGACTGGAGCGCGCCTCGAAAGCGGATGGTGCTGATGGTCGGTCGGATGCTGGCCGCAGAGCGATACAAGGGCCACGACCAGATGCTCGAGGCCTGGGTGGCCGTCAACCAGGTCATGCCCGACGCACGTCTTGTCATCGTCGGCGGCGGCGACGATGTGGCACGCCTGCAGCAGAAGGGGAGAGAGCTGGGCATCTCGGATGCCGTGACGTTCACGGGTTTCATCTCCGCCCACGCCCGGTCGACGTTCTATCGCGACGCGGCCCTGTTCGCGATGCCCAGTCGTGGAGAGGGATTCGGTCTGGTGTACCTGGAGGCCATGGCACAGGGCCTGCCGTGCATCGCATCGCGCCAGGACGCCGGGCAGGAAGTCGTACGCGACGGCGTGACGGGGCTTCTCGTCGATCAGGATGACGTGCCGGGTCTATCCGCGCGTCTGGTCGAACTGCTGGCTCATCCTGAGCGCCGACATGCCATGGGGCGTGCCGGCCGCGACCTGGTCGAGGCCGAATACACCTACGACCGCTTTGCGTCGCGACTGCTGTCGCTCGTCGCTGGTGCGCGGGATCGACTGTCGCCGGGAGCGCGCCGGTGAGCGCTCTGCGCGTCCTGCACGTGATTCCAGCCGTGGCCGCGCGGTACGGCGGACCGAGTGTCGCCACGGCGGGCATTTGCCGCGCCCTCAACGGGCTCGGGATCTCCACGCTGGTCGCGACAACCGACGCCGATGGCCCAGGCCGCCTCGATGTCCGCTGCGGCGAGGTTCTGACGTGGGACGGGGTGGCCGCCATCATGTTCCCGCGCACGCACAGCGAGTCGTTCAAGCGTTCACCGGCCCTCGCGCGATGGCTGCACGAGCACGTACGAGAGTTCGACCTCGTTCATATCCACGCGGTGTTCTCACATGCGTGTCTCGCCGCGGCCCGAGCGTGCCGCGCGGGACGTATTCCGTATCTCGTGCGACCCCTTGGCACCCTTGACCCGTGGAGCCTTGCGCACCATGGGTTTCGAAAACGACTGCTCCTTGCGGCTGGCGCCAGGGCCGCGTTGCAGCGCGCTCGGGGCATGCACTACACCAGCACAGAGGAAATGAGGTTGGCGGAGGGGGCGTTGCCGGGCCTTCCCACCGGCTACGTGGTGCCGCTCGGCGTTTCTGATGACCTGTTCTGCGAGCCTCGAGCGGTGGCCAGCCTGTCGGCGCCGTACGTGCTGTCTCTGTCGCGTCTCGAGTCGAAGAAGGGCGTCGACGTGTTGATTCGCGCTTTCCACAAACTGGCGGAGTATCACCGGCTCGGCCCGTGGTCACTGCAGATCGCCGGCGACGGAGAGCCAGGTGAGGTCGACGAACTGCGCGCGCTCGCAAACTCGGGTCAGGCGCAGCATCGAATTACGTTCGCCGGATGGGTGAGTGGACCGGCCCGGCAACGGATGTTCCGGGAGGCGAGTTTGTTCGCGCTCCCGTCGCATCAGGAAAACTTTGGGTTCGCGCTCGTCGAGGCGATGGCCAGCGGCGTACCGGTGATCGCGAGTCCCGGGGTGAATCTGGCTGGCGATATTCTCGCTGCCGGGGCGGGGTGGGTGGCCGACCGCGAGACCTTTGTGGACGGCCTCGGACAAGCGATGTCGTCGCAGACCGAGTGCCGGTCGCGCGGGCGGGCCGCACGCAGTTACGCCGATCAGTTCCGCTGGGCACGCGTCGGTGAACAGCTGATCGAGGTCTACAACGCCATCCGCGGAGCCGTCGTCCACCAACCGATCCGTCCCGTCGCGCAAGCCGGGACGCCCGTGGGAGCCACGCGCTGATGTGCGGGATTGCCGGCGCGCTGTTTCCGTCCAGCATGGCGTCTGGTCGCGACATCCTCGCCGTGGTCCAGCGGATGACGACGGCGTTGGTTCATCGGGGGCCTGATGGACGCGGCGTGAAGCAGGTCGCCGGTCTCGATCGCGCGCAGGATCGCTGCCAGGTTGCGCTTGGACACACGAGGCTGGCCATTATCGATCTGTCGGAGCGCGGCGCGCAGCCCATGAGCAGCGCCGACGGTTCGATCTGGATCACATTCAACGGGGAGATCTACAACTATCGGGAGGTCCGCGCCGATCTCGAGCGGCGTGGCGCCGCCTTCCATTCGGACTCCGATACCGAAGTGATCCTTCGCGGATACGAAGTCTGGGGCGAAGAGGTCGTGAGTCGCCTCGACGGCATGTTTGCCTTTGCGCTCTGGGACCGGCGGCAGCAATGCCTTCGGCTCGTGCGCGACAGGCTCGGCATTAAGCCGCTCTACGTGAGCCACCATGCCGGTGTGCTCTTCGCATCCGAGGTCCGGGCACTGCTTGCCTCCGGGGTCGTCCCGCGCCGCCTCGACGGAGCGGCCGTCGACCAGTACCTGCGCTATCAAACGGTCCCGTCGCCACGCACCCTCGTTGCTGGCGTCGAGATGCTGCCGCCTGGAGCCATCGTCCGGCTGGATGCGAGCGGCCGGGCCACGCGGCGCACCTACTGGGACTTGTTTGGCACCGCTGCGGTTGCGGCCCGTCAGCAGTCACGCACGGAGGCGCGCAAGTCGGTGGGAGACCTGCTGCTGCGATCCGCGCGCAGCCACATGGTGAGCGACGTGCCGGTCGGGTTGTTCCTGTCGGGAGGGATCGACTCGAGCGCGCTGGTGTCGCTCGTGCGTCGAACGGGCGTCACACCGCGCACGTTCACGGTGGCGTTTCCGGGAACTGTCTACGACGAGGCGCCCTTTGCCCGCGCGGTGGCGGAGTCGTTCGAGACCGAGCATACCGAAGTGGTGCTGTCCGAGGCGCAGGCCCAGGAGCACATCGTGAGCGCGATGGCAACGGTCGATCACCCGAGCGGCGACGGCGTCAATGCATCGGTTGTCTCGGGCGCCGTGCGCGCCGCAGGAATCAAGGTGGCGCTCTCGGGCCTCGGCGGGGACGAGTTCTTTGGCGGCTACCCCTCGTTTAGGCGCCTGTCACAGCTTGCCGGGTACCGCCGCGCCTGGCGTCACACGCCGCGGGTCCTCCGTCGCGCGGCGTCCCGCACGATGCGCGCGCTTGGACCAGACACTGTTGCGACTTCGAAGGCCGCGGCCCTTCTCGAGAGTGACGGAACCCTGGCCCAGGCGTATCCCGTGCTGCGCGAGCTGTTCTCTCGTGAGAGACGGGCCGCGCTGCTCTCACCCGAGGCGTGGGCGGCGGC
This sequence comes from Vicinamibacterales bacterium, assembly GCA_039925145.1. Taxonomy (GTDB): domain Bacteria; phylum Acidobacteriota; class Vicinamibacteria; order Vicinamibacterales; family SCN-69-37; genus JBDSZL01. The sequence continues at coordinate 4,564 of JBDSZL010000033.1, read as the reverse complement.
GACCCGGGTCGAAGATCCGTATGAGGCGCTCCTCGAATCAGCCATGGCGGGGGAAGCTGCTGCCGGCACGATGTCGCGTGTGTCATACGCCGAAGCGCGCACCTATATGCACGATGTCCTGTTGCGCGATACGGACCAGATGAGCATGCGGCACGGGCTCGAGGTGAGAGTCCCGCTGCTCGATCATCGTCTCGTCGAACACCTCATGGGCCTGCCCGACGCGGCGAAGGACTTCGGCGCCATTCCCAAGGGACTGCTGATCGACAGCCTGGGCGAGCCGCTGCCTGCGGTGTGTACGAATCGACCGAAGCGCGGGTTTGTGCTGCCGTTCGATCTCTGGATGCGTACGGCACTCGGCCCATTTTGCGCGCACCATCTCGGACCTGACGGGTTGGGCGGTCGTTCGTTCATGCGTCGCGACGCGGTCTCCAACCTCTGGAGTGGATTTCTGCAGGGCTCGGGCACCACGACCTGGGCGCGCCCGTGGGCGCTTGTCGCCCTCAGTGCGTGGCTCGAATCCACAGGGGTGGACCTGTGAGCGATCGGCGAGACACGGCGGCGCGCCTGCCGGTCACGCTGGTCGTGCTTTCCTATAACGAAGAACGCAATCTCGAGGCCTGCCTGTCAGGGATGGCCGATTGGGCGACGGACGTATTCGTGGTCGACTCGGGCAGCACAGACCGCACGATTGAGATTGCCGAGCGCCTGGGTGCGTCGGTCTACACCCACCCGTTCGAGACGCACGCGAGACAGTGGCAGTGGGCCCTGGCGCAGTTACCCATCACCACGGACTGGGTGCTGGCACTCGACGCCGATCAACGGCTGCTGCCGGAGCTCCGCCAGGAAATCGACGTCGCACTTCGCGCCGGTGTCCCCGCCGAGGTCACGGGCTTCTTCATGAGCCGTCGTCAAATCTTCCGCGGCCGCTGGATCCGTCACGGTGGTTACTACCCCAAGTATCTGCTGAAGCTCTTTCGGAAGAGCGCGGTCACCATGGACGCAGCCGATCTCGTCGATCATCACTTCATCGTCAGCGGGAACACCCGCAACCTGGGACACGATCTCGTCGAAGACAACAGGAACGAAGCCGAGATTGCCGTCTGGACGGCCAAACACAACCGGTACGCCGTGTTGCAGGCACGTCAGGAACTGCACGCGCGCCGACGGGGGCGCACCGTCTCGTGGCGGGCCCTGCTGGGCCATCCGGACGCGCGGGTGCAGTGGCTCAAGCAGGTGTGGGCCAGGTGCCCGCTGTTTGTTCGGCCGTGTCTGTACTTCATGTATCGGTACGTGTTCCGGCTGGGCTTTCTGGACGGGCGCGAGGGTTTCATCTTTCACGTGCTGCAGGCCTTCTGGTACCGGTTGCTCGTCGACATCAACATTCTCGAGTTGCGCGGCGAGCCCGAGCCCCGCCACGCGCCCGTAGACGCGGCCCAGTCTGCGGCGACCTCGGACACCCAACGCTAAAGTCGCCCAAGCCCCAAGCCCCAAGCCCCAAAGCGCTCCAGCCCCACAGGCTGAAGCGCGTACGGCCGATTATCTGTATGGGGACCGCAACGGGCGCGGCGTGTCGTTCGTGCAGTCATGTGCAGTTATGGTGAAACGCGTACACATACTCGGAGTCAACGCCTATCACGGCGACGTGTCTGCCGTGCTCGTGCGCGACGGCGAGCTCGTCGCGGCCGTCGAAGAGGAGCGTTTCCGCAGGATTAAGCATGTCGCCGGGTTCCCCTCGACGGCCATCCGGGCCTGCCTGGAGATGGCGGGTATCGACGGCTCGGAGATCCAGCATGTAGCGATTTCGAGAAACCCGCGCGCGCACCTCTGGAGAAAGGTGCTGTTCGGGTTGCAGCACCGCCCTGACTCGCGGCTGGTAGGCGACCGCGCCGCCAACTACCGGCGCGTCGGCACAATCCCCCAGAGCGTCGCTGACACCCTGGGCCTGCGCCCGACGCAGCCTCGCCCCACCGTGCACTGGGTCGAACATCACCCCGCGCATCTGGCCAGCACGTTCTTCGTCTCGCCCTTCGACGAAGCGGCCGTCGCGGCCATCGACGGCTTCGGCGACTTCGTCAGCACGTCGTGGGCTCACGGCCGCGGCTCGAAACTCCAGCTGCTGCAACGGACGTTCTTTCCCCATTCGCTTGGCGTGCTCTACCTTGCGATCACCCAGTACCTCGGGTTCATGGGCTTCGGTGACGAATTCAAGGTGATGGGCCTCGCGCCGTACGGCAGCCCGGACTTCGTGGAGCCGATTCGCAGCCTCGTGCATCTCGGCGCTGGCGGCCGCTTCGAATTGGACCTCTCGTATTTTCAGCATTGGACCGGTGGCGCCGGCATGACGTGGGAAGACGGCGAGCCGAAGCTCGACCGCGTGTACAGTCCCAAGCTCGAACAGCTGCTCGGGCCGGCGCGGTATCCGGGCGAGCCGGTTCTCGCGCGGCATGAGGCGCTAGCGGCGTCCGTCCAGGCGGTCTTCGAAGAAGCCGAGCTGCACGTCCTCAATGGTCTGCACGCCCGCACGCGCGTGCCGGCGCTTTGTCTGGCGGGTGGGTGCGCGATGAACAGCGTCGCGAACGGGAAGATTCGCGAGCGCACGCCCTTTGAGCACGTGTACATCCAGCCGGCGTCGGGCGACAACGGCACGGCGCTCGGCGCCGCGTACTGGGTGTGGAATCAGGTGCTCCGGCAGCCACGGAGCTTCGTGATGACGCACGGCTACTGGGGACCACGATTCGAGGGCGAGGCGATGGCGACCGCGCTGTCGGGACGCGCCGATGACCTCCGCACACAGGCCTGCCAGGTGCGGACGATCGACGACGACCAGGCACTCTACGACTGGACCGCGGAGCAGATTGCCGCGGGGCTCGTGATCGGCTGGTTCCAGGGGCGGATGGAGTGGGGCGCTCGGGCGCTGGGCAACCGCAGCATTCTGGCCGATCCTCGGCGCGCCGACATGCGCGAGATCATCAACACAAAGATCAAGTTCCGCGAGAAGTTCCGGCCGTTCGCGCCGTCGATTCTCGAAGAAGCCTACGATCGGTATTTCGTCGGGGCAGTGGCCGATCCGTTCATGGTCCAGGTGTACCCGGTCCGGCCGGAACAGCGGGCGAGCATCCCGGCTGTGACTCACGTCGACGGCTCGGGGCGGATTCAGACCGTGAGCCGCACGGCGAACCCGGAGTACTGGGGGCTCATTCGCGCGTTCGAACGCCGCACCGGCGTCCCGATCCTGCTCAACACCTCGTTCAACGAGAACGAGCCCATCGTGCAGCTGCCCGCCGAGGCGCTGGATTGCTTCCTGCGCACGAGGATGGACGTCCTCGTCCTGGGCCACCACGTCATCACCAAACCCACGGCGCGCCAGCCGCGAACGCAGGCGCCCGAACAGGTGGGAGTGCTCGCATGACGACGCTCCGCATCACTAGCCAAAAGACTTCAACTTCAGGGAGACGACAATGAACTGGTCTACGTGCAAGACACTGGTGACGGGTGGGGCGTCCTTCATCGGATCGCATCTCGTCGACGCGCTGGTGCTGCGCGGCGCGCACGTCCGCGTGGTGGATAACTTGAGCAGCGGGCACCTCGAGAACATCCAGGCGCACATCGCATCCGGCGCGGTCGAGTTCGTCAAAGGCGATCTGCTCGACCAGCAGACGGTCGAGAAGGCCGTCAGCGGGATGGACCTCGTCTTCCACCTCGCGGCCGATCACGGCGGGCGTGGCTACGTGGACCTGCACCAGGTGGCGTGCGCGACCAACCTGACGCTCGACGGCATGCTGTTCGCCGCGGCGCGTAAGGCCGGGGTGGGCAAGGTGGTGTACGCCTCGTCGGGATGCGTCTACCCGAATCATCTGCAGACCAACCCTGGTGAGATCCTCTATCTGACGGAAGACATGGTCGGACCGCCCTACGACGCCGACAACATGTATGGCTGGGCCAAACTCATGGCGGAGATGACACTCCGCGCCTACTACGCGGAAACTGGCATGAAGTCGGCCTGCTGCCGCTACTTCACCGTATATGGCGACCGCGGGCACGAGAACCACGCCGTCATCGCGATGATCGCCCGCGCCTTCGTCAAGCAGACACCCTACGTCGTCTGGGGTACCGGCGAGCAGATTCGCAACTGGACACACGTCAGCGACATCGTGAGCGGCACGATCCTCGCGGCGGAGAAGATTGACGATGGCACGGCCGTGAACCTCGGGACCACCGAGCGTACACGTGTGATCGATGCTGCGCGTGAAGTGCTGGCCTATACCGGCCACGATGCGCGCATCGAGCTGCACCCCGAGATGCCGACCGGACCGCTGAACCGGGTGGCCGACAACTCGCTGGCTCGAACGCTGCTCGGTTGGGAGCCCAAGGTGAAGTTCATGGACGGTCTACACCGGACCGCCGATTGGTACTTCCAGGCCAAGAATCCCGAAGCCATTGCCGAGCACCTCATGATGCGCCTGACGGAGCGCTAATCGGCGCCGGCCTCTCCATGCACATCGCGTTCTTCAACCGGTCGTACTATCCGGACCAGACGGCCACCGGTCAGCTCCTGACCGATCTC